>NZ_JAXCFQ010000004.1:0-582241 GCF_056150265.1 Micromonospora desertarenae
GATCGAGGTGGCGCGCACCCACCCGATGGCCCGGGCGGGCCGGATCGAGCTGCGCCCGTTCGCCGACCTGGCCGACCAGCCGGGTGACTGACCCGTCGGCGGCCGCGACGGGGGACGCCGTCGCGGCCGCCTGCGCCGACTCGTACGCCCGGATCGTCGCCGCGCTGATCCGGGTGACCGGGGACTGGACGCTGGCCGAGGACTGCGCCCAGGAGGCGCTCGCGCTCGCCCTCGAACGGTGGCCCGGCGACGGCGTGCCGGCGAACCCGGGTGGCTGGCTGATGACGGTGGCCCGCAACCGCGCGCTGGACGTGCTGCGCCGGGCCTCCGTCGAACGCCGCAAGCTGGCCGAGTTGACGCTGCTCCGGCTCACCGACCCGGAGCCGGCGACCGGGGAGGAGATCGTGGACGACCGGCTGCGGCTCGTCTTCACCTGCTGCCATCCGGCGCTGTCGCTGGACGCCCGGGTGGCGCTGACGCTACGCGTCGTCTGCGGCGTACCGACCGCCGACATCGCGCGCGCCCTGCTGGTCAGCGAGGCGACGATGACCCGGCGGCTGACCCGGGCGAAGACTCGGATCGCCACCGCCGGCATCCCGTACCGGGTGCCGACCGGCCCGATGCTCGCCGAGCGGCTCCCGGGCGTGCTCGCCGTGCTCTACCTGCTCTTCACCCGCGGCTACGACGCCGACGGCGAGCCCGCCTTCGCCGACGAGGCGATCCGGCTGGCCCGCCTGCTCGTCCGGCTCATGCCCGACCAGCCCGAGGTCGCCGCGCTGCTCGCGCTCTTCCTGTTGCAGCACTCCCGCCGCGACGCCCGGCGGGACGCCGACGGCAACCTGCTCACCCTCGACCGGCAGGACCGCTCCCGCTGGGATCACGCGGCGATCGCCGAGGCCGTCGACCTCCTGGCCCGGGTGCGCCCGGCCGGCCCGTACGCCCTCCAGGCCCGGATCGCCGCCTGCCACGCCACCGCCGCCTCCGCCGCGGCCACCGACTGGCCGGCCATCGCCCGGGCGTACGACGAACTCGCCCGGATCCAGCCGTCACCGGTGATCGGGCTGAACCGCGCGGTGGCGCACGGCTTCGCGCACGGGCCGGCGGCCGGGCTCGCGCTGCTGGCCGAGGCCCGGGCCGGCGGGGCGCTGGACGGCTACCCGCCGGCCGCGGCGGCGGAGGCCGAGCTGACCGCCCGCCGGGGGGACCGCGAGCGGGCGGCGGCGCTGTTCCGGCGGGCCGCGGCGATGTGCCGGGCGGAGTCCGAGCGGCGCGCCCTGCTGGACCGCGCCGCCGACCTGTCGAGCTGAACCGCCGCCGGCCGGATCAGGTGCCCGCCGTCAGTGCCGGTGCGCGGCCATCCAGGCGGTGGCGTGGTCGGCCAGGGCGGGCTGCGGCATCAGCCGGGCGGTCGCCCCGCCGACCCGGCCGGTCGTCACCTGCCCGGTGGCGTCGAAGTCGGCGCCCAGGCGGTCGAAGTCGCTCTCGTCGGTCACCACGTCGACCCAGGTGGCCCACCGGCTGGTTCCGTCCGGCTGCCGCAGGGACGACCCGGTCGCCGCGCGCGGCGGCGCGGCCTGCCGGTACTCGGCGAGGTGCAGGGAGGTGTTCGAGTCGTACCCGCAGCCGAGCAGCAGCACCTTGCCGGCCAGCCGGTACACCGCGCCGAGCGGCGAGCGCTCGCCCAGCGCGTCGTCCAGCGGGTGCCCGGCCACCACCTCCGCCGCGTGCCGGCCGAGAGCGGCGAAGGAGACCTGCGGGTGGTCGCTGCGCAACGCCCCCGGCCAGGTGCGGACCGTCTCGGCCAGGACTCCCATGTACCGGCTGGGCGTGCGCGCCGGGTCGAAGCCGGGCGTCCGCTCCCGGATCACCGGCCACCACGCCTCCGGTACGGGCGGGTGCCGCCAGCCGGCCGGGTCGGTGTTGTCCGGCGTGTGGGTCGGCACGACCAGGGTTCCCTCGCGGCCGACGGCGGCCAGCAGCGCCTGCACGACCGCCTGGGTGCCACCGGCGACGAACCCGAGACTCCGGTACGACGAGTGCACCAGCACCACGTCACCGGCGGCGAGGCCGAGGGCGCGCAGGTCCGACGCGAGGCTGTCCACGGTGTGCGGCATCGACTGGTCCACGCGGCGCAGCGTACGAGGCGGAGGTGCCGCCGCCCACCGGTTTCCGGCGGTCAGCCCGCCGCGGCGGTGGGCAGCGGGTCGGCGGCGTGGCGGGGCAGGGCGGCCAGTGCCAACCCGAGCAGCGCGCAGAGCGCGCCGCCCACGAAGAACAGCGCGAGCGCGGGTTGCCCGAGCCATTCCCACAGCGGGTGCCAGCTCGGGTGCGGCTCGTCGAGGTGGTGGCCGAGCAGGTGCGGGACGGTCAGCAGGGCGGGTGACCACCACAGGAGCATGCTCACTCCGAAGAGAGCGGTGACCACACCGCCGGCCGGGTGCCCGGCGTCGGTGCGCCGGCTCGCCCACCCGAAGGCCAGCCAGCCGAGACCGGCGCCGAGCAGGCCACCGAGCAGGCCGGCGGGCAGCACGGCGGGCGGTGCGGCCCGGTTCACGCTGACCAGCAGATAGCTGCTCACGCCCTGCGGTGGCGAGGTGATCGTCACCCGCAGCGCGGTGTCGCCGCGGCGGGCCAGGACGGTGGTCTCGGTGAACCGGACGACGGAGGCGCACCACTTGTCGGTGCAGCCGGAGTCCCCGCTGACCATCGGCTCGTACACCTGCCAGCCGGCCTCCCGGAGCCGCCGCTCGGTGTCGGTGAGCATCCGCCCGGCCGGCGTGGGCGGTGCGCCGGCCGCGCTGAGCAGCGTCTCGCCCTGCTGGTACTCGCCGCCGTCACCGAGGAGCACCTGGTCGAGGTTACGCAGCCGCAGCGGCTGGCTGTAGAAGGTGAACAGCGCCGTCGCGGGCTCGACGTCGCCGAGCCGGTGGCCGGGGAACACGTCGGCGAAGAGCGCGGCGGCCTCGGCCCGGTCGGGCTGCGGGCGGGAGGTCTCCCAGGCGACCCGGGTGGCGGCGGCCCCGGTGAACAGCCCGCAGATGACGGCCGCGAGGGTCGCCCAGACGCCCACCGTACGGCTGGCCGGGCGGCCGAGCCGGCAGCGCAGACCGTGCCGGAGCAGGTCGACCGCCTCCCGCAGGGTCGGCCGGGTGCGGCCGGGCGGTGCGCCGTCCAGCAGCACGCCGACCATCTCCTCCCCGCGGGCGCGGCGGTAGGCGCGCGGGTGGCACCGGAGCAGCCGCCGGTAGCGGCGGGCGAGCGGGTCGCCGGTCGGCGGCATGGCCGTCCCTTCGGGAAGGTGGCGCGGGTCAGGCGGTACGGGGGCGGAGCGGGCGCAGCCGGGCCTCGGCGGCGGTGGTGAGCTGCCGCAACCGGGCGGTCTCGGCGTCGAGGGCGGAGACGCCGTCCGGGGTGAGCCGGTAGTAGCGGCGCAGCCGCCCGTCGACGGTCTCCTCGCGGTCCGGGGCGACCAGCCCCTGCGCGCTGAGCCGGTCGAGGGCGGCGTAGAGGGTGCCGGGCAGCAGCGTGACGCGCTGCTCGGAGAGGGCGGCGACCTCCCGGATGAGGCCGTAGCCGTGCCGTGGGCCGGCGGCGAGCGCGGTGAGGATGAGGAACGTCGGCTCGCGCATCGGGGTCACGCGGGTCAACATATTCAGATCATCGATACATGGCAAGGTCCCTAACCCGACCGGGCCGGGCCGTCGGTGCCGGCCATTAGGCTGCCGATCATGCGGATTGGCATCGTGATCCTCCCCGACCAGCGCTGGTCCGAGTCGCAGCGCCGCTGGCGGCAGGCCGACGAGTGGGGCTTCGACCACGCCTGGACCTACGACCACCTGGGCTGGCGGGACCTGGTCGACGGGCCCTGGTTCGACTCGGTCACCACGCTGACCGCCGCCGCGACGGTGACCTCCCGGATCCGCCTCGGCACGCTGGTCGCCTCGCCGAACTTCCGGCACCCGGCCGCGTTCGCCCGGCAGGTGACAGCGCTCGACGACGTTTCCGGCGGCCGGCTGCTGCTCGGCCTCGGCGCCGGCGGCATCGGCTTCGACGCCACCGTGCTCGGCGGTGAGACGCTGCCGCCGCGGCAGCGGGTGGACCGCTTCGGCGAGTTCACCGAGCTGCTCGACCTGGTGCTGCGCGAGGACGGGACGACCTGGCGGGGTGACTGGTTCGCCGCAATGGACGCCCGGAACAACCCCGGCTGCGTGCAGCAGCCCCGGGTGCCGTTCGTGGTGGCGGCGAACGGGCCCCGCTCGATGAAGCTGGTGGCCCGGTTCGGCCAGGGCTGGGTCACCACCGGTCCCGGCGGCGACGACCTGGAGAGCTGGTGGGTCGGGGTCGGCGAGCTGTGCGCCCGGCTGGACGCGACGCTGGCCGCCGCCGGGCGCGACCCGGCCACCCTGGACCGCTACCTCTCGCTCGACTCGGCGCCGGTCTTCTCGCTGCGCAGCGCCCAGTTCTTCGCCGACCAGGTCGAGCGTGCCGCCGCGCTCGGCTTCACCGACGTGGTGACCCACTGGCCCCGGGCCAGCAGCTGGTACGCCGGCGACGAGGAGGTGCTGGTCGACGTGGCCACCCGGCTGCTGCCCGAACTGCGCCGCGGCTGACCGCTCCCGCCCCGCCGTTCGCCGTCCGTCCCGCCGGCTACGGACCGAGGTCTCCGGTGGCCACGCCGCCCGCGCCGCCGGAGACCAGCCGGAAGCGGATGCAGACGACGTCGGTGTCGTCGGTGACCGGGGTGCCGACCCGCGCCCAGTAGGCGGCGTGCCCGGCCCGCCACTCCTCGATCGACCGGTCGCCCTCCCCCTCGGAGCGCGCGAAGCCCCAGGACACCTCGGCGAACGGGACCACCTCGACGCCGGTCACCTCGACGACGCCGGCCAGCGCGTCCCGGTCGTCGACCAGGACCAGCCGTTCACCGACCCGCTCCAGCTCCTCGCCCTCCTCGGCGTACTCGGTGAGCAGGCCGGCGGTGGCGGTCTTCACCCCGGCCAGCACCAGCGTGTTCAACCGCGTCCGCAGCTCGCCGGGGGTGCCGAGGGCGAGCGTGCGCAGTCCACCGATCCGAGGCCACATCCTGCCGAGGCTACGCCCGGCACGGTCGGGGGCCGCGACATTTGGCGCCCACGGGCGGACCGTACGGCGATACGGTGGGCGGGTCGACGATCAGGAGGCGGCCATGGCGGACCGGCGTGCGGTGCTCATCCCCGGCCGAGGCTACGACACCCGGTTCCCGCTCTTCCTCTACCTCGGCGAGGCGTTGCGCCGTGCCGGCTTCGCCCTGCACGCGATCTCCTGGCAGGTGCCCGAAGGGCTCGCGCCGGACCGGGACGGGGCGGACGCGGCCGTCGACTGGGTGACCGGGCAGGTCGCCCCGACCCTCACCGGGCGGATGGAGCTGCTGGTCGGCAAGTCGCTCGGTACGTTCGCCGCGCCGCTCGCCGCCGACCGGGGGCTGCCCGCCGTCTGGCTCACCCCGCTGCTGCACCTGCCCGCGGTGGTCGACGCGCTGGATCGCGCCACCGCACCGTTCCTGCTGGTCGGCGGCACCGCCGATCCGTCCTGGGACGGCGCGGTCGCCCGCCGGCTCACCCCGCACCTAGTGGAGATCGACCAGGCCGACCACGCGCTGATGGTGCCGGGCCCGCTGGCCCGCTCGGCCGAGGCGCTGGGCCGGGTCTGCACGGCGGTCGAGGAGTTCGTCCGCTGAGCCCGGCCGGCCGCCCCTCCAGCGCCGACGCCGGCGGGCACCCGGTCGGTCAGGGACGCAGCGCGTCGGCGGTCACCAGGCCCCGGATCCGTAGCTCGGCGGCGACCTCCGGAGCGCAGTCGAGGACCACGGTGGCGGTGCCGAGCGGCTCGGCGCCCCGGGCGGCGCAGATCTCGTAGAGCGCGCGCACCTGCGCCGCGGTGGCCACCCAGTCGTCCACCACCAGCACCCGGTCGGTGCGGTCGAGGGCGTGGTCCCGCACGGCCAGGTCCACCCGCCGGCCGCGGAAGTCGGGCGGGCTCTGCGCCCAGGTCAGCGGCCCGGCTGGCAGGCGGCCGTCGCCCGGCTTGTGCGCCGGCACGAAACCCACCCCGAGGGCGGTCGCGGCGAGCGGTCCGAGCAGGAACCCGGTGACCGCCGGAGAGACCACCACGGTGGGCCGGGCCGCCCGGAACGGCTCCACCAGGGCCGGGCCCAGCCGGGCGAGCACGTCCGGATCCCGCCACCAGCCGGAGACGTCGCTGACCAGGTGGCTGGCGCCGGGACCGGGATCGATCCAGCGGAACAGCTCGGCCAGACGTTCGCTCAGCTCGGCGGGCATGTCACCCATCCTGCGGGATCGGCGCGCGGCCGGGCGGGGCGGGCGGTCACCGGCGCTCACCGGGCCGGGCGGCCCACCTCGGGTCGGATGATCGGCTACACGTATCACCGCAATTCCGGGCATACCACAATGATCACGTTGACTTCGGAAGTGCTTCTCTCGTTACGGTCCGAGCCGGTTTGTTCAGATCGTGAAAGGACCGGTTCCGGTGGCTGGTAGGCACTCCCGTTCCCGCAGGTTCTCGCCGGCCGGCATCGCGGCCACCGCGGCGGTCGGCGTCGCGCTCGCCGTCGGCGGCACCGTCGGCGCCGTGCAGCTCACCGCCGGCTCGGAGCCGGCGCGGCCGGTCGCCGTCGACCTCTCGCCCGTCGCCACGCCGACCAGCGCCGCACCCATCTCGCCGAGCGCGAGCCCGTCGCCGAGCGTGACCGCGAGCCCGACGGCCACCCGGTCGCCTCAGGCGCCGTCGCGGAGCAAGCCCCGCACCGCCAGCCCGAAGCCCACCGCGACGGCGAAGAAGACCGCCACCACCAAGGTGGTGGAGAGCGGCTCGTGCGGCGCCTCCTTCTACTCCGACGGCCAGTTGACCGCCAACGGCGAGAACTTCAACCCGGACGCGCTGACCGCCGCACACAAGACGCTGCCGTTCAACACCCGGGTCCGGGTGACCAACCCGGACAACGGCAAGTCGGTGACCGTACGGATCAACGACCGGGGCCCGTTCATCGAGGGCCGCTGCATCGACCTGTCCCGGGCCGCGTTCGCCGAGATCGCGTCGCTGGACCTCGGGCACGTGGACGTGCGCTACGAGGTGCTCGGCTGAGCCCGTGCCGGACGGCGATCGGCCCGCCGACGGGGTCCGCGCGGCCAGAACCTCCTCGGTCGACGGGCCAGGTTCATTCAACCGTTCACGTCCATCAGGCATGCTGTCCCTCGTACGCACGCATCCCTTCCAGTCGGGCCGCGGCCCGCTGAGCCCCGGATCCCGCGCCGGTCTCGGCGCGGCCCTCGCCCTGCTCGCGATCGTGTCCTCGGTCGAGCTGGCCGACGGGCGGCCGGCCCACTACATCGCACTCATGGTGGCCGCGCCCTTCCTGGCCGCGGCGCTGGCGTCCTGGCGGGTGGTGCTCGGCGTCGGCGTAGTGGCCACCGCGGTCGGCGCCGCGTTCGCCCTCTGTGACTGGTCGATCTCCCTGGTCAACGGGGTGAACGTGGCCGGCATCGCGCTCGGCACCGGCATCGCGGCCGCCGTCGCCGCGGTGCGGCAGCGGCAGGCCGAGCAGATCGCCGAGCTGTCCAAGCTGGCGGCGGTGGCCCAGCAGGCGGTGCTGCGCCCGCTCGGCCCGCAGGTCGGCACGCTCTCGGTCGCCGGCCGGTACATCTCGTCCACCGCCACCGCGGAGATCGGCGGCGACCTGTACGAGGCGATCGACACCCCGTACGGCGTGCGCATGATCATCGGCGACGTACGCGGCAAGGGACTGGAGGCGGTCCGGCTGGCCAGCATCGTGCTGGGCTCCTACCGGCACGTCGCGTACGAGCGGGCCGACCTGCGCGCCGTGGTGGCCGACCTGGACCGGGCGGTGGCCCGCAGCGTCGGCGACGAGGACTTCGTCACCGCGGCGCTGGTCGAGGAGCGGGGCGGGACGCTCACCATCGTCAACTGCGGCCACCCGCCGCCGCTGCTGCTGCGCCGGGGCGCGGTGATCCCGCTGGAGCCGCCGGCGCCCGCCCCGCCGCTGGGTTTCATGCCGGTGGTCCGGCCCCGGGTGGAGCGGCTGGAGCCGGGCGACCGGCTGCTGCTCTTCACCGACGGGCTCGGCGAGGCCCGGCGGGACGGGGAGTTCTTCCCCACCGCCGACCGGGCCTGGCGGCTGCTCGGCCACGGCACCGTGGCCGACGGGCTGGCCTCGCTGGAGACCGCGCTGGTGGAGTGGGTGCACGGCCGGCTGGACGACGACATCGCCCTGGTGCTGATGGAGTACACCGGATCCCGCGGCGGCTCGGACGCGCCCGTGCCGAGCTGGGAGGTCGGCGCCGCCGAGAGCTGAGCGCACCGGCCGCCGACGGGCCGGGCCCGCGCCTGGCGGACAGCCGAACCGGAAGTGTGTAATGGCTGTCACTTCCGGAACCGGGTTGTCGGTGCCTACCGGTCGGTAATACAGTCTGGGTTACTGATCGGTAACACCTGTCCGGAAGCGGGGCCAGCGAGCATGACCCACTACAAGAGCAACCTTCGGGACCTCGAGTTCAACCTCTTCGAGGTCTTCGGGGCGGACCGGGCGTTCGGCCAGGAGCCGTACTCGGATCTCGACATCGACACCGCGCGCAGCATCCTCGCCGAGGTCGACCGCCTCGCTCGCGAGGACCTGGCCGCCAGCTACTCGGACAGCGACCGCAACCCGCCGGTCTTCGACCCGGCCACGCACACCGCGCCGCTGCCGGAGTCGTTCAAGAAGTCGTACCGCGCGTTCATGGAGTCGGAGTTCTGGCGGCTCGACCTCCCGCCGGAGCTGGACGGCACCAACGCCCCGCGGGCTCTGTGGTGGGCGCTCGCCGAGCTGGTCCTCGGCTCGAACGCCCCGGTCTGGATGTACGCCTCCGGCCCGTCCTTCGCGCACGTGCTGCACGTCGAGGGCACCGAGCGGCAGAAGAAGTGGGCCAAGCTCTTCATCGACAAGCAGTGGGGCTCCACCATGGTGCTCACCGAGCCGGACGCCGGCTCGGACGTGGGCGCCGGCCGCACCCGCGCCATCCCGCAGCCGGACGGCTCCTGGCACATCGAGGGCGTCAAGCGCTTCATCACCTCGGGCGAGCACGACCTGAGCGACAACATCGTCCACTACGTGCTGGCCCGGCCGGTCGGCGTGGAGGGCGTGGGCGGCCCGGGCACCAAGGGCCTGTCCCTGTTCGTCGTGCCGAAGTACCACTTCGACGAGGAGACCGGCGAGCTGGGCGAGCGCAACGGCGTCTTCGCCACCAACGTCGAGCACAAGATGGGCATCAAGGTCTCGAACACCTGCGAGATGACCTTCGGCGAGCACGGCGTGCCGGCCAAGGGCTGGCTGCTGGGCGACAAGCACGACGGCATCCGGCAGATGTTCATGATCATCGAGTACGCCCGGATGATGGTCGGCACCAAGGCGATCGCCACCCTCTCCACCGGCTACCTGAACGCGCTGGAGTACGCCAAGAACCGCGTGCAGGGCGCCGACCTGATCCAGCAGGCCGACAAGACCGCGCCCCGGGTGACCATCACCCACCACCCGGACGTGCGCCGCTCGCTGCTGCTGCAGAAGTCGTACGCCGAGGGTCTGCGCGCGCTGGTGCTCTACACCGCGTCCTGGCAGGACAAGGTCGCCATCGCCGAGGCGGCCGGCGACGAGAAGGCCACCAAGCTCGCCAAGCGGGTCAACGACCTGCTGCTGCCGCTGGTCAAGGGCGTCGGCTCGGAGCGGGCGTACGAGCTGCTCGGCCACGAGGCGCTGCAGACGTTCGGCGGCTCCGGCTTCCTCCAGGACTACCCGCTGGAGCAGTACGTCCGGGACGCCAAGATCGACACCCTGTACGAGGGCACCACGGCGATCCAGAGCCTCGACCTGATCTTCCGGAAGATCGTCCGGGACAACGGCAAGGCGCTGATGGCGGTGGCCGCCGAGATCCAGGAGTTCATCACCACCGAGGGCGGCAACGGCCAGCTCAAGGAGGAGCGGCAGGCGCTGGGTAAGGCGCTCGCCGAGGTGCAGAACATCCTCGGCGTGATGACCGGCTGGCTGGGCGAGGCGCAGGGCGGTGACCCCCGGGCCCTCTACAAGGTCGGCCTGAGCAGCCGCCGGTTCCTGCTGGCGATCGGCGACCTGGTGGTCGGCTGGCTGCTCCAGCGGCAGGCCGACGTGGCGCTGAGCGCCCTGAACGGCGAGGTGTCCGCCGCCGACAAGGCGTTCTACACCGGCAAGGTGGCCGCCGCCCGGTTCTTCGCCCGCGAGGTGCTGCCCCGCATCGGCGCCGACCGGCGGATCATCGAGGGCACCGACCTGGAGATCATGGACCTCCCGGAGGAGGCCTTCTGAGGTAGGCCGTACCGCGCCCCGGCGCGGCGGCCGAGCCGGGGTGACCCGGCACCGACCTGGTACCGACGGCCGGCGGGCAGCAGCCCGCCGGCCGTCGGCGTGTCCGCGGGACCGGTGCCCGATCGCGGTCGGCGGCGCACCGGGTGCGCCCGGATACCGCCGTGCGGTCCCTGCCGTCCGGATCGCCCCGGGCTCGGCCATACCGCGTGCGACCGCCCGCCGCCGGGAAGTCGGCGGATTCGGCCGGGCCGGCCGGGTAGCCCCTCGGCGTGGCGGGTAACCGTCGCGCGACCACGTCAGAGCACGCCCAGAGCCACCGCACGGGGGAGTGCAGCGCACATGGGCATTGGTAGCGGGATCTTTCTCATCGCCATCGGCGCGATCCTGACCTTCGCCATCCGGGCCAACGTCTGGTGGGTCGACCTGCGCGCGGTCGGCTGGGTGTTCATCCTGGCCGGGCTGGCCGTGCTGCTCACCACGCTCTGGTTCTGGCAGGACCGCCGGAAGCGGGCGCGGACGCTGATCGTGGAGGAGAACCGGCTGTCGCATCCGACCGCGATGATGCCGCCCCCACCGGATCCGCCGCCGCCGACCGCGCCGCCCTCGTGAGCCGGGCGGCCACCGCCCGACGGCTCCCTTGACCGCCGCGACACCAGCGGCTGTGAGCCACCCGCCGAGCACCGGGCGGGTGGCTCGGCCACGTCCACCGGCCGGCCGGCTCAGCCGCGGGCGATGTGGCGGTCGGTGATCTCGGCCCGCCCCCGGCCCAGCTCCGCCCACGTCACCCCGGTGCGGTGTACCACCACGTCGCTGGTGCGCAGGCCGTCCGGGTCCGCCCGCTCCGGGTCGAGCAGCGCGGAGAAGAGCGAGATACCCGGGTTGTGGGCGACCAGCAGCACCGTCCGGGCGGCCGGGTCGATCCGCCGGACCAGGGCCAGCAGGTCTTCCGGCTGCGCCTCGTAGGCGTCGGCCTCGTAGTGCACCGCCGGGGCGGGACCGGCCGGGCCGCCCTCCGGCGGCGTACCGGTCATTCCCATCGCCACCCGGTGCCAGGTCTGCCGGGTGCGCCGGGCGGCCGAACAGATCACCACGTCGGGCAGCAGGTCGTGCCGGGCCAGCCAGGCGCCGGCCGCGGCGGCGTCGGCCTCCCCGCGTGCGGACAGGCCCCGATCAACGTCCGGCCCGTCGTCGGGAGGCTCGGCCTTGGAGTGCCGGAGCAACACCAGCGTCCGTTCCTCGGCGTACGCGTCCGTCATGTCCTCAGCTTGCCCGATTGGCGATCACAGCGCCGGGGTAAGTCGATGGATGCCGCAACCTCACCGATGGCCGCGGCGGAGGGAAACGCCAGCTACAGCCGAGGAGGCGCCGAGATGGGCATTGGTGGCAGTATCTTCCTGATCGCACTGGGTGCGATCTTCGCGTTCGCCGTGCAGGCGGATCTGGGCTGGCTCGACCTGAGCGTCGTCGGCTGGGTGCTGATGCTCGCCGGGGTCGCCGGCCTGCTCGTCACCCTCTACTTCTGGAACTCCCGGCGGCGCACGGTGGTGGCCAGCCCCGCCCGCGACGACCGCGTGGTCGCCGAGCGGGTCGTGCCGGTGCAGGACGACCGGGTCGTGCAGGAGTACCGCGAGGTGCGCCGGCCGGGCCGTACCGTCTGACGTCGACCGCTGCTTCCGGGGGCTCCGCGACGCCGCGGGGCCCCCGGCGCGCGTCGGTCAGGCGAAGAGCGCGAAGTAGATGGCGATGTGGTGGCAGAGCGCGGCGACCAGCGTGCAGGCGTGGAAGAACTCGTGGTGGCCGAAGACGTTGGGCCACGGATTGGGCCGGCGCAGCGCGTAGAAGACGGCGCCGACGCTGTAGACGGCCCCGCCGACGATCAGCAGCACCAGCGCGGCCACCCCGCCGGAGTGCAGGATGTCCGGCAGCATGGCGACCGCCACCCAGCCCAGCGCCAGGTAGAGCGGCGCGGAGACCCAGCGGGGCGCGTGCGGCCAGACCAGCTTGAGCGCCACCCCGGCCAGGGCGCCGCCCCAGACCAGCGACAGCATGATCACCGCTGGTCGGAAGTCCAGCAGCAGGACGCAGAACGGCGTGTAGGTGCCGGCGATGAACACGAAGATCATCGAGTGGTCCATCCGGCGCATGATCTGGTAGCCGCGCTCCGACCACACTCGACGGTGGTAGAGGGCGCTGGTGCCGAAGAGCCCGCAGACCGTCAGGCTGTAGACGAGGCAGCTCACCAGCGGCGCCCAGCCGGGCCGGGTGGCGGCGATCGAGCAGAGCACGATCCCGCAGACGAGGGCGACGAAGAACGCGTACGTGTGCAGCCAGCCGCGCATCCGGGGTTTACCGATGTCGACCGGCTTGAGCCGAAGCGGAGCGGAGGTGGTCACGTAGATAGGTTACGGCACCGTAGGTTACTTGTTGGTAGTGCGACCGGTCACTCCCGCCGCGGGACCGCGGACCCTCCCCCGATCCGCGCCCGATCGGCGAGGATGGCCGGATGCGGATCCGACCCGTCGGGGCGCACGCCCTGCTGCTCGACTTCGCCGTACCGGAGGCCGCCGCCGGGCCGGGCGTCGCCGACCTGGTCGAGGCGTGGCGGGCCGAGCTGTGGCGCCGCCGGGAAAGCGGTGAGCTGACCGCCGCCGAGATCGTGCCGGCGGCCACCACCGTCCTGCTCGACGGCGTGCCGGACCCGACCGCCACCGCCCACCGGATCGCCGGCTGGACGCCGCGACCGGCCGCCACCACGGCCCCCGCCGGCACGGTCGAGATCCCGGTGACGTACGACGGGGAGGACCTGCCCGCCGTCGCCGGCCACTGGGGCGTCGACGTGCCGGCCGTGGTCCAGCGGCTGCGCCGGACCCGGTTCCGGGTGGCCTTCTGTGGCTTCGCGCCCGGGTTCGCGTACCTGACCGGGCTGCCGGCCGGGCTGGCCGTGCCCCGGCTGCCCAGCCCGCGCCCCCGGGTGCCGGCCGGCTCCGTCGCCCTGGCCGGCCCGTACGCCGGCGTCTACCCGAGCGCCTCACCGGGCGGCTGGCTGCTGGTCGGGCGCACCGAGCTGACCCTCTTCGACGTGCACGCCGACCCGCCCGCCCGGCTCACCCCCGGCACCGAGGTACGCCTGGTGGCCGGGTGAGGCCGGCAACCGTCGAGGTGCTCCGGGCCGGCGCGCTCACCACCGTCCAGGACCTGGGCCGGCCCGGCTGGGCGCACCTCGGCGTACCCCGCTCCGGCGCGCTCGACCCGGCGGCGCTGCGGCTGGCCAACCGGCTGGTCGGCAACCCGGAGGCCGCGGCCGGCCTGGAGATCACCCTGACCGGCTGCGAGCTGCGGTTTCCCCGGGCCACCACGGTCGCGGTGACCGGCGCCGGCACCGCCGTCCGGGTCGACGGCCGCCCCGGCGACGTGGGCCGCCCGCTGTCGCTGCCGGCGGGCGCGGTGCTGCGGATCGCCCCGCCCCCCGACGGGCTGCGCAACTGGCTCGCGGTCGCCGGCGGGGTCGCCGTCGAGCCGGTGCTCGGCAGCCGGTCCACCGACACCCTCTCCGGGCTCGGCCCGGCACCGCTGCGCGACGGCGACCGGCTGCCGCTGGGCACCCCGTCCGGCCCGCCCGCCCCGGTCGACCTGACCGTCGGCGTGCCGGCCCCGGCCGAGCTGTGGCTGGCACTGCGGCTCGGCCCCCGGCACGACTGGTTCACCCCGGACGCGCTGGACCGGCTGCTCGGTACGGCGTACGTGGTGAGCCCGCTGAGCAACCGGGTCGGCGCGCGCCTGACCGGCGCGCCGCTGCCCCGCGCGGTGGCGGGGGAACTGCCCAGCGAAGGGCTCGTCCTCGGCGCGGTGCAGGTGCCGGCGGACGGCCAACCCCTGGTCTTCCTCGCCGACCACCCGACCACCGGCGGCTACCCGGTCGTCGGGGTGGTGGCCGACGTGGCCCCGCTCGCGCAGGCCCGGCCAGGCACTACGGTGAGATTTCATGGACCTCAACGCTGACCTCGGCGAGGGTTTCGGCATCTGGCGGCTCGGTGACGACGACGCGCTGCTGAACCTGGTCACCTCCGCCAACGTCGCCTGCGGCTTCCACGGCGGCGACCCGCCCACCATGCGCCGGGTCTGCGCCGGCGCCATCCAGCGGGGCGTCGCGATCGGGGCCCAGGTCGGCTACCGCGACCTCGCCGGATTCGGCCGCCGGCACATCGCGTACGCCTTCACGGAGCTGCGCGACGAGATCATCTACCAGCTCGGCGCGCTGGACGCGTTCTGCCGGGTGTTCCGCGGCCGGGTGCGCTACCTCAAGCCGCACGGCGCGCTCTACCACGCCGCGGCCCGCGACGAGTCCCAGGCCGCGGCGGTGGTCGCCGCCGTCGGCGAGTACGACCACGAGCTGCCGGTGCTCTGCGCGCCCGGCTCGGTGCTCGCCCAGCTCGCGGTCGGCGCCGGCCTGCGGGTGGTGGCCGAGGGCTTCGCCGACCGGGGCTACCTGCCCAACGGGCAACTGGTGCCGCGCACCGCGTTCGGCGCGCTGGTCACCGACCCGGAGGAGGTGGCCGCCCGGGCCGTCCGGATGGCCACCGAGCGGACAGTGGTCGCTGTCGACGGCAGCGTGATCCCGTGCCAGGTGGAGTCGATCTGCCTGCACGGCGACAGCCCCGGCGCGGTGGCCGCCGCCGAGCTGGTCCGCGCCGCACTGATCGACGCCGGCGTCTCGCCCACGCCGTTCGCCGGGTAGCCGGCGCGGACCGCCTCAGGCGTCCAGCCCGCGCAGCACCAGCGGCAGCCGGGCCGCGCCGCCGTCGACCACCCGCACCGGCACGCCCCAGTCCTGCCGGGTCAGGTGGCAGGCCGCGTGCTCGACGTCCGCGTCGCAGGTCGCCGCCTGGGCGGTCACCTGGAGCACGCCGCCGGCGACGTCGCCGTTGACCACCAGCCGGCGGGACAGCTCGGTGCCGGTGCCCGCCCCCTCGACCAGCAGCTCCGGCGGGGACGCGGAGACCACCAGCCGGGTGGACGGGCCGTACGTCTCGTCCAGCTTCTGCCCCGGCGCCGGGGTGAAGATGACGTCCAGCGTCAGCTCGCCGGCCCCGACGTCGGTCGGCTTCCGCTCGGCGCGGTGCCGGGGGCCGGCCACGGTGCTCGCCCCGGCCGCGGAGAGCGCACCCGGGGCCAGCCGGGTGAGCCGGTGCGCGGCGGACTCCACCACCAGCACCTCGCCGGCCGGGGTGAGCACCAGGTCGCTCGGCTCGGCCAGCCCGTCGGCGACGGTGGAGACCTGGTCGCCCGCCGGGTCGTAGCGGCGCACCGCGCCGTTGTAGGTGTCGGCGATCAGCACCGAGCCGTCCGGCAGCGCGCAGACCCCGAGCGGGTGCTGGAGCAGCGCCGACGCGGCCGGCCCGTCGACGTGGCCGAAGTCGAAGAGACCCTGCCCGACCGCGGTGCCCATGACCCCGTCCTCGACGTACCGGATCGCGCTGGTCTCGCTGTCGGCGACCCAGAGCCGGGTGCCGTCGGCGGAGACCGACAGGCCGGAGGGCTGGGCCATCCAGGCGTCCGCCAGCGGGCCGTCGCGCAGCGCCTCGACAGTGGTGCCCGCGTACATGCCGGCGGTCCGCTTCACCGGGTCGAACCACCAGAGCTGGTGGATCCCGGCCATCGCGATGACCACCTTGTCGTCGTACCAGGCCAGGTCCCAGGGGGAGGAGAGGTCGACGGCGAGCGCGTCGTGCGCGTGGTCGTCGACGGTGGAGCGCCACTGCCGCCCGGTGCCGGCCACGGTGACCACCTCGCCGGTGGCCAGGCGTACGCCCCGCAGCAGGTGGTTGACGGTGTCCGCGACGACCAGGTCGTAGCCGGCCACCTCGGCGACGTGCGCGGGGAGCAGGCAGAGCCCCTGCGGCTCGGAGAACCCGGCCGCCTCGGCCGGACCGTCGGCGCGGCCCCGGCTGCCCGAGCCGATCCGGCGGACCAGCGTCTCGCCGTCCGGCGCCAGCTCGGCCAGCGAGTGCCGGGCCGAGTCCGACACCAGCAGGTTGCCGTTCTCCAGCAGCACGGCCTTGCCCGGGAACCGCAGCGTGGTCTCCGGCTCGGCCGGCGGCACGTACGGGCCGTCACCCCGGTGCAGGGTGCCCTTGGCCTCGTGGGTGGCGATCAGCTCGTCGATCAGCCGGGCCAGCCCCTCGGCGTGCCCCTCGCCGGCCATGGTGGCCACCACGTAGCCCTCCGGGTCGATCACCGACAGGGTCGGCCAGGCCCGGGCCGCGTACTGCTGCCACGTGTGCATCTCGGGGTCGTCGAGCACCGGGTGGTGCACCCCGTACCGCTCGACGGCCGCGGCCAGGGCAGCCGCGTCCTTCTCGTGCTCGAACTTCGGCGAGTGCACGCCGATCACCACGAGCACGTCGCCGTACTTCTCCTCCAGCGGCCGCAGCTCGTCGAGTACGTGCAGGCAGTTGATGCAGCAGAAAGTCCAGAAGTCGGCGACGACGATCTTGCCGCGCAGGTCGGCGAGCTTCAGCTCCCGACCGCCGGTGTTCAGCCAGCCCCGGCCGCGCAGCTCCGGTGCCCGTACTCGTGCGCTCATGTCGCCAGTCTGCCGGACGGTACCCGCCGTTCCGGCCGGTACCCCGGGGCGGGCTCCGTCACATCCGCCCCGCCCCGCCCCGCCCCGGCCGGCTCTCGTGCGGGCCGGACAACGGCGGCGGGGCCACGGTCACCCGTGGCCCCGCCGGTCGTCTGGTGCGGTTACTGCCCGGCCGGCTTCAGGCAGATCACCCGGTTGGGTCCCTCACCGGCGAGCACCACGTGCGGCTGCGCCGGGTCGGCGCACTTCTCCTTGGCGTCCACCTTGGAGACCACGGTGAACGCGCCCGCCTCGCCGCAGTCCGCGGCGGCGGCGCCGTCGCCGGACTTCTTGACGCAGGTCCCGACCGCCGGGTCGAACGCCGGCGTGTCGGAACCCCCGACCTTGCCGAGCAGCATCAGCAGACCCAGCGGCACGGCCAGGATCAGCACGGCGGCGACCAGCACGGCGGCGAGCACCCGGCCGTTGCGCACCTTGGGGGTGGGCGCCTCGGTCTTCGGCTCCGCCTCCGGCTTGAACGAGTCGAACCGGTTCTGCTCCGCCGGCTGCTGCTGCTCCCAGGGGGCCGGGCCGGCCGGGTGCTGCGCCGGCGGCGGGAACGGCGGCGGGAAGCCACCGCCCGGAGCCGGGTCGGGGGCGGGACCGTAACCGGGCACGGCAGCGCCCACCGGAGCACCGCCGACGGCGGGGCCACCGGCGGCCGGACCGCCGAAGGGGTCGGCCGGGCCGCCGAACTGGTCGGCCGGGCGGTCGCCGGCGTGCGGCCGCACCCCGTTGACCGGCCGGTTCTGTTGCGGCGCGTCGACGAAGGAGGGCACCCCCGGCGGGAACGCCGGCGGCGGCGCCGGCGAGGCCGGCGCGACCGGGGCGGCCCCGGCGAAGCCGTTGGGCCCGCCCGGCGCGCGGTCGTCGAAGCCGTTCGAGCCGGCTGCCGCGCGGTCGTCGAAGCCGTTGGGCCCGCCGGGCGCGCGGTCGTCGAAGCGGGGCTCCGGCGCCGGGTCGAACCGCGGCGGGGCGTGCTCGGCACGCATCGGGTCCTGCTCGGCCGGCTCGGGCTCGTCCGCCGGCTCCGGGCGGGCCGGCCGCCCGTACACCCGCGGCTGCGGCGCGGGCGTGCCGGCCGGTCGCAACGCCTGGTCGGTCGGGGGCATCACCCGGCTGGCCAGCGGCACGGCGGCACTCGCCGAGACGCTGCCGGCGGCCGGCTCGGCGCCCTCCGGGGAGGTACGCGGGGCGGGCACCACCGGACCGGCCGGGGACTGCGGCTCGTCGTGCCGCGATCCGGCCGGCGCCCAGCCCGGCTGCTCCCGCTCGTACGCCGGCGCGCCACCCTCGCGGGCGGACTGCTCGGCGTACGCCGGCTGCTCCGGCGCGAACTGGGCGGGCGGGGTGTAGTCGGCCGGCGGCGCGGCGGCCAGGCTGGCGCCCGGCACCCGCTGCTCCTGCGGGGGCAGCGGCACCGCGTTGGCCGGCGAGATGCCCGGCCCCGGAGCGGGCTGGTAGATGGGGGCCTGCTCGGCCCGGTCGGCCTCCCGGTCGTGGTCGGCCCGGGCCGGCTCGGCCTCGGCGCGGCCCCACGCCTCGGCGGCGTCCCAGGGCTCCGCGTCCGCGAGGGCGCGCTCGGCACCGTTCCACTGTGGCGACTGGCCACCGGCGGCCGGCGACCAGGCCGGCGGGCCGCCGTCGCCGGGCACGGACGCGCTGGCCCGGGCCGGTGGCGCGGCGGCCGGCTCGGCCGGCGTCCAACCGTTCTCCTCCGGCCGGTCGGCCGGCTGCGGCGCGGCGGTGGCGCCCCAGGCGCCGGGCTCGTCACGGGCCGGGTCGTCGGCCGGTCCACCCCAGGCGCCGCCCGGGCGCTGCTCGGCGGGGGCGTCCCAGCCGACCGCTGACCGGTCGTCGGGGGTGGCCCAGTCGGGCTGCCGCGGCTGGTCGTCCTGCCGCGCGGCCCAGCCGCCGGAGCGGGCCGGGTCGTCCTGCTGCGGCCCGGCGGCCCAGTCGGGCTGGCGCGGCGGGTCGTCCTGCTGCCCGGCGGCCCAACCGCCGGACTGCTCCGGCCGCTCGTTGTTCCAGCCACCCGGGGCGGCCGGCTCCTCCTGGCCGCCCCAGGCCGGCGCGGCCTGCGGCACCTGGGCGGCACCCCGGGCGCCGGGCTGCTCGGCCGGCGCCCAGGCGGGCGGCTCGTCCTGCGCGGCGGCACCCCAGCCGCCGGAGCGGGCCGGGTCGTCCTGCTGCGGCCCGGCGGCCCAGTCGGGCTGGCGCGGCGGGTCGTCCTGCTGCCCGGCGGCCCAACCGCCGGACTGCTCCGGCCGCTCGTTGCTCCAGCCGCCCGAGGTGGCCGGGTCCGGGCCGGCGGCGCCGCCGTTCTGGGCGGGCCAGGCGTCGGGGGCGGCGGACGGCACCTGGGCGGCGCCCCGGACCGGGGGCTGCTGCGCCCAGGCCGGGGCCGACTGCTCATCCTGCGCCCAGCCGGGCTGCTCGGCGGAGCCGCCGGCGGCCCACGGCTGCTGGCCGGGCTGCTCGCCCTGGGCGAGCCAGGCCGGTGGCCCGTCGCCGGGCGGGTTCCACGCGCCCGGCTCGCCCGGCTGCGGCGGGGTGGCCGTGCCCCGGGCGTGCGGCGGCTGGTCCTGGGTCGCGGCCCAGGCCGGAGCGGGTGGACCCGGCTGCGCGGGGGGCGGTGGCGCCCAGCCCAGGTCGGGCGTGGGCACGCCGTAGCCGGTGTGCTGCTGCGCCGGTCGGTCGCCGTACGGCGCCGGTCCGCCGGCGCCCGGCGACACCTCGTCCGGCTCCTGGCCGGGGTGGTGCGGGCCCTCGGACGTCATGCGTGCGCCTCCTCCATCACATGTCGGCCGCCGGTGCCGATCGGTCTGCTCGGCAGGGCTGCCGGCGTCGCCGGCGGTACCGGCCGTGCCGGCTCCCCGCACCGTATCCGGTGGCGGCCCGGGGGCGCCCGGGGAGCACTCGGTCGTCACTCCGCGTCGCCGGATGGTGTCGAGCAGCTTCTATCGGCCCGACCCGGTCCGGGTCGGCGGGTGACGACCGAGCCCCACCGTACCGGGCGCTGCGGCGAGGTGGAATCCCGGTGCCGAGGGCTGTGAAACGCCGACGACCCGCCCGGGTGGACCGGGCGGGTCGTCGATCTGGAGGAGGTGAGGAAAGTTGTGGAGCGTCAGCTCATGTGACGCTGGGCGATGGCGAGGATCTCGTCGCGGACCGCGGGCGAGTTGGCCGAGCGCAGCGCGTGCTCGATGGCACGGGCCCGGCGGTTGGCGTCGCGGCGGTTCCGGATTCGCTCGATCATGCTCATGGTGGTGTCTCCTCCTGGCTATTCGGTTGTCAGCCCGTCGATGTCTCCATTGAACCGCAGAACGCGGGTAACTTCCATCGATTATTAGGTGAGCTGAGACACCTGCCGAACAATCAAAGGTGAGGGGGCCATCTCACCGACGTTTCTCGTCCTCCAAACGAACACGGCCGGTGTGCCGGGAGTTCACCCCGGGCACACCGGCCGTGGCCGGATGTCGAGCCGTCAGGTCCAGGCGAGCAGCGCCGCCTCCGGGTCGCTGAGGAAGTCCCCGATGTCGCGCAGGAACTTCGAGCCCAGCTCGCCGTCGATGATCCGGTGGTCGAAGGAGAGCCCCAACGTGGTGACCTGGCGCGGGCGGACCTTGCCCTTGTGCACCCAGGGCATCTCGCGGACCGCGCCGAAGGCCAGGATCGCCGACTCGCCCGGCGGCAGGATCGGCGTGCCGGTGTCCACCCCGAACACCCCGACGTTGGTGATGGTCAGGGTGCCCCCGGACATGTCGGCCGGCGAGGTGCGGCCGGCCTTGGCCGTCTGCACCAGGTCGGTCAGCGCGTCGGCCAGCTCCCGCAGGGACAGCCGGCCGGCGTCCTTGATGTTCGGCACGATCAGCCCGCGCTCGGTGGCCGCCGCGATGCCCAGGTTGACGTACTCCTTGACGACGATCTCGTCGCCGGACCAGGTGGAGTTCACCATCGGGTGCCGCTTGACCGCCAGCAGCACCGCCTTGGCCACCAGCAGCAGCGGGGAGACGCGCACGTCCCGCCACTCCCGCCGGTTGCGCAGCCGGTCCAGGGCCTTCATCGCCCGGGTCATGTCGACGGTCAGGAACTCGGTCACGTGCGGCGCGGTGAACGCCGACCGGACCATGTTCTCGGCGGTGAGCTTGCGTACCCCCTTGACCGGGATGCGCTGCTCGCGGTCCGCGCCGAAGCTCGCAGCCGCGGTGGCCGGCCGCGTCGCCGCGACCGGCTCGGCCGCCGCCGTGGCGCCGGCCGCCGCCCGCTGCACGTCCTCCCGGGTGATCGAGCCCAGCGGGCCCGAGCCGGTCAGCGTGGCGAGGTCGACACCCAGGTCCTTGGCGAGCTTGCGCACCGGCGGCTTGGCCAGCACCAGCCCGCCCGCGCCGGTGTGGCCGTTGCGGTCGGCGGCCGGGGCGGCCTCGACCGGCGGGGCCGCGACCGGCTCCGGCCGCGCCGGTGCCGTGCCGGCCGCGGCCGGCCGGGCCTGCGCGGGGACGTCACCCTTGCGCGGGCGGCGCTTCGCCGCGGTGGTACGCGGGCCGTAGCCGACCAGCACGGCGGTGCGGCCGCCCGGGGCGGGACCGCCGATCAGGCCCGGCTCGACCATGCCCTCGGCGGGCGCCACCTCGACCGCGGCCAGCGAGGCCGCCGACGGGGTGGGCAGGTCGTCGCCACCGGCGGTGCCGGACGGCGCGTCCGGCGTCTCCACCGGCCCGGCGTTCGGGTCGGTGTCGATCGCGATGATCGGGGTGCCGACCTCCACCGTGGTGCCCTCCGGGTGGAAGATCGCCTGCACCCGGCCGGCCCACTTCGCCGGGATCTCGACGGCCGCCTTGGCCGTCTCCACCTCGACGATCGGCTGGTTCAGCTCGATGGTGTCGCCCACCGCGACCAGCCAGCTGAGGATCTCGCCCTCGGTCAGACCCTCGCCCAGGTCGGGCAGGTTGAACTCCTTGATCCGGGACATGCCGATCACCAGCCGTAGGTGCGGTCGACGGCGTCGAGCACCCGGTCGAGGTCGGGCAGGTACTCCTCCTCCACCCGGGCGGCCGGGTAGGGGGTGTCGAAGCCGGTCACCCGCAGCACCGGGGACTCCAGGGAGTAGAAGCACTCCTCGGTGATCCGGGCCGCCAGCTCCGCGCCGAGGCCGACGTTGGACGGCGCCTCGTGCACCACCACGGCCCGACCGGTGCGCTTCACCGACTCGTACACCACGCCGAGGTCGAGCGGGGAGAGCGTGCGCAGGTCGATGACCTCCAGCTCCCGGCCGTCCTCGGCGGCGGCGGTCGCCGCGTCCAGGCAGGTGCGCACCATCGGCCCGTACGCCAACACCGTGACATCGGTGCCCGGCCGGGCGACCCGGGCGGCGTGCAGCGGGTACGCGTCGGCCAGCGGCGCGTCCACCTCCACCGGACCCTTCTCCCAGTAGCGCCGCTTCGGCTCCAGAAAGATGATCGGGTCGTCCGAGGCGATGGCCTGCTGGATCATCACGTAGGCGTCCTGCGGGTTGGCGCAGGAGACGACCTTCAGGCCGGCGGTGTGCGCGAAGTACGCCTCGGGCGACTCCGAGTGGTGCTCGACCGCGCCGATGCCGCCGCCGAACGGGATCCGGATCACCATCGGGATCTTCAGCTTGCCGCGCGAGCGGTAGTGCATCTTCGCCACCTGCGACACGATCTGGTCGTACGCCGGGTAGACGAAGCCGTCGAACTGGATCTCGCAGACCGGCCGGTAGCCGCGGATGGCGAGGCCGATCGCGGTGCCGATGATGCCGGACTCGGCGAGCGGGGTGTCGATCACCCGCTGGTCGCCGAAGTCCTTCTGCAGCCCGTCGGTGATCCGGAAGACGCCGCCGAGCTTGCCGACGTCCTCGCCCATGATGACGACCTTCGGGTCGTTCTCCAGGGCGCGGCGCAGGCCGACGTTGAGGGCCTTGCCGAGGGTGAGCGTCTCCGTGGCCATCAGTGCGCGCTCCCCTCGAACGACTCCAGGTACCTGCTGAACTGCTCCCGCTGCTGCTCGACCAGCGGCGACCCGTTGGGGTAGACGTGGTCGAACAGGGTGGTCGGCTCCGGGTTGGGCATGGCCAGCACCCGCTCGCGCAGGTGCACCGACTCGCGGCGGGCCTGCTCGTCGACCTCGGCGAAGAAGTCCGCGTCGGCCAGCTGCTGCTTGGTCAGGAACGCCTTCATCCGGGCGATCGGGTCCTTGGCCTGCCAGGCCTCGACCTCGCTGGCGATCCGGTACCGGGTCGGGTCGTCGGAGGTGGTGTGCGCCCCCATCCGGTAGGTGTACGCCTCGATCAGGCTCGGGCCCTGCCCGTGCCGGGCGTTGTCCAGCGCCTGGCGGGTGACCGCGTAGGTGGCCAGCACGTCGTTGCCGTCCACCCGGATGCCCGGGAAGCCGAAGCCGGCGGCCCGCTGGTAGAGCGGGATCCGGGTCTGCCGCTCCAGCGGCTCGGAGATCGCGTACTGGTTGTTCTGGCAGAAGAAGACCATCGGCGCGTTGAACACGCCGGCCCAGACGAACGACTCGTTCACGTCGCCCTGGCTGGTCGCCCCGTCGCCGAAGTAGGCGATGACCGCCTCGCCGTCGTCGGTGCCGGTCTTGCCGTCCATGGCGATGCCCATGGCGTACCCGGTCGCGTGCAGGGTCTGCGCCCCGATCACGATCGTGTACATGTTGAACTTGAACTCGTTCGGGTCCCAGCCGCCCTGGTCGACGCCGCGGAACAGGCCGAGCGGCATGATCGGGTCGATGCCCCGGCAGTAGAGCACGCCGTGCTCGCGGTAGGTCGGGAAGGCCATGTCCTGCGTACGCAGCGCCCGGCCGGAGCCGACCTGGGCCGCCTCCTGACCCAGCAGGCTCGCCCAGATGCCCAGCTCACCCTGCCGCTGCAGGGCGGTGGCCTCGGCGTCCAGCTTGCGAACCAGCACCAGGTCCCGGTAGAGGCCGCGGTACTCCTCGTCGGTGAAGTCGACGCGGTACTCGGTGCCGTCCGGCCCGGTCACGCTCTCGATCCGCTCGCCCTCGGGGGTGAGCAGCTGCACCAGTTCCGGGTCACCGGCCTTGCCGGCCCCGGCCTTCTTCGACCGGGGTGCGGCCCGCCGGCCGCGGGTGGTGACCCCGGGGTCGCCCTTTGCCATCCGTCTCTCCCTGTCATGTCTGCGTCGGCACCGGGGGGTCACCCGGCCGCGCAACTCGTGCGCCTGTCCGGCTGGTGCCGGACCGGTTCCTGGCGGCCGCGCCTAGCCCCGGTGGGGGTTGCCGCGCGGCGTGAGCCGGATTCAGGCCGAACCCGGTTCGGGGAGCGCCGGCGCCGCGCCGCGCCTGCCGCGAGGGTGCGCGGAGGTCGCGGCTGCGTTGCCGTCGTGGTCCATATTCGCATCAAGGGTGAGCGGGCCCACAGTACGCCCGCCCCGCACCGTCGGGGCCGCCCAGTTCGTTACACCGATCGCCCGGTGTCGCTCCGATCGCCGCCCGACCGTTCCGGCGATGGTTCGTCACCGTTCGGCCAGATACGCGTGGCGACACGCGGTAACGGGTTGGCTGACGCACCGTCACTGCGCCACCCTGGTTCGGGCGGATCGCCACCGATCGAGTGGTTTGCCGCTTCCCCGGGTGGGCGCGGCCCGTCCGGTCTCCCGGTGGCCGACGACGACGAGGAGTGTGCGGTGTCCGACCCAGCTGAGGGACCAGGCGCTCCACTGCTCGGCCGGCACCGTGCGGCCGGCGGCTACCGCCGGGTGGTCGGCGCGCACCGCGCGCCGGGCTCGGTGGCCCCCTCGCGGGGCTACCTGTTCACCGTGGCCCTGCTGGCCGGCACCGCGTCCATGCCGATCCTGGCCGCGATCAGCACCGGGTCGGCCACCGTCGGCAGCACCGCGCTGCCGGACACCAGCACCCCGTTCATCCCGACCCCGTCGGTCGGCCCGGTGGTGATCCCGCTGCCGGTGACCAGCCAGCCGGCGGTCACCCCGTCCGCCACGCCGTCCGTCGGCCCGGCGGCCACCGCCCCGTGGCGGCCGGCCGCGCGCCGACCCGGCGGTCCGGCCGGGTTCGCGGCCGACCCCGCACCGGCCCGGACTCCGCCACCCGGCCGGCCGCGGCCCACCGCCGGTACGACGGCCCCGCCGCCCCGGCCGGCGCCCTCACCGTCGCCGTCGCCGACCGGCGGCACCTCGCCGTCGCCGTCCCCGTCGTCGCCGTCGCCGTCGCCCTCGGCGGAGACCAGCCCCAGCGGCACCGGCTCGCCCAGCCCGACGGGCGGCCCGCCCGCGTCGCCGGACGGAGCGACCCCGTCACCCGGCGGCACCACTCCCGCCTCCGAGGCGGCCACCCCGACCGGCACGCCGGCCAACGCCGGCGGTACCAGCCCGACGTCGACCGGGTCGCCGGTGCCGGCGCCCCGTCCGGCCGCCGGTACGCCGGCCCCGGGTGCGGAGCGCACCCCGTCGCCGCGTACCGGCCCGCCGGCCACCGGGCCGGCCGCTCCGGTCCCCGCGCCGCGGACCTCGCCGACCCCGGTGACGGGCGCGGTGCCGGCTCCCGCCAGGTGAATCGCGAGGTCCCACCGGCCGACGCCACCCGCTCCGGTCCGGGATTCCGGCTGGCCCGGATCGTCACCGAGGTGACCGCGCCCGCGGTGCTGGTCACCGTGCTGACCGTGACGATCGGCTGGCACAGCAGTCAGGGCGACCCGCGCGGCCTGGCCTGGGGGCTGCTCGCCACGCTCTTCGTCACCGGCATCCCGTTCGCGTACATCCTCGGCGGGGTGCGCCGGGGCCGGCTCACCGACCACCACGTGGGCGTCCGCGAGCAGCGGCGGATCCCGTTGCTCTTCGGCCTCTGCTCGGTGGCCGCCGGGCTGGTCCTGCTCGCCGCGCTCGGCGCGCCCCGCCCGGTGCTGGCGCTGACCGCCGCCGGCGTGCTCGGTCTGGTGGTCGCCGTGGGGGTGAGCCACTGGTGGAAGCTGTCCATCCACGCGGCGGTGGCCGCCGGCACGGTGGTGGTGCTGGTGTTGACGTTCGGCGTCCGGCTGCTGGTCACCGCGCCGCTGCTCGCCCTGGTCGGCTGGTCCCGGGTGCGGCTGGGCGATCACACGGTGGCCCAGGTGCTGGCCGGTGGCGGGCTCGGCGGGTTGATCGCGGGCGTCGTCTTCGCCACCCTCCGCTGAGCTGGCGCGATCCGGGGCCGCCCGGGTCGCCGCCCGTCCGGTCCGGACAGGCGCGCCGAGCACGGCCACGGCGGTAGCGCACCCCCGGTCAGGACGGGCGCAGCATCGGCGGGTGCAGCAGGGTGGCCGTACCGCGCCGGAACAGCTGGGCCGGCCGGCCCCGCTCGCCCTCGGTGGCGCGGCCCACCGGCTCCACGAACCCCGGCGTGCCGGTCACCTTGCGGTGGAAGTTGCGCGGGTCCAGCCGGGTGCCCCAGACCGTCTCGTAGACCGCCCGCAGTTGCGCCACGGTGAACTCGGGCGGGCAGAACGCCGCGGCCAGCGGGGTGTACTCGAGCTTCGCCCGGGCCCGCTCCACCCCGTCGGCGAGGATCCGGTCGTGGTCGAAGGCGAGCTGCCCGGGGGTCAGCCGGGCGACCGGCAGCCAGTCCGCCGAGGCGGCGTCCGTGCCGGCCACCGGGCTGCCGAGATCGGGCAGCAGGGCCAGCCAGGCCACCGTGACCACCCGGCCGCGCGGGTCGCGGTCCGGCCGGCCGTACGTGCCGAGCTGCTCGAGGTGCCCGGCCGGCTCGGCGAGACCGGTCTCCTCGGTCAGCTCGCGGACGGCGGCGGCCGGTAGGTCCTCGTCGATCTGGACGAAGCCGCCGGGCAGCGCCCAGCGCCCCCGGTACGGCTCGATGCCGCGCCGGACCAGCAGGACGTTCAGCTCGTCGGCCCGGACGGTCAGCACCACCAGGTCGACGGTCACCGCGAAGGGCGGGTACTCGGCCATCTTTATCACCACCTTGACGAGAATCTAGCAGAGCGTTTATCGTCGTGACGACGAAAAAGAAACGAGGTGGAGACGATGGCCGATGTGACGAGGCGCTTCTTCCTGCGCCACCTGCGCGGAACGCCGACCAGCTGGGTCCGGTGGCAGGTCGGCGGGCGGGTCCGCCGGGAGGGCACCGGGCTCTCCTTCTGGTACCGGCCGCTGCGGGCGGTGCTCAGCGAGGTGCCGGTGGACGACCGGGAGCTGCCGCTGCTCTTCCACGCCCGCACCGGCGACTTCGCCGACATCACCGTGCAGGCCACGGTGACCTACCGGGTGGCCGACCCGGCGCTGGCCGCGGCCCGGCTCGACTTCTCGGTCGACCCGCGTACCGGCCGGGCCCGGTCCCGCCCGCTCGACCAGATGGCCACGCTCCTCGCCGAGCTGGCCCAGCAGCCCGCCCTCGACCTGCTCGCCCGGGTGCCGCTGGCCGAGGCGCTCACCACCATCGCGCCGGTCCGCGAGGCGGTCTCGGCGGCCCTGGCGGCCGAGCCCCGGCTCGCCGACGTCGGCGTGGCGGTGGTCAGCGCCCGGGTGGTGGCCATCCGCCCCGAGCCCGAGCTGGAGCGCGCGTTGCAGACGCCGACCCGGGAGGCGGTGCAGGTCGAGGCCGACCGGGCGACCTACGCCCGGCGCGCCCAGGCGGTCGAGCAGGAGCGCTCGATCGCCGAGAACGAACTCCAGAACAAGATCGAGCTGGCCCGGCGGGAGCAGCAACTGGTCGAGCAGCACGGCGCGAACTCCCGGCGCCGGGTAGAGCTGGACGCCGCCGCCGAACTCGCCGCCGCCCAGGGCAAGGCCGAGCGGGAGAAGGTCGCCAACGCGGCGGCCGCCGAGCGGGCCCGGGTGCTCGCCGGCGCCGAGGCGGAGAAGGAGCGGATGCTGGCCGCCGCCCGGGCCGACGGGGTGCGCGTGCTCGGGCACGCCGAGGCCGAGGCGGAGGCGGCGAAGCTGGCCGCGTACGCCGAACTGCCGCCGGAGGTGCTGCGGGCCCTGACGGTCCGGGAGCTGGCCGGGCAGCTGCCGCAGATCGGGCAGCTCACGGTCACCCCCGACCTGGTCTCCGACCTGCTGGCCCGGCTGGTCCCGGCCCGATGAGCGGCGGGACGAGCCGCCGCGCGGCGGAGATCGGGCCGGGCCCGGCGTGCCGCCCGGGGTCGCTCCGGTGAGCGGCCGGGCGGGCGGCGGCGCCGGGGCCGGCACCCTCGCGCCCCGGGTCGTCGTGGTCAGCCGGCGCAGCGAGCTGGACGAGCTGCTGGCCCGGCACGGCACCCGGGCCGCGGCCGCCTGGTACCTGCGGGAACGCGGCCGGGACCTGGCCGAGGTGGTGGACCGGCACGAGGCGCTCCAGGCCGCGCTGACCACTGTCGGGGCGGCCGTGCCGGCGGACTGGCGGCGCGGCGCGGTGGACCGCGACGACCTGCCCCGGTTCCTCTTCGCCCCGGAGGACGTGGTGGTGGCGGTGGGGCCGGACGGCCTGGTGGCCAACGTCGCCAAGTACCTGTCCGGGCAGCCGGTGATCGGCGTCGACCCCGAACCGGGGCGCAACGCCGGGGTGCTGGTCCGGCACCGCGCCGGGTCGCTCGCCGCCCTGCTGCCGGCGGTGGTGGCGGGCGCGGCCCCGACCGCCGCCCGGACCATGGTCCGGGCCGCCCTCGACGACGGCCAGGAACTGGTCGGCCTCAACGAGGTGTACGTCGGGCACGCCTCCCACCAGTCCGCCCGCTACCTGCTCTCGGTCTGCGAGAGCGGGCGGACCCGGCGGGAGCGGCACTCCTCCTCCGGGGTGGTGGTCGGCAGCGGTACGGGGGCGACCGGCTGGTGTGCGTCGATCGCGCGCGACCGTCCGGGTGCGCCGCCGCCGCCCGCCCCGGAGGAGGCCGCGCTCGGCTGGTTCGTCCGGGAGGCGTGGCCGTCCCCGGTCACCGGCGTCGGCCTCACCGCCGGCCGGCTGGCCGCGGGCGACCGGCTGGACCTGGTGGCCGAGTCCGACGGCCTGGTGGCCTTCGCCGACGGCCTGGAATCCGACCGCCTCACCCTCGACTGGGGCCAGCGCCTCACCGTCTCGATCGCCCCCACCCACCTCACCCTGGTCAACCCGTGACCTCCGCCTGTTGATCATGAGGTTGGCGGCGGTGTCGATCTCGTCGACCGCCGCCAACCTCATGATCAACGGGGTTCACGGGGGGTGGGGGTTAGGCGCCGTCGTCGGCTAGGCGGTGGCGGTTGGCTTCGATCCAGGCGTTCAGGGCGGCGGGGTCGTCGGGGTCGACGCCGTCGGCCATGAGCTGGGCGACCGCGGCGGTGGCCGGGCTGCGCCGCTCGCCGGTGGTGTAGAGCCGGGCGAACTCCGGCACCATCTCCTCGATCGCGGTGTCGGTCTGCGCCGCGGCCGGCTCGGGCAGCCCGCGCTGCCGGGCGGCGTAGCCGGCCCAGGCGCGCAGCACCCGGGGCAGCATCGCGGCGTCGTCCATGTCGAGCACGGCCCGCCGGTGCACCCAGTCCAGCAGGAACAGCCCGGCCACCGCGGGACTCCAGCGCAGCGGGTCGGCGTCCGGGAAGCTCGCCGCGTGGTCCAGCAGCAGGCTCAGGCAGAAGTGCAGGGACGCCAGTTCCGGGCCGTCGACGCTGTCCAGGCCGAACCGGGCCGCCTCGGGCGAGGCGAGGAACCGCCGCACCAGCTCCGTACGCTCGGCGGCGGAGAGCGGCTCGACGGCGTCCGGGTCGGCCGGCGGGACCGCGCCGTGCGGCAGCAGCGCCAGCCGCGCGCCGACCAGCGCCCGGTCGGTGGCCAGCGAGCCCTCACCCGGCAGCTCACCGAGGTCGTCGGTGATCGCCAGGTGCCGGCTCACCTCGCCGTGCATCCGGGCCGGATCCTCCTCCCGGAACCAGGTCAGCTCGTCGCCGGCGCACATCTGCCGGACCTGCTCCAGGATCCGTTCGGCCGGCCCGCCGACGAAGACGTCCTTGGTGATCCCGATGTTGTGGTCGACCAGGGCCACCAGGGCGTGCTCCGGGCCGCCGGCCGCGTCGTCGTAGGCGAAGGTGGCGAGGTAGGAGGTCTGGTCGCCGTACACGTCGCCGTAGGCCCAGCTGCCGGTGAGGTGCACCTTGCCGAGCTGGCCCGACCAGGCCGGCGCGGTGGCGCCGGGGCGGACCCGGGCGGCGCCCTCGGCGTCGGGCACCAGGGCGGCGAAGACGGAGCGGATGGTGGTGGCGGCGGCCGTGCGGCGGCGGGAGGTGGCGGCCAGGAAGCCGGCCACGAAGTCCCGCACCGCGGCGCTGCGGTCGGTCTCGGCGACCGCGTAGACGCTGCCGAGCAGCGCGGCACCGAGCATCTCGGCGTCGAGGGCGGTGTCCAGCCTGGTCACGTCGCGTGCGGCCTGGAGCACCGCGTCGTAGGGGGTCTGGGGCGTGGCCATGTATCGACCCTACGCCGCCGCGCCGTTCCGGTCAGCGGTAGCGAGCCGAGCGATTCGCCCGCACGCCGGGCACCCGGTCACCCGCGCCGGGCCCCCGGGTGGGCCGCGCGCCGGGCTGCCCGGGTCAGTCGCGCGTGGCCGACCGGAGCGCCTCCCGCGCCTTGGCGTACGAGCCGAGCACGACCCGTACCGGCGCGAGGACGTACGTCTCGCCGACCGTCGCCACCTCGGCGGTGAGCCGTTGCTCGGCCCGGCCCCGGGCGCGCCGGGCGGCCAGCCGGACGACCGGCCGGGTCAACGCGGCCACCAGCAGCCCGGCCAGCAGCCCGCCGAGCAGCAGCAGGGTCGGCAGCGGCACCACCCCGACGGTGGGGTTGTCCAGCGCGGGCAGGCCGAGCGCGCGCAGCGCGTAGCCCAGCGCGAGCCAGCCCAGGCCGACCAGCGCGGCCAGGGTGAGCAGCCACTGCAGCCCGCCCACCAGCCGCCACCAGACCGGCCGCCGGTCCATGCCCAGGTCGGTGCCGGCCACCGCCCGGTCCAGCGCGTCCGGCAGGTCGGCGAGGCGGGACCGCGCGGCGGCGGTCACCGCCGTCTGCCAGGCACCCGGGAGGTCGGCCCCGGTCCCGTCGGCCACCGACCGGATCGCCAGCCCGAGCGCGGACCGCTGCGCGGCGGTCGGGTCGGGCACCGAGGTGGCGGCCACCAGGCTCTCCGCCGGATCGTCGCCGGCGGCGCCGCCGGCCAGGTGCAGCCGGCGCAGCGGGTCGGGGCGCAGCCGCCGCCAGCCCCGCACCACCGGCCAGCCGGTGGCCGCGCCGGCCCGGTGCCGGTACGCCAACTCGACCGCCTCGGCCACCGCCGGCACCCCGGCCGCGCCGGCCAGCGCCCGGTTCAGCTCGCGGACCACGGCGGCGTCCGGGCCCGCGGACGGTTGGTCCCGGCCGACCAGTTCGGCCAGCCCGGCGACCACGCCGTCCACGTCGCCGGCCAGCCGGCGCAGCGCCGCCTGCCGTTCGGCCACGGTGCGTTCCAGCGCCTCCCGCAGCCCGGCGATGCCGGCCTGCTCGGTGGCCGTGGTGGCCAGCAGCGGTACGCCGGCGAGCTGGTCGGCGTCGAGCAGCCGGCGCAGGTCGGTCAGCACCCGGGGCAGTTCGGCCGGGGGTAGCCGGTCGGCCTGGTTGAGCACGACCAGGGTCACGTCCCTGTGCCGGTGGAACTCGCGCAGGTAGCTGGTGTGGATCACCCGGTCCGCGTACTTCTGCGGGTCGACCACCCAGACCACCAGGTCGACCAGGCCGAGCAGCCGGTCCACCTCCAGCCGGTGGGCGTGCTGCACGGAGTCGAAGTCGGGCAGGTCGAGCAGGATCAGCCCGTGCAGGGCCGACTCGTCGGCACCGTCCAGCGCGCTCTCCCGGACGAACCGGTGCCGGGGCAGCACGCCGATCCAGTCGAGCAGCCGGCTGCCGCCGTCCAGCGGCCCCCACACGCAGGCGTGCGTGACGCCGGTGGTGGGCCGGCGTACCCCGACCGGTGACAGCTCCAGCCGGGCCAGCCCGTTGAACAGGCTGGACTTGCCGCTGCCGGTGGCCCCGGCGAGGGCCACCACTGTGTGGTCGCGGGAGAGTGACAGCCGGGTGCCGGCCCGCTCGACCAGGGTGTGCGCGGCGACCAGCCGGGCGTCCGGCAGGTGCCCGTCGACCAGGCCGAGGAACCGCTCGATCGCCTCCAGCCGGGCGATCAGGTCGTCCGCGTCCACCCGCTGGTCGCCGCGGAACGCCTCGCGCATCCGCCCGACGATGTTGTTCACCGCTCCTCCTCGGTCGGGAGGGCGGCGCCGGTGGCCTCGGCGAAGCCGCTGCGGTGCCGGGCGACCTCCACCCGGCGGGCGGCCCGGCGCAGCTCGGCGGCGGTGTCCGCGGCCGGCCGGGCCTGCTCGGTACGGGTGAGGTAGCGGGCGGCCTCGTCGTCCAGCAGCGCCCGCACCCGGTCCAGCAGGTCGGTCCGGGCCTTGTTGGCGAGCGTACGCACGGCCTGGTCGCCGAAGATCGCCTGGAGCACTGCCTGCGCGGCGACGGTGGTGCCGGCGCCGGTGGCCACCTCCAGCCCGGTCGGGATGAACGCGGTCGAGGCGAACACCGCGATCATCACCGCCAGCCCGGTGGCGTTCACCGCGTACGCCGCCGTGCGGGCCACGAACCGCTTGTCGCCGCCCTCGGCCCGGACCAGCTCCAGCACGGCGCGCTGCCAGTCGCGGACCATCCGCTCGGCGCGCTCGGGCAGGTCGTCGGAGGGGTGGGCGAGCGGCGGTTCGAGCAGCGCCGACCCCGCCGGGTGCGCCTTCCACCCGGTGTACGCGTTCTCGGCCGCCTCGGCGGCGACCCCGCGCAGCAGGGTGACCAGCTGCGACTCGATGGCGGTCCGCAGCTCGGCGGCCGGGGCGGGCCGGCCGGTCACCGCGGCCACCACCCGGTCGCGCAGCCGGCCGATCCGCGCCTCCAGGGTGCGGAAGAACTCGCCGGTGCCGACGAACTCCTGCCAGCGGGCGAGCACCTCGCCGCGGAGCAGCCGACCGTCGCGCAGCCCCTGCTCGACCGTCCGGTGCGCCCCCCGGTACGCGGCCCGGACCCGCTCGTCGAGCGCGTCCGCGGCGGCCACCTGCTCCTCGGCGGCCTCGGCGAGCCCCTCGACGGTGGGGTGCAGCGAGGCGAGCGCCCCGTCCAGGGTCTGCCGGACCACGGCGGCCCGGGCGTCCGCGTCGGCGGCCAGCCGGGCGAACCAGCCGGCCAGCGGCGCGGTGACCCGGTCGGGCAGCAGCCCCTGCCCGTCGACCCAGGTCTCCGGCAGCACGAAGAGCGGCGCCGCGCCGAGATCCTGCGCGGCCAGCATCTCGGACAGGTGGGCGGCGATCTCGTCGGCCGCCTCCGGGGGGACCCGGTCGAGCACCATGGCGATCACCGCGCCCCGGGAGCGGGCGCTGCGCAGCAGCTCCCAGGGGACCGCGTCGGCGTAGCGGGCGGCGGTGGTGACGAAGAGCCAGAGGTCGGCGGCGGCCAGCAGTTGGCCGGCCAGGGCCCGGTTGGCGTCGACCACCGAGTCGATGTCGGGCGCGTCGAGGAAGGCCAGCCCGGCCGGCAGCGCCGGGGCGGTGACCAGGTGCAGGGTGCGCGGATCCGCACTCGGTTCGTTGGTGCGGGTGAGGCCGGGCAGCAGCTCGCCCTGGCGGAACCAGGCGGCGTCGGCCGGGTTGCAGACCAGCACCGGCGAGCGGGTGGTCGGCCGGAGCACGCCGGCGGCGCTCACCCGGGCCTGCACCAGGCTGTTGACCAGTGTCGACTTGCCCGCGCCGGTGGACCCGCCGACCACCACCAGCAGCGGCGCGTCCAGCCGGGCGAGGCGGGGGATGAGGTAGTCGTCGAGCTGGTCGGTGAGGGCGGCGCCGGTACGCCGGGCCGGCTCGGCCGAGGGCAGGACGAGCGGGAACCGGGCCGCCCCGATCGCGGCCCGCAGGCCGGCGAGCGCCGCGGGCAGGGTGTCCTCCCCGGTGGTGGCGGGCGGGTCCTCCCCGGCGTCCGTTCCGCCGGTGCGGGCTGCGACGGCGGGCGCGCCGGACTGGGTGGCGGAATCGCCGTGCGTCGTCACCGCTAAAGCGTGCCCGACCGATGCAAGGGAAGACAACTGATGAGTAGCTGTGTCGGACTTGCGTCAGCCAGACTCAACCTCGACTTGACGATCGCGGACCGCGTGGCACTATTGAGTCAAGTTCACTCAACTTGTGGTGGGGTCCGGCAGCGGGCACCCGCCGGACAGTTCAGCGGGCGGTGCCCGTCACCTGCTCAACGTAACGAAGCGAGGAAGCGAAGATGGCACGTGCGGTCGGTATCGACCTCGGCACGACGAACTCCTGCGTCAGCGTCCTGGAGGGCGGTGAGCCCACCGTCATCGCCAACGCGGAGGGCTCGCGGACGACCCCGTCGATCGTCGCGTTCGCCCGCAACGGCGAGGTGCTCGTCGGTGAGGTCGCCAAGCGCCAGGCGGTGACCAACCCGGACCGGACCATCCGGTCGGTCAAGCGGGAGATCGGCACCAACTGGTCCGTCGACATCGACGGCAAGAAGTACACCCCGCAGGAGATCTCGGCCCGGACGCTGATGAAGCTCAAGCGGGACGCGGAGGCGTACCTGGGCGAGCAGATCACCGACGCGGTGATCACCGTCCCGGCCTACTTCAACGACGGCCAGCGCCAGGCCACCAAGGAGGCCGGTGAGATCGCCGGCTTCAACGTGCTGCGGATCGTCAACGAGCCGACCGCGGCCGCCCTGGCGTACGGGCTGGACAAGGGCTCCAAGGAGCAGACCGTCCTGGTCTTCGACCTCGGTGGCGGCACCTTCGACGTGTCGCTGCTGGAGCTGGCCGAGGGCGTCATCGAGGTCAAGTCGACCAGCGGTGACAACCACCTCGGTGGCGACGACTGGGACCAGCGGATCATCGACCACCTGGTGAAGACCTTCCGTGGCGAGCACGGCATCGACCTGGCGCAGGACAAGATGGCCCTGCAGCGGCTCCGTGAGGCGGCCGAGAAGGCCAAGATCGAGCTGTCCGCCGCCACCACCACCAACATCAACCTGCCGTACATCACCGCCGGCGCGGCCGGCCCGCTGCACCTGGACGTGACGCTCAGCCGCGCCGAGTTCCAGCGGATGACGCAGGACCTGCTGGACCGCTGCAAGGGCCCGTTCGAGCAGGCCGTGAAGGACGCCGGGATCAAGGTCTCCGACGTCGACCACGTCATCCTGGTCGGTGGTTCGACCCGGATGCCGGCCGTGACCGACCTGGTCAAGCAGCTCACCGGCAAGGAGCCCAACAAGGGCGTCAACCCGGACGAGGTCGTCGCCGTCGGCGCCGCCCTGCAGGCCGGTGTGCTCAAGGGCGAGGTGAAGGACGTCCTGCTGCTCGACGTGACCCCGCTGAGCCTGGGCATCGAGACCAAGGGCGGCATCTTCACCAAGCTGATCGAGCGCAACACCACCATCCCGACCAAGCGCTCCGAGGTCTTCACCACGGCGGACGACAACCAGCCGTCGGTGCTGATCCAGGTCTTCCAGGGTGAGCGCGAGATCGCCGCCTACAACAAGAAGCTCGGCACCTTCGAGCTGACCGGCCTCCCGCCGGCGCCGCGCGGCGTGCCGCAGATCGAGGTCACCTTCGACATCGACGCCAACGGCATCGTCAACGTGCACGCCAAGGACCTCGGCACCGGCAAGGAGCAGAAGATGACGATCACCGGCGGCTCCTCGCTGCCGAAGGACGACATCGAGCGGATGCGCCGGGACGCCGAGGAGCACGCCGAGGAGGACAAGCGCCGCCGCGAGGAGGCCGAGACCCGCAACGTGGCCGAGGCGCTCCAGTGGCAGACCGAGAAGTTCCTGGCGGAGAACGGCGACAAGCTCCCCGCCGAGAACAAGGACCAGCTCAACGAGGCCCTCGGCGAGCTGCGCGGCGCGCTCGGCGGCAGCGACATCGAGAAGATCAAGTCGGCGCACGAGAAGCTGGCCCAGGTCTCCCAGCAGGCCGGTTCGCTGCTCTACGCCCAGCAGGCCGAGCAGCAGCAGCCGGGTGCCGCGGGTGCCGGCGCCGGCGCCGGGGCGACCGGTGGCCCGCAGGCCGGTGGCGACGACGACGTGGTCGACGCGGAGATCGTGGACGAGGACAAGAAGTGACCTTCGGCCTCGCCACCCGAACTCCACGCACAGGGATGAGGTAGCCGTATGACGGAGAAGCCACGAGCCGCCGACCCGGGCGCCACCGGGTCGGCGCCGGGTGGCTCGGCGCCCGCCGAGCAGGCCGAGCAGGCAGCTGGCGAGAAGCCGCGGGTCGTCATCCGCAACAACCGCAAGATCAGCGAGACGGTCGAGCCGGACGCGGCCGCCGCCGACGCCGGGACGGACGTCCCGGCCGAGGGGCTGGTCGAGGACGCCGAGGTCGTCGTCGACGAGATCGAGGTCGAGGCCACGCCCGCCGAGGGCTCGGCACCGGGCGGTCCGCCGGTGGTGGACGCGCCGGCCGAGCCGGCGGAGGGCGGCACCGGCACCGGCACGCCGCTCGCGGCCGAGCTGGAGGCGCTCCGCGCCGAGCTGGACGAGCGGACCCGGGACCTGCAGCGGGTGACGGCGGAGTACGCCAACTACCGCAAGCGGGTGGACCGCGACCGGGGCCTGGTCACCGAGCAGGCCACCGGGGCGGTGCTCGCCGCGCTGCTGCCGATCCTCGACGACCTGGACCGCGCCCGCGAGCACGGCGACCTGGTCGGGCCGTTCGGCTCGGTGGCCGAGCAGCTCACCACGGCGCTCGGCAAGTTCGGGCTCACCGCGTTCGGCGAGCAGGGCGACCCGTTCGACCCGACCCGGCACGAGGCGGTGGCGCACCAGACCTCGGCCGACGTCACCGAGCCGACCTGTGTGCAGATCATGCGACGCGGCTACCAGATCGGCGAGCGGCTGCTGCGGCCGGCGCTGGTCGGGGTCGCCGACCCGGAATAGATGCGAGTGAGTGACCGGACCGCCCCGCCCGCCGGCGTACGACGGGCGGGGCGTCCGGGCCATGTGGGCCGGGAGGGGGTGGACCGGTGAGTTCCAAGGACTGGATCGAGAAGGACTACTACGCCGAACTGGGCGTGGCGAAGGCCGCCTCCGCAGACGAGATCAAGAAGGCCTACCGGAAGCTGGCCCGGGAGTCGCACCCGGACCACAACCCGGGTGACCCGAAGGCGGAGGAGCGGTTCAAGGCCGTCTCCGAGGCGTACGCGGTGCTCGGCGACGAGGCCAAGCGCCGCGAGTACGACGAGATGCGCTCGCTGTTCGGCTCGGGCGCGTTCCGGCGCAGTGCGCGTGGCGCCGGCCAGCCGGGCGGGATGCCGTTCGACGTCTCCGACCTGTTCGGGGGCGCGGCCGGCGGGGGCGACCGGCGCTTCGGCGGCGCCGGCTTCCAGGACCTGTTCAGTTCGATCTTCTCGGGCGGCGGAGGCGGGGCGGCGCCCCGCGGGCCGGCCCGGGGGCGGGACGTCGAGGCCGAGGTGGCGCTCGACTTCGGCGACGCGGTACGCGGGGTGACGCTCCCGCTGACGCTGCGCGCGCCCGGGGTCTGCGACACCTGCCACGGCAGCGGGGCCAAGCCCGGCACCCAGCCGCGCACCTGCCCGGTGTGCCAGGGCGCCGGCGTGACCACCCGCAACCAGGGGTCGTTCAGCTTCTCCGAGCCGTGCCGCAACTGCCAGGGCGTGGGCACGATCGTGGAGGAGAAGTGCCCGGAGTGCCAGGGCACCGGCGGGGTCACCAAGACCCGGACGCTCAACGTCCGGTTCCCCGCCGGGGTGGCCGACGGGCAGCGGATCCGGCTGGCCGGGCGGGGTGAGCCCGGCGAGCGCGGCGGGCCGGCCGGTGACCTGTTCGTCCACGTGAAGGTGCGTCCGGACGAGCTGTTCGGGCGTACCGGCGACGACCTCACGCTGACCGTGCCGATCACGTTCGCGGAGGCGGTGCTCGGCACCGATCTGCGGGTACCCACGCTCGACGGCGCGGTGACCCTGCGGGTGCCGCCGGGCACGCCGAGCGGCCGGATCCTGCGGGCGCGGGGCAAGGGCGTGGTACGCCGCGACGGGCGGGCCGGTGACCTGCTGGTGACGCTCGACGTGGTGGTGCCCGCCGGAGTGTCCGACGAGGCGCGGGCGGCGCTGGAAACCTTCGCCGCGCAGACCCCGCCGGCCGCTCGGGAACATCTCGACGCGCGGGTGCGTCGGTTCAGTTAGCCGGTGGTGGAGTGCACGCGGAGGTGAGTGGCATGTCGGGCGAGTTCGTCGGCTCGGACGACCCTGCCTACGAGGCCAAGGTGCTGATGATCTCGGTGGCCGCGCGGATGGCGGGGATGCACCCGCAGACGCTGCGCCAGTACGACCGGTTGGGCCTGGTGCAGGCCGGTCGGGCGGCCGGCGGCGGGCGCCGGTACAGCGTCCGGGACGTGGTGCTGCTGCGCGAGGTGCAGCGGCTCAGTCAGGACGACGGGATCAACCTGGCCGGGGTCAAGCGGATCATCGGCCTGGAACGGCTGCTGGAGCAGGCCCAACAGCGGGTGGCCCAGCTGGAGGCGGAGCTCGACGCCGCGTACCGCCGGATCGCCGAGCTGGAGTCGCTGGCCCGCTTTCCGGGCCGGGACCTCGTGCCCACCAACCGCACCACCACCGCCCTGGTGGTCTGGCGACCCCGCCGGGGGCCCGAACGCTGACCACCGCTGACCCGGAGACCGCTGTGCCGGCCCGGTCCGCTCGCCGGATTCCCGGCGCGGGCCGGGCCGGCTCGGTTAGGGTGCCAATAGGTCCTATCCGCTTAATCCGGACCTAACCTACCGACCCGGCGAGGGGGAGCAGGTGGCGGAGCCAGCGAAGAAGGTGGCGGAGCAGGCGGAGCAGCGACTCGACAAGGTGGCCGAGACGGTCCGGGAGAAGTTCGACGAGATCCTCGACGGCCGGTTCGCCGACCAGGTCGACCACGGCGTCGACAAGGGGCGGACCGACACCCGTCGCCGCGAGCAGGGCGGGCCGGTTCCCTGACTTCCGGTACGCCGACGTGCGGGCCGGGACCCACGGGGGGTCCCGGCCCGTTCGCCGTCCAGACGTGCGGGCCGGGCGGAGCTAAAGATCCACTGGGGGTGCGGCGAAGCGGGGTGTCGGCGGCGCGGTTGGCGCGTCATCCCGCATTCGGAGTCGATCGCCGCCGGCCGGTGGCGCCTCAGCCGATGCGGCGGTTCTCCCGGACCAGGCCGCCCTCGCACCAGTCGCGGTAGGCGAAGAGATCCGGTCGGGCCAGCAGCACCCGGCTGTTGTGTGCCCAGGTGCGCATCAGCTCGTCGCCGTCCCGCTCGGCCTGCTCGACCAGCTTCCGGAAGCGCCGCTTGGGGTGGGCCCGGAAGTTCGTCCGGATGCCGTCGGCGGCGTAGATGTAGAGGCAGTGCAGCGCGAACCGCCGGGCCGGGCAGCTCGGATCCATGGCCAGGTCGAACAGCGTCGTCACCAGCCGGTCGCCGGAGACCAGCAGGTCCCAGTCGGGCGGCATGGAGGACAACGGAACGGAGTCGGGATGGTAGGCCCATGCCCGCAACTCCGCCGGGGACGGGTCGACCGGGTTGGCGAACCCGTGGAACGTCGACTCCTGCACGCTCACCGGCCAACCTTCCGCTCTCGCCCCCGCGAACCTGGCTGCTGGGGCGACACGGTAACGCGCCATCGGTGACCGGCGGTAGACCCTGGCGGCAGCAATTCCACAACCGTTGGACCGGCCGGGCCGACCGTACGGTCGACCCGGCCGTCCGGGCTGATGCGCAGGTCAGTCCGGCACGGGCGCCGGCTGGGCCCGCTGCGCCGCGCCGCGCTGACGCACCCAGCGCTTGAACCAGGCGAGGTCGGGCAGTCGGGCCAGCATCGGTCCGGTCACCACCGTGATCAGGACGTACGCCGTGGCCAGCGCCGCCAGCTTCGGCTCGACGCTGCCGGCGGCCACCGCGAGCCCCGCGATGACGATGGAGAACTCACCACGCGGCACCAGGGCCAGGCCGGCCCGCCACCGACCGGGTTCGGCGATGCCGACCCGGCGCGCGGCCAGGTAGCCGGTGAGCGTCTTCGTCGCCATGGTGACGATGGCCAGCCCGAGCGCCGGCAGCAGCACCGGCGGGATGTCCCGCGGGTCGGTGACCAGGCCGAAGAAGACGAAGAACACCGCGGCGAAGAGGTCCCGCAGCGGGGTGAGCAGCTCGGTCGCGTGGTGCGCCACCGGCCCGGAGAGCGCGATGCCGACCAGGAACGCGCCGACCGCCGCCGAGACCTGGAGCTTGGCCGCCACACCGGCGACCAGCAGCGTCATGCCGAGCACGCCGAGCAGCAGCGCCTCGGGGTCCTTGGCCGACATGAAGGTGGAGATGGTGTTGCCGTACCGGATGGCGACCACCAGCACCAGCAGGACCGTGCCCACCGCGATGGCGAGCGCGATGCCGCCGCCCAGCAGGCCGGTGCCGGCCAGCACGGCGGTGACCAGCGGCAGGTAGAGGGCCATGGCGAGGTCCTCGATCACCAGGACCGACAGGATCACCGGGGTCTCCCGGTTACCCAGCCGGCCGAGGTCACCGAGGACCTTCGCGATCACGCCGGACGAGGAGACCCAGGTGATGCCGGCGAGCACCAGCGCGGCCACCCAGTCCCAGCCGAGCAGCAGCGCGAACGCCGCGCCGGGCAGCGCGTTGAGCAGGCCGTCGATCAGGCCGGCCGGGGCCGCGGACCGCAGGTTGCCGACCAGTTCGTTGGCCGAGTACTCCAGGCCGAGCATCACCAGCAGCAGGATGACGCCGATCTCGGCGCCGACGGCGAAGAACTCCTCGCTGGCGTTGAGCGGTAGCAGGCCGCCGTGCCCGAAGGCGAGCCCGGCGAGCAGGTACAGGGGGATTGGCGAGAGGCCGATCCGGCGGCTCAGCCGGCCGAGCAGGCCCAGCAGGAAGAGCAGCGCGCCGACCTCGACGAGCAGTGTTGTGGTCTCGTGCATCCGCGCCTCAGCCGTCCGGGTCACTGTCGGCGAGGATGGCGGTCACCCCGTCGAGGCCCTTACGGGTCCCGACCACGACCACCACGTCGCCGGCGGCGAAGCGGAAGGACGGTTCCGGCGAGACGATGACCTCACCGTGGCGCAGCACGGCCACGATCGAGGCACCGGTGCGGGTACGCGTCTGGGTGTCGGCCAGCTTCCGGTTCACGTACTTCGAACCGGCCGGAATGGCGATCTGCTCGGTGAGCAGCCCGGCGGCCTGCTCACGCAGCCCGGAGAGCTGGCCGAGCATCAGCGACGCACCGAGGATGTCGGCGAGCGCCTCCGCCTCGTCGTCGGTCAGCGGGATGTCGTGCTGACATGAATCGGGATCGTCCGGGTCGTAGAGGACGAGGTCACGACGGCCATTGCGGTGGGAGACCACACCGAGCCGGCGCCCGGACTCCGTCAACAGATCGTGACGGACCCCGATGCCCGGGAGGGCGGTCTGTTCGACACGTACTCGCACATCGACAAGGCTACCGCTCACCCGCCGCAGCAGATCTTGGTGCGAATTGCCCTTGATCGGCCGTCTCGTCCCGCGAACTGCGACTTTCTCACCGGTTGGGTCTGCGGTGACCGCCGGATCGAGGGACGGAAGGGCCCTCAGCTCCGGCCCGACCGCAGATCTCCGCACCGGGCTCGGCTGTTTCGATGCCAGTCAGGAAACAGATTTGTCCAACGACAATGGACGATTGGTTTCGACTAAGGGCTGTCTTCGGCCGCGCTGGTGGTGGTCGAAGACAGCCCTTAGTCAGCCCGTATTCGTTCGTGCGCGGAAGGGCCTAGACGTCCTTGAGGCAGGTCATGTAAGCGACTCCCCAGGATCCGTCGTTGAAGGCGATCCAGAGCCAGCCATTGGCATTGCTGACGCCACAGGCGGTGTACCGGTCGCCGAGCGTGTAGGGGTCGAACTGGTCGCAGTTGTACTGGTAGCCCTTCTGCGCCCAGGTGATGACGGGTGCGCTGTGGGAAGCCCAGGCGCGGATCGGAAGGTTGTTGGCGATGGATTCGACGCGGCCCGTCCCGCACCAGCTCGTCGCCGCGGTGGTGGACGAAGCGGTCGCCGTCTCGCCGCCGGTCTTGGGCGCCGCCAGCGCGTTCGCCGGCGTCGCCGCCAAGGCGAGTCCGACGGTTGCCGCGGCGACGAGGGACGCTTTCACCTTTGGTGCAACGCTCACTTTAGATCTCCCCGTTCCTCATTCGTGGAAGCCATAGGCGCTTCCGTCGGAACGAAAATTAGTCGTCGGTTATCGATGGGTCAACGTCGCTCACGGAAAGTGGACGCTATTCTCGCCGCAGCACGGCGGGTTGATCCTGGAAATTGGCACGGGCCGTCAATCCGGCGATGGCACGGTCTGCTACCGACGACCCGGGCGGAACCCGACTACCTGGCAGGACGCAGATCGCACCCGGCGGCGCGCGGCTCTGTAGTTCCTGCGTGCCAATGTCGGCTCCGGTTACGCAGAGCTGTGGCCTCGTCGCGCCAGCGTCGGTTGCGTCGGTTCCTCGTCGGGCTTCGCTGACTCGGGTTCTCCGTCACCGGCCCGGCGGAATGCCCGCCTCTACGGCGGGCCCGCCCCGGCGGGGAGCCGGGGCGGGCACGGGATCACGAGCAGGTCAGGCCAGGCTGGCGAAGAAGGCGCGGATGTCGCCGACCAGCACCTCGGTCGCCTGGTGGGCGGCGTAGTGGCCGCCGACCTCGCCGCGCCCGTCGACGTCCGCCTCGTACGCCGTCCAGCGCACGATGTTGGCGTGGTCGCGCTCGGCGAAGCGCCGGATGGACTGGAAGTCGCCGGGGAACATGGCCAGCGCGGTCGGCACCGTGGTGGGGCCTTCGGGCTGCTCACCGGCGTGCGCGTCCTCCCAGTAGAACCGGATCGCCGAGGCGGCGGTGCCGGTGAACCAGTAGAGCGCCACGTTGGCCACGACGAACTCGTCGTCCAGGCTCTCGTCGAACAGCTGCGCGTTCCAGGCGAGCAACCCGACCGGCGAGTCGGCCAGCGCGAAGGCCAGGGTCTGCGGCTGCTGGCTGTGCACCTGGTTGAAGGAGAACTTGTTCTCGTAGAACCACTGGAGGTGCTTGAGCGCCGCCTGGTCGGCCGCGGAGAGGTCGGCGAACTCGGCCGGGTCGCCGGACGGGAACGAGAAGAGCTGGGTGACGTGCACGCCGAGCACGTGCTCCGGGTCGATCCGGCCCAGCTCCGGCGAGATGAGCGAGCCGCCGTCGTTGCCGACCGCGCCGTAGCGCTCGTACCCCAGCCGGCTCATCAGCTCGGCCCAGGCGCGGGCCGTTCGGTAGCGGTTCCAGCCGGCCTCGCCGGTCGGGCCGGACCAACCGAAGCCCGGGATCGACGGGATGACCAGGTGGAACGCCGGCGCCGCCGGGTCGGCGGGCTCGGTCAGCGGGGCGATCACGTCCAGGTACTCCAGCACCGAGCCGGGCCAGCCGTGGGTGAGCACCAGCGGGGTGGCGTCCGGCCGGGACGACCGGACGTGCAGGAAGTGCACCCGCTGGCCGTCGATCTCGGTGACGAACTGCGGGTGGGCGTTCAGCCGGGCCTCGACCGCCCGCCAGTCGAACGTCTCCAGCCAGTAGGTGGCCAGGCCGCGGACCCGCTCGGTGGTCATCCCGTACGCGCCGCCGCCGCCGGGCAGCTCGCCGGGCCAGATGGTCCGGCGCAGCCGGTCGGCCAAGTCGTCCAGGGCGGCCTGCGGGACCTCGACGCGGAACGGGCGGATCTCGGTGGCGGTCATCTCTGCTCCTTCAGAACGGAATGCTTCGTTCCGCTTCACCATAGCAGAGCGGAACGATCCGTTCCACTGTTAATCTGGACCCATGCCGAACCCGACCGGAAACCCCGCCGCGCCGCTGGCCGGCCGCCGCGCACAGGCCGCCCGCAACGACGCGGTGATCCTGGAGGCGGCGCGCGCCGTCTTCCTCGACGACCCGAAGGCGCCGATCGCCGCCGTCGCCGACCGCGCCGGCGTCGGCATCAGCGCCCTCTACCGGCGGTACGCGGGCAAGGAGGACCTGCTCCGCCGGCTCTGCCACGACGGGCTGCGCCGCTACGTGGCCGAGGCCGAGGCGGCGCTCGCCGAGCCGGACGGCTGGCGGGGCTTCGCCGGCTTCCTGGAGCGCGTGGTCGACGCCGACGTGCACTCGCTCACCGTCCACCTGGCCGGCACCTTCACCCCGACCGAGGAGATGGGCCGGGACGCGATGCGCGCCAACGACCTGACCGTCGCGTTGGTGGAGCGGGCCCACGCCGCCGGTCGACTCCGGCCCGACGTGGTACCCCAGGACGTCGGGCTGTTGCTGGAGGGTTGCGCCGCGCTGCGCGTACCCGATCCGGCGCGGACCCGGCAGCTACGCCGCCGCCACCTGGCGGTGCTGCTGGCCGGCCTGGCCGTGACCGACCCCCCGCTGCCCGGCCCGCCGCCGGCGGCCGGCGAGTTCGCCTGGCGCTGGCGCCGCGCCGAGTGACTCAGCTCACACGGCCAGGGTTGAGCGGAATAGGCTCAACTCTGGTTGTGTCCTTCCCAGTGGACACGCCGATCCGGGGGAGCCCATGAACACGGAACGCCTCACCACCAAGAGCCGCGAGACCATCACCGGTGCCGTCGCGCTGGCGAACCAGCGCGGCCACGCCACCGTGGAGCCCTGGCACCTGCTGCTGTCGCTGCTGGACACCGAGGGGTCGACCGCTGCCGGCCTGCTGCGCGCCGTCGGGGCCGACCCGGCCGAGCTGCGCCGGGCCGCCCAGCGCGCGGTCGACGCGCTGCCCGCCGCGCGCGGCTCCAGCATCGCCGAGCCGACCCTGGCCCGCGAGTTCGTCAACGCCATCGGCGCCGCCGAGCAGATCGCCCGGCCGCTGGGCGACGAGTACACCTCCACCGAGCACCTGCTGGCCGGCCTGGCCCGGGTGGGTGGCGCGGTCTCCGGCGCGCTGAAGTCCGCCGGCGCCACCGAGGAGAACCTGGTCGCCGCCTTCCCGACCGTGCGCGGCGGGGACCGGCGGGTGACCACCGCCGACCCGGAGCAGACCTACCAGGCGCTGGCCAAGTACGGCGTCGACCTGACCGCCAGCGCCCGGGACGGCAAGATCGACCCGGTGATCGGCCGGGACTCGGAGATCCGCCGGGTGATCCAGGTGCTGTCCCGGCGTACCAAGAACAACCCGGTGCTGATCGGCGAGCCCGGCGTCGGCAAGACCGCCATCGTCGAGGGGCTGGCCCAGCGGATCGTGGCCGGCGACGTGCCGGAGTCGCTGCGGGACAAGAAGCTGGTCTCGCTCGACCTGGGCGCGATGGTCGCCGGTGCGTCGTACCGGGGGCAGTTCGAGGAGCGGCTGAAGTCCGTGCTGGAGGAGATCAAGAACTCCGACGGGCAGGTCATCACGTTCCTCGACGAGCTGCACACCGTGGTCGGCGCCGGCAAGGGCGAGGGCTCGATGGACGCCGGCAACATGCTCAAGCCGATGCTGGCCCGCGGCGAGCTGCGGATGGTCGGCGCGACCACGCTGGACGAGTACCGCGAGCACATCGAGAAGGACCCGGCGCTGGAGCGCCGCTTCCAGCCGGTGCTGGTCGGCGAGCCGACCATCGAGGACACCATCGGCATCCTGCGCGGGCTCAAGGAGCGCTACGAGGTGCACCACGGCGTACGGATCACCGACGCCGCCCTGGTCGCCGCCGCGTCCCTCTCCGACCGCTACATCACCGACCGGTTCCTGCCCGACAAGGCGATCGACCTGGTGGACGAGTCCGCGTCCCGGCTCCGGATGGAGATCGACTCCCGGCCGGTCGAGGTGGACGAGATCGAGCGGGCGGTGCGCCGGCTGGAGATCGAGGAGATGGCGCTGGCCAAGGAGCCGGACGCCGCCTCCGCCGAGCGGCTGGAACGGCTGCGCAAGGAGCTGGCCGACAAGCGTGAGCAGCTCACCGCGCTGTCGGAGCGCTGGCAGCTGGAGAAGAGCCACATCACCAAGCTCTCCACCGCCAAGGAGGAGCTGGAGCGGCTCAGCGGCGAGGCCGAGCGCGCCGAGCGCGACGGGGAGCTGGAGCGCGCCGCCGAGCTGCGCTACGGCCGGATCCCCGCGCTGAAGGCCGACCTGGCGACGGCCGAGGAGGAGCTGGCCCGGCTCCAGGCCGACGGCGCGATGCTCAAGGAGGAGGTCGGCGCCGACGACATCGCCGCCGTGGTCGCGTCCTGGACCGGCATCCCCGCCGGCCGGCTGCTGGAGGGCGAGACGGCCAAGCTGCTCCGGATGGAGGAGTCGCTGCGCGACCGCGTGGTGGGTCAGTCCGAGGCGGTGGGCGCCGTCTCCGACGCGGTCCGCCGTGCCCGCGCCGGGGTCGCCGACCCGGACCGCCCGACCGGCAGCTTCCTCTTCCTCGGCCCGACCGGTGTCGGCAAGACCGAGCTGGCCAAGGCGCTCGCCGAGTTCCTCTTCGACGACGAGCGGGCCATGGTCCGCATCGACATGAGCGAGTACGGCGAGAAGCACTCCGTCGCCCGCCTGGTGGGCGCCCCGCCCGGCTACGTCGGCTACGAGGAGGGCGGCCAGCTCACCGAGGCGGTGCGCCGCCGGCCGTACTCGGTGATCCTGCTGGACGAGGTGGAGAAGGCCCACCCGGACGTCTTCGACATCCTGCTCCAGGTGCTCGACGACGGTCGGCTCACCGACGGGCAGGGCCGCACGGTGGACTTCCGCAACGCGATCCTGATCCTCACCTCCAACCTCGGGTCGTCGGTGATCAGCGACCTGACGCTGGCCGAGGAGCAGCGCCGGGAGGGCGTCCTCGCGGTGGTCCGGTCGCACTTCAAGCCGGAGTTCCTCAACCGGCTGGACGACATCGTGGTCTTCGCCGCGCTACAGGGTGCCGATCTGCGCGCCATCGTGGACATCCAGCTCGACCGCCTGCGGAAGCGGCTCGCCGACCGCCGGCTGGGCCTGGAGATCACCGAGACGGCCCGCGGCTGGCTGGCCGAGCACGGGTACGACCCGATCTACGGCGCCCGCCCGCTGCGCCGCCTGGTCCAGTCCGCCATCGGCGACCAGCTCGCCAAGGCCCTCCTGGCCGGCCAGATCCGCGACGGCGACACGGTCAAGGTCGACCTCGCCGAAACCAAGGACACCCTAACCATCACCCCCTCCTAACCCCACCCACCCACCCCACCCCCCACCCCCCACCCCCCACCCCAGCCGCGTTGATCATGAGGTTGGCGGCGAATCTGATCTCGATCACTGCCGCTAACCCCATGATCAACACTGTGGGAGGGGTGGGGTGGGGGCGTTCGGGGAATGGTGGGGGGATGGGTGGGATGGGTGGGATGGGGAAGAACGGCTGGGAGCGGGAGCTCGGGGCCGCCGTGCGGGAGCTTGCGGGGGCGGACACGGTGGCGTTCGGCGGGGTGGGGATCGCCGGCACGATGCTGCCGGCGACCGAGGCGTACCGGCGGGTGGAGGCGGCGCTGGCCGAACACCCCGAGCAGGTACGCGCCCACCTCGACCGACTGCTCGCCAAGGGCTCGCCGGCCGGCCGGGCGTACGCGGCGGCGCTGCTGGAACGCCTCGACCCGGCGGCCGGCCGGGCGGCCTGGTCGGCGCTGGCCGACGACCCGGGCGAGTTCACCACGTTCAGCGGCTGCGTGATGGGCCGCGCCACGCTGCGCGAGTACGCCGCGGAGCGGCTCGCCGGAGCATGACCCCTTCGCCGGCCCGAGCTGCCCGATCGGGCCTGCCGAGGGCGGGCCGCGGATCCGTACGGTGCGTGCCATGAGCCCGTCCGCCGGCAGCCCGGCACGTCCATCCCACCGACCCGTCCACCGCGCCGACCGCCACCGATCCGGGGACGCCGGGTAGTCGGGCGGTCACCGGTGCGACACGTGATGTGGTCAGGTGCGCGGGGTTGTTACCGTCTCCGCCGACGTACCTGGGGAGGTGCTGGTTGAACGGGTCGGTGGCGTACCTGGCGACGGCGGTGGGTTGCCTGGTGGGGGTGGCCGGAGTCGTGGTCGCGGTGGTGGCGCTGCGCCGCGCCCGGTCCCGCCCGCAGGGCCGGCCGGCCCCGGCCGACCCGCTGCGCGACCGGGACGCCGACGCGCTGCGCGGCGACCCGCGCCGCCTGCAACCCGGCGATCTGGTGGAGATCCGGCAGGTGACCTACGCGGTGCGCGGCTCGATCCGGCTGGTCGAGGGCGGCTGGAGCTGGACCGAGCACCTGCTGGACGACGCCGCCGGGGTGCGCCGCTGGCTCTCCGTCGAGGAGGACCCGGAGCTGGAGCTGGTGCTCTGGACCGCCGAGCCGGCCGCCACGATCACCCCGGGCGCCCCGACCATCGACTTCGCCGGCCGCCGCTACAGCTGGGACGAGTCCGGGCAGGCCCGCTACACCGCCACCGGCACCACCGGCCTCGACCCGAACGGCACCATGCGCTACCACGACTACCAGGCCCCCGGCGGCGCCCGGCTCTCCTTCGAGGCGTACGGCGAGGCGGGCTGGGAGGTGGCCCGGGGCGAGGTGCTGCACCGCGCCGAGGTGATGATCTACCCCCAGGGCGGGACCGACCGGTGATCGTCACCCTGCACGCCCCGTACGTCGACACCAGCGCGGCCGACCTCAGCCTCGCCCTCGACGACGTCGAGCGACCCGCGTTGCACGTGCTCGACCTCGACCTGCCCGGCGGCGTCCGGCTGCGGCTGCGCCTGCTCGGCGCCTCGCACCAGGTGGTGCTGCGGGCACCCGGCGCGGCGCTGACCGAGACCGTGGCCTGCCTGCCCGGCCGGCCCCCCGAACTGCCCGGCGCCCTGCACGACGAGCGGGCCGGCTACCGGTTCACCGCCACCGTGCTGCGCCCCGAGGGCAGCGGCCTGCGGGACCGGGTGGCCGCCCTCCGGGCCGACCTGGCCGACGACCCGTACGCGCTGGTCGGGGTCTTTCCCGGCGACGTCGACGCGGTCACCGCGCTGGCGGTGCGGCCCGATTCGCCGGACGGCGCCCTCGGCTGGCGCACCTGGCACGCGTACCCCCAGACCAACGAGCTGGTCCTGACCGAAACGGTGGTGGCACTGCGATGACGTACCGACGCTGGTTCGTGGTGGGGGTGGTGTTCGCCGTCATCGGCGCGCTGGTCGCCGCGTTCGCCATCTTCTACGGCAACTTCTCGCCGCGCGGCTACGTGGAGGACCGCTACACCCGCGCCGCCAGCCGGGACATCGGCGCGGACGCGGTCGCGTACACGTCGCCCCGGTCGCCGAGCCAGGTGGCGAAGGAGGTCACCGACGCCTGGCAGCCGGCCGACCAGTACGTCGACGGCAGCGGCGTCTACCTGCGCTACGACGACGACTCGGTGGTCATCCTGCCGATCGCCACCGGCTCGGTGATCCTGCTCGAACGGCTGCGCACCGCCTACCCGCGCTACCACTCCACGGTCGGCAATTACTGGGGTTGGGGACGCGGCAACACCGTCCGGGGCGGCGGCCCGGGCAGCGGCAAGTAACCCCGGCTCCCGCGTACCCGGCACGTCGATCCCCCTCACCCTGGAGAACCCTGTGCAGACCCTCGTCACCGATCTGCTGGTCACCCTCGCCTACGGGGTGGTCGGCGTCCTGCTGATGGGCATCGGCTACGTCCTGGTGGACGTGGCCACGCCCGGCAAGCTCAACGAGCTGATCTGGAACGAGCGCAACCGCAACGCCGCGCTGCTGCTCGCCTCGAACCTGGCCGGGGTGGGCATCATCGTGGTCGCCGCGATCGCCGCCAGCGACGACGACTTCGTGCTCGGCCTGGTCGGCGCGGCCGCGTACGGCGTCCTCGGCCTGGTCATCATGGCGGCGGCGTTCCTGCTGCTCGACGCGGCCACCCCGGGCCGGCTGGGCGAGCTGCTGGTCGAGCCGGAGCCGCACCCCGCCGTCTGGGTCTCCGCCGTCGTCCACCTGGCCACCGGCGCGATCATCGCCGCCGCGATCAGCTGATGGCGACCGCCAGGAGCACACCGGCCAAGGGCCGGAACACCTCGTCCAAGGCAGCCATCTGGATCACCTGGGTGAGCATCGCCGTGGTGGTGGTCGGCTGCGTCATCGCCGGGGTGCTCAACAACGACGGGGACGCCGACGTGACGGCGCCGACCGCGCAGCAGCGCGACGACAGCCTGGCGATCCTGGCCCGCTCCTCGGCCAGCCAGGGCGTCTGCTACGGGTGGGAGCTGACTGACTACTTCAGTTACGGGGACCCGGTCAGCGTCGGCTCCAACCTCGGCGCCGGGGTGGCGGTCGAGGACAACCCGGCCTGCCCGCGCTGGGTGCAGGTGAGCGCCCGGATCTACTACCCGTCGGAGAGCAGCGACAGCGACGACAACGCCTACGTCGACGTCACCGGCTCCGCCGACTTCTCCTCGACCGAACTGCTGCGCATGGAGAGCGGTCTGGAGCGGCTCGGGGTCACCCGGGAGGTCTTCATCGACGACCCGGGCTGGGCCGTCACCCGGGCCGCCGTGATGCTGCCGCTGCTCGCCGCCGAGGCGGGGGCGGTCCAGCCGGCCGCCGCCCCGACCGAGGCCGCGACGGCACCGTCGCCGCTGCCCGAGACCGGCAGCGACCTGTGGCGGGACCGCTGGGGCTACCTGCTCGCCGCGGTCGGCCTGCTGCTGGTCACCGCGCTGCTGGTCACCGTCGGCGTCGTACAGCGCCGCCGCCAGCGGGCGCAGCGGGGCGCCGTGCCGGCGCAGCGCGCCGGGCGCGCGCCCGCCGCGTCGCGTACCTCGGAGAAGGCGTGACCGTCGAGGCGCCGGCCCGGCCGCGCTGGCGACTGGCCCGGGCGGCGGTGCTGCTCGCGGTCTTCGTCTGCGCGGCCTGCGGCCTGGTCTACGAGCTGGCCCTGGTCGCCCTGGGCAGCTACCTGATCGGCGACACGGTCGGCCAGGCGTCGATCGTGCTCGGCGTGATGGTCTTCGCGATGGGCGTCGGCGCGCTGGCCGCGAAGCCGTTGCAGTCTCGGGCGGCCGCCGCGTTCGCCGCCGTCGAACTGGCGCTGGCGCTGCTCGGCGGCCTGTCGGTGCTCGGCCTCTACGCCGCCTTCGCCTGGCTCGACCTCTACGGGCCGGCGCTGGTCGGCACCGCCTTCGTGCTCGGGCTGCTGATCGGGGCGGAGATCCCGCTGCTGATGGTGCTGCTGCAACGGATCCGGGAACAGGCCGCCGGCAGCGCGGTCGCCGACCTGTTCGCCGCCGACTACGTCGGCGCGCTGCTCGGCGGGCTGGCCTTCCCGTTCCTGCTGCTGCCGGCGTTCGGCCAGCTCAAGGGCGCGCTGGTGGTCGGGGCGGTGAACGCCGCCGCCGGGGTCGCGCTGGTCTGCACGGTCTTCCGCCGCGAGCTGAGCCGCCGGGCGCGGGTCGCGCTCGGCGCCGGCACCGTCGCGGTCGCCCTCTGCCTCGGGTACGCCTGGGTGACCGCGTACGACTTCGAGCTGACCGCCCGGCAGCAGCTCTACCGGGACCCGGTGGTGCACGCCGAGCGCAGCCGGTACCAGGAGATCGTGCTGACCCGCTCGGTCAACGAACCCGGCCGCACCAGCACCGACCTGCGGCTCTACCTCAACGGTGACCTCCAGTTCAGCTCGTCCGACGAGTACCGCTACCACGAGGCGCTGGTGCACCCGGTGCTGAACGGGCCGCGCGGCGAGGTGCTGGTGCTGGGCGCCGGTGACGGGCTCGCGGTCCGCGAGCTGCTGCGCTACCCGGACGTCCGGCGGGTCACCGTGGTGGACCTGGACCCGGCGGTGGTGGCGCTGGCCCGCAGCGAGCCCCAGCTACGCCGGCTCAACGGCGGGGCGCTCGACGACCCCCGGGTGCGGGTGCTGCACGCCGACGCGTTCACCTGGCTGCGGACCGCCGCCGACCGGTTCGACGCGGTGGTGGCCGACCTGCCCGACCCGGACGAGACGGCCACCGCCAAGCTCTACACCGTCGAGTTCTACGCGCTGGTGCGCGCGGTGCTCGCCGACGGCGGGCGGCTGGTGGTGCAGTCCGGGTCGCCGTACTTCGCGCCCCGGTCGTACTGGTCGATCGAGGCGTCGCTACGTGAGGCGGGCTTCGCCACCACGCCGTACCACGTGGACGTGCCCTCCTTCGGCGACTGGGGTTTCCTGCTCGCCGCGCCCGGCGCCACCCCGCCCGCCCTGGCGCTGCCGGCGGACGCGCCGGCGCTGCGCTTCCTCGACGCGGCGACCCTGGCCGCGGCCGGGGCCTTCCCCGCCGACCGGCGTCGGCTGGACGTGCCGGCCTCCACGTTGCTGCAACCGCGGGTGCTCGAGTACGCCCGCGCGGAGTGGCGCGGCTACTGATCGTCCCGGCGGGTCCCGTCGCCGTGGCATGCCACACTGGCCCGTTGTCGATACGGTGTGGGCGCGATCTAGGGAAGGAGAATCGTGGTCGACACCCAGAACCAGCCGGCCCGGTCACGGCCGGGCGTGGTGACGATATCCAGCTACCTGCTGATCCTGTTCGCCGTTCTCCAGGTGATCAGCCTCATCATCACGCTCGCCACCATCGGCACGGTGCGCGACGTGTTGGACGAGGCGTACAGCGGCACCTCGGCCAACGGCATGCAGAACGTCGCGGACTTCGCGTTCGCGGCGGGCATCGCCTCCAGCATCCTGTTCCTGCTGCTGTCGCTCGGCCTCGCGGTGCTGGCCCTGTTCAACAACCGGGGCAGCAACGGCTCGCGGATCGGCACCTGGATCCTCGGCGGCATCATGGTCTGCTGCACGGGCGGCAACCTGATCGGCGGCGTTACCGGCAGCTTCGGCGGGGCCGGAGGCACCGACGGGGACGTGCCCAGCGGCGAGGAGATCCAGCGGATGCTGGACGACCGGCTGCCCGCGTGGGTCACCCCGGTCACCGTCCTGCTCGGGGTGGTCTCGCTGCTGGCGCTGCTCGCCGCGCTGATCCTGCTGGCGCTGCCCAAGGCCAACGAGTTCTTCCGCAAGCCGAAGCAGGCGTGGGAGCCCCCGGTGCCCGGCGCCTCCTACCCCGGCTACCCGCAGACCCCCGGCCAGCCCGGCTACCCGCAGGCCACGGGCCAGCCCGGCTACCCGGCCACGCCGGGTTACCCGCCGGCCCCCGGCCAGCCGGGCGGCGCAACCGAGCCGCCCTACCCGAGTGGCCCGCAGCAGCCGGGGAGCAAGCAAGGCGGCCCGGAGCAGCCGGGTGGGCAGCCCGGGTCGGACCGCCCCGGCCCGACCCCGCCGCCGGTGAGCTGAGCGCCGGATAGCGACGACGCCGACGGTCCCTCCGAGTAGGTTGCATCCGACGCCTACCGGAGGGACTCGTCGTGTCGTACCCCGATCAGGCCCCGGCCCGTCGTCCGGCCGTGGTCTCGCTGGCCGCCGCGGTGCTGGCGGTGATGGCGGTGGCCGCGCTCGGGTACGCCGTCGCCGGCCTGCTCGCCCTCGGCGGCGCCGTCGCGGAGTTCCGGTCGGCCGCCGCCGGCACCTCGGCCCGACCCGACGAGATCGACGGCATGGTCACCCTGCTCCGGGTGTCCACCGTGCTCACCGCGGTGGTGAGCCTGCTGGTCGGGCTGCTCCTCGCCGGCCTGGCCCTCGGCCTGCTCGCCGGCCGCTCCGGCGCCCGGGTGGGCACCTGGGTGGTCAGCGGGCTGGGCCTGGTCTTCGGCTGCTGCGGGCTGGCGGTGCTGGTCGGGCAGCGGGCCGCCCCGCTGCGCCTGGGCGCCGACGAGCGGGCCACCGCCGAACTGCTGGCCCTGCTCGGGGATGCCCAGCCGGGCTGGTGGCTGCCGGTCAACGCGGGGCTTTCGGTCGGTCAGGTGCTCGGCTACCTTGTGGTGGCCGCGCTGCTGGCCCTGCCGGCGGCGAACGCGTGGTTCCGCCGGCGCCCGCCGGTCGACCCGACCGCTCGGCAGCAGCCGCCCACGGCGCCGCTGGCGCCCCCGTACCCGCCCAGGTGAGGTCCCGTGACCGTCGACCAGCCCGACACCGAGCGCCGGGCCCTGATCACCGGAGGCACGGCCGGCATCGGTGCGGCCTTCGCCCGCCGGCTCGCCGCCGACGGCTGGCACCTGGTGCTGGTGGCCCGGGACGCCGACCGTCTCGCCGAGATGGCCGCGGAGCTGACCGGCCGGCACGCCCGGACGGTGGAGACCATCCCCGCCGACCTGTCCACCGACGACGGATGCGCCACGGTGGAACGGCGGCTCGCCGCGGAGCCCCCGGTCGAGCTGCTGGTGAACAACGCCGGGATCAGCCTGAACAAGCCGTTCCTGCGGTCGTCCGTCGAGGACGAGGCCCGGCTGCTCCGGCTCAACGTGCACGCGGTGATGCGGCTGACCCTGGCCGCCCTCCGGCCGATGACCGAGCGCCGGCGCGGGGCAGTGATAAATGTCTCTTCCGTCGCCGGGTTCGGGGCGGTCATGCCGGGTTCGACGTACTCGGCCAGCAAGGCGTGGGTGACCAATTTCAGCGAGTCGGTGGGCCAGTCCACCCGCCCGTTCGGGGTGCGCGTGATGGCGCTCTGCCCCGGCTACACCCGCACCGAGTTCCACGACCGGGCCGGCATCAACATGTCGAAGACGCCGGGCTGGATGTGGCTGCGGGCCGACGACGTGGTCGACGAAGCCCTGCGTGACCTGCGGAAAGGCAAGCTGGTCAGCGTGCCGGCGTGGAAGTACAAGCTGGCCGTGGCCGGTCTGCGGCACGCGCCGCGGCGACTGCTCGAGGTGGTCTCCCGGGACACCCGGGGCCGGATCGGCCGCGAGGACGGCTGAGTCCGCACGCCGCGATCGAGGGCCGTCGCGGCGCGCCGGGCATCCGGCCGCGTACCGCACGCGGTTGCTCAGGGTAGCCGGACATCGCCACCCATCTTTCGCCCGCAGGGTGGATCCAGGTGGACCCCGCACGCGGCTCCCAGACTTCCGCAGTACCCTCTATCGCCATGGGGGCCCGCGACGACCTGCGTAAATTCATTACCGACCTGGCTGTGGTCCACGGACGGGTGGTGCTCTCCTCCGGGCGTGAGGCGGACTGGTACGTCGATCTGCGGCGCGTCACGCTCCATCACCAGGCTGCGCCGTTGGTCGGTCAGGTGATGCGTGACCTCACCGCCGACTGGGCGTACGACGCGGTGGGTGGGCTGACGCTCGGCGCGGATCCGGTCGCGCTGTCGATGCTGCACGCCGCGTCCGAAACTGATCGCCCGCTGGACGCCTTCGTGGTCCGCAAGGCGGGCAAGGCGCACGGGTTGCAGCGCCGGATCGAAGGTCCGGACGTGGCCGGGCGCCGGGTGTTGGCGGTGGAGGACACCTCCACCACCGGGGGGAGTGTGTTGACCGCCGTCGAGGCCCTTCGCGAGGTCGGGGCCGAAGTGGTGGGGGTGGCGGTTATTGTTGATCGTGGCGCCGGCGACGCGGTGCGAGCCGCCGGATTGCCGTATCGGGCGGCCTATACGTTGGCTGACCTCGGCCTTGTGGCGTAAAAGTCTGCCGATTCGGATCTGCTGATATGCAGGCGGATCGATGCTGCTGGTGGAAGGATGGAATACGTGGGAACTGCGTTGGCTGAAATGACTATGCCTCAGATCTCGCCGCTTGCCGGCGAGCCGATCGAACGTGCCGATGCCGAGCGTCTCGCCGGGGTCCTCAAGGCCCTCGCCGACCCCGCCCGGCTGCGGCTGCTCAGCCTGATCCAGTCGGCGCCCGAGGGCGAGGCGTGCGTGTGCGACCTGACCGCGCCGCTCGGCCTCTCACAGCCGACGGTCAGCCACCACCTGCGGATCCTCACCGAGGCCGGCCTGCTGGAGCGGGAGAAGCGTGGTGTGTGGGCGTACTACCGGCTGGTCCCGACCGCGATCGCCACGATCGCCGATCTGCTGACCCCGCCGCGCAAGCGGGCCACCAAGAAGGCTCGCTGACCCGTACCGATCGTCCGGTGCCATCCCAGTCCGGGACGGCGCCGGACGGCCGGGCCGATCAGTGCTTGCCGTAGTGCTCGCGGGTCTCCCGGATCGCCTCCTCGGCCGCGGCCCGCTCCTGCGGGGTGGTGCCGCGCCTGGCCGCCATCCGCGCCCGGAGCAGCTCGACCACGATCGGGACCACCGAGATGCCGACGATGGCGATCAGGATCAGCTCGATGTTCGCCTTGACGAACGGGATCTGGCCGAGGAAGTAGCCGAGCACCGTCACGCCGGTGCCCCAGAGGATCCCGCCGATCACGTTGTAGGTCACGAAGGTGCGGTAGTTCATCCGGCTCACCCCGGCCACGATCGGGGTGAAGGTCCGCACGATCGGCACGAACCGGGCCAGCACGATGGAGCGGGCGCCGTACTTCTCGAAGAAGTCGTGCGCCTTGAGCACGTTCTCCTGCTTGAACAGCCGCGAGTTGGGCCGGCGGAACAGCGCCGGGCCGACCTTGCGGCCGAACGCGTAGCCGACCTGGTCGCCGGCGATCGCGGCGAGGGTGATCAGCAGGCAGACCAGCCACAGCGGCCAGGTGATGTACTTCCCGTCGGCGGTGAGCAGGCCCGCGGTGAACAGCAGCGAGTCGCCCGGCAGGAAGAAGCCGATCAGCAGGCCCGACTCGGCGAAGACGATGACCAGGATGCCGAGCAGCCCGAAGGTCGAGATCAACACCTCTGGATCGAGCCAGCTCGGCCCCAGGGCCAGGGTGGTGGTGGGCGTCGGCACGAGGTGACCTCCGATGAATGCCGGTTCGGTGACGGAACGTCCGTAGTCTAGGTGGCCGCCCCGCGCGGCGGTGCTCGACGTCACACCCGCACCGGCCCGGCCGGGTGCCCGCCGGCACGAGCCGCCGCCCGCCCTCGCCCCCGCCTACAGCCGCGGGTCGACCGGCTCCGACTCGCAGGCCAGGATCGCGAAGACCAGCTCGTGCCGCCGCCATAGCGGCGCACCGGCGACCAGCGCGTCCAGCGCCGCCAGCCCCAGCCCGTGCTCGCGCAGCGCCAGCCCGCGCTTGCGCCCCAGCGACCGGCCGCGCAGCGCGGCCAGCTGCTCCGGCTCGGTGTAGCCGGGGCCGTAGATGATCCGCAGATACTCCCGGCCCCGGCACTTGATGCCCGGCTGGAGCAGCGAACCCCGCTCGCCGCGTGCGGCGAGCCCGGCGTACGGCTTGACCACCATGCCCTCGCCGCCGGCCGCGGTGAGCGCCAGCCACCAGTCGGTGGCGGCGGCCACCGCCTCGTCGTCGGCGAGGTCCACCACCTGCCGCCGGGTCGCGGTGAAGAACTCCGGGTCGGCGGCGCAGAGCCGGTCGGCCAGCGCCAGGTGCCAGCCGTGGTCCCGGTCGGCGTAGCTGGCCTTCGCCCCGGCGAGCACCGCGAACGGGGCGAGGGTCACCCCGCGCAGCCCGTCGGTCCGCCCCACGTACGCCCGGTAGGCGGCCGAGTAGGCCAGCACCTCGTCCCGGCGGCGGGTCATCCGGTCGCGCAGCTCGGCCACCGGCAGGCCCCGACCGGCGGCGGCGTCCAGGGCCGCCAGCGCCGCCGGCAGCGCGGCCCGACCGGCCGCGCCGACCCCGGCGTACTGCTCGCGGATCAGCCCGCCCGCCTTGGCCGACCAGGGCAGCAGCTCGCAGTCGAGCAGCAGCCAGTCGGTTTCCAGCTCGGCCCAGAGGCCCGCCGCGGTCACCGCCGCGCGTACCCGGCCGAGCAACTCGTCGTCCAGCGGCGGGCCGAAGAACGGCCGGCCGGTGCGGGTGTGCACCACCCCGCCGCCCGGCCCGAACGGCCCGGCGTCCGGCTCCCGGCAGACCAGCACCACCGCCCGCGAGCCCATGTGCTTCTCCTCGCAGACCACCCGGTCCACGCCGGCCGCACGGTAGTCGGCGAACGCCTCCGCCGGGTGCTCCAGGAAGCCGTCCCGCCGCGAGGTCGAGCAGGGCGCCATCGTCGGCGGCAGCCAGGCCAGCCAGCGCGGGTCCACCGCGAACCGGCTCATCACCTCCAGCGCGGCGGCGGCGTTCTCCGCCGGCACGGTCAGCGAGCCGTACGGGTGCTCGACGTGCCGCCGGCCGGTCACGTCGGTCAGCTCCAGCACCAGGTCGGGTCGGGCCGGGGCGGCGGTCAGCGGGCGGGCCGGGGCGTACCACTCCCGCGCGGCCGGCACCGAGACCAGCTCCTTCTCCGGGTAGCGCAGCGCGGTGAGCCGGCCGCCGAAGACGCAACCGGTGTCGATGCAGATGGTGTTGTTCACCCACTCCGGCTCCGGGGTGGGCGTGTGCCCGTAGACCACCATCGCGGAGCCCCGGTAGTCGCGCGCCCACGGGTAGCGCACCGGCAGGCCGTACTCGTCGGTCTCGCCGGTGGTCTCGCCGAACAGCGCGAACGCCCGCACCCGCCCCGAGGCGCGGCCCTGGTACTCCTCCTTCAGCCCGGCGTGCGCCACCACCAGCCGGCCGCCGTCGAGCACGAAGTGGCTGACCAGGCCGTCGACGAAGGTCGCCACCTCGGCCACGAAGGCGTCCGGCTCCAACGCCAACTGCTCCATCGTCTCGGCCAGGCCGTGGGTGAGCCGCACGTCGCGGCCGCGCAGCCGGCGCAGCAGCTTCTGCTCGTGGTTGCCGGGCACGCAGATCGCGTGCCCGGCGGCGACCATGCCCATCACCAGGCGGAGCACGCCGGGCGAGTCCGGGCCGCGGTCCACCAGGTCGCCGACGAAGACGGCGGTACGCCCCGCCGGGTGCGTCGCGTCCACCGGCCGGCCACGCTCGTCGCGGTGCAGCCGCCAGCCCAACCGGGTCAGCAGCGCCTCCAGCTCGGCACGGCAGCCGTGCACGTCGCCGACGATGTCGAACGGCCCGGTCAGCTCGCGCCGGTCGTTGAACAGCTTCTCGTAGCGGATCTGGGCGGCGTCGATCTCGTCCACGCCACGCAGCACGTGCACCTTGCGGAAGCCCTCCCGGGCCAACTGCCCGTACGAGCGGCGCAGGTCGCGCTGCATCCGGGTGAGCACCTGCCGGCCGAAGGTGCGGTCGGCGCGCGCTCCGGTGCGCTCCCAGGCCAGCGCCTCGGGCACGTCCAGCACGATGGCCACCGGCAGGACGTCGTGCTCGCGGGCCACCCGCACCAGGGCGGCCCGGGCGTGCGGCTGGAGGTTGGTCGCGTCCACCACGGTGAGCCGGCCCCGCCGCAGCCGGGTGGCGGCCACGTGGTGCAGCGCGTCGAACGCGTCCGCGGAGGCGGACTGGTCGTTCTCGTCGTCGGCGACCATCGCCCGGAACGCGTCCGAGGAGAGCACCTGGCTCGGCGCGAAGTGCCGGCGGGCGAAGGTCGACTTGCCCGAGCCGGAGATGCCGACCAGCGCCACCAGGGCCAGCTCGGGGATGTCGAGGGTGGTCATCGGCTCTCCTCCTTCCGGGTGAACACGGCCAGCTGGGTCGGGGCGCCGACCTGCGGGTCGTCGTCGCCGACCCCGCGGATCTCGGCGCGGTAGCCGTAGGTGGTGGCCACCCGGTCGACCCAGGCGGCGAACTCGGCGCGGGTCCACTCGAACCGGTGGTCCGGGTGCCGGAACCGGCCCGCCGGCAGGCCCTCGTAGCGGACGTTGTACTCGACGTTGGGCGTGGTCACCACGACGGTGCCCGGACGGGCGTGACCGAACACGGCTTCCTCCAGCGCCGGCAGCCGGGCCGGGTCGACGTGCTCGACCACCTCCATCAGCACCGCCGCGTCGTAGCCGCGCAGCCGGTCGTCCCGGTAGGTCAGCGCCGACTGCCAGAGCCGGACCCGGTCGCGCTGCCGCTCGGGCAGCCGGTCCAGCCGCAGCCGCCGGGCGGCCAGGGCCAGCGCGTGGGTGGCCACGTCGGTGCCGACGACCTCGGTGAACCGGCGGTCGCCGACCAGCGCCGCGAGCAGCGCGCCCCCGCCACAGCCGAGGTCCAGCACCCGGCTCGCGCCCGCCTCGGTGAGCACGGCGAGGACCGCCTCCCGGCGGCGCGCCGCCAGCGACGGCTGGCGCACGCCGCCTTCGGTGGCGGTCTCGTCCACCGCGTCGGGCTCGGCGGCGGCCGGCTCGTCGGCCAGCCGCTGCTCGGCGAGGCGGGCCAGGGCCCGCCGGTGTGCCAGGTACCGGCGGGTGATCATGCCGCGCTCCGGGTGGTCGGCCAGCCAGCCGGCGCCGGCCCGGAGCAGCTTGTCCACCTCGTCCGGGGCCACCCAGTAGTGCTTGGCGTCGTCCAGCACCGGCAGTAGGACGTAGAGGTGGTTGAGCGCGTCGGCGACCCGCATCGTGCCGGTCAGGGTCAGGTCGACGTACCGGCTGTCGCCCCACTCCGGGTGCTGCTCGTCGAGCGGGATGGCGGTGGCGCTGACCGCCCAGCCGAGCGGGGCGAACAGCCGGACCGCCACGTCGGCGCCACCACGGCAGCGCAGCACCGGAACGTTGACCTCCAGCGGGATCGGCGTACGGGCCAACTCCGGCCGCTCCCGGGACTCGCCGCGCAGCGCCGATCGGTACACCCTGGACAGCGCCGAGGAGAGCAGGCTCGACGCCGCGTACGGCCGGTCGTTGACGAACCGCCCGAGCGTGAAACCCTCCGGAGCCGGCTGCCGCCTGCGGCCGCGCCCGCCGGCCAGCCGGAGCGGGTCGACGTCGAGCAGCAGGGCGGCGGTGCAGCGCTGCTCGCCGGCCTCCGGGTAGAACACGTGCGCGGTGCCCACCGGCACGTCGAAGGAGTGCGCCCGGTCGGGGTGCTTGACCAGCAGGTGACCGAGGTCGGTCGCCGGCTGGTGGGTGGTGGTCAGGGTGAGCAGCACGCGGCCAATGGTGTCAGTGCCTTCGATCTTGCGTCGTCCCGTTTTCGGGTCGGGCTTTGGGTTGCGGCGGGGGGTTTCCGGGGGAGCCCCGCCCGCTCCGGGCGGTCAGGCTTGCTCCCTGCGCGGGCGGGGCTCCCCCGGAAACCCTCGGTGGGCCGGCACCGTCCGTTGGTTTCCTGGCCGCTGGCGGTGGGTGTGTGCTGCTTGGGTCCCGGGCTGGGGCTGGGGCTGGGTGTGGGCGTGCTGTCGTGGTTGGGGCTGGGACCGGCGGGCGAATGTTCGGTGCTCGCTTGGGGCGGGGTGGAACGGGGGTGCCCCGCCGACTGGGTCGGTGGGGCACCGGTGGTGATGGGGGTGGTCAGGCGATGAAGCGGGTGCGGCGGCCTCTGCTCAGCAGGTAGCCGCCGACCCCGGCGACGAGCAGCAGAGCGCCGAGGCCGGCGATCAGGCCGGTGGAGGCACCGGTGATGGGCAGCGAGCCGCCGTCCCCACCGTCCCCGCCGCTGCCCCCGGTGCCGCCGTTGCCCGGGGTGACGGTGATCCGCGCGGTGTCGTTGGCCGGGTTGGTGTCGGCGGGCACGTCGACGGTCACCGTGCCGGAGGTGGGCCCGGTCAGTCGGTCGACCCGGAGGGTGAAGGCGAACTCGAAGCGTTCGCCCGCGCTGGCGAAGTCGGTTCCGCTGTGGCACCCGTACTCCCGCGCGCCCGGCTCGCCGTCGTCGCCGACTGGGGGCCAGCCGTTGGCGTCGATCGGCGCGCACAGGTGGGTCACCTCGACCGCCGTGGTGCCCTCGGGGATGCGTACCCGGAGCAGGGGTATCGTCCGCCAGATCTCCACGCGGGTCGGCCCGAGGTTGTGGTACGCGGCGGTTACCGGCACCCGCTCGCCCACCCGTGCGCGGACGCTGCTGCCGATGGCGGCCACGTCGGCCGTCTGGTCGCCGGTGACGGTGAGGTCCACGGCGGTCCAGTTGTTCCACGGCGCGGTGTCGGTCTGCCGGGTCGCCGGCTGCTCGACCAGGCGCAGTTCCTCCCCGGTGCCGCCGGGGGTGTCGGGCGGCAGTGACATCCCCGGTTCCGCCCGCTCGGCCAGCGCCCAGTCGTCGGGCGTCCACCACTGGAGACGGTTGGTCAGCACGAGGCCGCTGCGCGCGGTCGGGTTGAGGACGAGCGGCAGCGGCGCCGAGAGCCGGTACGTCGCCCCGGGCCGCAGTTCGGTGTCGAACCGGCAGATGGTGGGCCGGCTCTCCAGGTGCCGGCAGTTGCGGAAGTTGCCGGCGTACTCCAGCAGCCAGTCGGCGGTGAGGACCAGCACGGCGCCGTCCGCCGGCCCCGGACCGGCGTTGCGTACGGTGCTGGACAGCTCGAACCGGGCACCGGGAGCGCCGCGGAGAGTGGTCCGCGGCTCCGTCTGCAGGTCGACCCCCTCGACCACGGTCGCCGTGCTGGACCGGGTGGCGGTGCCGACCGTCGAGGTCACGGTGAACGTCAGTTCGGCCTCCTCGGCCAGCGCGGCGTCGGCGCGGGCGCTCACCTGGTAGTACAGCCGAGGGGTGTAGCCCCACCTGTCGAAGGCCGTCGTGCACCGCACCAGGTCACGGTCACGTGTGCACTGCCACCCGCCGGCGGTGACCTCGAAGCCGCCCAGCGCCGCCGCCTCGGCGGCGTCGATCTCCAAAGTCACCGGTACACCGTGTGGTGCGGGGTAGCCGTCGAACCTGACGTCGATCTGGCCGAGGGCGCTGTGGCCGGGCGCGACGAGCACGTCCCGCGACGCGAGCCTCAGTTGCCCGGCCGCGGCGGCGGGAACGGCGGCGAGGGTGACGATCGCGGCCGCGACGGCTGTCGCGGCGAGCCAGCGTCGGACGGAGTGCCGGAGCATGGTGGCGTCCTCCCGGTTGACAGCGGAGCGTGGTCAGGCTCTCACGGAATTCGCCGTAGCGGGGGGCCGCCGTGCCCGGCCGGCGGGGCGATCGCAACCCGATCGCAACGTTCCGCCGACCCGTACCCGTCAACTGGGGCAGAGCCCGGGAGGTGCAGTGACGTACGAGGAGTTCGCGGACTCGCGGCTGGCCGCGCTGTTGCGGTACGCGGTCATGCTGACCGGCGACCCGCACCAGGCGCAGGACCTTGTGCAGGACACCATGGTCCGGGTCCAGCTCAACTGGCGGCGAGTGGCCCGGGCGGACTCGCCCGAACGCTACGTACGCCGGATGCTGACCAACCAGTACGTCGACTGGCGTCGGGGTTCCTGGATGCGGCGGGTGCTGCTGCGCGCGGAGTCCGACGACGCGGTGCCCGCGCCGGCCGACCACGCCCAGCACGCGGTGGACCGGGACCAGGTCTGGTCCTGGCTCGCCCGGCTGCCCCGCCGGCAACGGGCCACCCTGGTGCTCCGCTACTACGAGGACCTGCCCGACGCCGAGATCGCCGACATCCTGGGCTGCGCCGTCGGCACCGTCCGCTCGTCCATCTCCCGCGCCCTGGCCACGCTGCGCGCCGAGTACGTGGAGGCCTGACCGTGATCGAAGACGACCTGCGTGCCGCGTTCGCCCGGCACGAGCCGCTGACCCCGCCCACCGGGCCGGTGCGGGCGGCGATCGCCCGGCTGGTCGCCGTCCGGCGCCGCCGCCGGCGGCGGCTGGGGGCCGGCGGGGCCGCGCTCGCCCTGCTCGCGCTGCTGGGGGTCGGGATACCGCAGTTCACGCCCGACCGGGTCGCCGGGGACGCCACCCTGCTCGTCGAGCCGGGCCGGCGGGCTCCCGCCGGGGCACTGAACGTGCTGCTGCTCGGCGTCGACTCGCGCGGGGACGAGATGCCACCGCTGGCCGACTCGGTGCTGCTCGTGCACATTCCGGCCGACCGCAGCCGGCCGTACCTGGTCTCGCTCTCCCGGGACCTGGAGGTGGCCATCCCGGGCTACGGACGGGACAAGCTCAACGCGGCCGCCGCGTACGGCGCGCGGGCGGACGGGGGGCTCGACCTGGCGCGCGGCTACGAGCTGATCCGGCGGACGGTGACCGACCTGACCGGCGTACGCGTCGACGCCGGCGCGGTGATCACCTTTCCGGTGCTGCGCCAGTTGACCGACCTGCTGAGTGGGGTGGAGGTCTGCCTGCCGCAGCGGGTCCGGTCGAGCCACACCGACCGGGTCTTCCCGGCCGGTTGCCAGCGCCTCGACGGCCGGGCCTCGCTCGACCTGCTCCGGCAGCGCCGGGACCTGCCCGACGGCGGCGTCGACCGGGACCGCAACGCCCAGCGCTTCGCGGCCGGCCTGATCCGGCGCGCCGGTGAACAGGGCGTGCTGCACGACCCGGTGCGGTTCTCCCGCATCCTCGCCGAGCTCGACCCGGAGCTGACCGTGGCCACGACCGGCGGATCCGTGCTCGACCTGGTGCAGGTGGTCCCCGAGTTGGCGTCGGTCGAACCGGTCGGGCTCAGCCTTCCGGCCGTCGTATCGAGGACGGGCGACCGCTGGGTCCTGCGCCCGGACCCGGCGGCCGCCCCGGCCTTCCTCGCCGCACTACGCGAGGACCGGCTGGCGCAGTGGGCCGGGCAGCACCCGGAGCGGGTCACCCGGCTCCACTGAGCGCGTCAGCGGTAGTCGTCCTCGTCGGCGGCGACCACCCGGGCCTGCTCCATCGCGTCCCAGTCGTCGACCTCCAGGCCCCGGTGCGGCTCCGTCTCGGTGTCGGCGGGGTCGATCGACGCGGCCTGTTCGACCGCGTCGGCCGGCTCCGCCTCCGGGTCGCGCTCCTCCGGGGTGAGGTGGTCGCTGGGGGCGAAGTCCTCCTCGGGCTGAGCCATCAGTCCCTCCCTGGATCTCGGCGGACGGTCACCACACACCGTACGGGCTGCGCCGGTCGTCCGCTCGCAACGCGGAGGGAAGCCGGTCCGGGGACGGACGTCCAGTCGGCGGAATCGCCCCACCGGCCGGTACGCCCGGTGCCAGGATGGCAGCGTGGGCTTCCTGATCCGGCTGGCGATCACCGCCGTCGCGCTGTGGATCACCACGCTGATCGTGCCCGGCGTGGAGGTGAGCGGCCGGTCCGGCGGCGACAACGCGCTCACGCTGGTGGTCGTGGCGCTGATCTTCGGTGTGGTCAACGCGGTGCTGAAGCCGTTGATCAAGGTGGTCGGCTGCGTCTTCTACCTGTTGACCCTCGGCCTGTTCGCGCTGGTGGTGAACGCGCTGCTGTTCCTGCTCACCGACGCCATCGCCGGCGCGCTCGACCTGCCGTTCCGAGTGGACGGTTTCTGGGCGGCGTTCTGGGGCGCCATCGTGATGGCCGTGGTCACCTGGCTGATCAGCGTCGTCCTGCCGGACCGGTGGGAGGCCCGGTGACGGTACCCGTTCGGCCCGTCGCCGCCGAAGTGCGGACGTGCGCCGGGTCGGTTGTGCCGGCGCGGCGCTCCTACGGGATACTGCCGGCGGAGGACAGCGCGGTCCGGCGCACCCAATGGACAACAGCGGCCAGCACGGCCGACAGCGGTTAGTAAGGAGCGTTCGACATGCCCATCGCTTCCCCCGAGGCTTACGCGGAGATGCTGGACCGCGCCAAGGCCGGCCGGTACGCGTACCCCGCGATCAACGTGACGTCCTCGCAGACGTTGAACGCCGCGTTGAAGGGCTTCGCCGACGCGGAGAGTGACGGCATCATCCAGGTCTCCACCGGTGGCGCCGAGTACCTCTCCGGACCGTCGGTGAAGGACATGGTCACCGGCGCCGCCGCGTTCGCCGCCTACGCGCACGAGGTCGCCAAGAACTACCCGGTGAACATCGCGCTGCACACCGACCACTGCCCCAAGGAGAAGCTGGACAAGTTCGTCCGTCCGCTGATGACGATCTCCCAGGAGCGGGTGCAGCGGGGCGAGGAGCCGCTGTTCCAGTCGCACATGTGGGACGGCTCGGCCGTGCCGGTGGCGGAGAACCTGGAGATCGCCGAGCAGCTGCTCATCGAGGCCGCCAAGGGCAAGATCGTCCTGGAGATCGAGGTCGGCGTGGTCGGCGGCGAGGAGGACGGCGTCGAGAACGCGATCAACGAGAAGCTCTACACCACCGTCGAGGACGGCCTGGCCATGGTCGACGCGCTCGGCCTCGGCGAGAAGGGCCGCTACATGGCGGCGCTGACTTTCGGCAACGTGCACGGCGTCTACAAGCCGGGCAACGTCAAGCTCCGCCCGCAGGTGCTGCACGACATCCAGGTGGCGGTCGGCGCCAAGTACGGCAAGGAGAAGCCGCTCAGCCTGGTCTTCCACGGCGGCTCCGGCTCCCTGCTGTCGGAGATCCGCGAGGCGCTGGACTACGGCGTGGTGAAGATGAACATCGACACCGACACCCAGTACTGCTTCACCCGCCCGGTGGCGGACCACATGTTCCGCAACTACGACGGCGTGCTCAAGGTCGACGGCGAGGTCGGCAACAAGAAGATGTACGACCCGCGGGTCTGGGGCAAGGCCGCCGAGGCCGGCATGGCCGCCCGGGTCGTGGAGGCCTGCGAGGCCCTGCGGTCGACCGGCACCAAGATGAAGTGACGGCCTGACGTCCGCGACGGCCGGCTCCCCGCTCGGGGGGCCGGCCGTCGGCGTTCCCGGCCCGGTCAGGCCGCGCCGGTGAGCAGCCGGACGGCCTCGTGCACGTCGTCGGTGAGGTGCACGGTCGCCGACAGGTCGCCGAACGGGGAGGCCGCCAGCAGCGGCCGCAGCAGCGACTCCACCGGCAGCTCCCGGGTCCAGTAGGCGCGGTCCAGGAAGACGTACGCACCGCTCGCCCCGTCGGTGCCGTAGTAGGTCTTGGTGGCCGCCTGGAACACCTCCTGGAGGGTGCCGGCCCGGCCGGGGGCGAAGACGATCCCGCCCCGGGCCAGCCGCAGGATGGTGTCCTCCCGGATCGCGTTGGAGAAGTACTTGGCGATCCGGCCGGCGAACAGGTTCGCCGGCTCGTGCCCGTACAGCCAGGTGGGGATGGCCAGCCCGCCGGTGCGCGCCCAGTCCAGGTCCAGGCCGCGCTGGCGGGGCACGGCGGGTGGCGCGTACCGCTCACGGACCTGGAGCGCGACCGCCGTGTAGCGGTCGTGGTCGGTGAAGTCGGGCGCCGTGGCGAGCAGGTCGATCGCCGCTGTCAACTCCTCGGCCGGCCGGGGGGCGAGGTAGGCGCCGAGGTTCGCCGCCTCCATCACGCCGGGCCCGCCGCCGGTGACCACCAGCCGGTCGGCCCGGGCCAGCTCCCAGCCCAGCACGGCGGCCATCCGGTACGGCACGCTGCCGCGCGGCACCGCGTGCCCGCCCATCACCCCGACCACCGACTGCGGCCCGTGCACGGCCAGCCAGGCGCGGGTGGCGTCGGCCAGCGCGTTGTCCACGCCGTGGTCGTGCAGCCGCTGGCCGAGCGCCTCCTTCACCTCCGGCAGCGCCCCGCCGTGCGCGCGGAAGTGCTCGTAGACCCGGGTGTCGTACATCCCGGCGAACCCGCCCTCGGCGAAGCCGGCGGCGAGCTCCTCCGGGGTGTAGAGGTGCGACGGCTGGGTCGGGTACGGCAGCCCGGAGAACGGCGGCACCACGTTCGCCCCACGCCGGACCAGGTCGGCGCCGACCTCCCGGTTGGCGAACCGGCAGCCGACGAAGAGCGTGCCGGTGACCGTGACGGCGGTGAGGTCGGGCACCGGATCCAGGTCGAGCCGGAGCCCCTGCACGGTCAGCCCGGCGAGGCTGCCGGTGGACAGCCGCTCGTCGAAGGCGGCCCGGGTCTCGATCTCGTCGGTGCAGATGTGCGGCTCGATGACGTCCGCGGGTGGTGGAGTCGGCACCGGATCATCGTGCCCAACGCCGTCCAGCCGGCAAACCTGGGCCGGACGGACAGGAGCCCGGCGGCCGTGGCCACCGGGCTCCTGCGTAACCGGGTCCTGGGGAGGCTCCGGACCAATAGTTGTAGTGGAAGATTCTTGACGGCGGCATAGGCCGCAGGCGTGACCAACTCCTCAGCCGTTCAGCCATCCGGTCTGCCCGACCCCCTCGCGTGTCGGTGTGCGAAGCGGGTTGAATGGGACGATGCAGAACCTGTTGCCGGAGCCACCGGCCACCCTCCTCCCCGCGCACGACGAGGCCGACGCCGCCCTGTCGGCGGCCGAGCAGGCCGGCAGCGACCAGGCGTACGCCGAGGTGGCGGCGCGATTCCCGAGCTACAGCGCGGGCTGGGGCGCGCTGGCGGCCCGCGCCCTCGCCGAGGGCCAGGTGATCCCGGCGTACGCGTACGCGCGCACCGGCTACCACCGGGGCCTGGACCAGCTGCGGCGCAGCGGCTGGAAGGGGCACGGCCCGGTGCCGTGGTCGCACGAGCCGAACCGTGGCTTCCTGCGCTGCCTCTACGTGCTGTCCCGGGCGGCCGACGCGATCGGCGAGGCCGACGAGGCGGCCCGCTGCGCCCAGTTCCTGCGGGACTGCGACCCGGCCGCCGCGGACGCGCTGGCCAGCAACTGACCCGGCGCGACGGCCGGCCCGGCGTTCCGGGCCGGCCGTCCGCCCACGCCGTCGGGCCGGTGCCTACAGTCCCTCGGCGACCGCTGCGGCGATCTTGAGCCAGGCGTCCCGGGTGGCCGAGGAGAGCGCCCCGTACCGGATCGGCTCGCCGGTGTCGATGAGCCGCTCGTACGGGGCGAGCAGCACCGCCCGGGTACGGGCGGCGAAGTGCTCCTGGATCGCCGGCAGGTCGATCTCCTTGCGGGACGGGGGCATGGAGACCACGCTCACCGCCTGCCGGACGAGCCGCTGCCGTCCGCTCTGCTCCAGGTGGTCGAGCATCCGGGCGGCCGTCTCGGCCGAGTCGTTCCGGGCCGACATGGTGACCACCAGTTGGTCGGTGGCGTCCATCGCGGCCTGCCAGTTCTGCGCCCGGACGTTGTTCCCGGTGTCCACGAAGATCAGCTTGTAGAACCGGCTGACCACCTCGCGGATCTCGGCGAACGCCGCGGCGGTGAGCATCTCGCCGCCGGTGGCCGACTCGTCCGAGGCGAGGACGTCGAACATCCCCTCACCCTGCGAGCGGACGTACTGCGACAGGTCGCCCACCCGCCCGTGCGCGCCCTGGAACTGGCCGAGGTCCCGCAGCATGTCCCGCACCGTACGGGAGTGGAAGTCCTGCTGGGCGCGCATCCCGAGGGTGCCCTGGGTCTCGTTGTTGTCCCAGGCCAGCACGTAGCCGCCGCGCTTCTGGCCGAACGTCATGGCCAGCAGCAGGATGGCCACCGTCTTGCCGGCGCCGCCCTTCGGGTTCACCACTGTCACCTGGCGCAACCCGCCGAAGTTGCGCCGGACCATGTCGATGTCGCGCTTGACCTCCAGCTCGTGCCGCCCCGGCGGGAGGCGCAACCCGATCTTGTTGATCACCGCCCGTACGCCCATGGTGGCCACCGGGTCGGCCGGGCGCACCTGCCGGCGCCGGGCGAAGTCCTCGGCGGTCGGCGGCGCGGTCTCCGCCGGACCCCAGTCCGGGTCCGGTTGGGCCGGCGGCACCCGGGTCACCCCGTCCGCCGGCCGGTACGGCTGCTGCGGGGCCGGCCCGGCCTGCGGCGGGCCCTGCTGCCAGCCGGGCGGATACCAGCCCGGCTGCGGCGGGAACGGCCCCGGCGGCGGCGCGTCCGTCCTTGAGCCCGGCGGCGCGTCCTGCCGTGGGCCGGGAAGCTCCGCGGTCACTGGTTGCGGCGTTCCTGGTTGCGGCGTCGCGGGTGGCTGCTCCGCGCCCGGGGCTCCGCCCGGCGCATACGCGGCCTCGCCGGCCTGCTGCGGCCCGCTCTCCGGGGTCAGGGCGGTGCCCTGGTGCGGGACGGTGGGTCCGTGCTGCGTCGTGGCGATGGTGCCGTGCACCAGGGCAGGTGCGGCCGGCGAGCCGGAGGCGGGCGAACCCGGCGCCGGTTCGGTCGTGCCGTCGGGCGACTCGACGGCGGCGGATCGCTGCGGCGGCTGGGCCCAGGGCGACTCGGTACCCCGGCTGGCGCCCGGGGTCGGTCCGGCGGCCGGGGACGGACCGGAGGCAGGGCCGGAGCTGTCGGGTCGTGGGGCGTCGGTGGGGTGGTCGGGCGCTGCCGGGTCGGGTGTCACGGGCGGGTCGGCCTGAGGTGGGTCCGCGGTCGCGGCGAGAGCCGGCACCGGGCCTGCCGGCGGGCGGGACGGTGCCGGTCCGGCCATCGCGTCCTGGTCGAGGGTGAAGGGCAGGTTGAGATCGACCCTGACGGGCTGACCGGTACGGCGAGCCGGCACGCCGGCCGCCACCGGAGCCCCGGCTGTCTCGTCCCGTTCCGCGGCCGGGTCGGCCGTGGCTATGTCCGGTCCGGCCGAGGTACTGGCGCCCAGCCTGACCGCTTCGGTGCCGTTCCGTCCGGGTGCCACCGTCGTGCCGGCCGGCGTCGGCGCACCGGGTGCCGGGGCAGGTGAGCTGGCCGGAGCCGACGATCCGGCCGCCGGGATGGGCGCGCCGGGCAGTCGCACGAATGGCGCTGACGGGGCCGGTGATCCGGCTGCCGGTGTCCGTTGGCCGGGTGGCGGGAGCGGTGGTGCTGGCGGATTCGTCGGCCCGGTTGCCGGGGGTGGTGTGCCGGGCGGCTGGGCGGGTGACGCCGGCGCGCTCGCCGCTCCGGTTGTCGGCGTCGGGACACCGGGCGGCTGGCCGGGCGGGGTCTGCGGCCCGCTGGCCGCGGACGCCCCGGCCGGTGGGGTGGGCGGAGTCGGCGGCACGGGCACCGGGGGCGGGGGAGCTGCCGGGGGCGCGGCGGCCACGGGCGGGGGCGCCCAGCCCTGGCCGGGGGCCGGGGCGGCGGAGGAATCCGGGGTCGTCAATCCGCCGGGCGGTGACACCCCGCCGGTCAGCGAGGGGTAGTCGGCGGGCGAGGGTGGGGCGGCGCTGGCCGAGGTCGGTGAGTGGGCGGCCCAGGGCGGGGCGTCGGTGCCGCCCTCGAGCTGTTCGGGCGGCCAGAGTGGTTCGATGTCCCGCTCCGGTACCGGCTGCTGGCCGGGCATGTGGACCCGGTCGGCGTTGTCGTCCACCACGGTTCCTCCCCATTCCTCCTGCCGAGGATAGGCCCACCGGCCGTGCCCGACCGGCCGTCGCGGAGGCGCCCGGGGTCAGGCCACCCAGACCGCCCAGGCGCCCGGCTCGGTCCACCAGGACCGCTTCCGGCTCAGCTCGCCCGCCACCCCGTCGTCGAGGTAGGGCAGCTTCTCGTCCCGGGGGAGCACGGACGCGGCCCGGCCACGGGCCCGGCGTACCTCCAGCCGTACCCGCTTCCTGCCCAACGCGGAGCGGGTGACGACCGGCACGGCCACCGCCACCTCGACCTTGCCGTCGGTCGGGTCCGGCGCGCCGAGCAACGCCACGTCGTCCAGTCGCGCGTACCCGCCGGCGTTGCCGATCGCGCAGGCCAGCAGCGGTTCGTCGCCGTTGCTGAGCACTGTGTCGTCCACCTCGACCCGGCCCCGCCAGTGCAGCGGCCGGCCCTGGTCGTCGGCCGCGCCGAGCAGCGCGCCGTCCAGGGTCACCGAGCCGCCGTCGTTGCGCAGCAGGTCGAGCCGCCGGGCCGTGCCGTCCAGCACCGCGGCGGCCACCGCCGCCGGGTCGCGGGGCAGGCCGAGCTGCGCCGCCAGGTCGCGGTGCGCCGTGCTCCGGGCCGGATCGAGCGGGAGTACGCCCACCGGCGGCAGGTCCGGCACCGTACGGTTGCCGGCCAGGTCGTCCGGGCGGCGGCTGGGCGGTGGGGCGTACCGCCGGACCAGCCGGCGCAGGACGGCGCGCAACTGTGCGTCACTGGCCGTGGCGACCACCAGCCGGGTCTTGGAGTCCGGGTCCGGCCAGGTGAGGCCGTCGGGGCGGGGCGGGCCGTCGAGCCGGGCCAGCACCTCGTCGATCTCCTTGTCGGAGCGGGCGGTCACCGTCTCGACCCGGGCGCCGCGCGCGGTGAGCGCGTCCGCGCAGGCCAGCACCGGCACCCGGGGCGTCTCGCAGCGCTCGCCACCGGCCTGCTCCGGGGCGTCGGCCGCGGTCGCGCCCGGAGCCGGCGAATCCCCGGTCGCGCCGCCGCAGCAGGCACCGCCGCTGCCGCAGCCCCCGGGAGTGTCCCGCTCCGAGCCGAGGGTGAGCAGCACCACGTCGTACACCGCTACCGGCCTCCCGCCTCTCGCCGCGACCCGTGCCGGTCGCGCCGTCACTACTTGTTAACCTGACACCCCGGGCTCGCCAACCGGTCGCCACCTGGCACCCGAGCCTTCTGGAGGCGGAGAAGATGCCAGCGATCGTGCTCATCGGCGCTCAGTGGGGCGACGAGGGCAAGGGCAAGGTTACCGACCTGCTCGGCGAGCGGGTCGACTACGTGGTGCGCTACTCCGGCGGCAACAACGCCGGGCACACGGTCATCACGCCGGACGGGCAGAAGTACGCGCTGCACCTGATGCCCTCCGGGGCGCTGTCGCCGAACGCGAAGATCGTCATCGGCAACGGCGTGGTGGTCGACCCGAAGGTGCTGCTCACCGAGATCGACGGGCTCGCCGAGCGGGGCGTGGACGTCTCCCGGCTGCGGATCTCCGGCGACGCGCACCTGATCATGCCGCACCACCGGGCGCTGGACCGGGTGGTCGAGCGCTACCTCGGCTCGGCCCGGATCGGCACCACCGGTCGCGGCATCGGCCCCGCGTACGGCGACAAGGTCGCCCGGATGGGCATCCGGGTGCAGGACCTGCTCGACCCGGGGATCCTGCGCAAGAAGCTGGAACTCGCGCTCCGCGAGAAGAACCAGATCCTGTTCAAGGTCTACAACCGCAAGGCGATCGACGTCGACGCCACGGTCGAGGAGTACCTGCGCTACGCCGAGCGGCTCACGCCGTACATCGCGGAGACCCGGGGGATGCTCTGGGACGCGCTGGACCGCGGCGAGACGGTGCTGCTGGAGGGTGCCCAGGCCACCATGCTCGACATGGACCACGGCACGTACCCCTTCGTCACCTCGTCGAACCCGACGGCGGGCGGCGCGTGCGTGGGCGCGGGCATCCCGCCGACCGCGATCAACCGGGTGATCGCGGTGAGCAAGGCGTACACCACCCGGGTCGGCTCCGGGCCGTTCCCGACCGAGCTCTTCGACGACAGCGGCCAGCACCTGCGCAAGATCGGCCACGAGTACGGCACCACCACCGGCCGGGAGCGCCGCTGCGGCTGGTTCGACGCCGTGGTGGCCCGCTACGCCTGCCGGCTGAACGGCGTCACCGACCTGGTCATCACCAAGCTGGACGTGCTCACCGGCCTGCCCAAGGTGCCGATCTGCGTCGGGTACGAGATCAACGGCAAGCGGGTCGACGACATGCCGATGACGCAGACCGACTTCCACCACGCGGTGCCGGTCTACGAAGAGCTCGACGGCTGGTGGGAGGACATCACCAAGGCCCGCTCCGAGGACGAGCTCCCGGAGAACGCCCGCCGCTACATCGCCCGCATCGAGGAACTCTGCAACACCCGGGTGAGCGTCGTCGGCGTAGGCCCCGGCCGCGAAGAAAACGTCCTCCGCCACCCCCTCCTCCCCTAACCCCCCCCACCCCCCACCCCCCCAACCCCCCCACCCCCCCAACCCCCCCACCCCCCGGCTAGACCCCGTTGATCATGAGGTTAGCGGCGAAGTTGATCGCCGTTCCCACCGCTAACCTCATGATCAACATGGAGAGTGTGGGGCGGTTGTCCACAGGGGGGTGGGGGGTTATCCACAGGGGTCGTGGGGGTGGGGTGGGGTGGTCCATGGTCGGGGGTCATGGATCGGGGGATGGCGCTGCTGCGGATCGCCGGCGGGCAGGACGGGCTGGTGACCCGGGCGCAGGCGACAAGGATCGGGTTCACTCGGCACGAGATCGACAATCTCGTCACGTTCGGCCGCTGGCGTCGGCTTGCCAGGGCCGTCTACCTGGCGAGCCGCGCGACGGCTGAGGAGCCCTCTCGACGATGTCTGATTCGGGCGGCGCTGCTGTCCCTGGGCCCGAAGGCCCATGCGGTGCTGGGGACGGCAGCCGAACTACACGGCATCGCCGGCCTTCCCCGCAGTGATGAGATCCATGTGGCGCTGCCGGGCGTCGCGGCGAAGCTGGCACGGGCCCAGGAACCCGGCCTCGTGGTGCACCAGCTGGAGCATCCAGCGGCCTCCATCGTCAGCCTCGGTGGTCTGGCGGCCACGGACCCTCTCACGACGGTCACGGAAGTGATCCTCCGCGTCGGCCGGTACCCGGCGGTCTGCGTACTGGACTCCGCGCTGAACCGAGGGCTCATCGACGGCGACGACCTGCTGGCGACACCCCGGTTGATCCGGGGCCGGCGGGGCGCGGTGGCGGCGCGTGGCTACCTGGCGGAGGCCGACGGCCGGGCGCAGTCTCCGCTGGAGACCCGCACCCGGCTGCGCTGCGTCGACGGCAAGGTGCCGCCGGACGCCCTCCAGTTGGAGGTGCGCGACGACGACGGCTACCTGCTCGGCATCGGTGACCTGGGCTGGCGCGGACCGAAGGTGATCGCCGAGGCCGACGGCCGGGGCCCGCACGGCACCCCCGAGGCGGCCTACGCCGACCGCCGCCGCCAGAACCGCCTGGTCAACGCCGGCTGGACCATCCTCCGCTTCACCTGGCCCGACACCCTAGACCCCCACTACATCCCCCAGACCATCCGCCAAGCCATCGCCGCCGCCCAACGCCGTCGATCATGAGGTTAGCGGCGAAGTCGATCACCGTCGCCGCCGTTAACCTCATGATCAACACGGGCTGGGCGGGGTGGGCGGGGGCCGTGGGTAGGATGCGGGGTCGTGCGGGTACTTCTTGTGGGTGGTGGGGGGCGGGAGCATGCGCTCGCGCTCGGGCTGGCGGCCGATCCGGCGGTGGACAAGTTGTTCGCGGCGCCGGGCAATCCGGGCATCGGGCAGCTGGCCGAGCTGCGGCAGGTCGACCCGAACGATCCGGTGGCGGTCGCCGCGCTGGCGACGGAGACCGGCGCCGACCTGGTGGTGATCGGTCCCGAGGCGCCGCTGGTCGCCGGCGTCGCCGACGCGGTGCGGGCGAAGGGGATCGCGGTGTTCGGCCCGTCCGCCGCGGCCGCCCGGCTGGAGGGTTCCAAGGCGTTCGCCAAGGACGTGATGACCGCCGCCGGCGTGCCCACCGCGCGCGCGTACACCTGCGGTGACCAGGCGACCGCCGGCGTCGCGCTGGACGAGTTCGGCGCGCCGTACGTGGTGAAGAACGACGGGCTCGCCGCCGGCAAGGGCGTGGTGGTCACCGACGACCGGGCCGCCGCGCTCCGGCATGCCGCCGAGTGCGGGCAGGTCGTGGTCGAGGAGTACCTGGCCGGGCCCGAGGTGTCGCTCTTCGTGGCGACCGACGGCGAGGCCGCGCTGCCGCTGCTGCCGGCCCAGGACTTCAAGCGGGTCGGCGACGGCGACACCGGCCCGAACACCGGCGGCATGGGGGCGTACGCCCCGCTGCCCTGGGCGCCCCCCGGTCTGGTGGACGAGGTGATGCGCGACGTCGTGCACCCCACCCTGGCCGAGCTGCGCCGCCGCGGCACCCCGTTCGCCGGCCTGCTCTACGTCGGGCTGGCGATCACCGCCGACGGCCCGCGGGTGATCGAGTTCAACGCGCGCTTCGGTGACCCGGAGACGCAGGTGGTGCTGGCGCTGCTGGAGACGCCGCTCGGCGGGCTGCTGCACGCCGCCGCCACCGGTACGCTCGCCGACCACCCGCCGCTGCGCTGGCGGGACGGCGCCGCCGTGACGGTCGTGGTCGCCGCCGAGGGCTACCCGGCCGCGCCCCGCACCGGTGACGCGATCAGCGGCGCCGAGGGCGCGGGCTTCATCCACGCCGGCACCCGCCGGGCCCCGGACGGCACGCTCTGTTCGGCGGGTGGCCGGGTGCTCTGCGCCACCGCCACCGGCGCCGACCTCGCCGCCGCGCGGGACGCCGCGTACGCCCTGGTGGGCGGCGTGGGGCTGGCCGGCTCCCACTACCGCAAGGACATCGCCGCCGCCGCGGTCGCCGGCCGGGTCACGATTCCCGGCTGACCCGGGCAACCCCCACCGCTGCCGCCTCCGTTTGACCGGTGAGGCGAGGAGGTGGCGGGATTGCCGGCCGACATTGAGGGCTACCGCGAGTACGTCGGGGCGCGGCTGGAGCCGCCCGCCGCACCGCGTACCTGCTCTGTGGCGACTGGCACACCGGCGCCGTTCAGCCGTAGTAGCGGCGCAGCTCCCGGGTGAGCACCTTGCCGGTGGCGTTGCGTGGCAGGTACTTGACGAAGACGACGTCCCGCGGCACGGAGAACCGGGCCAGGTAGTGCCGGACGTACTCGCGGACCGCCTCGGGGTCGAGGGTCTCGCCGGGGTGCAGGGCGAGGAACGCGGCCAGTCGCTGGCCGTACTCCGGATCCGGCACCCCGATGACGGCGGCCTCGCGGACCTGTGGCAGCCGGGCGAGCAGATCCTCCACCTCGGACGGGAAGACGTTCTCCCCGCCGGAGACGATCATGTCGTCCGCCCGGCCGTCGACGAAGAGCAGCCCGTCGGCGTTGATCCGGCCCAGGTCGCCGGTGTCCAGCAGGCCGTCCCGGCTCTCCCGCTCCGCCCCGGAGGTGTAGCCCTCGAAGAGCATCTCGTTGCCGACGAAGATCCGGCCGACCCGGCCCACCGGCACCGGCTGGCCCGCGTCGTCGAGGATCCGCAGTTTGGTGCCGTGCGGCGGCCGGCCGGCGGTGGTGGGCGCCGCGCGCAGCTCGGCCGGGCCGGCGATGGCGGCCCAGGAGACCTCGGTGGAGCCGTAGAGGTTGTAGAGCACGTCGCCGTAGACGTCCATGAACCGGTGGGCGAGGTTGCCGGGCAGCGCGGAGCCGCTGATCGCCACCACCTTCAGCGGCGGCCGCGGGTCCGGCGCCGGCACCTCCAGCAGCCGCTGCACCATCACCGGTACGGCGAAGAGCGCGTCGCACCGGTGCGTGACGAGCGCGGCCAGCGTGGCGGCCGGGTCGAAGCGCCGGTGCAGCACGATGGTGGCGCGGAGCGCGAAGCAGACCTGGAGGGCGGCGAACCCCCAGGTGTGGAAGATCGGGGCGGCGATCATCACCCGGTCCCGGGTGTGCAGCGGGATGCGGTCGATGATGGACACCAGCGGGCCGAAGCCGTTCGGCGTGGGCCGTCGGGCTCCCTTCGGCGTGCCGGTGGTGCCGGAGGTGAGCACGATGATCCGCCCGTCGCGCTCCGGCGGGCGCAGGTCGTCGCCGGGGAGGGCGCCGGCGATCAGTTCCTCGCGGGCGCGCTCGTCGACCCGGTGCAGCTCCGCGGGGAGGCCGAGAACCCGCTCGGCGAACTCGGTGTCGTGCACCAGTACCCGCAGCGCCTGCTCCTCGGCCACGGTGGCCAACTGGGCGGCGGAGAGCCCGGTGTTCACCAGCACCGCGTCGACGCCGAGCAGGGTCGCCGCGACGATGGTCTCGATCAGGCCGTGGTGGTTGCGGCAGAGCACCCCGATCCGGTCGCCGGTCTGCACGCCGAAGCCCGCGCGCAGCGCGCGGGCCAGCCGTTCGGCCCGGTCCAGCAGCTCCTGGTAGGTCAGCTCGGCGCCCTGCTCGTCGACGATCGCGGTGCGGTCCGGGTCGCGGGCGGCCGCCTGGCGCAGCTCACCGGCCAGGCTCCAGCCCCACTTGCGCAGCGCACCGAGCTGGGAGGCGACCCGGATCGGGCGGCCGGGGGTGAGCAGTCCGCGGCGGGTCAGCGTGGCGACGATGAAGGGCAGATCCATGCCACGAGCCTCCTTCGGCGGTGCGCGGAGGGCCCCCGACCAGGGGGCCCTCCGTGAGCTGTCTTCTCGATCATGCACCGGACGCCGGGTCGGGCCCACCCGGCGGTGATCCGGGCCACCTGCTGGACGCCGGTCGGCGCCGGCTCCGCGAGCGGGCGTGGCGGGGCCGGCCCCGGCCCGGGCGAGCGGGCACGGCGCCGTGCCGCCCGCGCCCGTCAGCGGATCTGCATCCCGGAGATCGCCCGGGAGATGACCAGCCGCTGGATCTCCGAGGTGCCCTCGAAGATGGTGTAGATCTTCGCGTCCCGGTACCAGCGCTCCACCGGATGGTCGCGCAGGAAGCCGGCGCCGCCGAGCAGCTGCACCGCCTTCTCGGTCACCGCGACGGCCACCTCGCCGGCCTTGAGCTTGGACATCGAGCCCTCGCCCGCGGTGAACGGCCGGTTGTTGCGCCCCATCCAGGAGGCGCGCCAGACCAGCAGCCGGGCCGCGTCGATCTCCATCTTCATGTCGGCCAGCGCGAACGCGACCGCCTGGTTCTCGATGATCGGCCGTCCGAACTGGACCCGGTCCTTGGCGTAGTCCAGCGCGTACTCGTACGCGGCGCGGGCCACGCCGAGCGCCTGGGCGCCGACGGTGGGCCGGGACAGCTCGAAGGTGCGCATCGCGGCCTGCGCCGAGGCCCGCTTGCCGGAGCGGGCCCGGTCCAGCCGTTCCAGCAGGGCCTCCCGCCCGCCGAGCAGGCAGCGCCCGGGCACCCGTACGTCGTCGAGGAAGACGTCGGCGGTGTGCGACGCGCGCAGCCCGAGCTTGCGCAGCTTGCGGGTCGCGGACAGCCCCGCCGTGCCGGGCGGTACGACGAACGCGGCCTGCCCGCGCGAGCCGAGTTCCGGCTCGACCGAGGCGGTGACCACGTGCACCCCGGCGATCCCGCCGTTGGTGGCGTACGCCTTCTGGCCGCGCAGCACCCACTCGTCGGTGGCCTCGTCGTAGACCGCCCGGGTACGCATCGCGCCGACGTCGGAGCCGGCCTCCGGCTCGCTGGTGCAGAACGCCGCCACGGCCGGCTCGTCGACCGACCCGAAGCACTGCGGCACCCACTCGACCAGCTGGTCGGGCGTGCCGGCGCCGTAGATCGCGGCGACCGCGAGCGAGGTGCCGAAGATGCTCAGCCCGATGCCGGCGTCACCCCAGAAGAGTTCCTCGCTGGCGATCGGGAGGGAGAGGCCGGTGGGGTCGGCCCAGCAGGTGGCGAGGAACTCGAAGCCGTAGAGGCCGACCTTGGCCGCCTCCTGGATGACCGGCCACGGGGTCTCCTCCCGGGCGTCCCACTCGGCCGCGGCCGGGCGCACGACCTCGGCGGCGAAGCCGTGCACCCAGTCCCGCAGATCCCGCTGTTCCTCGTTCAGGTCGAGCGAGAACTCGACCATGTCAGGCCTTGGGGATGTCGAACAGGTTGGCGATGTTGGCGGCCAGGCCCAGGTCGCCCTTGGCCTTGAGCTTGCCGGTCATGAACATCATCACCGGGTTGGCGCCACCGGAGACGATCTTCAGGAACTCGACCGGGCCCATGGTCAGGCTCAGCTTCGGGTCGTGCTGCGGGGTCTCGTTGACGGTGCAGGTGCCGTCGGCGATGACCACCTCGTAGGTGTCGGTGCCGCCGTCGGGCCGCCCGGTGATGTTCCAGTGGATGACCGCGTTGGTGGAACCGGCCCGGTCGGCGCGGAACAGCGACGGCATCCGGTTGAAGACCTCGCCGAGGATCTTGCCGCGCAGGTCGCCGGACATCACCTCGGCGATCTTGTCGTCGGGGGTGGACTTGACCAGCTGCGCGAACTCCTTGGGGCCGACGTTGGCGAAGTTGGCCGGGTCGAAGTCAGTCATGAGGCGCACCTTCCGGGTATTGGCTACTCGTGCGTAACCTTACGGGCGAGTAGGTATGCTCGCAAGGTGTCCGGCACCCCCACCTTCAAGCGCCTGCCCCGGGCCGTCCGCGAGCAGCAGATGCTCGACGCCGCGGTCAAGGTCTTCTCCCGACGCGGCTACCACGCGGCCAGCATGGACGAGATCGCCGAGGACGCCGGCATCTCCAAGCCCATGGTCTACGCCTACCTGGGCACCAAGGAGGAGCTTTTCGTCGCCTGCCTGCACCGCGAGGGCACCCGGATGATGCAGGCCATCGCCGGGGCGGCCGCCCCCGACCTGCCGGCCGACGAGCGGCTCTGGCGCGGGCTGCGGGCGTTCTTCGGCTTCGTCGGGGCGCACCGGGACGGCTGGGCGGTGCTCTACCGGCAGGCCCGGGGCGAGCAGCCGTTCGCCGGCGAGTTGGCGGGCATGCGCGCCCGCCTGGTCGACATCGTCGCCGGGATGCTCGACCACGCGCTGCGCGCCGAGGGGCGCGAGGCGGGCGAGACCGATCTGGAGGTCGTCGCGTACGCCCTGGTGGGGGCGAGCGAGTCGCTGGCCGACTGGCTCGCCGACCACCCGGAGGCCGACCCGGAGAAGACCGCGACGCGGATGATGAACGTCGCCTGGCTCGGCGCCGGGCAGTTGCTGGCCGGCGCCACCTGGCGGCCCGGGCGGTAGGGCGGGGGCCGGGCGGAGCGGGGTCAGCGCCGCAGCCCGGCCGGCTCCCGGGCCGGCGCGGCGGCGGCCGCCCGACGGCGGCCCACGAGCCAGCGGGTCACCTCCACCACCAGGGTCACGGTCAGGGCGAGACCGAGGCCGAGCAGCAGCCCGCGGATCGGGTCCTGCTCGAAGGCGAGCCCGCCCAGGTAACCGACCAGCGCCGAGTAGACGCCCCACGAGCCGGCGGCGAGCGCGTCGAAGACGAGGAACCGCCGCCGGGGGAAGCGGGTCGCGCCCATGGTCATGGTGACGGCGGTCCGGCCGCCCGGGATGTACCGGGCGACGGTGAGGATCAGCCCGCCCCGGGTGGCGATCCCGCGCCGCGCCCACTCGTAGGCGGCCCGGCGCCGGCCGTCGCCGGGCAGGCGGGCGAGCAGCCGACCGCCACCGTGCCGGCCGACGGCGTACGAGACGTGGTCGCCGACCAGCGCGCCGGCCGCCGCGACCGCGATCACGGCCGGCAGGTCCGGCTGACCGGTCGCGGCGAAGACGCCGGCGGTGATGACCGCCGTCTCGCTCGGCACGACCGGGAAGAACCCGTCCACCACCGCGATCGTGAAGAGCGCCAGGTAGACCCAGGGCGAGGACATGGTCTGGTGGAGCAGGTCGAGCACGGAATCCATGGACCCGATGCTGCTGCCGGCCCGAGCCGTCGCCATCGGCCGTGGGTCAGCCGGGGCGCACTACTTAAGTAGCGTCCGCCCCCGAGCGGCCTCAGGGGCGGCGGGCCGGCGGGCTCGGGGTACGCCGCCGGCGCTCGGGCGGGCGGCCGGGCAGCGCCTACGCTCGGAGCGTGACCTCCAACGTCGCCGCGCTCCGGCGGACCGTCGAGCGGCACCTGCCGCTCGGGCTCGCCCTGCTCGTCGGCGGCGGGGTCTGGTACTCGGCGACCGGGGCGCTCGGCGTCCGTTCCCCGCTGCCCGGGGCGCTGGTGCTCGCCGTCGCCGTCGCCGCCGGCTGGGCCGCCGGGATCGTGCACCGGCGGCGGTGGCCGCTCTTCGCCGCGGCGGCCGTCGCCTGGCTGCTGCTGGCCGCCTGGCCCGCCGGGGTCGCCGCCTCCTGGCAGGCCGGCCTGCGGCTGCGCGGCCTGCGGCGGCTCGGCGGCTTCCTGGCCGGCGCCGCGGTGGTGCTCACGCTGGGTGTGCTGGTCGGCCAGGCGGTGGGTGGCGAGCGCCGGCTGACCACCGCCACCCCGGGCAACGCCGTCGCGATGGCGGCCTGGCTGGTGGTCTTCCCGCTGGTGGTCGGGCTCTGGATCCGGGCGCGCCGGGACACCCTCGCCGCGTTGCGGGACCGGGCCGCGCGGCTGGAGCGGGAGCAGGAGGCCCGGGCGGAGCGGGCCCGGGCGGAGGAGCGGGCCCGGATCGCCCGGGAGATGCACGACGTGGTGGCGCACCGGGTGTCGCTGATGGTGGTGCGGGCCGGCGCCCTGGAGGTGACCGCCGCCGACCCGGCGACCGTCGAGGCCGCCGCGCTGATCCGGTCCACCGGCCGGCAGGCCCTCACCGACCTGCGCGAGGTGCTCGGCGTGCTCCGGCAGGCCGGCGGTGGGAGCGGCCCCGCCCCGGCCGAGCCGGCTCCGGGTGGTCCTGCGGTGCCCGGTGGGTCGGACACCGCCCCGCTGCCGGGGCTTGCCGGGGTGGACGAGCTGGTCCGCGAGTCCCGGGCCGCCGGGCTGCGGGTGGAGCGCCGGGACGAGGGGAGGCCGGCGGCGGTGCCGGCGACGGTGGGGCGGACGGTGTACCGGGTCGTCCAGGAGGCGCTGACCAACGTCCGCAAGCACGCGGCCGACGCGGCGGTGACCGTCCGGCTGCACCACCAGAGCGGCGGGATCGAGGTCAGTGTCCGCAACGGCCCGTCCACCGCGGGCGCCGGCCTGCCCGGTGCCGGGCTCGGCCTGGTCGGCCTGCGGGAACGGGTGGAACTGCTGGGCGGACGGCTGGAGGCCGGCCCGCGCGACGGCGGCTTCCTGGTCCGGGCGCTGATCCCGGTGGAGGAGGAGCGGTGATCCGGGTCCTGGTCGCCGACGACGAGCAGTTGGTCCGCTCCGGGCTGCGGCTGATCCTGGAGGCGGCGCCGGAGATCACCGTGGTCGGCGAGGCGGCCGACGGCGCCGAGGCGCTGGCCGAGGCCCGCCGGCTCCGCCCCGACGTGGTGCTGCTGGACGTGCGGATGCCCGGCACCGACGGGCTGGCCGCCGCGCCGCGGATCGTCGCCGGCGGCGCGAAGGTGATCATGCTGACCACCTTCGACCGGGACGAGTACGTGCACCGCGCGCTGCGCGCCGGTGCGGTCGGTTTCCTGCTCAAGGACACCCCGCCCCGGGACCTCGCCGCGGCGGTGCGGACCGTGGCGGCCGGGAACGCGATGCTGGCGCCGACGGTGACCCGGCGGCTGATCGAGTCCTTCGCCGAGCGGGGCCCGGACCGGCGGGAGGCCGCCCGGCAGCGGCTCGGCGAGCTCACCGCGCGGGAGCTGGAGATCGTCCGGGAGGTGGCCCGGGGGCACGCCAACGCCGGTATCGCTCGCCGCCTGGGCATGAGCGAGGCCACCGTCAAGGCGCACGTCAGCCGCGCCCTGGCCAAGCTCGGCGCGGACAACCGGGTGCAGTTGGCGATCCTGGTGCACGACGCCGACCTGTCCTGAACCCGCCGACCCGGGCGCGGGCCGGGAAGCCGGGCGAGGCACGGTCAGCGGTGCGGAGGGTGGCCGGGCCGGGAGCGCCGCCGGCCGGCGCGTGGGCGGGAGTGACGCCGGCGCGGGCGCCGTGGTCAGGGCGGGGCGGCCGGGCGGCGGCGGTGGCGCAGCCGCCGGACCGCCTCCAGCAGCAGGGTGACGACCACCGAGAGGCCCACCCCGACCAGCACGCCGCGGACCGGGTCGCGTTCGAAGGCCAGCCCGCCGAAGTAGCCGAGCAGCGCGCAGTAGACGGCCCAGGTGAACGCCCCGATCGCGTCGAAGAGCAGGAACGACCGGCGGGAGTAGCGCACCGCGCCCATGGTCAGGGTCACCGCGGTCCGCCCGCCGGGGATGTACCGGGAGGTGGTCAGGATCAGGCCGCCGCGCTGCTCGACCGCGCGCCGGGCCCACTCCGAGCCGGGCCGCCGCCGGCCGTCCCGGCGGAACCGGGCCAGCGGCCGTGCTCCCCTTCCGATGGCGTACGAGACGTGGTCGCCGGTGAGCGCGCCGAGGAAGGCCGCCACGATCACCCACGCCAGGTCGGGGTGCCCGCCGGCGGAGAGGACGGCGGCGGTGATCACCGCCGCCTCGCCCGGCACCGCCGGGAAGAACGCGTCGACCGCGGTGACCCCGAAGAGCACCAGGTACACCCACGGTGAGGCGACCGTCTCCCGGAGCAGGTCGAGCACGGCTTCCATGCCTCCATGCTGGCCGGGTACCGGCCGCCCGGGGGCGGAGTCAGCGGATCGTGCCGATCAGGTGGGGGCGGCCGGTACGCGCGTCGTGCAGGGCGAACTCCCGGGCCGGGGCGGCGCTGAAGGCGACAGTGCCGGGCAGCGGCACGGGCAGCTTGAACGCCACGTCGACGGTGAAGGCGTCCGGCAGCCGGCTCTCCAGCGCGGCCAGACAGCGGGCCTTGCTCCACATCCCGTGCGCGATCGGGCGGGGGAAGCCGAACAGCCGGGCCCCCAGCCGGGAGGTGTGGATCGGGTTGTGGTCGCCGGAGACCCGCGCGTAGTCGGTACCCACCCGGGGCTCGACCCGCCAGCGCGCGACGGCGGGCGGCGGCGCCGGCCGCTCGCCCCGGTCGCGCCGCTCGCCGCCGCCGGCGCGGCGCTCCTTGGCGAGGTACGTCGAGACGCCCCGCCACACCTCCGCCCCGTCCACCGAGGCGACCAGGACCACGTCCAGCTGGCGGCCCCGGTCGTGCGGGCGCAGGTTCTCCGCGTACGTGGTGAAGTCGAGCGTCTCGTCGGCGGTGAGCGGGCGGTGCACGGTGATCCGGTTGGCCACGTGCACCACGCCGGTCAGCGCGATCGGGAAGTCCGGCGCGGTCATCAGCCGCAGCGCCAGCGGGAAGCCGAGCACGTGCGGGTACGTCGGTGGCAGCCGGTCGGCCAGCCGGAACCCGCAGACCCGGTCGTAGTCGGCCAGGTGGGCCCGGTCGACGGCGACGCCGGTGACGGCCAGCTCGACGGCGGGCACGGTGGCGCCGCGCCGGCCGCCGACGCCGGGCAGCGCGCCGAGCAGGGCGCGCCGGTAGAGCGCGCCGGCCGCGGGCAGCACGGGCAGCTCGGCCCGGGCCCGGGCGGCGGCGGGACGGTCCTCGGTGCTCGCCATCTCAGGCCCCCAGCAGGCTCTGGCCGCAGACCCGGACCACGTTGCCGCTGAGCGCGCCGGAGGCCGGCCAGGCCAGCCAGCCGATGGTCTCCGCCACGTCGACCGGCAGGCCGCCCTGGGACATGCTGTTCATCCGCCGGCCCGCCTCCCGGATCACCAGCGGGATCCGGGCGGTCAGCCGGGTCTCGATGAACCCGGGGGCGACCGCGTTGACGCTGATCTGCCGGTCGCGCAGCGCCGGGGCGAGCGAGTCGACCAGCCCGATCACGCCGGCCTTGCTGGTGGCGTAGTTGGTCTGGCCCCGGTTGCCGGCGATGCCGGCGATGGAGGAGACGGAGACCAGCCGGCCGCCGGCCGGGATCAGCTCCCGCTCCAGCAGCACGTCGTTGATCCGCTCCTGGCTGGAGAGGTTGACGTCGATGACCGAGTCCCAGCGGTCGGCGTCCATCCGGCCGAGGGTCTTGTCCCGGGTGATGCCGGCGTTGTGCACCACCACGTCGACCCGGCCGTGCCGGACGGCCAGGTGGTCGGCGAGCCGGGCCGGGGCGTCCGGGGCGGTCAGGTCGAGCTGCACGGCGCTGCCGCCGATCTCGTTCGCCACCGCGGCCAGCTCGTCCCCGGCGGCCGGGATGTCCAGCGCCACCACCCGGGCGCCGTCCCGGGCCAGCACCCGGGCCAGCGCGGCGCCGATGCCCCGGGCCGCCCCGGTGACCAGCACCACCTGGCCGTCCAGCGGGCGGTCCCAGTCCGCCGCCGGCTCCGCCCGCCCGGCGCCGACCCGGACGACCTGCCCCGAGACGTACGCGGACCGGCCGGAGAGCAGGAACCGGAGCGTCGACTCCAGGCTGGTGAGGGTGCCCGGGTCGTCGCCAGTGGTGACGTACACCAGTTGGGCGGTGACGCCCCGGCCGAACTCCTTGCCGATGCTGCGGGTCAGCCCTTCCAGGGCCCGCTGGGCGGTCGCCTCCCGGGGCGTGCCGCACTCGGCGGGTGGGGTGCCGAGCACGATCACCCGGCCGCTGGGCAGCACCGAACGGGCCCGCGGGTGGAAGAAGTCGTAGAGCTGCCGCAGCCCGGTCGAGTCGGTGATCCCGGTGGCGTCGTACACCAGGGCGCCGAAGCGGGCGGCGGCGTCGGTGTCGGCGGCGGGATCGCGCACCTCGACCCCGGCGGCGGTGAGGATCTTGCCGACCGGCTCGGCGAGGCGGCCGCCGGTGGCCGCGCCGAGCAGGGCCGGCCCGGGCAGGAGGGGGTCGCCGGGGGTGTGCCGGCGCAGTCGCGGCGGGTCGGGCAGCCCGAGGCGCTTGACCAGCGCGCGGCCGGCCCCCGATTGGACGAAGCTCGCGTACCTGTCGGTCATAGGCGTAGCCTACTGACGAGTAGGGTTCGGGCAAGACTTTCCAGGAGGCGGATCGTGCAGAACATCCGGCGGGTAGCGGTCATCGGTGGCAACCGCATCCCCTTCGCCCGCTCCAACTCCCGCTACGCGAGCGCGTCCAACGCGGACATGCTCGGCGCGGCGCTCGACGGCCTGGTGGCCCGCTACGGCCTGGCCGGCCAGCGGGTCGGCGAGGTGGTCGCCGGCGCGGTGCTCAAGCACTCCCGGGACTTCAACCTGACCCGCGAGGTGGTGCTCGGTTCCCGGCTCGACCCGCACACCCCCGCGTACGACATCCAGCAGGCGTGCGGCACCGGGCTGGAGGCGGCCATCCTGGTCGCCAACAAGATCGCCCTCGGGCAGATCGACGTCGGCATCGCCGGCGGGGTCGACACCACCTCGGACGCTCCGCTGGCGGTCAACGAGGAGCTGCGCCGCACCCTGATCAAGCTGAACAGCGCCCGCACCCTGGGCGAGCGGCTGCGGCTCGCCGCGAAGCTGCGCCCGTCGCAGCCGTTCAAGCCGGAGATCCCGCGCAACGCCGAGCCGCGTACCGGGCTGTCCATGGGTGAGCACGCGGCCCGCACCGCGCTGCGCTGGAACATCGACCGGCAGTCCCAGGACGAGCTGGCGCTCCGCTCGCACCAGCGGCTCGCCGCCGCCTACGACCGGGGTTTCTTCGACGACCTGATGACGCCCTACCTCGGGCTGACCCGGGACCAGAACCTGCGTCCCGACACCAGCCTGGAGAAGCTCGGCTCGCTGAAGCCGGTCTTCGGCGCCAAGGGCCCGGACGCCGAGCGGGCCACCATGACCGCCGGCAACTCCTCCCCGCTGACCGACGGGGCGTCCACCGTGCTGCTCGCCTCCGAGGAGTGGGCCCGCGCGCACAGCCTGCCGGTGCTGGCCTGGTTCAGCTGGTCGGAGACGGCGGCGGTGGACTTCGTGCACGGCGACGAGGGGCTGCTGATGGCCCCCGCGTACGCGGTGCCGCGGATGCTGGCCCGGGCCGGGCTCACCCTCCAGGACTTCGACTACTACGAGATCCACGAGGCGTTCGCCTCGCAGGTGCTGGCCACCCTGGCCGCCTGGGAGTCGCCGGAGTTCTGCAAGGACCGGCTCGGCCTGGACGGCCCGCTCGGCGCGATCGACCGGGAGAAGCTCAACGTCAACGGCTCGTCGCTGGCCGCCGGGCACCCGTTCGCGGCCACCGGCGGCCGGATCGTGGCCACCCTGGCCAAGCTGCTCGCCGAGGCCGGCAGCGGCCGGGGCCTGATCTCGATCTGCGCGGCCGGCGGCCAGGGCGTGACCGCCATCCTGGAGCGCTGAGCGCACGGCTGCCCCGGCGATCGACCGGCCGGGGCAGCCGCACCGGTCAGTTGATCGCCGGGGAACCGGTCAGGGACCAGACGAAGTCGCCCTTGCCGTCGTTGTTGATGTTGTAGATGACCTTGCCGTCGGCGGTCCAGCCGCCGGACCCGGTGGCGAAGCTGCCCCGGCCGCAGAAGTCGTCACCCTGGTACAGCGAGTTGATGGACGCCGTCATCGAGCAGGTTTCCACCGCCTTGTCGGCGTCGTTGCGTTCGAGGCGGACCTCGACCGTGAACCTGTCGAACTTGTTGCTGCCGGCCTCGTTCCAGCTCACGTAGCCGTCGGCGAAGTGACCGCCGTTCTCCGACCGGACGCACAGCTTGACCGTCACGTCCGCGTTGTACCAGTCGGTCGGGAACTCCTTGCTGTTGCTCTTGCAGGCCACGGCCGCGCTTGCCGGCGCGGCGCCGACGACCAGCGCCCCGCCCGTCGCCAGCACCGTCGTCAGCGCCGCCGCACCAGCCTTGATCTTCCGGTTCACCCGTCCCACCCTTCGTCGTCCTGGTTCGCGGGCCAACCCGCCGGGCAGGGCCGGAGAACCAGTGGTCCTACCCGACTGTGGCTCCGCCGGATCGTCCGTCCTGTCTAGACGGACGCCGTCGGTGCGCACAAGGTCATTTACCGGTTGTGACGTCCGTCGCTCGGGTGTGGACCGATACCTCGACACGCGGTCCGCCCCGGTGGCCTAGCCTGGGACGGCTTCCCAGTCGACCGGAGGACAGCCCTGTGTCAGCCACCCCGACGTCCGCGCCCGATCCCCGGGTCCACCCCACGCCACCCTTCCCGGCCCCGGCCGGCCCCCCGTCGACCGGGGGCGTCGGCATCGGCCGCGGCGCCCAGATCGTCATCGCCCTGGTACTGCTCGTACCGGCGGCCGTCGCCCTGCTCTGGTCGTACGTGCTCCCGTCGGTCAGCACGCTGGTGGAGAGCTTCCGGCGGGGGCGGTTCCCGGGCGGCCGGAGCGAGCCGGCCGGCGGCGACAACTACGCCCAGGTGATCGAGCGCGGCTTCCTCGGCGATCTGGGCCACGCGCTGCTGCTCGCGCTGGTGCCGCTGCTGCTCGCGCTGCTCGTCGCCCCGCTGCTCGCGCTCGCCGCGGAACGGGCCGGCCGGGTGCCGCGCCTGGTGACCCGAGGGCTGCTGGCCCTGCCGCTGGCCACCTACGCCCCGCTCGCCGTCGGGCTGGCGTGGACCCTCGACCGGTTCGACACCGACCGGGACGCCTGGACGCAGGCCCCCACGCTGACCGCCGTACGCACCGCGGGGCTGCTGGTGGCCGGGCTGGTGGTGGCGGTCGGCGCCACCGCCTTCCTGGCCGTGCTGCGCCGCCGCGCCGGCGGCGGCCGTTCCGTTCCGGCGGCCCTCGCCGTCGGCGGCGTGCTCGGGTTGACAGTCGTCGCGGTGGCCGTGCAGTCCTGGTCCCTCCAGTGGCCCGTCCTCGGCAGCGGCCGCGACGAGCGGACCGGCCCGATGGTGCGGATCGTGCGGGAGAGCCTGAGCCGCCTCGACTTCGGCGTCGGCGCCGCGGGCAGCGTGCTGCTGTTGGCGCTGTTGGCCGCGCTCGGCGTCCTCGCCGTCGTCCTGCTCCTGGTGACCCGCACCCGGATCACCTTCACCGGTTGGCGGGACCGTCCGGGGGGCGCGGCGCCCGCCGGACGGAACCCGGTCGCGCTCGGTGCGCTGGCCGTGGGGCTGGTGGCCTTCCTCGGCCTGCTGGCGTACGTGTTGGCACCGTGGCTGGGGGCGCTCACCGCCGACGCGCCGCCGCTGCCCGCCGGCGTCTCCACCGGCCGGATCCAGGTCAACACCTGGCTCCCGCCGCTGATCTCGGCGGTGGTCGGGGTGGGCCTCGCCGCGCTGGCCGGCTTCGCGATCGGCGGCCTGCGCCCGCTGGGCCGGGCCAGCGAGCTGCTCCTGCTGCCCTTCGCGCCCTGGCTCTTCGTCGGCGACGGCCCGCTGGCCCTCGCGCACTTCATCCGGGCTCAGGAGGCCGACCAGCTCGACACCTTCGTCGGGCTGATCCCGCCGGGCTGGCTGTCGATCCCCGCGCTCGTGGTGTTCACCCTGTTCTTCAAGGGTCAGCGGGAACGCTGGGCGGCCGGCGGCGGGTTCGCCTCGACGATGCTGCTCCCCGCCCTGCCGTTGCTGGCCGGGGCCGGGCTGCTGAGCTGGCTGGTCAGCGCGCAGAGCTGGCTCTGGCCGCAGCTGGTCGTCCGGGACGTCCAGCACGCGCCGGCGGCGAACCTCGTCCTCATGCGGCTCGCGCAGTCGTTCGGCGATCCGGAGGCGATGCGGGGGTTCGGCGCCCAGGTGCTGCCGCTGCCGATGCTGCTGCTCCTGCTGGCCGCGTTCCTGGCGCTGCAGCTGGGCTACCTGGACCGCCTCGTCGTCACCGGTGGGTCGACGCGCGGCCGGGCCGGGTCCGCCGACGTGAAAGACTGAGGTACGTGACGATCCCGAACGTGCTCGCCAACCGGTACGCCTCGCCCGAACTGGTCGCCCTCTGGTCGCCGGAGGAGAAGGTGCGGATGGAGCGGCGGCTCTGGCTCGCCGTGCTCCGGGCGCAGCGTGACCTCGGGGTGCCGGTGCCGGACGGGGTGGTCGAGGCGTACGAGCGGGTGCTCGACCAGGTCGACCTGGCCTCGATCGCCGAGCGCGAGCGGGTCACCCGGCACGACGTGAAGGCCCGGATCGAGGAGTTCAGCGCGCTCGCCGGGCACGAGCACGTGCACAAGGGGATGACCTCCCGGGACCTCACCGAGAACGTCGAGCAGCTCCAGGTGCGCCGCTCGCTGGAGCTGATCCGGGACCGGGTGGTGGCCACCCTGGCCCGGCTGGCCCGGCTCGCCGTCGAGCACTCCGACCTGGTGATGACCGGGCGTTCGCACAACGTCGCGGCGCAGGCGACCACGCTGGGCAAGCGCTTCGCGTCGGCCGCCGAGGAGCTGCTGATCGCGTACGAGCGGCTGGACGACCTGATCGACTGGTACCCGCTGCGCGGCATCAAGGGCCCGGTGGGCACCGCCGCCGACCAGCTCGACCTCTTCGACGGCGACGCCGACAAGGTGGCCGAGCTGGAGCGCCGGGTGGCCGGGCACCTCGGCTTCACCCGGGTGCTGGACAGCGTCGGCCAGGTCTACCCGCGCTCGATCGACCTGGCGGTGCTCTCCGCGCTGGCCCAGATCGCCGCCGCGCCGTCGTCGCTGGCCACCACGATCCGGCTGATGGTCGGCCAGGAGCTGGCGACCGAGGGCTTCAAGCCGGGCCAGGTCGGCTCCAGCGCCATGCCGCACAAGATGAACACCCGCTCCAGCGAGCGGGTCAACGGGTTCGCGGTGATCATCCGGGGCTACCTGTCGATGGTCGGCGAGCTGGCCGGCGACCAGTGGAACGAGGGGGACGTCTCCTGCTCGGTGGTCCGCCGGGTGGCCCTGCCGGACGCGTTCTTCGCCGCCGACGGGCTGTTCCAGACCTTCCTCACCGTGCTGGACGAGTTCGGGGCGTACCCGGCGGTGATCAACCGGGAGCTGGAGCGGTTCCTGCCGTTCCTGGCCACCACCAAGATCCTGGTGGCCGCGGTCCGGCGCGGCGTCGGGCGCGAGGCGGCGCACGAGGCGATCAAGGAGCACGCCGTCGCCGTGGCGCTGAACATGCGGGAGAAGGGCGCCGCCGAGAACGACCTCTTCGACCGCCTCGCCGCCGACGGCCGCCTCGGGCTGTCCCGCGCCGAGATCGACGCCCTGGTCGCCGACCGCACCGCCTTCGTCGGCGCCGCCCCCGCCCAGGTCGAGTCGGTAGCCCGCCGCGTAGCCGCCGTCGCCGCCACCCACCCCACCGCCACCACCTACACCCCACCCCCCATCCTCTGACCCCACCCCGCCCCCACCCCCCGGGGGGCCGCCCTGTTGATCATGAGGTTAGCGGCGAAGTCGATCTCCGAAATCGCCGCCAACCTCATGATCAACGGGACGGCGCGGGAGGGGCGGTGGGGCGGGTTAGGTGTTGCGGGTGGGGGTTTCGGCGGCGGTGCGGAGGTTGGGGGCGCTGGCGGGCTCGGCGATGCCGCCGGGGGCCGCGGCGATCTCGCCCTCGTGCGCGGTCTCCGCGGCGACCAGCGGCTGGTCGGGCGGCATGACGTCGGGCACCTTGGGCACCACGATCACCGCCGTGCCGTACGCGCAGATCTCCATCCACATCTCGCCGCAGTCGCGGCTGTCGAACCGCATCCCCACCACGGCGTTCGCGCCGAGCCGGCGGGCCTCCTCGCCGAGCCGGGCCACCGAGTCGGTACGCCACCGGGTGAGGTTGTCCGGCGCCATCGGGTCGTACGCGCCACCGCGCAGGTTCTTGACCCCCTCGCGGTACGGGTTCCGCGTTCTGGCCATCGATGACACCACTTCGCCGAGAATCTGGCGGATCTCGTACCCGGGTAGTTGCTCCGTCGTCACGACCAGCACGTTTCCGATGCTGTCAGGGGACCCGGCACCCCATCGTGAGGGTTGTTCACCTGATCGGATGCTGCAAAACGGCGCGGCGCGGACGGCCGGCACGTCGCCGACCATCCGCGCCGCCGGGGCGCTAACCGTCAGACACCGGCCACCGAGGTGATCCAGGCCCGGTTGTACGCGACACTGCCGTAGTTCTGGATGCTCTGGCCGTCGGCGGTCGAGGCGACCCCGACCTGGCGGCCGTTGTAGAACTGCGGGCCGCCCGAGTCGCCCCGCCACGCGTTGCCGTTGATCCGGGTGCTCCGGATCGCCTGGCCGCCGTACGCGTCGGTGGCGCTGTTGCTGGTCACCTGGACGCTGGCGGTCTTCAGCTGGCTGGACGCGGAGCAGCCGCTGTAGCAGGTCATGCCCCAGCCGTAGATCGAGTTGGTCGAGCCGATCGGCGGGTTGCTGCTGGCCAGCGTGACGTACGAGGTGCTCACCGAGCTGGACAGCCGCATCAGGGCCAGGTCGTAGCGGCTGTAGGTGGCGCTCACGGTGCGGGTGACGCCGCCGGAGGAGCGGTAGACGCTGCCCACCCGGACCGACATCGAGCCGCCGAGGCAGTGCCGGGCGGTGAGCACCCACTGCGGGGCGATGATCGTGCCGGAGCAGGTGAACGAGCCGTTGCTGAACACCGCGGCCGCCCACGGGGCGGACGAGACGGTGCCGCCGCCGATGATCGGGTCCGGGCCGGCCGGGGCGGCGACGGCGCCGGAACTGGCACCGAGCAGGGTGGCCGCGGTGGTGGCGAGGACCGCGACCAGGGATCGGATGCGCATTGCGGGGGCTCCTTCTGCGGGGATGGACCCGGGTTCGCCGGGTCCGGCCTGCCGGCCGGCGGGCGGGGGTGGCCCGGCGGCCGGGGACAATCATCGACGTCCGACGATGTACCGTAGAGCGCTGAGATGTCGTTCACAAGAGTTTCATCGAAATTCGCCGATGTCCTTCCGGGGGCTGGTCCGGGCCCCGGCGGCGGACCGGTCGAACCGGGCGAAACGCCGCGCGCGGCAACGAACACGCATCGGGATCGCAACGACTCGGCATCGGGGCTCACCGGGCCGCCCTCGATTACGTCGATGACTGCCTGACCCGCGTCCGGCCGGTGCGGTCGGGGCCGGATCTGCCAGGTAGGCTGGCTGCGCTCGCCCGTTGTGGGTCGGCACCCAACTGCGTACACAGTCAGGAGTGCCCAGTGCCTCGCGTCGTCGTCGACGTCATGCTCAAGCCCGAGATCCTCGATCCGCAGGGCCAGGCCGTCGCAAACGCGCTGCCCCGGCTCGGCGTCAGCGACGTCGCCTCGGTCCGGATCGGCAGGCGGATCGAGATCGAGTTCACCGGTGAACCGGACCTGGACCGGGCCCGGGAGATCGCCGACAAGCTGCTCGCCAACCCGGTCATCGAGGACTACACCGTCCGCCTGGTCGAGGCCGACGAGACCGCGGACGCCCGCTCGTGACCGCGCGGGTCGGTGTGGTGACGTTCCCCGGCTCGCTCGACGACGGGGACGCGGCCCGGGCCGTCCGGATCGCCGGCGCCGAGCCGGTCCGCCTCTGGCACGGCGACCCGGCGCTGCACGGGGTGGACGCGGTCGTGCTGCCCGGCGGCTTCTCCTACGGTGACTACCTGCGCTGCGGCGCCATCGCCCGGTTCGCCCCGGTGATGGAGACGATCGTGGACGCGGCCCGGGGCGGCCTGCCGGTGCTCGGCATCTGCAACGGCTTCCAGATCCTCTGCGAGGCCCACCTGCTGCCCGGCGCGCTGACCCGAAACCAGCACCTGCACTTCCGCAACCGCGACCAGTTCCTGCGGATCGAGTCGGCCGGCACCGCCTGGACCAACGCGTTCCAGCCCGGCCAGGAGGTGCTGATCCCGGTCAAGAACGGCGAGGGCTGCTACGTCGCCGACCCCGCGACGCTGGACCAGCTCGAGGCCGAGGGCCGGGTGGTCGCCCGGTACATCGGCGGCAACCCCAACGGGTCGCAGCGCGACATCGCGGCGATCACCAACTCCGCCGGCAACGTCGTCGGCATCATGCCGCACCCCGAGCACGCGGTGGAGGAGCTGACCGGCCCCTCCCTGGACGGTCTCGGCTTCTTCACCTCGGTCCTCAAGCACCTGGTGGGGGCGCCGGCGTGAGCGCGAGGAGCGAGCCGGGTCCGCGAGCCCCGCAGTCGCGGACGACGAGCGGGGCGGTGACCGGTCGCGGCGGGATCATCGGTCGGCTCACCCGCCCGCGGGGCGGCCACGAGCGCAGCGAGGAGAGGTCATGACCACCCATCCGGACCCGGTACGGGAGACCCCCGAGGTCGCCCCGGCACAGCCGCGCGCGGCCGCCGACGTGCCGCCGGCCGCGCCGGCCACCGGGCCGGCGCCCGCCGGCTGGGCCGAGGACGTGGACACCGTGCCGCGCGCCGGTGGCACCCCGGGCGAGCTCCAGCCGTACGCCGAGCTCGGGCTCCGTGACGACGAGTACGACCGGATCCGGCACATCCTCGGCCGCCGGCCCACCCAGGCCGAGCTGGCCATGTACTCGATCATGTGGAGCGAGCACTGCTCCTACAAGTCCAGCAAGGTGCACCTGCGCCAGTTCGGAGAGAAGGCCCCGCCGAGCGACCGGCTGCTCGCCGGCATCGGCGAGAACGCCGGCGTGGTGCGGGTCTCCGACGAGCTGGCGGTGACCTTCAAGGTCGAGTCGCACAACCACCCGAGCTTCGTCGAGCCCTACCAGGGCGCGGCCACCGGCGTCGGCGGCATCGTCCGGGACATCCTCGCCATGGGCGCCCGCCCGGTCGCGGTGATGGACCCGCTGCGCTTCGGCGCCGCCGACCACCCGGACACCGCCCGGGTGCTCCCCGGCGTGGTGGCCGGCGTCGGCGGCTACGGCAACTGCCTGGGCCTGCCGAACATCGGCGGCGAGGTCGTCTTCGACCCGTGCTACCAGGGCAACCCGCTGGTCAACGCGCTCTGCCTGGGCGTGCTGCCGGTCAACCGGCTGCAGAACAAGGCCGCCGCCGGGCCGGGCAACGTCGTGGTGCTGATGGGCGCCAAGACCGGCCGGGACGGCATCGGCGGCGTCTCCGTGCTGGCCAGCGCCACCTTCGACGAGGGCAGCGAGGAGCGGCGCCCGTCCGTCCAGGTCGGCGACCCGTTCATGGAGAAGCTGCTGATCGAGGCGTGCCTGGAGCTGTACGACGCCGAGCTGGTGGTCGGCATCCAGGACCTCGGCGGCGCCGGGCTGACCTGCGCGCTCACCGAGACCGCCGCGGCGGCCGGCACCGGCATGCGGGTCTGGCTGGAGCGGGTGCCGCTGCGCGAGCCCTCGATGGAGCCGCACGAGATCCTGGCCAGCGAGTCGCAGGAGCGGATGCTGCTGGTCGTCGAGCCGGAGAAGCTCGACGCGGTGCTCAAGACCGCCGAGAAGTGGGGCGTCTGGGCGACCGCCATCGGCGAGGTCACCCCGCCCGCGCCGGACGGCCAGCCGGGCCGGCTGGTGATCACCTGGCGGGACCACCTGGTGGTCGACGTCCCGCCGGGCTCGCTGGTCGACGACGGCCCGGTCTACGCCCGCCCGATGCGCGAGCCGGCCGACCTGATCCTGCTCCAGGCCGACCGGGCCGAGACGCTGCCCCGCCCGGCCGACCCGGAGGCGCTGCGCGAGACCGTGCTGCGCATGATCGCGTCGCCGAACCTGGCCGACAAGACCTGGGTCACCGAGCAGTACGACCGCTACGTGCTGGGCAACACCGTGCTGGCCCAGCCGGAGGACTCCGGCGTGATCCGGATCGACGAGCGGACCGGGCTCGGGGTGGCGCTGTCGGTGGACGGCAACGGCCGGTACGCCCGGCTCGACCCGTACCACGGCACCAAGCTGGCGCTCGCCGAGGCGTACCGGAACGTGGTGGTCACCGGCGCGAAGCCGATCGCCGTCACCAACTGCCTGAACTTCGGCTCGCCGGAGGACCCGGGCGTGATGTGGCAGTTCGCCGAGGCCGTCCGCGGCCTGGCCGACGGCTGCGCCGAGCTGGGCATCCCGGTCACCGGCGGCAACGTCAGCTTCTACAACCAGACCGGTGCCGCGGCCATCCACCCGACCCCGGTGGTCGGCGTGCTGGGCGTGCTCGACGACGTGGCCAACCGGGTGCCGATGGGCTTCGTGCCCCGGCCGAACGGCGACCACGACCAGCTCTTCCTGCTCGGCGAGACGCACGTGGAGCTCTCCGGCTCGGAGTGGGCGTGGGTCACCCACGAGCACCTCGGCGGCGTACCGCCGCAGGTCGACCTGGCCCACGAGCGGGCGCTGGGCGAACTGCTCGCGGAGGCCGCCCGGGTCGGGCACCTCAGCTCGGCGCACGACCTCTCCGACGGCGGTCTGGCGCAGAGCCTGGTCGAGTCCTGCCTGCGGCGCGGGGTCGGCGCCCGGATCGCGGTGCCGGAGCGGTTCGCGGGCGGCTCGATGCCGTTCGTCTACCTGTTCAGCGAGTCCGCCGGGCGGGTGCTGGTCTCGGTGCCGCGCGGCCACGAGAAGGCGTTCACCGCCCTCTGCGCCGAGCGCGGGGTGCCGTTCGAGCTGATCGGCGTCACCGACCCGACCGGCGGTGCGCTGGAGGTGCACGGCCAGTTCCGGATCGGCCTGGACGAGCTGCGCGCCGCGCACACCGCCACCCTGCCGCGCCTCTTCTCCGGCGCCGAGGTGGCCGAGGTGCCCGCGCCGGCGACCGGCGTGGCCGGTGCCGTCGAGGCGGTGCCGCTGCCGGTCAGCGAGCCGGCCGCCGAGGTCGCGCCGGTGGACCCGGCGAGCGTCGAGTCCGAGCCGATCGCGTCGGCCGGGCCGGTCCCGCGGGCCGGCGCGGCGGAGCCGGTCGCCCCGGCCGCCGACACCGCCGCCGACGCGCCCGAGGCCACGGCGGGTCCGGTCGAGGCCGCCGACGAGCCGGCCGAGCCCGCCGCCGAGGCGACCCGGTCGGACTCCGGTGCCGACGAGCAGCCCGCCGAGCCCGATCAGCGCTGAGGCGTTGGCCGCGGCGGTCTACGCGCAGCCCGGCTCGGGCGCCCGGTTCGACTGGGGCCTGAGCGGGGCGGCCGAACTCGGCCGGGTCTGCGCGGTGCTGGTGGTGGTGGACGTGCTCTCGTTCACCACCGCCGTCGAGGTGGCGGTCGGCCGCGGCATGCGGGTGCACCCGTTCCCGTGGGGCGAGCAGGCCGCCGAGTACGCGCGCCGGGTCGGTGCGGTCGCCGCCGTGGGTCGCCGGAAGACCACGCCCGAGCAGCCGTGGTCGCTCTCCCCGGCGGCGCTGAGCACCGCCCCGGTCGTCGCCGACCTGGTGCTGCCCTCGCCGAACGGTTCGGCGATCAGCGCCGCGGCCAGCGCCACCGGCCTGCCGGTGGTCGCGGGCTGCCTGCGCAACGCCCGCGCCGTCGGGCGCTGGCTCCAGCGACAGGGGTACGGCTCGACGGACGCGCCGGTGGGGGTGGTCGCCGCCGGCGAACGCTGGCCGGACGGGTCGCTGCGACCCTCGGTGGAGGACCAGCTCGGCGCGGCCTGCGTGCTCGACGCCGTGTCGAACGTGCCGGGCGGGCTCTCCGTGGAGGCGGCCATGGCGCTCGCCGCGCTGGCCAGCACCCCGGACGTGCCGGCCGCCGTCCGGGGCTGCGTCTCGGGCCGGGAACTGGTCGAGGGCGGCTTCGCCCAGGACGTCGAGATCGCGGTACAGGTCGGGGTGTCGGACGTGGTGCCGGTGCTCCGCCACGGCGTCTTCTCCGCCGCCTGACCGCGTCCCGGCGCGCCGACCTCCGGCCGCGCGCTCGGCGCGGCCCAGCCGCGTTGGCGGCGCATCCCTGCGGCGCACTCCCTCCGCGCTCTGCCCCCAGACCGCTGGGGCGCTCCACGGCGACAGCGCGAACCGAAAAGGCCGCCCGGTCGACCGGGCGGCCTTTTTCGTGTTCCTTGCGGGCCGCGGTGGCCCGGGCGGTCAGTCGTCCAGCCAGTCCAGCCGGCGACCGCCCCGGTCCTGCGGCGGCGGGCCGTCCGGCCGGCCACGCCCGCCCTGCGGCTGGTCGCCGTAGTAGCCGCCGCCCTGGTCGTAGCCGCCGTCGTAGCCACCGCGCTGGGTCGGCGGCTCCTGGCCGTAACCGCCCTGCTGACCGTAGCCGCCCTGGTCGTAGCCGCCGTCGTAGCCGCCACGCTGGGTCGGCGGCTCCTGGCGGTAGCCGCCCTGCTGGCCGTAGCCGCCCTGGTCGTAGGCGCCGGTCGGCTCGCCGCCCCGGCCGTAGGGAGCCGGGTCGGACTGGCCGTAGCCGCCCTGGTCGTAGCCGCCGGTCGGCTCGCCGCCCCGGCCGTACGGGGCCGGGTCGGACTGGCCGTAGCCGCCCTGGTCGGGCTGGTAGGTGCCGGTCGCGTACGGGTCGGCGGGCGCCGGGTACTGGGTGGCGTCGCCGGTGTACCGGCCGGTCGGCTCGTCGTACCGGTCGCCGTAGCCGCCGCCGTTGGGCTGGTAGCCCGCCGCGCCACCGGCCGGCGCGCCGTAGTCCCGGCTGCCGTAGCCGCCACCCGAGGAGGGGGCGTTGCCGTAACCGCCGCCGGACGAGGGGGCGTTGCCGTAACCGCCGCCGGAGGACGGGGCGTTGCCGTAGCCACCGCCGGACGAGGGCGCGTTGCCGTAACCGCCGCCGTAGCCACCCGGGCCGCCCGGCTCGTCGCCGTAGCCGGCGCCCGCCCAGCCCGACTGCGGGCTCGCGGCGCCGTACGGCTGCGGCGGGGCCCCGTACGGGTCCGGCGGCACGTCGTCGACCACCGGCCGGTGCATCATCGTCGGCGCGTCGGCGAGCGAACCGCCGCCGGCAACCATTGTCCGGTCCGGTCCGGCCCCGACCCCGTTGACCACCCGGGTCTGGTCGTCCACGCCCCGGTAGCCGCCCCGCGCGGCCGGGACGGCGCCGGCGCCGGCGGCGGCACCCACCGGGGCGTCCCCGTCGGCGTCGTCGGTGTTCTCCCGGCGCTTCATCCAGAGCAGCACGATGGTGCCGACACCCGCCGCGACCAGCAGGCCGCCGAGCAGGATGATCAGGTACGAGCCCATGCCGCCGCCGTCGGAGTTGCTGGCGTTGTTCGCCGCGCCCGCCGTCGCCTCCGGCGTCTCCTCGGCGGTCTCGTCGGTGGCCTCCTCCGTGGGCAGCGCCTCGGCGGTGGCCGACGGGGTGGCGCTCGGCGTCACCTCGACCTTGATCGCCAGGGACAGCCGTTGGTTGGTGATGCTCTGGCCGGCGTTGGCGGTGAAGCTCTTGGTGGCGACGATGTTGTCGAAGCTCGCGCCGAGGGCCAGCCGGCCCGGGGCGATCGGCTTGTCGCTGGTGCCGGTGAACCGGAAGTTGCCGCTGTCGTCGCTGATCGTCTCGGTGCGCTTGCCGTTGCCGTCCTGGAGCATCACCACGGCGTTCGGCACCGCGGTGCCGTCGGCCTGCTTGACCACCTTGCCGGAAACCGACCGGACGGTCTGCACCTCGGGCGGGGCCGCCGCCTTGACGGTGACGCTGAGCGAAGCCGAGTCGGTCCCGTTGCCCTCGACCCGGATGGTCGCCCGGGTGCCGTTCGCCGCCGGGGCGTTCGCGCTCGCCGTCAAGGTGAGGGTGACCGTGGCCTTCGGCGGTACGCCGTCGAAGTTGACGTCTCCGCAACCCCCGGTGCACTGCACGCCGCTCGGCAGGCCGGTGACACTGATCCTGGCGGAGTCCTCACCGATCTCCCCGGAGACCTCGACCTCCACGCTGCCGCTGCGGCCGGCGTCGATGGTGACCGAGTTGCCAGACTTGGTGATGCGCGCGGCCTGAGCGGGTGTGGCGGGGACGGCGAGCAGGGCGCCGACGACCAGCGCCACGACCACACCGGCCCGCTGCTTCCAGGCTCGTCGGTGTGTTGACACGTCCACCGCCTTCCGGGCTGACTTCCCTGGACCGGCGGGCGCCGGGCCGGGGATCATCACGGTACGAATACGCCGTCGGCAACTATGCCTTGTCTGACCGGATCGGCGCGACCCAGGGCCAGCGTCCGGCCGGCTCCGGGCGAGTCGTATCGTCCCGTGGTGTCCTCTCCGCACATTAAGTCCGCCGCGGTGACGGCGGCGTTGTCGGCGCTCGACGAGGGGCGTACCCCCGAACGACCGGTCCTCCGAGAGGCGGTCCGTGCCCTGTTGACCGCCCTCGCGGACCGCGCCCCCGGCCGATCGGTGGAGGTGCGTGTCCCACCTTACGGTGCAGTTCAGTGCATTTCCGGTCCCCGACACACCCGTGGCACCCCACCGAACGTGGTGGAGATGGATCCCCGCGCCTGGCTGGAGCTGGCGACGGGCCGGCTCACCTGGGCGCGGGCGGTTACGGAGGGTCGCGTGTCGGTGAGTGGGATCCGGGCAGATCTTTCCGAATTTCTGCCGTTGCACGCGGACGGCGAAGCGATCTAGGTAACGGACCGGAGCGGTTTCGTGACTTTCTGTATCGACACCGATTCGCGTACACTGTCAGGCGACGACGAAGGTCCCGGCCGAGACGTGTGGGTCGCCCCCGTGATCCGCCAGGCCAGTCCAGATCAGCATGAGGGAGCGGCAGGTGCCCCGAGGCGACGGCCGGCTGAGCCACGACCTTGACCCCCAACGACCCGGCCCGCAGGACGCGTGCGGCGTCTTCGGCGTCTGGGCGCCCGGGGAGGAGGTCGCCAACCTCACCTACTTCGGGCTCTACGCGCTCCAGCACCGCGGTCAGGAGGCGGCCGGCATCGCGGTCAGCGACGGCTCCGGCGTGGTGGTCTACAAGGATCTCGGCCTGGTCGCCCAGGTCTTCGACGAACCGACCCTGGCCAGCCTGCGCGGGCACGTCGCGATCGGGCACGCCCGCTACTCCACCACCGGCGGCTCGACCTGGGAGAACGCCCAGCCGACCATCCGGTCCACCAGTTCCGGCACGACCATCGCGCTGGCCCACAACGGCAACCTGGTCAACACCGCCGAGCTCCAGCGCGAGGTGGCCGAGCGGGGCCTGGTCGCGGACGGCTCGACCAACGACACCTCGCTGGTGACCATGCTGCTGGCCAGCCGCCCCGACCTCTCCGTCGAGGCGGCCGCGCTGGAGGTGCTGCCGCAGCTGCGCGGTGCGTTCAGCTTCGTCTTCATGGACGAGTCGACGCTCTACGCGGCCCGCGACGCGCACGGCGTACGCCCGCTGGTGCTCGGCCGCTTGGAGCGCGGCTGGGTGGTGGCCAGCGAGACCGCGGCGCTGGACATCGTCGGCGCCAGCGTGGTGCGTGAGGTGGAGCCCGGCGAGCTGATCGCGATCGACGAGGACGGGCTGCGGTCCACCCGGTTCGCCGTCCCGGAGCCCAAGGGCTGCCTCTTCGAGTACGTCTACATCGCCCGCCCGGACGCCACCATCGCCGGTCGCAACGTGCACGCCGCCCGGGTGCAGATCGGCCGCCAACTGGCCAAGGAGCACCCGGTCGAGGCCGACCTGGTGATCCCGGTGCCGGAGTCGGGCACCCCGGCGGCGATCGGCTACGCCGAGGAGTCCGGCATCACCTACGGCGCCGGCCTGATGAAGAACCCGTACGTCGGGCGGACCTTCATCCAGCCGTCGCAGACCCTGCGCCAGCTCGGCATCCGGCTCAAGCTCAACCCGCTGCGGCAGAACGTCCGCGGCAAGCGGCTGGTCGTGGTCGACGACTCGATCGTGCGCGGCAACACCCAGCGGGCGATCGTCCGGATGCTGCGCGAGGCCGGCGCGCTGGAGGTGCACGTGCGCATCTCCTCGCCGCCGGTCAAGTGGCCGTGCTTCTACGGCATCGACTTCGCCACCCGCGCCGAGCTGCTGGCCAACGGCCTCGACACCGAGGGCGTCCGCCGCTCGATCGGCGCCGACACGCTCGGCTACGTGTCGCTGCCCGGGCTGATCGCCGCCACCGAACAGCCGAAGACCCGGCTCTGCCGCGCCTGCTTCGACGGGGAGTACCCGATCGAGCTGCCGGCCGGCAACCTGATCGGCAAGCACGTGCTCGAAGGGGTGGGCCGTCGGGTCGCGAACACGACCCCGGACGCCCTGGACAACAGCACCCCGCCACTCGTCGCCACTCCGGGCGGCGCGACCGCACACCGCCCGTAGCACCACCCGGGGCCCCGGCCACCGCCAGGGCGCCGAGAACCACAAAGGGGAGAACCGTGACGCACGTGTCCGAGCGCAGCGGCGCAGGAAGCAGCCCGACCGGCGCCGGCGGCGAGCGCCAGCCGTGGACGGCCGGCGCCGGCCGCCAGGCGCGCAAACGGTCGGTCTCCTACGCGGACGCCGGCGTGTCGATCGAGGCGGGCGACCGCGCGGTCGAGCTGCTGAAGTCCAAGGTGCGTCAGACCCGGCGGCCCGAGGTGCTGGGCGACCTGGGTGGCTTCGCCGGCCTGTTCCGGCTGGACACCAAGAAGTACAAGAACCCGATCCTGGCCTCGTCCACCGACGGCGTGGGCACCAAGCTGGTGATCGCCCAGCAGATGGACATCCACGACACGGTCGGCATCGACCTGGTCGCGATGGTCGTCGACGACCTGGTGGCGTGTGGCGCGGAGCCGCTCTTCCTGCTCGACTACATCGCCACCGGCGAAGTCGTGCCGGACAAGGTCGCCGAGATCGGCGCGGGCATCGCCGACGGCTGCCGGTACGCCGGCTGCGCGCTGCTGGGCGGCGAGACCGCCGAGCACCCGGGCGTGCTCCGGCCGGACGAGTACGACATCTCCGCCACCGGCGTCGGCGTGGTGGAGGAGAGCGAGATCCTCAGCCCGGAGCGGGTCGAGGTGGGCGACGTGGTCATCGCGATGCGCTCCTCCGGCCTGCACTCCAACGGCTACTCCCTGGTGCGGCACGTGCTGCTCGGGGCCGGCCGGATGCGGCTGGACGTGGTGATCGAGGACTTCGGCCGGCAGCGGACGCTCGGCGAGGAGCTGCTCACCCCGACCAAGATCTACGCGCAGGACTGCCTCAAGCTGATCGCCGAGGCCGAGGTGCGGGCGCTGGCCCACGTCACCGGCGGCGGCATCCCGGGCAATCTGGTCCGGGTCCTGCCGGAGCACGTCGACGCCGTGGTCAACCGCTCGACCTGGAAGCCGCAGCCGATCTTCGACCTGATCCAGGCCAAGGGCCGGATCGAGGACCCGGAGATGGAGGCGACCTTCAACATGGGCGTGGGCATGTTCGCCATCGTGTCGGCGGAGGACGCCGACCGCGCGCTGGCCACGCTGACCGGCCGGGGCGTCGACGCGTGGCAGGCCGGCGAGATCATCGAGGGTTCCGGCAACGTGCAGATGATCGGTCACCACACCCGCGGATGATCACGCTCTGGTGATCGTACGGGCACCTGATCAGGGCTTCACCCGAGTGGCCATGGCCGCCTAGCCTGAAGGGCACCCTCAGGCACAGCGGAGGAGGGCGATGGCTGCTCGGGGACAGTCGTTCAGCGGAATGCGCGGCCTGGCCGCCGTTCCGTCGTACGTCGTGATGCAGCCCACCACCCTCTGCAACCTGGATTGCGCGTACTGCTATCTGCCATTCCGGGCGGCGGACCGGCGGATGGCCGTGCCGGTGGCCGAGGCGGTGGCGGCGTCGGTGAACCCGTGGGCCGCGGCCGGCCGGTTCTCGGTGGTGTGGCACGGCGGCGAGCCCCTGGCGGCCGGCCGGGAGCACCTGGCCGCGCTGTTCGCGCCGTTCGGGCCGCAGGTCGAGCACCACATCCAGACCAACGCGACGCTGATCGACGACGCCTGGTGCGCGTTCTTCGCCGAGCACCGGGTGCGGGTGAGCGTGAGCGTGGACGGGCCGCGGGAGCGCAACGGCGACCGGGTGACCCGGGCGGGCCGGCCGGCGTACGACCGGATCCTGCGCGGGGTGGCCGCGCTGCGCCGCCACGGCCTGCCCTTCTCGGCGCTGGCGGTGGTGAGCCGCCCGGAGCCGGGTCGGGCCACCGAGCTGTACGACTACTTCCTCGGGCTCGGCTGCGACGTGCTCGGCGTGAACATCGAGGAGACCGAGGGGGTCAACACCCGCGGCAACGCCCACGACGCCGGGGTGGTGACCGCCTTCTGGGCGGAACTGGTGGCGGCCTGGCGCCGGGACCCGCGGATCCACCTGCGGGAGGTCGAGTGGTCGCTGCGGTACGCCGCGGCGGTGCTGGACGGCACCGCCGACGACCTGTTGCCGCGCCGGCTGGACCCGATCCCCACCATCGGCCACGACGGCTCGGTGACCGTGCTCTCGCCGGAGCTGGCCGGCTTCACCGATGCCCGGTACGGCGACTTCAGCAGCGGCAACGTGCTGGCCACGCCGCTGGCCGAGATCCTGGCCGGAGCGGCCGGCACGGCCTGGGTGGGTGAGTTCCTGACCGGCGTCGAGGCGTGCCGTTCGTCCTGCCCATACTTCGGCTTCTGTGGTGGCGGTCACGCGGCCAACCGCTACTTCGAGCTGGGGCGTTTTGACGGTACGGAGACCGAGCACTGCCGCAACAGCAAGATCCGCCTACTGGAGGGAGTGTTGGAGCATGCCCGAGACCACGAGTCACCGGCAGCCTGAGCGCGTGGCCGGTGTCGCCCCGGACGGGGTTGCCGAGCGGGTGCGGGAGGCCGCCCCGGGGCTCACCGCGCTGCTCCAGGAGGCCGAGAACGCGCGACGGCTACGGGCGGAGGTGGCGGGCGGCGACGGTGCCAGCGCGGTCTGCGCCTGGAACCACTTCGAGAACATCCCGACGTTCTACAACTGGAACAACCGGCCCCGCTGAGGCGGACCGGGATCAGGGACCTGCCGATCGACCGGAGTTGCCTCCGGCGCAGTCAGGTCCCTGATCGTCGGTCGTGGTGCCGCTCGATGGGCACATGCGTGAGCACGCGGGAGGCTACCGCGTGCTCAGCTGCGACCGGAGAGGTCAGCGGGTCGGACGGACCCAGGTGTCCGGGTCCTCGTCCGCGTGATCCTCATCATCGTCGTCGACATACTCTTTGTAGTCGTCGTCGAAGTTGTGCTCAGACTTACCAGCACCCGCCAACTCGCGCTGCAAGGCGGTGAGGTCGGTGTTCGGGGAGTGGTACTTCAACTCCCGGGCCACCTTCGTCTGCTTGGCCTTAGCACGGCCGCGCCCCATGGCTCGACCCCCTCGCACAGAATGCGGGGCAGCCCGAAGGCGGGCCCCGATGACGTCAGGCATCTCTCGTGGCTCTTACGGTACATGGGGATGCCACCGTTCGGCACCTCGGGTTACCGTCGACCGGCCCTGCGCGTCGCGGTTGTCCGGTCGTCACACAGTGTACCCGGTAAGGAGTGGTGCTGGCAGCACCCATGACACCGGACGAATCCCCACGAACCGACCCGATTCCCAGCTTAACGGGGTGCCCGGGCCCGGGGGCGGAACCGGCGCGGCCCGCCCCCCGGCTGACGGGTCAGCGCAGGTGGATCGTGCGCAGCCGGCCGACCTCGGCCATCCGCCGCTCGGCCAGCCGGTCGGCGGCGACCGCCGGCGGCACGCCCTCGGCGTCGGCGAGCTGGAGGATCTCCCGGGTGGTGTCGTAGATCCGGGTGGCCCGCAGCTTGGCCCGCTCGAAGTTGAAGCCCTCGATCTCGTCGGCGACCTGGATCACACCGCCGGCGTTCACCACGTAGTCGGGGGCGTAGAGGATGCCCCGGTCGGCGAGGAGCTTCTCGATGCCCGGGTGGGCGAGCTGGTTGTTGGCCGCACCGGCGACCACCTTCGCGCGCAGCGCCGGCACCGTGTCGTCGTTGAGCGCGCCGCCCAGCGCGCACGGGGCGTACACGTCGATGTCGGCGGCGACCAGCATGGCGGCGTCGTCGACCAGGGTGACCTGCGGGTGGGTGGTGCGGGCCCACTCCAGCGCCTTCGGGTTGACGTCGGTGGCCACCACCTCGGCGCCGTCGTCGAGCAGGTGGCCGACCAGGTACTTGCCGACCTTGCCCAGGCCGGCCACGCCGACCCGCCGGCCGTGCAGCGTCGGGACGCCCCAGACGTGCTCGGCGGCGGCCCGCATGCCCTGGAACACGCCCCAGGCGGTGAGGATCGAGGAGTCGCCGGCACCGCCGTGCTCCACGCTGCGCCCGGTGACGTAGCTCGTCTCGCGGGCGATCACGTCCATGTCGGCGACGTAGGTGCCGACGTCGCAGGCGGTGTAGTAGCGCCCGGCCAGCGACTCCACGAAACGGCCGTACGCGCGCAGCAGCGCCTCGGTCTTGATCTGCTCGGGATCACCCCAGATGACCGCCTTGCCACCGCCCAGGTCCAGCCCGGCGAGGGCGTTCTTGTACGCCATCCCGCGGGACAGGTCGAGCACGTCGGCGAGGGCGGCCTCCTCGCTGTCGTACGGGTAGAACCGGGTGCCGCCGAGCGCGGGCCCCAGCGCGGTGGAGTAGATGCCGATGATCGCCTTCAGGCCGGTCTGCTTGTCCTGGCAGAACACCACCTGTTCGTGACCGGTCGATCCCGGGTCGTCGGTGCTGGCGAATACGCCCATGGCTTGCTCCTGTGTCGGTGTGCGTCCTTGTGGGGCGCGGACCTGGTGGGACGCCGGCGGGGATGCTGCCGGTGCCGCTGAGCCTAGTATCGGCCGACGCCGTCCGGTCGCCCCAGGCACGTGGGGGGCGGCGCGACGGCGCTCGGGTCCCGATTCGTGGGAGGATCGCGCCGTGCCGTCGCTCTTCGCTTCATACCTGCGCGTGTACGAGCCGCTGACCGCCTTCGACCGGGACCGCCAGTCGTACTGGCGGCGCTACGTCGAACAGGGCCGGGCGGTCGCCCCGGTCGAGGGCCCGGGCCGGCAACGGACGTCGGTGATCGAGGCGCTCGGCGCCGGGTGGACCCGGCTGCCCGATCCGCCGGACGAGGCGTACGTCCTGGAGACGGACGACACGCTGCTGGTCTGCCCCTGGAACCTGCGCATCCGGGTGGCCGAGGCGGCGCTGAGCGCCCGCGACGGGGTGCCTCCGGTGCTCGCCGACGCGTTCGTGCCGCCGGTGCTGGCCGGCCAGGCCAAGGCGGTGGTGGAGGACTGGCGCAGCGGCGCCCGGGTGCTGGAGCACGGCGTCCCCCGGGTGCACGAGCAGGTGGCCACCTGGGGCGTGCCGCTGCGCTGGTTCGTACTCTTCGAGCCGGCCGAGCGAGACCTGGTCACCCGGCCCGGGCGGCGGGCGCTGCGCTACCGGACGGAGATCTCCAAGGCCCGGCGGCGGTCGTCCCGGGCGCTGGCCGTGCTGCGCAAGTCGGTCGGCGAGGCGCCGATCACCGAGGCGGTCGAGGAGGCCGCCCGCTGGCTGGAGGAGTTCCACCCGCGCTCGGTGGTCGAACTGGACTACGGCGGCCTGGTCGAGCTGCTCTCCGACGAGACGCTGGCCGCCGACGACTCGCCCGAACTGGTCGCGGCGGGGCTGGCCGGGCTGTCCCGGGGCGAGGCCGAGGAGGCGTCCGCGGCGTACGACAAGCTGGTGGCCCGGTGGCGCGCGGTGCAGTTGCTGGAAAGGTGCAACTGATCACCAACCGGTCAGGGAGCGCGCCCAAGGCGAGCAAGACTCGTAGCTAGCGCATCACGAACCGTGATCATGAGTCCGAATAAGGTACTTTCTGCCGTGTAAAAGTCGCATAAATCGGGCATGGTTCATCCGTCCGTCTAGGGACGTTCGGCCGTTCGGCCCATGTCGGACATCGGGGACTAGCCGGACCATGGGAGACGCGTCGGCCGGCGGGACCCCGGCCGATGTCTATACATGTGGAGGAGTGACCGATGGCATCGCGAACGCACGAACCAGAGCCGCTACTCACGCCGGCCGAGGTGGCGTCGATGTTCCGTGTCGACCCGAAGACGGTGACCCGGTGGGCCAAGGCTGGCAAGCTCAGCGCCATCCGGACCCTCGGTGGCCACCGCCGTTACCGCGAGTCGGAGGTCAGGGCCCTGCTGCAGGGGCAGATCCCCCAGCAGCGCCAGGGGGACTGACGGCCGGGAGCCAGCAGACGAACTGCCCGAGGGGGCGGTGGAGCGATCCACCGCCCCCTCGTCACGTCCGGGGACTGCTCAGCCGGCCAGCGTGACCCGGACGCCGACCGTCCCGCCCTCGCCCCGGCGCAACCGGCTGCCGAGCAACGAGAGCCGGCCGAGCAGCCGGTACTTCTGCTTGATGAGACCGCGGATCCGGCGGGTCCCGGCCGGGTCGCAGAGGGTGGCGTGGCCGGGCACCGCCTCGCCGTGCGGCCGGCCCCGCACGTCGCACGGGGCCACGGTGACCTCGCCGCTGCGCCGGATCCGCTTCACCTTGCCGGAGTTCGCCGCCGTCCACACCGCCAGCGCGTCGCCGTCGCGGACCGCCCAGACCGGGGTCGCCACCGCCCGGCCGTCCTTGCGGAAGGTGGTGAGCAGCAGGTACTTCTCCGCCGCCAGGCGGTCCAACGTGGTCACGCCGCCAGGATACGACCGCGCGGTTGACTGACCGGCCGGATAGCGTGAAGCCCGTGACGGGTGAGCCACGGATCGGTGACGTCTTCGGTGAACTGCTGCGCGACGCGTACGCGGTGGCCACCGGGGTCGGTCCGCGGCCCCTGGCCGGCGGGCGGCTGCCACGGCCGGTCATCGAGATCATCGAACGCGACGACGGGTTGGTCAACGGTGCGCCCGCCGCGCACTACCTGGACGGTCCCGCCGGCTGGCAGCCGTACGACCGGCGGGCGGTGGACCGGGTGCGGGGCGCCACCCTGGACGTCGGCGTGGGCGCCGGCCGGATCGCGCTGGAGTTGCAGGACCGGGGCGTGCCGGTGACCGGGTTGGACACCTCGGCCGGGGCGCTGGGCGTGTGCCGGCGTCGGGGCGTACGCGACCTGGTGCACGGCACGGTCGACGAACACGTCGCCGACGGCCGGCGGTACGACACGTTCTTGCTGCTGGGCAACAATCTCGGTCTGCTCGAAGGGCGGGAGCGCGCCCCGGCGTTCCTGGCCGCGCTCGCCGCACTGGCCCGCCCGGGCGCGCAGGTGATCGCGCACGGCACCGACCCGTACGGCACCCGCGACCCGGTGCACACCGGCTACCACGAACACAACCGCCGGCGGGGCCGGCTCGGCGGCCAGCTGCGGTTGCGGCTGCGCTACCGGGAGCTGGGCACCCCGTGGTTCGACTACCTGGTCTGCTCCCCGGACGAACTCGGCACGCTGGTGCGGGGCACCGCCTGGCGACTGGCCGACGTGGACGACCGGGACGCCCCGTACTACCTGGCCACGCTCCGGCTGGCCGGCTGACGCGGACGGGCCCCCGCCGGGCGGCGGGAGCCCGGGCGGTCGGTCAGACCTGGACGGTCGGCGGCAACTGCTCGGGCGGCAGGCCGCCGTCGCCGTCGATCACCTCGTCCGGAGTGCCGTCCTCGTCGAGGTCGACCATGGTGACGTCGACCTTGCCGTCGTGGTCGGTGTCGAACTGGAACAGGTCGGGCTTGCCGTCGCCGTCGGTGTCCACCACCCACACGTCGGTGCGGCCGTCGTTGTTGGTGTCGGCGCGCAGCAGCTCCACCCGCTCGTCCCCGCGGGTCTCCACGGTCTCGGTGGTCTCCGCGCCCGCGACGCCCTCCGGTGCCTGGCTCATCTCCACTGGTCCTTCCCTCGGTTGACCGCCGTCTGTACCCGATCCGCCGCGCCCCCACGCGTGCCGGCGCACCCGGGGCCCATAGGGTCGCACCATGAGCGAGCGTCAGGTGGTGAGCGATCGGTTCGTCGTGGTGGGTGCCGGCACGATGGGGCTGGGCATCGCGTACGTGGCGGCGGGCGCCGGGCACGCCGTCGAGCTGGTGGAGGTCGACCCCGACCGGGGTGCGGCGGCCATGACGCGGCTCGGCGAGCTGTGGGACCGGGCGGTGCGGCGCGGCAAGCTGACCGCCGACCGGGCGGCGGACGACCGGGCGCGGGTCACCCTCCGCGCCACCCTGGCCGAGGTGGCCGGGGGACCGGACGTGGTGGTGGAGGCGGTGCCGGAACGGCTCGACCTCAAGCGGTCGGTGCTGCGCGACGCCGAGGCGCTGCACCCGGCGCTGCTGGGCAGCAACACCTCCAGCATCCCGATCGCCGAGCTGGCCACCGGCCTGGCCCGGCCGGAGCGCTTCCTCGGGCTGCACTTCTTCAACCCGGTCTGGGCGATGGCGCTGCTGGAGGTCGTGGTCGGCCCGGCCACCGCGGCGGAGACCACCGCCGCGGCCGTCGCGCTCGCCGGCCGGCTGGGCAAGGACCCGGTCGTGGTACGCGACATGCCGGGCTTCGCCACCTCCCGGCTCGGCGTCACCCTCGGCCTGGAGGCGATCCGGATGGTGGCCGACGGGGTGGCCTCCCCGGCCGACATCGACAAGGCGATGGTGCTCGGCTACCGGCACCCGGTCGGCCCGCTGGAACTCACCGACCTGGTCGGACTGGACGTGCGGCTGGACATCGCGCGCACCCTCCAGGCCGCGTACGGGGACCGGTTCGCGCCGCCGCCACTGCTGGTGGAGATGGTGGCCGACGGGCGGCTGGGCAAGAAGTCCGGGCAGGGCTTCTACCGCTGGGAGAACGGGGTGAAGGCGTGAGCGCGGGGAGTGAGCCGGTTCTGCGAGCCCCGCAGTCGCGAACGAGGGTGGCACGGTGACCGCGGCCAACGGTGCCGGCCTGCGGGTCGAGGAGCACCCGGACCGGCTGGTGGTCACGCTCGACCGGCCGGAGAAACGCAACGCGATCGACGCCGACCTGATCGCCGCGCTGCACGCCGTCTGCGCCGAGCTGGAGGCGCGCCCCCGGCTGTTGCTGCTCACCGGCGGGACGGACGGCATCTTCGCCGGCGGGGCGGACATCGGGCAGCTGCGCGAGCGCGGCCGGCTGGAGGCGCTGGCCGCGATCAACTCGGCGGCGTTCGCCCGGATCCGGGCGCTGCCGATGCCGACCGTGGCGGCGGTGGACGGCCCGGCGCTGGGCGGCGGCGCCGAGCTGGCGTACGCCTGCGATCTGCGGGTCTGCACGGAGCGCGCGGTCTTCGGCCAGCCGGAGGTGCGGTTGGGCATCCTGGCCGGCGCCGGCGCGACCCACCGGCTGCCGGCGCTGGTCGGCGAGGCCCGGGCCAAGGAACTGCTCTTCACCGGGCGCCGGGTGGACGCCGCGGAGGCGCTGCGGATCGGGCTGGTCAACCGGGTGGTGGCCGAGCCCGGCGAGCTGCTGCCGGCGGCGCACGGCCTGATCGACGAGATGGCCAAGGGGTCCGCGCTGGCGCTGCGGCTGACGAAGCTGGCGGTCGACGCGCCGGCCGCCGCGCACCCCCAGCTCGACCTGGTCAGTCAGGCGGTGCTCTTCGAGGACGAGGAGAAGCACCGGCGGATGACCGAGTTCCTCGAGCGGCGTCGCCCGCGCTGACCACGCAACGACGACGGCCGCACCGGTCAACCGGTGCGGCCGTCCCGCGACTGGGCGGCGGTCAGTGCCGGATCTGCACCCCGGCGTCCGCCAGCGCCCGGATCACCTGCGCCGACTCGGCGAAGCCGATGATCAGCACGGCCTCGGCGCCGAAGTCCTTGATCTCCTTCGCCCCGGCGGTGAAGTCGACCGGCGCGGCCTTGGCGTCCTCCGGCGGGTCGTAGGTGAGCAGCTTGACCCGGTCGGCGCCGAAGCCGGCCCGCTCCAGCTCCTCCCGGACGTTGCCCTGGAGGCCCTCGCCGTAGGAGTCCTTCCGGGCGACCAGCGCGATCTTGCGGGGACCGTCGCGCAGTATCACGTCCGCGAGTGCGCGCCCCTGGAGGCTGTCCGGCGGCGCGGTACGGAAGTAGAGGCCCTTGTCGTCCACCTCGGTCAGGCTGGCGTCGGTGTTGGACGGAGAGATCATCACCAGGCCGGCCTGCACCACGTCCGGCAGCACGGCCCGGGAGATGCCGGAACCACCGGCACCGATGATGACGTGCACGCCGGCCTCGACGTGCCGGGCCACGGTGGCCTTGGCCACGTCCGGGTTGGTGCCGTCGTCGCCGTCGATCCAGGTCACCGGCTTGCCGAGCACGCCGCCGGCCGCGTTGATCTCCTCCAGGGCCAGCGCCGCGCCGGCCGCGATCGGCGGGTTGGCCAGGGACAGGTCACCGGTCTTCGGCAGCAGGCCGCCCAGCACCAGCGGGGCGTCCGGGGCCTTGCCCCGCTGCTTCTTCGCCTTCGGCGGCGCCTTGCTGCTGGCCGCGGACTCGTCGCCGGCCCCGACGAACTCGGTCTTGCCGTCGTTGAGCTGCTGGCCGTCGAAGTGCAGGGTGGCGTAGCTGGCGGTGGCCGGCTCACCGGCGTCGGTGAAGCCCGCCCGGGTCAGCGAGACGCTGCGGTACTCGATGTCCTGGCCGTTGCGGGCCAGCGCGAGGCAGCTCGCCGGGTCCTCGCAGCGCTGGCCGCCGTTGGTGACGCCGACGATCTGCTTGGCGATGGCGGCCGGGTTGGTGGTGCCGGCCAGCTGGGCGGCCAGCGAGCTGATGACGACCGCGTCGTACGCCTCGGCGGAGTAGAGGAAGTCGGTCAGCTTCGGGTCCACGGTGCGTAGCCGGTTCTTGAAGTCCTCCGGCAGCGGCGTGAGCGGCGTGGTGCCCTTCATGCCGTCGACCAGATTGGCCCGCTCCTTCAACTCGGCTGGGTACGAGTTGAGCATGTTGCCGTCGGTCCCGTAGAGGCGCACCTGGTGGGTGGTCGTCTCCTCGGGCTGGTCGGTCCCGCATGCGCTGGTGGCGAGCAGGAACGTCGCGCAGGCGGCCAGGGTGGCTGCCCGCGAGGCGCGTGACTTGAGCATGGTCGTCCTTCCTCCGGCGAAGGTCCGTTGCGCACATTAGCGTGCCGGCCCGAACCGCGGGACCGTGGAGCCCCGTCAATCCGCTGGTAGACGGCGTTGCCTACGCAGAGTGACGAGGGGCCGAAGGTGGTGGCTTGACCCGTCCCTCTACTGTGCGGTGCGTGACGAACTCACCACAGCAGATCCGCGACGACGCGGCCGCCGTGCTCCACTCCGCGCTGGCCGGCGACGGCGACGCGGTGGTGGGCACGTTCGACGCGGTGGTCGACCGGTCCGGCCTGGCCGGCGCGTACGGGGTGGCGTGGTGTCTGGCCGCCGCGATGGTGGGCGACGAGGTGCCGCCCGGGGCGTGCGCGCTGGACTTCCCCGGCATCGACCAGGCCGGCTACGACACCCGCTGGGTGGCCCGCTTCGTCAGCGCGTACGCCAACGCCGACGCGGACACCGGCGAGGCCCTGTTCGGCGCGGCCGCCGCCGACGGTCTGCTCTCGGACTGCCTGCTCACCCTCGCCGGCTCGACGGTCGCCACGCTGCGCCACCGAGCCGGTTGAGCCGGTTCCGCGCGGCCGTCGGCCGAGCCGTCCGCGCGCCGGTCGTGGTGACCTGCTGGCGCGGCCCGGTCGTGGCGACCTGCTGGCGCGGCCGGCCGGGCCTCGGGCGCGGCGGTCGGTGAGTCGGCCCGCCGTGATAGGCCTGTGGGCATGTCCGAGGCCATGCTGAGCAAGGTGCGCAAGCTGCTGGCCCAGGCCGAGGACCCGGCCTGCACGCCGGCCGAGGCGGCCGCGTTCACCGCCAAGGCCACCGAGTTGATCGCCCGCTACGGCATGGACCGGGCGCTGCTCGCCGCCCGTGACCCGGCCACCGACCCGGTCGGCGACCGGGTGGTCGAGGTCGTCGCCCCGTACGCCCGGGACAAGGCCGGTCTGCTCGCCGCGGTCGCCGAACCGCTGCGCTGCCGCTGCGTACGCCGCCGCCAGGGCAGCGGGTTCGCGATGCACCTGTTCGGCTTCGCCAGCGACCTGGAGCGGGTGGAACTGCTCTTCACCTCGCTGCTGGTGCAGGCGGCGCACGGGCTGGCCGCCGAGGTGGTGCCGGCCGGCGAGCACCCGGCCGCGTACCGGCGGTCCTGGCTGGCCGGCTTCGCGCAGGTCGTCGCCGGCCGGCTGCGCGCCGCCGAGGAGGGCGCGGCCACCGAGGCGGGTGGCGGCTCGGTCGCGCTGGTGCTCGCGGACCGGTCCGACCGGGTGCAGCGGCGCCTCGCCGAGGTCTACCCGCGGCTGCGTACCGCGCCGCCGCGCCGGTTGGCCGGATCCGGATTCGGCTCCGGTGCGGCCGCCGGTCGCCGCGCCGACCTGGGCGGCCCGGTGGTCCCCGGCCCCGGCGGCCGGCCCGGTCTGGGCCGCTGAACCGGGCGCGGTGCCGGGTGGCACCTGCCTTCGATGCCCGGCCGTGCCCGGGCCGCTGAGCCCCGGGTCAGCTCAGGTCGGCGTGCCGGCCGACCGAGGCGGCGTAGCGGGAGAGCAGTTCGTGCCAGCCGGCGGTGAGTGCCTCCCGGTAGCCCTCGGCGGCGTCGCCGTGCCGGTCGAAGTGCCGGTGCGCGACCTCGACCAGGGTCCGCGCCGGCCCTTCCGGATGGAAGAGGACCTCCACCTCGCTGGCCCGGGACGGGTCCGGCACCGGCACCCGGTCGGCGCCGATCTGCCAGGTGAACACCAGCCGCCGGGGCGGGTCCCAGGTCAGCACCCGGCCCCAGTCGCTGCGGAAGCCGTACGGGCCGATCTCGTAGAGCATGCCGCCGGCCCGCGGCTCGATCCCCAGCTCCGCCAGGTGCGCCGGCCCGGACCAGGTGTACTCGGTCACCCACCAGTCGGTCAGCGCCCCGGTGAACACCGCGAACGCCTGCGCGGCCGGAGCCGGGACGAGGAGGCTGCTGCGTAACGAGAACCGCTCGGAATCCTGCTGGATCTCCGCCGGACCGGCCGTCTCCTGTCCCATAGGCCCGGACCATACCGGCTGATGCCTCGGTGTGCAGCTTCGCGCGGTGCCCGGTTCCGGACAGCGCCCTGGCGGCAGGGATGGCGGCCCGACGAACGGGTAAGCGGGCCGGCGCGGCCGGTCTCCTCCCGGCCGCTGTCGTCAGCGGGGGAGCGACGGAGATGAGTGGAACCGGGTCGGGTGACCAGGGCCGGCAGCAGGCTCAGGCGGGCGGCCAGCCACCGGGCCGGCGGGATGCGGGCCAGCAGCCGGACGAGCGCGGCAGCCGGCACGCGCAGTACGGCGACCAGCCGCCCGGCCCGGGTCGGCAGGGCGAACCGGACGTGCTGCTGGACGTGCCCGACCTCCGGGTGGAGTCCATCCGGCTGGCCGTGGACGCGCTGCGCGCCGACATCTCCCTCAAGGCCCGGCTGGCGAACCTGGTGCAGCTCGACGCCGGCGTCCGGGTCGACCTGCACGGCGTCGAACTGGACATCACCGACGTACGCGCCGAGGTGCTGCTGAAGGTGCGGCTGGAGGAGGTGAGCCGGATCCTGGACCGCGCGCTGACCACCATCGAGCGGAACCCGCAGATCATCGAGATGCTGGCCGGTGCCGCCGGCGGGGTGGGCGACGACGTGCACCGGACCGCCCAGCAGGTCACCGGCAGCACCGAGCGCCTCGACACGGTGGTGGACCGGCTCGGCAGGGAGATCGGTTCGATCAGCGCCCAGGCCAGGTACCGGGGTCCGGAAGGCGCCGCCGAGGGCGGCCGGGAGCAGGGCGGCGGTGGGCAGGGTCAGCCGGGCGGTGCGCAGGGTCGGCCGGGCGGCGGCCAGGGGCAGCAGCCCGGCGGCGGGCGTCAGGCGGCCGGTGGCGGCCAGGCCGAGCAGCGGCAGCAGGGTGGCGGGGCGCCCGGCGGCGGTCAGGCCGAGCAGGCGCGGCCGGGCGGTGCGCAGGGTCAGCCGGGCGGCGGCCCGGGGCAGCAGCCAGGCGGCGGTGGCGGACGCCAGCCGGGCGGTGCCGGGCCGGGACGGCCGGAACCGGGTGCGCAGGGCGGCGGCCAGGGTAAACCGGGTGGCCAGGGTCAGCCGGGAGGCGGCGAAGCCGGGCCCAGCCCGACGGAACTGGCCGCGCAGGCCAGCGAGGCGCTCCGGCAGGCCGGGCGCAGCGTCTGGGAGGCGATCCAGAGCGGGGTGAGCCAGCACCGCCCCCGCTGAGTCAGACCCGCTCCAGCCGCCCCAGCCCGGGCAGGAAGCGCCCGACGCCGGCCGCGTACCGGCGGTAGGCCTCGCCGTGGGTGGCGAGGAGGTAGGGCTCCTCGACGGCGCGTACCTGAAGTTGCAGCGCCAGCACCAGGACGAGCCAGGCGGCCACCGAGACGGCGTTCGGCACCAGGAGGGTCAGGCCGAGGGTGGTGACCGCCATGGCGGTGAAGATGGGATTGCGGGCGAGCGCGAACGCGCCGTGGGTCACCAGCTCGGTGCGTTCGGTCGGGTCCACGCCGATGCGCCAGGACGTCCCCATGGCGAGCTGGGCGGCGAGCGTGGCGACGATGCCGATGACCGTCACGACCAGGCCGACGAGGTGCAGCGGCCGGTGGTCGAGTCCGGGCAGGGGCGGCAGGCCGGCGAGGGCAGCCACCGGACCGCCGAAGCCGAGCACGAGCGCGGCGACGAACAGCAGTTTGGCCCACCAGCGCAGGGTGCCGGGCCGGCCGGCGTCGAGGCGTAGGCCGGTGTCTCCGGTGCGGCGCCACTGGGTCACGGTTCGCCAGCCGAACGCCAGCAGCAGACCGAGCAGGTAGAGCAGCAGTGCGAGCCAGGCCATCGTTCACGCCTTCCGGTCGGTGCAGCAGCCGTCGGCGCAGCCGGAGACGCGGTCGGCGCCGGTGGCGATCGCTGGTGCGCAGTCGTCGCAGTGCTCGCCGCGCCAGGCCGCCACGCCCTCCTTCACCGCTACGCCGGCGATGACGAGCCCGGCGACGGGGTCGGCCCAGGACCAACCCCACAGCGCGTTGAGGAGCAGCCCGAGGAGGAGCACCGCGGACAGGTAGGTGCAGAGCATCGTCTGCGTGGAGTCGGCCATCACGCTGGCGGAGCCCAGTTCCCGGCCGGTACGTCGCTTCGCGCGGACCAGCAGCGGCATGACGATCAGCGACGCGACGGCCAGGCCGATGCCGACGGGGCTGGCGTCGGCGTCGCCGCCGGCGAGGAGCGAGCGGAGGGCGTCGACGGTCACCCAGGCGGCCAGGGCGAAGAACGACACGCCGATCAGCCGCAGCGCCAGGCGCTCGCGGTCCTCCGGTACCCGGGAGCGGAACTGCCAGATCAGCACGGCGGCGCTGGACACCTCGACGAACGAGTCCAGGCCGAAGCCGATCAGCGCCGTGGACGAGGCGGCCGCGCCGGCGGCCATGGCGACCAGGCCCTCGAGCAGGTTGTAGCCGGCGGTGGCGTAGGCCAACCACAGGCTGCGCCGCGACAGCACCGCCCGGCGTTCCGGGGACAGCAGGGCGACGCTCACGCGCTCGCCCCGACCGTGGGGGTGCCGTAGACCGGGCAGAGGGCCACCGCCTCGCCGGTGGCGGCCAGGAGCTGCTCCGCCGAGCGCAGCAGATCCAGCAGCTCCGGCCGGGTCAACGCGTAGAACGACTGCCGCCCCTCGACGCGGTAGTCGATCAGCCCGCAGTCCCGCAGACAGGCCAGGTGCTTCGAGACCGTGGACTGCGCCAGGCCCAACTCGTTGGTCAGGTCGACCACCCGCGCCTCGCCGGACGCGAGCCGTCGCAGGATCGCCAACCGGGTCGGGTCGCCGAGCGACCGGAACAGCGCCACAGCCGGTTCCCGCCCAGCGGTACAACCAATCGCCATAGCGTGATGATAGCGCCGGCTCGGCATCATGTGGCAACCGGCGCGGGCGCTGGCGGCAGCCCGCGGGCCACCGGGGACCTGCGTCGGCGCGGCGAAAAGAGGCTGGTCGGACACCCCGCCGTACGGCGGAACGCCGGTCGCGCAACCGCGTCCTGGCTCGCGCCACCTGGCCGCCTCCGGCAGTGCTCTGCCGGAGGCGGCCAGGTGGTGTCACGCGACGGCGGTCCCCTCGAGTTCGACCATCAGCTCGGGGATCGCCAGCCGGGTCACCCCGAGCATCGTGGTGGTCGGCGCCACCCCGGCGGCGCCCAGCCGCGACGCCAGCACGCCGTAGTGCCGGAAGAGCAGGTCGACGTCGGTGGTGTAGACGTTGAGCCGGACGAGGTTCGCCAGCGACATGCCGGCCTCGCTGAGCACGGCCTCCAGGTTGTCCAGGCTCAGCGCCACCTGTGCCGCCATGTCGCCGGCATGCTGGGGCTTGCCCTCGTCGCTCGTCGCGGTCTGCCCCGAGCAGTACAGCGTCCGGGCGTGCCCGGAGACGACCTCACCCTGGTTGAATCCCATGCCCACCGACCACGTCACCGGGTTGACCGCCGTTCGCTCCATCGCAGATCCACTCCATTCGCTCCATCGGCCGTCGGCTCGGTAGCCGTCTCGCCGCCGTGCTGATGAGCCTCCCAACGAATCACGACATCTCATGTCGTGTATTCCTGGCATGATTTCCGGGTGCGCGCCGACCGGTTGGTCTCGCTGGTGCTGCTGTTGCGCCAGCGCGGTCGGCTGTCCGCGGCCACCCTGGCCCGCGAGCTGGAGGTGTCCACCCGCACCGTACTGCGCGACATCGAGGCGCTCTCCGCGGCCGGCGTCCCGGTCTACGCGGAACGCGGCCGGCACGGCGGGTTCGCGTTGCTGCCCGGTTTCCAGGCCGAGCTCACCGGACTGAACCACGACGAGGCGCTCGCCCTGCTGGTCGCCGGCTCGCGGAGCGGCGCGCAGGCATTCGGCCTCGGCTCGGCCCTGGCGTCCGCCATGCGCAAGGTGGTGGACGCCCTGCCCGAGAGCCACCGGGACACCGTGACCGGCGCCGTCCAGCGACTGCTCGTCGACCCGGAGACCGACCTCCTCTCGCGCCGGCTGCTCCCCGAGGAGGTGCCCGACACGATCGTTGCCGAGGTCCGGCGCGCCGTGCTGGCCGGACACCGGCTGCGCATCCACTACGCGGCCGCGGGGCAGGCTCCGCGATGGCGCACGGTGGACCCGATCGGCCTGGTCACCGTGCGCGACCAGGGCTACCTGCTGGCCATGCGATCCGGGGCGGACCGCACCTACCGGCTGTCCCGGGTCCTGGCCGCCGAGGAACTCGCCGAACCCGCAGAGCGGCCGGACCGGGTCGACCTGGACCGGGCCTGGCAGGAACGCAGTACGCGGTTCCGGACCGGCGGCGACCAGGTCACCGTGCTGGTGCGGGTGAACCCGGCGCGGCGGGAGGAGCTGGTCGGCACCGCGCTGGCCGTCCGCACCGAAGAGACCGACGCGGACGGCTGGCTGCGACTGGAGGTGACCTTCCAGGACCCGAGACACGCCGAATGGGCGCTGTGGCAACTCGCCACGAACGCGGAAGCCCTGGCTCCGCAGTGGTTGCGCACCGCCCTGCGCGACCGCGCCGCCGCGATCGCCACCCGCTACGAAGCGTCGTCCTGAGTCGTCATGGCGCTGGCCCGATGGTCAGCGGTTGGTCGCCGCCTGCCGCAGAGCCGCGTCCAGTCTCCGCAGTAGCTCCCCCGGCCGGCCGCGACCGCTCGGGGCGTTGGGGTAACGCCTCAGGACGTCCACTACGACGGCGCCCGCCAGGTCGCTCGCCTGCTGGATGCAGCGGGCGCCGACGTCACGGTCGTCGCCGGCATCGAGCTCGAAGGCCCGCGCGGCGTGGGCGGCCGGTCCGAGGATGTGCAGGACCTGGGTCGCTTTCGCCAGGGGATGCAGGAACGCGGCACTGGCCGCGGCAACGGCCGCGCGGGCCGCCTCGCTCGCAGCGGCCTGTCCCGCGTCGCGGGTCTCCTGATACGCCCGCTGGGCCGCCCACGCCCTGTCCCGGATCGCCTTGGTCCGCTCGCCTCCCCCGGCGAACGCCCGCGCAGCCTCGATCGCGGCTCGTGGGCGGCAATCGTCCGGGCGGTCCCGTTCGAAGATCGCCAACGCCGGCTCCGCGCAGGCCGCCGCATAGCCCGCGATGTCGCGCAGCTCAGCCATGCTGAGTTCGATCACCAGATTCTCATCGGGCACACCGTCGACCGTATTACTGAACCGTCGGTTGAAGGTTCTCGGTGACATCCGCAGGGCGGTGGACCAGAAACCTTCAAGGACAGCGGACCTCCCGCCGGTTGGTCTAGGCGCCACGACCCCGCATGAGAGGGCAGATGCCGGCCTGACAGGACGGCTTGGAAGCTGTTGGCGCCGCATCGACCCGAGCGGGCGGGCGTGCGCCAGCACCCGTCCGATTCCTCGCGGACTCGCCACCAAAAGCAGAGCGCCGACCGGCGTTTCCGCTGGTCGGCGCTGCTTAGCCCGGCGAAAGGCTATGTGGCCAGGGGCGGGGTCGAACCGCCGACCTTCCGATTTTCAGTCGGACGCTCGTACCAACTGAGCTACCTGGCCTTGCTCGGCTCATGCTACCCGCAGGGCGGAGTTTCCGCCGCGAGGGTCGCACGCTCCGATACGCAGAACGCCGCGCGGGTTGGGCGCGGCGTCAGCGCTGGCGGTCCTGACGGGACTTGAACCCGCGACCTCCGCCTTGACAGGGCGGCGAGCACTCCGACTGCTCCACAGGACCTAGCTTTGTTGCTCCGGCTTGCGCCGGTCGTGCCCCCAACGGGATTCGAACCCGTGCTACCGCCTTGAAAGGGCGGCGTCCTGGGCCGCTAGACGATGAGGGCGGCCCCGCCATCATTGCACATTCGCAACTTCAAGCGGACTTGCTCCCATCCGGCCCCGCCGGAGGCTTGGAAAGCATACGTGATGCCCGGCCGGTCGACCAAACCGGTATGGCGGTAGCCACAACGACACACGAAACCGCAGGTCAGCGGGCTAGCGGAGCTTGGTGACGCCGTACCGGCGCTTCAGGTCGCCGATCAGCGCGGGGCAGGCGGCCAGCGTCGCGTGCCGGTCGCCGCCGCCGTCGTGCAGCAGGACGACAGCGCCGGGCCGGGCGGCGGTGTGCACCCGCTTGGCGATCGTCGCCGCGGGCGGCTTGCCCCAGTCCTGCGGGTCCACGGTCCAGTGCAGCGACCTCATGCCGAGCTGCTTGGCCGTCGCCACCACCTCGGCCGTCCACCGCCCGCCGGGCTGCCGGTAGAACGGCACCCGCGCCCCGGGCACGGCCGCCTGGATGGCCTTGTTCGTCCGGACCAGGTCGGCCCGGATCTCCGCCACCGGCCGCCGGCCCAGGTCAACGTCGTGGTTCCAGCTGTGGTTGCAGAGCTGGTGGCCCTCCCGGACGATCCGCCGCACCAGCTGGGGGTGGCGTCGGACGTTCCGCCCGACCACGCAGAACGTGGCGCTGACCCGGGCCGCCCGCAGCCGGTCGAGGACCTTCGGCGTCCAGACCGGGTCGGGTCCGTCGTCGAAGGTGAGCGCGACCTGGCGGACCCCCGTGCCCCGCTGCAACCCGGCCGGCAGCGTCTTCGGCAGCGGCCGCAGCCGGGGGCGGGACGGGGTGGCACGGGTCGGTCGGGGGGTCGGGGTGACGTCCGGCGTGGGGGTGGCCGTACCGGCGACGGTCGGCGGAGCCGCCGGCCGGTCGGTCGCGGTGCCGCTCTCGCCAGCGAGGACGATCACCAGGACCAGGGCGTACGCCAGCAGGGCGCGGTGGCGCATCGTTCGCTCCCGGAGGGGTCGGGGTTCGCGGACCCCACGACGGTAGTGGACGCCCGCCGGGAGCCGGGAGCCCGGTCAGCTCGCCGCCGGCCGGTCCAGCGCGTCCCGGACGGCCACGGCCAGCGCCAACGCCTCGGAGAGATCGACCGGTCGGACCACCCCCGCGGGCAGGGTGTCGGCCCGCCACCCCGGCCCCGCCGCGAGCACCAGCAGCGGCCGGCGGTGCGCCGCCAGCAGGGCGGCGAGCTGGTCCGGATCGGCGGTGGTCCGGGTGTGCGACCAGAGCACCACGGCGGCCGGCCCGGTCCGGTTGACCGCCTCCAGCAGCGCCGGCACCGGCACCCGGGCGCCCAGCATCCGGTAGCCGGCCCCGACCTCGGCCAGCGCGGCGGCCAACGCCTCCAGCGGCAGGCTGTGCTGCTCCTCGTCGGCGCAGGCGAGCAGGATGCGCGGCGGCCCGGGCGGCGCCGCGGCCCGGGCCGCCGCGGCGAGGGCCTCGGAGACGCACCGGGACACCAGGTGCTCCACCTCGACCAGGCCACCGGTGGCGTCGTGTCGCTCGCCGATGCCGACGAGCACCGGGCGCAGCAGCCCGTCCCAGGTGGCGACCACCCCGTCGGTGGCGATCGCCCGGGCGATCGTCTCGCTGATCACCACCGAGTCCAGCCGCATCGCGGCCCGGGCCAGACCGCGGGCCGCCGGCCCCGCCCGGCCCAACGGGATGGTCGGTCCGCCGTCACGACCGACGGCCGTACGCGCCGACGCGCCGGAGGGAACCACGTCCGGGCCCTGGCGGGCCCAGCGGGCCGCCTCGGCCGGGGCCACCCCCTCGGCGGTGAGCCGGCGCATCACCTCCAGCCGGGCGAGGTCGGCCGGTGTGTAGCGCCGGTGGTGCCCCGGGACGTGCTCGCTCGGCCCGAGGCCGTAGCGCTGGTGCCAGGTGCGCAGCGTGGTCACCGCGACCCCGAGTCGCCGGGCGACCGCTCCCGCGCTCAGTGCCTCATCGGCCACCCGGCCGCTCCGGCGCGTCGTCGGCCGGCAGCCCCGGCGGAACCACCGCCGGGCCGGCCAGTTGGCCGTTCGGGTTCAGCAGGCGGTTCACCACCCCGCCCAGCCACGGCGCGTACGCCCGGGGGTCGGCGTCGAGGTCGGCCGCCAGCCCGACCGGATCCACCCAGCGCAGCTCGGCCACCTCGTCGGGGTGCGGGCGCAGCGGGCTGTCCGGCCGGAACTCGCCGCGCAGCACGTGGTCGTACTCGAACTCGACCCGTCCGGTGACCGGATCCTCGGCGTAGTAGACGTACACCCCCACCTCGGTCAGCTCGACCGGGCCGGCGCCCAGCTCCTCGCGGAGCCGGCGGGTCGCGGCCTCGACCGGCGACTGGCCCGGCGTGGGGTGCCCGCAGCAGGAGTTGGCCCAGCGCAGCGGGAAGCGGGTCTTCGCCGCGGCCCGCCGTTGCAGCAGCACCCGGCCGTCCGGGTCGACCAGCAGCACCGAGAAGGCGCGGTGCAGCTGGCCCGGCGGCTGGTGCGCGGCCGACACGCTCGTCTCGCCGACCGCCCGGCCGGTGTCGTCGACGAGTTCGACCTGGTGGCTCTCCCGGGAGGTCACCGGTTCCTGCCCTTCCGTTCCGAGGGGATGGCTCACCGGCCACCGCCGGTGATCCGGCCGGCGGCGAGCTTGCCGGAGATCAGCACCATCGGCACGCCCACCCCGGGCTGGGTGCCGGAGCCCACGAAGACCACGTTCGGCAGGGTGCGGTGCAGGTTGACCGGGCGGAACGGGCCGGTCTGGAACAGGCTGTGCGCGGCGGCGAACGGGGTGCCGGCCGCCATGCCCTGCTCGGCCCAGTCGGCTGGGGTGATGGTCCGGAGCACCTCGACGCCCGCGCCGAAGCCGACGTAGCCGCGCTCCTCCAGCGTGTCGACGAGCTGGTCGGCGTAGCGGCGGCTGAGGTCGCCCCGCCACTCGAACGGCGCCCGGTCGAGGTTCGGCACCGGGGCGAGCACGTAGTAGGTGTGCCGCCCGGCCGGCGCGACCGACGGGTCGGTCCGGCTCGGGTTGGTGACCAGCAGCGACGGGTCGCTCATCAGCCTTCCGCGCCGGATGACCTCGTCGAAGGTGCCCCGCCAGGCCCGTCCGAAGTGGATGTTGTGGTGGGCGATCTTCGAGTAGCCCCGGGTCGAGCCGACGTGCAGCACCACGCAGGACGGCGAGTAGCGCAGCCGCCGCTGCCGGGCCGGCGGCAGCAGGTCACGGTAGGCCACCGGCAGGTCGGGGTTGAGCACCACCACGTCGGCCGGGATCCGCTCGCCGTCGGCGGTCAGCACCCCGGTGGCCCGCCCGCCGGCGGTCTCCACCCGGCTGACCGTGGTGCCGTACCGGATCTGCACGCCGTGCTTCTCGGCCGCGCCGGCCATCGCCCGGGAGACCGCGTGGATGCCGCCGCGCGGGAAGTACACCCCGGCCACCGAGTCGAGGTACGCGATGACCGCGTAGATGGCCAGCGCGTCGTGCGGGGCGAGCCCGGCGTACATCGCCTGGAAGGAGAAGATCCGCCGGGTGCGCGGGTCCCGGAAGAACTGGTCGATCTTGGTCTGGAGCCGGCGGAACGCGCCGCCGGCGAGCAGCCTCAGCAGGTTGCCGGTGAGCAGGTCGGTCGGGGCGTCCAGGTTGCGCTCGATGAAGTCGGCCCGCTCCAGCTGCCACAGCCGCCGGGCGTAGTCGACGAAGCGCAGGTAGCCGTCTGCCTCCCGGGGCCCGCAGACCCGGGAGATCTCGGCGGCCATCCGGGTGGTGTCGGTGATGACGTCGAGCGTCGAGCCGTCCGGGTAGTACGCCCGGTAGGCCGGGTCGAGCGGGGTGAGGTCGAGCCAGTCGGCCAGCTCCTCGCCGACCGCGCCGAGCGCCTCGGCGATCAGGTCGGGCATGGTGAGCACGGTCGGCCCGGTGTCGAACTCGTAGCCGTCGACGCCCAGCCGGCCGGCCCGCCCACCCGGTACCGGCTCGCGTTCCAGCACTGTCACCTGCCGGCCGCTGCCGGCCAGGTGCAGCGCGCAGGCCAGCCCGCCGAGGCCGGCCCCGACCACCACCACCCGGTCGGTGGGTCCGCTCACGGTCCGCACGCGACCACCTCCTTCACGAAGTTGCCCATCATGCCCGCCGGTCGGTGGCGGTGCCGGCGAGGCCGGTGAGCGCCATCCGCGCCGTCTCGTCGATCGACGCGTCGCCGAGCGCGGTGAGCGCCTCCGCCACCCGGTCGGTGATCATCCGCTCGACCCGGTCGACGGCCCCGGTGTCGGCGACCAGCTCGGCCAGCCCGGCGATCTCCCGGTCGTCGCCGCCCGTACCCACCCGGTCCAGCGCCCGGCGCTGGGTCGGGGTGGCGAGCTGCCGGGCCAGCATGAGCAGCACCGTCGGCTTGCCGGTGCGCAGGTCGTCGCCGGCCGGCTTGCCGGTGGTGGCCGGGTCGCCGTAGACCCCGAGCAGGTCGTCGCGGAGCTGGAACGCCTCGCCGACCGCCCGTCCGTAGCGGGTGTAGGCGGTGACGAGCGCGTCGTCGGCGCCGGCGCCGGCCAGGTGGGTGCCGAAGAGCAGTGGCCGCTGCACCGTGTAGCTGGCGGTCTTGTAGCGGGCGACCCGCAGCGCCCGGTCGACCGACCAGCCGGCGGTGTCGCTCTCGCCGAGCACGTCGAGGTACTGCCCGGCCACGGTCTCCACCCGCATCTGGTCGTAGCAGCGGCGGACGTCGAGCAGCCGGGCCGGTGGCACGGCCGCGCGGGCGAGCAGCCGGTCGGCCCAGACCATGCAGAGGTCGCCGATCAGCACCGCGACCGCCTCGCCGAACCGGCGGGGGTCGCCCCGGTGGCCGGCGGCGGCGTGCTGGGCGGCCACCGCCACGTGCACGGTCGGCCGGCCGCGCCGGGTGGTCGAGGCGTCCATCACGTCGTCGTGCACCAGCGCGAAGGAGTGCAGCAGTTCGAGGGCGGCGAGCGCCGGCAGCACCGGTGGCAGCGGCTCGATCGGGCCCACCGCCCCGCGCCAGCCCCAGTAGGCGAACGTCGGGCGGACCCGCTTGCCGCCGGCGAGCACGTGCTCGCGCGCGGTCGCGGCGAAGCCGCCCATCGCCGCGTCGATCCCGGCCAGCGCGTCGACCTCGGCGGTGAGGAAGGCGCCGAGGGTGTCGTCCACCGCCGTGACCAGCTCCCTGGTGTACGCGGCCAGCACCGCGCGGATCGGATCGTCCCGGCCGGCTGAATCTGCCGGCGCGTCGCGAAGCGTATTACCCGCGGATGCGTCGTTGGCCATGCGGCTGAGCGTACCCTAGGGTTGTGAGTTGCGTCGATTGGTGCGTCGATTTTCGAGGGAGGGCCGGTGGACACTGATCTCACCGCTGCCTACGACCGCTGCCGTGAGCTGCACCGACGCCACGGTCGCACCTACTATCTCGCCACCCGGCTGCTGCCCGGGTGGAAACGGCGGCATGTGCACGCCCTCTACGGCTTCACCCGGTACGCGGACGAGATCGTCGACCGCACCGACGACCTGCCCCCGGCCGAGCGCGCCGCCCGGCTCGACGACTGGGGCGGCCGGTTCATGGCGGGCCTGCACGGCCAGCCGCTCGACGACCCGCTGCTGCCCGCCGTGCTGCACACCATCGCCGTCTTCGACCTCGACCACGACGACTTCGCCGCGTTCCTCAAGAGCATGGCGATGGACCTGACCGTCGACTCGTACCGGACCTACGACCAATTGCTCGACTACATGGAGGGTTCGGCGGCGGTCATCGGCACGATGATGCTGCCGATCCTGGGCAGCAGCGATCCGCCGGCGGCCCGGGAACCGGCCCGCCAGCTCGGCTTCGCCTTCCAGCTCACCAACTTCATCCGGGACGTGGCGGAGGACCTGGACCGGGGGCGGACGTACCTGCCGGACGAGGACCTGGCGCGGTTCGGCGTCACCCGCCAGGACCTGGTCGAGGCCCGGGCGCGGGGCCGGGCCACCCGGGCGATCCGGGAACTCGTCGCGTACGAGGTGGGCCGGGCCCGGGCGCACTACGCGGCGGCCGCGCCCGGGATCACCCTGCTCGCACCCGCCTCGCAGGCCTGCATGCGGACCGCGTACGCGCTCTACGGCGGGATCCTCGACGAGGTGGCCGCGCAGGACTACGACGTCTTCGCCCGCCGGGCCGTGGTCGGCCAGCGGCGCCGGCTGACCGTGGCGGCCCGGGCCCTGCTGACCCCGACCGGCACGCCGGTGGTCACCGTCCCCGGGCCGCCGGTGCCGTGCCCGACGGCGCCGTGACCGCCGCTACGGCGGCTCAGAGGCAGCTGTGCAGCGCGTCGACCAGGGCCTCCACCCGGTCGAAGTCAGCCAGCCGGGCGGTCGCGTAGCCGAAGGTGTAGCCGCGGGCCGGGTCGGCCCAGGCGCAGCTGCCACCGATCCCGCCCATGCCCCAGCTGCCGTCCTCCTCCGCCTGCATGCCCAGCGTCCACCGGGTCCGCCGCTCCAGCAGCAGATCCGGGCCGTCGTACTGGACGCGGGTCGCCTCGGCCACCAGTTCCGGGCTGAACAGCCGTACGCCGTCCAGCGTGCCGCCGGCGAGCAGGCCCGCGTACAGGCGGGCCAGGGCGCCCGCGGTCGCGTGCAGGTTGACGGCCGGCACCTCGGCGCCCCGCCACAGCGGGCTGTTCACCATCGCCAGGTCCCGGCCGCCGGGCGGGTTGTCCAGGGCGCGCGCCCGCAGCGAGCCGGGCGTACCGGCCACCCGGACCGGCCATTGCGGATCGCCGTACGACAGGTCGGCGCAGCGGCGCTGGTCCGCCGGGTCCAGCCCGAAACCCAGGTCCAGCCGCCACGGGCCGGCGATCTCCTCGGCCAGGAACCGCCCCACCGACCGGCCGTCCACCCGCCGGACCAGTTCGCCCACCAGGTGCCCGTACGTCCAGGCGTGCTCGCCGGCGACGCTGCCCGGCTCCCACTCCGGCTCGGCGGCGGCCAGGTCGCCGGCGAGCAGGTCCCAGTCGGCGATCGCGGCGGCCGGCCGGGGCACCGGGAAGGCCGGCAGCCCGGCGGTGTGGTCGAGCACCTGCCGGACGGTGGCCGGGGCACGGAAGCCGGGCCAGTGCGCGGCGACCGGGTCGTCCAGCCCGACCCGACCCCGGTCGACCAGCAGCAGCAGGCAGAGCGCCGCCACCGGCTTGCCGACCGAGTAGACGTTGACCAGCGTGTTGGCCCGCCACGGCCGGCCCGGGGACCGCTCGCCGCCGACCACGTCCACCACCGGTGCGCCGTCGTACCAGACGGCCAGGCCGGCCCCGGTCTCCCGGCCGCTGGCGAGCAGGTCCCGGAAGCAGTCGTGGACGGCGGCGAAGCGGGTGTCGGGCATCCGGTCACGGTAGGCGATCGGGGGCGCCGGCCGCGCCGCCATTCCGGTGGCCGCCTCGGCGGGGCGCCGCGGCCGGGGCCGGGCACCTTTTCCGGTGGCCGGCTGGTCCGCCGCCGGTCGCCTGGGGGATGCTGTCCGGGTGGCGGAGCCGGAGCAGGTGGACGTGGTCGTGGTCGGGCTCGGCGTCGGGGGCGAGGAGGTGGCCGGGCGGCTCGCCGAGGCCGGGTTGAGCGTCGTCGGCGTGGAGCGGGACCTGGTCGGCGGGGAGTGCCCGTACTGGGGGTGCATCCCGAGCAAGATGATGATCAGGGCGGCGAACGTCCTCGCCGAGGCGCGCCGGGTCGACGGCCTCGCCGGCACCGCCGAGGTGCGACCGGACTGGGCGCCGGTGGCCCGGCGGATCCGCGAGGAGGCCACCGACAACTGGGACGACCGGGTCGCGGTCGAGCGCTTCGTCGGGCGGGGCGGCCGGTTCGTCCGGGGCAGCGGCCGGCTGACCGGGCCGGGCCGGGTCCAGGTCGGCGACCAGGTGTTCCAGGCCCGCTACGGCGTGGTGCTGGGCACCGGCACCCGGCCGACGGTGCCGCCGATCGACGGGCTGGCCGACACGCCGTACTGGACCAACCACCAGGCGGTCGAGGTCACGGAACTGCCCGAGTCGCTGCTGGTGCTGGGCGGAGGGGCGATCGGGCTGGAGCTGTCGCAGGTCTTCGCCCGGTTCGGGGTCCGGGTCACCGTCGTGGAGGCGCTGGACCGGGTGCTCGCGGTCGAGGAGCCGGAGGCGTCCGAGGTGGTCGCCGCGGCGCTCCGCGCCGACGGGGTGGAGATCCACACCGGGGTGCGGGCGGAGCGGGTCGGCCACGACGGGCAGCGGTTCACCCTGTCCGCCAGCGGCGGCGCCGAGTTCACCGCCGAGCGGCTGCTGGTGGTGACCGGCCGCCGGGCGCACCTGGAGGAGCTCGGGCTGGACTCCGTCGGGGTGGACGCCGGCCAGCGCTACCTGCCGGTCGACGACCGGATGCGGGTCGCCGACGACCTCTGGGCGGTCGGTGACGTGACCGGGGAGGGCGCGTTCACCCACATCGCGATGTACCAGGCGGCGATCGTGATCGCCGACATCCTCGACCGCGCCCGGCACGCGCGGGCGGGTGCGGATCCGAGCGGCACGGCGAGCGTGGTGGGCGGCGCGATGGGCGCGGCCAGCAGCCTCAGCGCCAGCGGGTCGAGCGGCTCGGCCGGCACCGTGCCGCGCGCCGACTACCGGGCGCTGCCCCGGGTCACCTTCACCGACCCGGAGGTGGGCGCGGTCGGGCTGACCGAACAGCAGGCCCGGGCCCGCGGGATCAACGTGCAGGTCGGCTTCACCAAGCTGGGCAGCTCGACCCGGGGTTGGATCCACGGGGTCGGCGACGAGGGCTTCATCAAGCTGGTCGCGGACGCCGACCAGGGGGTGTTGATCGGGGCGACCTCGGTCGGGCCGGCCGGCGGCGAGGTGCTCTCCGGGCTGGTGGTCGCGGTGCACGCGGCGGTGCCGCTCAGCCTGCTCCGGCACATGATCTACGCGTACCCGACCTTCCACCGGGCCATCGAGGACGCGCTGCGCAACCTGTCCTGAGCTGCCGGACGCCGCGGAGCCGGTTGACGGGCGCCGGCAGCGTCCGGCAGAAGTGAGCAGTCGCGCGGCAGATGGCTGCTCATTTCTTTCAGCGCGATGACGTACGATTGCGGCCGTGACGAAGCGGTTGACCGAAGTTGCCAAGAAGGCGGGCGTCAGCGAGGCCACCGTCAGCCGGGTGCTCAACGGCCGGGACGGGGTCTCCGAGGCGACCCGGACGGCGGTGCTGACCGCGCTGGACGTGCTCGGCTACGAGCGGCCGACCAAGCTGCGCGGCGAACGGGCCCGGCTGGTCGGGCTGGTGCTGCCCGAGTTGCAGAACCCGATCTTCCCGGCGCTCGCCGAGGTGGTCACCGGATCCCTCGCCCAGCGCGGGTTCACCCCGGCGCTCTGCGCCCGCACCATCGGCGGCGTCTCCGAGATGGACTACGTGGAGATGCTCCTCGACCACCAGGTCTCCGGGGTGATCTTCGCCGGCGGCTCGTACGCGCTCGCCGACGCCCGGCACGACCACTACCGCCGGCTGACCGACCGGGGCCTGCCGGTGGTGCTGGTCAACGCGGGGGTGGACGAGTTGGGCTTCCCCCGGGTCTCCACGGACGACGCGGTGGCGGTGGAGCAGGCGTACGGGCACCTGCGCTCGCTGGGCCACGACCGGATCGGGATGGTGCTCGGCCCGGAGGGGCACGTGCCGTCCCGGCGCAAGTTGAACGCGATGATCCAGGCCGCGGGCTGGGCCGACGACGAGTTCGTCGAACGCTCCAGCTTCTCGATGGAGGGGGCCCGGGTCGCCGCGACCAAGCTGGTCGAGCGGGGCGTGACCGGCATCATCTGCGCCAGCGACGTGCTGGCCCTGGGCGCCATCCGGGCCGCCCGGCGGCTCGGCCGCGCGGTGCCGGCCGACGTGTCGGTGGTCGGCTTCGACGACTCCGCGTTCATGACCTGCACCGACCCGCCGCTGACCACCGTGCGCCAGCCGATCGAGACGATGGGGCAGGCCGCGGTGGACCTGCTGGTCACCCAGATCGAGGGGGCCGGCGTGCTGCACGACGAGCTGCTGTTCGAGCCCGAACTGGTGGTACGCGGCTCCACCGCCCCCGCACCCGGCCGCTGACCCGGCGCGGCCGGCGGCCACGCCGCTGACCGTCCACCGCCGACTCACCGTCCGGCCACGGACCGCCTCCCTGACTGCCGAGAACGACGCTCCGGCCGTCGACCGCTGCTCGCGGTCGGCGGCCGTTTCGTTGTGGGCCGACGCCGGGTGGACCCCGCGAGATCCACCGGCCGGGAGCTGCCGTCCGGGGCACCGAAAGGGGACGAAGAGCAGGATTCTCGGCGCCGGGGTAAGCCTTGTCCTGATCTCTCGTCATACAGTCGTGTCTTTTCAAAACGGGATCGAAACCTTGCTGGAATCAGTCGCTCTCGTTACAGTGACTCCACTCACACCGGGCCCCCGGCGTAGTCACCGCGGGTCAGGTCGCAGGACGGATACCTCACGTAGCAGGGCATCGGCCGCGGTGACGACCACCGCAGTTCCGCGAAGGTCATGGAGACACTCGTTCCGCGAAGGGATGGACAGATGTCCGTACCGCAGTACCGGAAGGCTGCGGCGTTAGCGCTCGTGGCCGGCCTCGGGCTCAGCCTCACCGCTTGCTCCACGAAGAGCGACGACGCCTCGAACGAGGCAGGTGGCAAGGTCACCATCACCGTCGACTGCCAGCCGGTCGGCTCCCAGAAAGAGCTGTTGCAGAACTGGAACGACGATGTCGCCGAGTTCCAGCGACAGAACCCGGACATCGTCATCAAGAGCGTCAGCGTCGGCGAGCAGTGCAACAACCCGCCGGACTTCACCGCCCGCCTCGCCGGCGGCACCGTCACCGACGTCTTCTACGGGTACATGACCGACCTGGCGCAGGTGCTGGACTCCGGTCAGGCGATGGACATCACCCAGTACGCCACCAAGGACACCATCCCGACCTGGGACAGCATCGACCCGGCGCTCAAGGAGGTCTTCAGCGACGGCGGCAAGCTCTACGCCGTCCCGGTGAAGAACTACTCGATGGGCCTGGTCTACAACAAGGTCCTGTTCCAGCAGGCGGGGCTCGACGTGAACAACCCGCCCAAGACCTGGCCCGAGGTCCGGGCGGCGGCCAAGAAGATCGCCGCGCTCGGCAACGGCATCGCCGGCTACGCCGAGTACAGCGCCGGCAACACCGGCGGCTGGCACTTCACCTCCCTGCTCTACTCGCAGGGCGGCCAGGTGCTGACCGCCGACGGCAAGAAGGCCGACTTCAACAACGCGATGGGCAAGCAGGTCCTGCAGAACCTCAAGGACATGCGGTACGGCGACAACAGCATGGGCAGCCGCCAGCTGCTCCAGTGGGGCGACCTGCTGACCAACGCCGCCGCCGGCAAGGTCGGCATGTTCATCGGCGCGCCGGACACCACCCAGGCGATCGTCAGCCAGTTCCAGGGCAAGTTCCAGGACTGGGCGATGGGCCCACTGCCCGGCCAGGACGGGCCGGCGAAGGCGACGCTCGGTGGCGGCGAGGGGTACTTCTTCAAGAAGGGCCTCACTCCGGAGCAGGTCAAGGCCGGCCTGAAGTGGATCGCGTACCAGAAGCTGACGCCGGGCAAGGGCCAGTTCGACTACGTCCGGTCCAAGCCGCAGAACTACCCGGTCGGTCTGCCCCAGCCGCTGCTCTTCGCCAACGGCAGCGAGGCGCAGAAGCAGGAGCTGGAACTGCGCAAGGCGAACGCGAACGTGGACACCGCGAACTTCGCGATCTTCGAGGCGAACCCGGTCCCGATCAAGGGCGAGCCCCGCAACGCGCAGGCGATCTACGCGGTGCTCGACGCGGCCATGTCGGGTGTGCTGACCAACCCGAACGCGAACATCGACGCGCTGCTCAAGACGGCTGAGGACAAGGTCAACCAACTCCTCGCGGCGGAGAGCTGACCGGTGGTGTGGGGGTCGGTCCGCCGGCCCCCACACCACCGCGCCGCACCGTCCGGTCACCGACTTCCGCGCAGGAGTTGCCTTGACGCTCACCACCCTCCCCGGTGCCACCAGGAAGCCGGGTCGCCCACCGGCTCCGCCCGGACCACTGCCCACCGGCCTCGGCCGCAAGGTACGGGACAACCTCACCGGGCACGCGTTCCTGATCGGCGCGGTGCTCTGCTTCGTGGTCTTCTCCTGGTACCCGATGATCCGCGGCGTCGTGATGAGCTTCCAGCGCACCCGGCGCGGCGAGACCACCTGGGTCGGCTGGGACAACTACGCCCGCATCATCGACGACCCCAGCTTCTGGACCGCGTGGAAGAACACCTTCTACTTCACGGTCCTCGCGCTCGTCCTCGGCTACGCGGTGCCGTTCTTCGTGGCGATCCTGCTCAACGAGTTCCGCCACGCCAAGGGGTACCTGCGGATCCTGGTCTACCTGCCGGTGATGCTGCCGCCCGCCTCGGCGCTCTTCCTTTTCAAGTACTACGCGTACGACCCCAGCGAGGCGGGCCTGTTCAACGCGATCCTCAAGGCGCTGCACCTGCCGACGTCGCAGTGGATGCAGTCGCCGGAGATGACCATGCCGGCGATGGTGATCGCGTCGACCTGGATGAACATGGGCAGCGCGGTGCTGATCTACCTGGCCGCGCTGCAGAACATCCCCGGCGAGCTCTACGAGGCGGCCGAGCTGGACGGCGCCGGGATCTGGCGGCGGATCCGGCACGTGACCATCCCGCAGACCCGGCTGATCCTCGCGCTGCTGGCGATGCTCCAGATCGTCGCCACCATGCAGCTCTTCATCGAGCCGCTGATCCTCGCCAACGGCGCCGGCGCCCAGGACTCGGCGACCTCGGTCGCGTACCTCATCTACCAGCACGGGTTCTTCCAGAACGACCTCAACGGGGCCGCCGCGCTCGGCGTGATCATGCTCGTGGTGCTGGCCGGCTTCTCCGCCGTCTACGTGCGGCTGACCGCGAAACAGGACTAGGACGGACGAGGACATGGCACAGGACTCCGGCACCCGGACCCTCATCTCCCACGCCCAGCTCCGGCGGGGGCGCGGCAAGGTGATCTACTGGACGCTGCTGGCCGTCGTCGTGGTGGTGTTCACGCTCGTCTTCCTCGGGCCGCTCTACTGGATGGTCACCGGCGCGCTCAAGTCCGGCCAGGAGATCGCGCAGACCCCGCCGACGCTGTTCCCCAAGGATCCCCAGCCGCAGAACTACGTGGACGCGTGGCACAACCTGGACCTCGCCAAGCTGCTGTTCAACACGTTCTACTACGCGGCCGGCGCGGTGGCGTTCCAGCTCGTCTTCGACACCGCCGCGGCGTACTCCCTGTCGAAGCTCCGGCCGGTCTTCGGCAACGCGATCCTCGGCCTGATGCTGACCACGCTGATGATCCCGGCGATGGTCCTCATCGTCCCGCAGTACGTGACGGTGATCGACCTGCCGATCCTGCACCTCAACCTGCTCGACTCGCCGTTCGCGATCTGGCTGCCCCTGGTCGCCAACGCGTTCAACATCTTCCTGCTGAAGCGGTTCTTCGACTCGATCCCCGAGGACCTGATGGCGGCGGCCCTGATGGACGGGGCGACGCCGCTGCGCACGCTCTGGTCGATCATCCTGCCGATGTCGCGCCCGATCCTCGGCGTCGTCTCGATCTTCGCGGTGACCGCGGTCTGGAAGGACTTCCTCTGGCCGAAGCTGGTCATGCCGCACCCCGAGACCCGGACGGTCAGCGTCGGCATCTACGCCTTCTCGGGCGGCACGCCGATGAACGTGGTGGTCGCCGCGTCGGTGATCGCCGCGATCCCGACCGTCATCGTCTTCCTGATCTTCCAGCGGAACATCATGTCCGGCCTGACCACCGGCAGCCTCAAGGGCTGACCCCACCACCAGCGCAACCACCCCGGCGAACAACGACGTTCGCCCGACACATCCAGGTCCGGCGGCCCGCCGACGTACCGAGGCAGAAAGCAGGTGCTCGTGTCCACAGCAGACGACGGCCGGTGGTGGCGGGAAGCGGTGATCTACCAGGTCTACCCGCGTAGCTTCGCCGACGGTGACGGCGACGGCATCGGTGACATCGCCGGCATCCGGTCCCGGCTGGACCACCTCGCCGCGCTCGGCGTCGACGCGATCTGGTTCAGCCCCTGGTACCCCTCGCCGATGGCCGACGCCGGCTACGACGTGGCCGACTACCGCGACATCGACCCGGTCTTCGGCACCCTGGCCGAGGCGGAGGCGCTGATCGCGGAGGCGCACGCGCTCGGCATGCGGACCATCGTCGACGTGGTGCCCAACCACTGCTCCGACGCGCACCCCTGGTTCCAGGCGGCACTGGCCAGCCCGGACGCGCCCGAACGGGACCTGTTCTGGTTCCGCCCCGGCCGCGGCCCGGACGGCGCGCGCAAGCCCACCGACTGGGTCTCGCCATTCGCCGGCGACACCTGGACCCGGACCACCAACCCGGACGGCACGCCGGGCGACTGGTACCTGCACCTGTTCGCCCCCGAGCAGCCCGACTTCAACTGGGACCACCCGCGGGTGCGCGCCGAGTTCGAGGACATCCTGCGGTTCTGGCTCGACCGGGGCGTGGACGGCATCCGGATCGACTCCGCGGCGATGCTGGCCAAGGACCCGACGCTGCCGGAGGCGACGCCGGACGGCCCGAGCCCGTTCGTCGACGTGGACGCGGTGCACGAGATCTACCGCGGCTGGCGGCGGATCACCGACAGCTACCCGGGCGGCCGGGCGCTGATCGGCGAGGTCTGGCTCCCCGACCACCAGCGGTTCGCCAACTACCTGCGCCCCGACGAACTGCACGCCGCGTTCAACTTCGACTTCCTCGGCTGCGCCTGGGACGCGGCCGCGCTGCGGGCCTGCATCGACACGACGCTCACCGCCCACGCCCCGGTGGGCGCCCCGGCCACCTGGGTGCTCTCCAACCACGACGTCACCCGGCACGTCACCCGGTACGGCCGGGCGGACACCACGTTCAGCTTCGCCGCCAAGCGCGAGGGCATCCCCACCGACCTGGAGCTGGGCACCCGGCGCGCCCGGGCGGCGGCCCTGCTCTCCCTCTCCCTGCCCGGCGCCGCCTACGTCTACCAGGGCGAGGAACTCGGCCTGTGGGAGGTCGAGGACATCCCGCGCGAGCTGCGCCAGGATCCGATGTACCACCGCTCCGGCGGCGTCGACCCCGGCCGGGACGGCTGCCGCGTCCCGATCCCCTGGACCGGTGACGAGCCGCCGTTCGGGTTCAGCCCCGACGGCGCCGCCGCGCCCTGGCTGCCCCAGCCGGCCGACTGGAAGGACCGGACGGTCCGGGCGCAGACCGGCGACACCACCTCGATGCTCGAGCTGTACCGGGCGGCGATCCGGATCCGGCGGGCCCACCCGGCGCTCGGCGACGGGACGATGGCCTGGCTGCCCGCCCCGGACGGGGTGCTCGCCTTCCACCGCCCGCCCGGCTTCACCTGCCTGGTCAACCTCTCCGCCGCGGCGGTGCCGCTGCCGCCGCACACCGAACGGCTGCTCGCCAGCGGGCCGCTCGACGACGACCTGCTGCCGCCGGACACCGCCGTCTGGCTGCGTACCGCCGAACCGACCCCGGCCGGACCCGAAACGGCCTGACCAGCCGCGGTGCCGGCGGCCCCGTCCCGGCCGCCGGCGCCGCACCGCCCGCCGGTTCGCACCGGCCGACCTCGACAAGGAGGTACGCGACCCCAGCGCCACGCCGCACCGCACGGGGGACCTGGATCGCCACGAAAGGGAGAGCCAGCTCATGCCCGACCACCCCACCGCCACCCCGCCCCGAAGAAGCCGGGCCCGCGCGGGCGTCGCCGCCCTCGCCGGCGCCGCCCTCACCGCGACCACGCTCACCGCCGTCGCACTGACCAGCACCGCCACCCCCGCCTGGGCCGCCGGGATCTCCCCGTTCGACATCCCCGGCCGGGGCGCGACCGTCCCGTTCGTCGAGCACGAGGCGGAGGAGGTCGCGCACACCGGCACGAAGATCGGCCCGGACCGGCGCTACGGCACCCTGCCGTCCGAGGCCTCCGGCCGGGAGGCGGTCACCCTCGACGCCGTCGGCGAGTACGTGGAGTTCACCCTGACCGCGCCGGCCAACGCGGTCACCTTCCGGTACAGCCTGCCGGACAACGCCGCCGGCACCGGCCGGGACGCCAGCATCGACCTGCGGGCCAACGGCGCCCTGGTCAAGGCGGTGCCGGTGACCTCCCGGTACGGCTGGTACTACGGCGGCTACCCGTTCAACAACAACCCGGGCGACACCAACCCGCACCACTTCTACGACGAGACCCGGACCATGTTCGGCGCCACCTACCCGGCCGGTACGAAGATCCGGCTCCAGGTCTCCTCGACCGCCCAGTCGCCCACCTTCACCATCGACCTGGCCGACTTCGAACTGGTCGGCGACCCGATCGGCAAGCCCGCCGGCGTCCTCGACGTGGTCACCGACTTCGGCGCCGACCCGACCGGCGCCACCGACTCCACCGCGAAGTTCCAGGCCGCGGTGGACGCCGGACGCGCCCAGGGCCGCGCGGTCTGGATCCCGACCGGCACCTTCACCCTGTGGGACCACGTGGTCGTCGACGGGGTGACGCTGCGCGGCGCCGGGCCGTGGTACTCGGTGCTCGGCGGCCGGCACCCCACCGACCGCAAGCGCGCCGCCGGCATCTACGGCAAGTACGTCCCCGGCGGCGGCTACAGCGGCGAGATCCGCCCGCACGAGGCCGGCGGCCCGAGCCGCAACGTCACCCTGCGGGACTTCGCCATCATCGGCGACATCCGCGAGCGGGTGGACGAGCACCAGGTCAACGCCATCGGCGGGGCCATGTCGAACTCGGTGGTGGACAACGTCTGGATGCAGCACACCAAGGTCGGCGCCTGGATGGACGGCCCGATGGACAACTTCACCATCCGCAACAGCCGGATCCTCGACCAGACGGCGGACGGGGTGAACTTCCACTGGGGCGTCACCAACTCCACTGTCACCAACACCTTCGTCCGCAACACCGGCGACGACGCCCTGGCGATGTGGGCGCAGAGCGTGCCGAACGTCAACAACTCCTTCACGTTCAACACCATCGGCGTGACCATCCTCGCCAACCACCTGGTCACCTACGGCGGCCGGGACATCCGGATCACCGACAACGTGACCGCCGACTCGGTCACCAACGGCGGCGGCATCCACGTCGCCAACCGCTACCCCGGCGTCAACGGCCCGACCGCCGTCGCCGGGACGATCACGGTCGCCCGGAACACCCTGATCCGCAACGGCAACTCCGACTACAACTGGCGCTTCGGGGTCGGCGCGATCTGGTTCTCGGCGCTGAACGAGCCGATCCAGGGCGCGGCGATCACCGTCACCGACACCGACATCCTGGACAGCTCGTACGCGGCGCTGCACTGGATCGAGGGCGCCACCAGCGGGATCAGCTTCACCAACGTGCGCATCGACGGCGCCGGCACGTACGCCCTCCAGGTGCAGGCACCCAGCCAGGTCTCCTTCACCAACGTACGGGCCACCGGGATCGCCCAGGCCAACCCGATCCACAACTGCGTCGGCAGCGGCTTCCAGATCACCCAGGGGCCCGGCAACTCCGGCTGGTACACGGCCACCCCGTACTGCGGGCCCTGGCCGGAGCCGCAGTGGGGCGGCGGCCCGACCAGCCCACCGCCGACCACCACCCCGCCGCCGACCACCCCGCCGCCCACCGGCGGGAACCTGGCCGCGGGCCGGCCGGTGACCGCCACCAGCTCCACCCAGAACTACGTGGCGGCGAACGCGGTGGACGGCAGCGCGGCCAGCTACTGGGAGAGCGCCAACAACGCGTTCCCGCAGACACTCACCGTCGACCTGGGCGCGGCCCGCGCCGTCGGCCGGGTGGTGTTGAAGCTGCCCGCCGGCTGGGAGCGGCGCACCCAGACCCTGTCGGTGCTCGGCTCCACCGACGGCTCGTCGTGGGCCACGCTCGCCGGCTCGGCCGGCCGCACCTTCGACCCGGCCAGCGGCAACACCGCCACCATCGCCCTGCCGGCCGGTGACCGTCGCTACGTCCGGCTGAGCTTCACCGGCAACACCGGCTGGCCGGCCGGCCAGGTCGCCGAGTTCGAGGTGTACGGCGACGGCGGCACCCCGCCACCCACCACCCCGCCACCGACCACGTCGCCGCCACCGACCGGCAACCTGGCGCTCGGCCGGCCCGTCGCGGAGACCAGCCACGCCGACGTGTACGTGGCCGCCAACGCGGTCGACGGCAACCCGAACACCTACTGGGAGAGCGCCAACAACGCCTTCCCGCAGTCGGTGACGGTCGACCTGTGTGCGGCCCGTCCGGTGTCCCGGGTGGTGCTGAAGCTGCCGCCGTCCCCGGCCTGGCAGACCCGTACCCAGACGCTGTCGGTGCTCGGGTCCACCGACGGCTCGTCGTGGGCCACGCTCGCCGGCCCGGCCGGCCGCACCTTCGACCCGGCCACGGGCAACACGGTGTCGATCACCGTGCCGGCCGGTGACCGCCGGTACGTCCGGATCACCGTCACCGGCAACACCGGCTGGCCGGCGGGCCAGCTCGCCGAGTTCGAGGTCCACGCCACCTGACGTGTGGGCGGGGCCCCGTACGCCGACCGGGGCCCCGCCCACGCCGCACCACCGCACCGCAACACCCGCACCGCAACACCCCGCACACGCCTCTCCACGTCCCCGGAAGAAGGTGTCCCCCCACCATGTCCAGATTCCGTACCCGGGTCGTCGCGGCGCTCGCCGTGCTCGGCCTCGCCGTCACCGCGGCCCCCGCGCCGCCGGCCGCCGCGGCCGGCGGACCCAACCTCGCCGCCGGCCGGAACGCCGCGGCCAGCAGCGTCAACGGCCCGTACGCCGCGGCCAACCTCACCGACGGGAACCCGTCGACCTACTGGGAGAGCAGCGGCGCCCTCCCGCAGTGGGCCCAGGTCGACCTGGGCTCGGCCCGGTCCGTCGACCAGGTCAAGCTGAAGCTCCCGGCCGGCTGGGAGGCGCGCACCCAGACGCTGTCGGTGCAGGGCAGCGCGGACGGCAGCGGCTTCGGCACCATCGTCGCCTCGGCCGGCCGGCAGTTCAGCCCGGCCAACGGCAACACCGTCACCCTCGACTTCCCGGCCACCACCACCCGGTACGTCCGGGTGGCCATCACCGCCAACACCGGCTGGGGCGCGGCGCAGCTCGCCGAGCTGGAGGTCTACGGCGCGGCCACCTCCTCGGCGAACCTGGCGGCCGGTCGGAGCATGACCGCGAGCGCCCACGCGGACGTCTACGTCGCCGGCAACGCCAACGACGGTAACCAGGGCAGCTACTGGGAGAGCGCGAACAACGCCTTCCCGCAGTGGCTCCAGGTCGACCTCGCGGCCACGGTGAGCGTCAACCGGCTGGTGCTCAAGCTGCCCGCCGGCTGGGACGCCCGTACCCAGACGATCACCGTGCAGGGCGGCACCAACGGCGCCACCTTCAGCACCATCGTCGCCTCGGCCGGGTACGCGTTCACCCCCGGCGCCAACAACACCGTGACCATCACCTTCACCGCGGCCAGCACCCGCTACCTGCGGCTGCTCTTCACCGGCAACACCGGCTGGCCCGCCGGTCAGCTCTCCGAGCTGGAGGTCTACGGCCCGACGACCGGTGACACCCAGCCGCCGTCCGCGCCCGGCAACCTCGCCTACACCGAGCCGGCGAGTGGGCAGATCCGGCTGACCTGGTCGGCGTCGACCGACAACGTCGGGGTGACCGGCTACGACGTCTACGCCAACGGCACCCTGCGCACCAGCGTCAGCGGCAGCACGCTGGCGTACACCGACAACCAGCCGACCAGCGCCACCGTCAGCTACGTCGTCCGGGCCCGGGACGCGGCGGGCAACGTGTCGGCCGACAGCAACACGGTGACCCGGAACGGCAGCTCCGGCGACACGGTCGCGCCGACCGCGCCGGGCAACCTGGCGTACACCCAGCCGGCCGCCGGGCAGATCCGGCTGACCTGGTCGGCGTCGACCGACAACGTCGGGGTGACCGGCTACGACGTCTACGCCAACGGCGCGCTGCGGGGCAGCGTGAACGGCTCCACCCTCAGTTGGACCGACAACCAACCGGACACCGCGACCGTCTCCTACGTCGTCCGGGCCCGGGACGCGGCGGGCAACACCTCGGCGAACAGCAACACGGTGACCCGCACCGGCAGCACGCCGGGCGGCAGCAACCTCGCGGTCGACAAGCCGATCACCGCCTCGTCGATGGTGCACGTCTTCGCCGCGGCCAACGCCAACGACGACGACGTCACCACCTACTGGGAGGGCGCGCCCGGGGCGTACCCGAGCACGTTGACCGTGGCGTTGGGCGCGAACGCGAGCATCAGCGCGCTGGTGGTGAAGCTGAACCCGGACCCGGTCTGGGGCCCGCGTACGCAGACCTTCCAGGTGCTCGGCCGGGAGCAGTCGGCCTCCGGGTTCGGCACGCTGGTCGGCTCGGCGACGTACTCGTTCAGCCCGGCCAGCAGCAACACGGTGACCATCCCGGTGTCGGCGACCGCCGCCGACGTCCGGCTCCAGTTCACCGCCAACTCCGGCTCGTCCAACGGCCAGGTCGCCGAACTCCAGGTGATCGGCGTGCCGGCGCCGAACCCGGACCTGACCGTCACCGGGATCACCGCAGCCCCCGCCGCGCCGGTGGAGACCGACGCGATCACCCTCTCCGCCACCGTGCGCAACGCCGGCACGGCGGCCTCCGCCGCCACCACCGTCGACTTCCACCTGGGTACGACGAAGGTCGGCACCGCCTCGGTCGGGGCGCTGGCGGCCGGCGCGTCGACCACCGTCTCGGCGAACATCGGGCCGCGCAACGCCGGCAGCTACCAGGTCGGCGCCACCGTCGACCCGGCGAACACGGTGATCGAGCAGAACGAGGCGAACAACGGCCACACCAGCCCGACCGCGCTCACGGTCAGCCCGGTGGCCAGCTCCGACCTGGTCGCCTCGGCGGTGACCTGGTCGCCCGGCACGCCGAGCGCCGGCGCCACTGTCAGCTTCGCGGTGACCATCCGCAACCAGGGCACTGTCGCCTCGGCGAGCGGCGCGCACGGCATCACGCTGACCGTGCTGAACGACACCGGCGCGGTGGTCCGTACGCTGACCGGCTCGTACACCGGCACCATCGCCGTCGGGGGCAGCGCCGGCCCGGTCAACCTGGGCACCTGGACCGCCGCCAACGGCCGGTACACGGTCCGGGTGGTGCTCGCCGACGACGCCAACGAACTGCCGGTGAAGCGGCAGAACAACACCAGCGACCGGTCGCTCTTCGTGGGCCGCGGCGCCAACCTGCCGTACGACATGTACGAGGCCGAGGAGGGCTCGGTCGGCGGCGGGGCACAGGTGGTCGGGCCGAACCGGACCATCGGCGACCTGGCCGGGGAGGCGTCCGGCCGGCGGGCGGTGACCCTGAACAGCACCGGCGCGTACGTCGAGTGGACCACCCGGGCCCCGGCCAACGCCCTGGTGACCCGCTTCTCCATCCCGGACGCGCCGGGCGGCGGCGGGATCACCTCGACCTTGAACATCTACGTCAACGGGGTGCTGCACAAGCCGATCAGCCTCACCTCGAAGCACATCTGGCTGTACGGCGCGGAGGCCAGCCCGAGCGACTCGCCCAGCGCCGGCCCGCCCCGGCACATCTACGACGAGGCGAACATCCTGCTGGACTCCACCATCCCGGCGGGCAGCCGGATCCGGTTGCAGAAGGACCCGGCCAACAGCACCACGTACGCCATCGACTTCGTGAACCTGGAGCAGGTGGCGCCGCGGGCCAACCCGGACCCGGCGCGGTACCGGGTGCCGAACGGGTTCAGCCACTCCGACGTGCAGAACGCGCTGGACGCGGTCCGGATGGACACCACCGGCAACCTGATCGGCGTCTACCTGCCGGCCGGCACGTACGAGACAGCGCAGAAGTTCCAGGTCTACGGCAAGGCGGTCAAGGTGGTCGGCGCGGGCATGTGGTTCACCCGCTTCCAGACGCCGGTCGGCCAGCAGAACACCGACGCCGGCTTCCGGGTGGAGTCCTCGGCCAGCGGGTCGTCCTTCGAGCACCTGGCCTTCTTCGGCAACTACACCAACCGCATCGACGGCCCCGGCAAGGTCTGGGGCGAGCTGCGCGACGTCGACAACCTGACGCTGGACAACGTCTGGGTCGAGCACACCGTCTGCGCGTACTGGGGGGTGAGCGTCAGCGGCCTGAAGATCACCAACAGCCGCTTCCGGAACACCTTCGCCGACGCCGTCAACATGACCAACGGCAGCACCAACAACCTGGTCAGCAACTCCGAGGGCCGGTCCAACGGCGACGACGCGTTCGCCCTCTTCTCGGCCGTCGACCAGGGCGGGTCCACGGCCAACCACGGCAACGTCTTCGAGAACCTGACCGCCACGCTCACCTGGCGGGCGGCCGGGATCGCCGTGTACGGCGGCTACGACAACATCTTCCGCAACCTCTACATCGCGGACATGCTGACGTACTCCGGCATCACGATCAGCTCGCTGGACTTCGGCTACCCGTTCATCGGGTTCGGCGCCAGCCCGCCGACCCAGTTCCAGAACATCTCGCTGATCCGGGCCGGCGGTCACTTCTGGGGTGCGCAGACCTTCCCGGCGATCTGGGTCTTCTCGGCGTCGAAGGAGTTCCGCGGCATCCGCGTCTCGGACGTGGACATCGTCGACCCCACGTACTCCGGGATCATGTTCCAGACGAAGTACAACGGGGGCCAGCCGGAGAACCCGATCACCGACACGGTCTTCACCAACGTGTCGATCTCGGGGGCCCGGCGCAGCGGTGACGCGTTCGACGCCAAGTCGGGCTTCGGCATCTGGGTCAACGAGATGCCGGAGCAGGGTCAGGGCCCGGCCGTCGGCTCGGCCACCTTCGTGAACCTGCGGCTGACCGACAACTGGCAGGACATCCGCAACACCACCTCCACCTTCACCATCAACCGCAGCTGAGCGGCACCGGATCGGGCGCCGCCGGGAGGACCAGCCTCCCGGCGGCGCCCGTCCCTCGGCTCCGATGCGGTCGCGGCGTCAGTCGGCCGGGGCGCCGTGCCGGCCGGCGCCGGCAGTGAACCGGGCCGCCCCGGCCGCCGCGTCGGCGGCCAGCGAGTCCATCCCGTACGCCAGCTCGGTGGCGAGCGCCGCCGGCTCCGGCAGGCCCGCGCCGGCCAGCACCGAGGCCCGGTCGTTGCGCAGGCAGGTCTGCGGGTGCCGGGCGATCTCGGCGGCCAGCCGCTCGGCCGCCGCCCGCGCCTCACCCGGCGCGACCAGCCGGTTCACCAACCCCATGGCGTACGCCTCGTCGGCCGGTACCGGCCGGCCGGTGAGGATCAGGTCCATCGCCCGGCTCTCGCCGACCAGCCGGGGCAGCCGGACCGTCCCGCCGTCGATCAACGGCACCCCCCACCGCCGGCAGAACACCCCGAGCACCGCGTCGGACTCGGCCACCCGCAGGTCGCACCAGAGCGCCAGCTCCAGCCCGCCGGCCACCGCGTACCCGGAGATGGCGGCGATCACCGGCTTGGTCAGGGTCAGCCGGGTCGGGCCCATCGGGCCGTCGCCCTCCGCCTCGACCCGGTTGCCGCTGGGCGTGCCGATCGCCTTCAGGTCGGCCCCGGAGCAGAACGTGCCGCCGGCGCCCCAGAGCACGGCCACCGCCGCGTCGGGATCGGCGTCGAAGGCCCGGAACGCGTCGGCCAGTGCCCGGGCGGTCGGCCCGTCGACGGCGTTGCGCGCCGCCGGCCGGTCCAGGATCACCGTGGTCACCGGCCCGTCCCGCTCGACCCGTACGCCCATCGGCACAGCATGCCCCCGGCGGTGCCGGCACGCCAGGGGGTGACCGTCAGTGGTCTCGGGCTCCGTCCCTTCGCACCACGGTCGCGCCGAGCGCGGCCCCGACCACTCAGGAACCACAGTGGTTGTGGGGCTCCGGCCCGCGACCGGATTACCACCCGCCCGGGTGTCCGGCGACCGGGCGCGGGGCTAGCATCACCGACGGCACGATCATGCGAGGTGCCCCGCGCGAGCGGGGAGAATCGGGAAGCCGGTGGAAATCCGGCACGGGCCCGCCGCGGTGACCGGGGAGCCACCGTCCACGCGCAGCAGCGCAGCCACTGGCCCGACGGCCGGGAAGGCGGGCGGCCAGGCGTCGATCCGGGAGTCCGAAGACCGGCCTCGCGTCCGGTGCCCACGCCGGGGCGTGGGCCGAGCGCAGCGGGAGCCTGCCCTGAACACCGAGCTGTACGACGTCATCCACCGCCGCCGGGACGTGCGCGCCCAGTTCACCGGCGCGCCGGTGCCCGAGGAGGTGCTGCACCGGATCCTCACCGCGGCGCACGCCGCGCCGAGCGTCGGCTACTCCCAGCCCTGGGACTTCGTCGTGGTCCGCGACCCCGAGCTGCGGCGCCGCTTCCACGACCACGTACGCACCGAGCGGGAGACGTTCGCCGCCACGCTGGACGGCGCGGCGGCCGAGACGTTCGCCCGCATCAAGATCGACGGCGTGCTGGAGTCGACCCTGTCGATCGTGGTCACCTACGACCCGGCCCGGGGCGGCCCGGCCGTGCTGGGCCGCCACGCCATCGCCGACACCGGGCTCTACTCGGTCTGCCTGGCCATCCAGAACCTCTGGCTGGCCGCCACGGCCGAGGGACTCGGCGTCGGTTGGGTGTCCTTCTACCGGGAGCCGTGGCTGGCCGACCTGCTGGGGATCCCGCCCGGCATCCGGCCGGTGGCCTGGCTCTGCCTGGGCCCGGTCACCCACCTCGAGTCCGTGCCCGACCTGGCCCGGCACGGCTGGCGGCAGAAGCGGCCGCTGGCCGACGCCGTCCACCAGGACCGCTGGGCGGAACCGGCCCGGTGATCCCGGACCGGGCCGTCGCCCGGTCGCCACGCACCGCGGCGGATCCGTCACCGCCGACCGGTTTGCGACCGCGAACGCCGGGAAGTCGGTACGGGTGCGAGCACTGTTGACGAAGATCGAACAGAACACCCGGCTGGACCGGGTGGGTGACCGGTTGCAGCGTGCGGTGCAGGCGACGCTGCGGCCGCAGCGGGTCCGCGACCTGCTGCACGGGGTGTGGCTGGGCCATCCGCTGCACCCGGCGATGGTGCAGGTGCCGGTGGGCGCCTGGATCAGCGCGGCGGTGCTGGACGTGCTGCCCGGGCAGCAGCGGGCGGCCACCACGCTCACCACGCTGGGCACGGTGAGCGCCCTGCCGGCGGCGGTCGCCGGCCTCAACGACTGGGCCGCGCTCGCCCCCGACCAGCGCCGGGTGGGCCTGGTGCACGCCGCGTCCAACACCGTCGCCCTGGCCTTCTACGCCGGCTCGGTGAGCGCGCGCCTGCGCGGGCGGCACGGGCTCGGCCGGGCCCTCGGCATGATGGGGCTCAGCGCGGCCAGCATGGGCGCCTACATCGGCGGGCACCTGGCGTACAAGCAGGGCGCGCAGGTCAACCAGAGCATCTCCGAGATGCACCGGATGAGCGGCGGCTGGCACCCGCTGGGCGACATGGCGGCCCTGCCGCAGCGCCAACTGATCACCCGGGAGATCGACGACGTGTCGGTGATCCTCTACCGGCACGACGACGACGTCACGGTGATGCTGGAGCGCTGCCCCCACCAGAGCGGCCCGCTCGGCCAGGGTGAGGTGCAGGTGGTCGACGGGCACGAGTGCGTGGTCTGCCCGTGGCACGGCAGCACGTTCCGGCTCAACGGCGGCGAGGTCGTGCACGGCCCGTCCGGCAACGACCAGCAGATCCTGCAGACCCGGATCCGCGAGGGCGTGCTGGAGGCCCGCCTCCCCTGACCCGCGACGCGGGTGGTGAGGTCGCGCGGCGGTAGGTCGGCGCGCCGCCGCCCGAGCGGGCCGCTGCCGCAGAGTCATCACGCTCTTCTGGATGTACTGCCGGGTCCGAGGTGACCGTCGGTGACGGTCTGCCTGTCCGGTCCGGTCGGGGGTCGGTCTCTGACGTGTCGGCGCTGGGTTGTCGGGCGCTCAGGTCGGTGCTGGGCGCGGTCGTCGGGACGGCGGCTGCGTCGGCTCGGCCGGCTAGTCGCGGCGGTGCCGACCCACCGGGAGTTCTCCGGCGCTCGCCTGCGCCCCGGTCCGGCCGCGTCCGGTGGCCGGGCGGCGCCGCAGCCCGAGGACCGCGCCGATCTGGGCGCCGACGATGCTGGCCACGGCGAGCACGGCGGAGACCGCCAGCGGCCGGTTCATCCGGTCCGGCTCACCCGCCCGGGCCGCCCCGACCGTCACCGGAGCGCCGCCGGGAGCCTCGGCCGCCGGCGGCGCCACGCCCGGCCGTTCCCGCGTCGTCTCCGCCGACCCCGGCGCGGCCCGGTCGGAGCCGGCCTTCCCCTGGGTCGCCCGACCGGGCGTGGTCGGGGCCGCGGTCTGCTGGCCCGCGCCGGCCTGGCCGGGGTTCGGCTGGCCCGGTGCGACCTGACCTGGGGTCGGGTGGCCGGGGCGGGTCGGGCGGGCGACCAGTCGGCCGGTGGCGTGCGGACGGGCGCCCCGGTCGCTGGCCTGCGCTGGCAGCTTCAGCAACTGGCCGGGGCGGATCCGGTCCGGGTCGTCCAGCCGGTTGAGCCGGGCCAGCTCCCGGTAGTCGGCGAACTCGCCCAGGTAGCGCTCGGCGACGGCGCCGAGGTAGTCCCCCTTCGCCACCCGGTAGACGGGCGCGCCGGCGACCGGCGCGCGGCTCCCCGACCCGCCCGCACCCGACCCGCCCGCGCCGGGCGGCAGCGCGCCCGACTCGCTCGCGCCGGGTGGCAGCGCGGGCGACGCGATCGAGTACCAGGCCGCTTCGGGCGCCGAGGGCGGGACCGATGCCGGTACCAGCGGCGCGACCGCGGCCGGCTGGGCGTACGGCTGCATGGTGGCGGTGGCGGCGCTCGCCGCCGGGGCGGCGGCGACGATCAGCGCGACCGACCCGACCAGCGCGGCCGCCGCGCGCTGCTGGCGGCTCATCCCGGGCAGCCGGGGCGCCGGCCGGCGTAGCGCCTGCGCTGCCAGCTCGACCAGCACCGAGAGGGTGAAGGTGGCCCAGCCGAACCAGCCGGCCAAGGCCAGCGCCCGCAGGAAGAGCCGGCCGTCGTCGCGGCTGGTCAGGGTGGCGCCGATCTCGGCGACCGTGGGCACGTGGTCGGGCAGCGGGTTGCCGGCGAGGGCGAGCAGCGCCACCGGCCCGCCGACCACCACCGCGCAGAGCACGACGAGCGCGGCGAACCCGGTCAGGACCCGTCCGGTCCGCCGGAGGGCGGAGCGACCCGATGCGGCCATGGCTGCCTTCCTTCCCTACGGCGCGCGGGTGAGCGCCCGCGCGGTGGCCTCCCCGGAGACGGTGACGGTGTCGTCGAAGCCGAAGAGGCCGAGCATGGATCTGCGGTAGGTGACGGTGACCTCGACCCGGACGACGGTCTCGCCGTCGACGGTCGGGAAGCTCACCGTGTGCCGGGTCGCCCCGGCCGCGGCCAGGTAGTCGGCGATCGCCCGGCGCGCCTGCGGCTGGTTGATCCGCTTCGGTCCGCCCTCGATCGCGGTGGCCCGGTCGATGGCCTGGCCGCCCGTCCGGGCCGCCTCGGCGGCCAGGTTGTCGGCGCGCTGGAGGGTGCGCAGCTGCCCGGCGCCGTCGACGGCCAGACCGATGATCGCCAGGACGCCGACCATCGTCACGGCGAGGAAGACGCTCACCCGGCCGGTGTCGGACGCGGCGGCCCGGCGGGTCATCCCCGGCTCCGGTAGCGGTCCAGCGGCGAGGTGAAGCTCGCCGCGACCCGGTTCCCGGCGGGCATCCCGGGCAGCGCCGCGAGCTGGATGTCCCGGAACGAGACAGTGCAGGCCACCTGGACGGTGACTGTCGCGTCCTGTCCGACCGGGCTGCGGAACGCCGCGTCGAACGTGGACGGCCTTCCGCGTACCGAACCGCTGAAGGTGACCTCCGGCGTGCCGGCGCAGTCCAGGCCACGCCAGTCCAGTTGCCGGCGGGCCGCGTCCCGCGCCGCGCGCCGCGCGGTCGCCGGATCGCGGGAGATCGACGCGGCCCGGGCGGCGTCGTGCGCGGCGGCGTCGATCGCCTCGGCCGCCACCGCGGTACGCCCGGCCACCCCGGCCAGCACGATGAGCGCGATGAAGGCCGGCGCCAGCACCGCCACCTCGATCGAGACCGAGCCCCGCTCGGCGGTACGGCTCACGGCTCGGTCCACCGTTCCACCGTCCCGTGCGCGGTCTGCCGCACCGGGAAGTCGACGCCGGGGATCACCGACAGGGAGCGCCCGCGCACCGTGCAGGTCACCTCGGTGGCGCCGGTGACGCAGCTCGGCCCGGGGTCGTCCCAGCCGACCAGCCAGTCGCCGGCGGACCGCAGGAAACGGGTGGCCCGCGCCTCCCCGGCGCCGGGCGGCGCCTGGTGCAGCCGCTGCGCGTTGACAGCGCTCTGCGCCGCGTTGAGCGCGGTGGACCGGGCGACGAACCAGACAGCGACCTGGATGGAGGCGAAGAGCAGCACCAGGATGAGCGGCAGCACCACGGCCAGCTCCACCGGGTTGGCCCCGCGGTCCGCGGGCGGGCGCGGGCGCCGGGCGGTGGGGGCGACCGCCCGGCGCCCGCTGGAGAAAGCCGCGTGACGCATCGAGTTACTGCGGGTTCTTGTGGCCCGGGATGGCGTTCATCCAGTCGTTGGCCTTGGCCAGTGCCACCCCGGTGACCACCGTGGCCACGAAGACCAGGCCGAAGATGATCACCGCGGTGGGCACCGGGCTGTCGCCGCGCTCACCGTCGCGGCGCAGCTCGGCCAGGCGCGCCGTCAGCGCGACGTGCAGGTAGGTGACGAGGGACATGACGTGCTCCTTCTCTTGCGGGTCAGACCCGGGCGATGAACGGGTAGACGGCGAAGCCGAGCAGGACGAAGACGAGCAGGGCGCCGGGGATGTCCAGCCGGCTGGTGACCCCCTCCGCGCGGGCCAGGTTGTCGGTACGGATCTGGTCGCGCAGCGAGTCGGCGCGGCTGCGCAGGGTCTCGTGCACCTGGGCGCCCTCGCTGCCGGAGGAGCGCATGATCGCCCCCACGTCGCCCAGCTCCGGGATGCCGATCCGGTCGGCGAGGTCGCGCAACTCGTCCCAGGGCGAGTGCATCTGCAACTGGGCGAGCCGCAGCGCCTCCCGGAGCCGGTCGAAGACCCAGCCGTCACAGACCGCGGCGGCCCGCTCCAGCGACTGCACCGGCCCGTGCGCGGCGCTGAGCTGCAACGCCACCAGATCCAGGTAGGTGCAGACGGCCTGGCGGAACTCGTCCCGCGCGGCGTCCGCCCGGGTGAGCACCGCCCGGTGGGCGAGCAGCGCGCCGAGCAGCGCCATGCCGAGGCTGCCCAGCACCGGTACGGCCACCGGCACCCCGATGCCGAGCACGAACAGGGCCACCCCGAGCACGCTCGGCATGGCGAGCCCGACCAGGGCGGAGAGCAGCAGCGACAGCGCGTACTGCTCGGGGGTGCGGTCGATCAGCGCGAGCTGCCGGTGCGGCGGACGCAGCCAGCGGGACAGGCCGGTGAGCCATTCCAGCCGGCGGCCGGCGGCGGCTCGCCCGGGGCCGGCGGCCGGCTGGTGCAGCCGGCGCAGCGCCGGGCCGAGCGCCGGCGTCGCCGGCACCAGTTCCCGGACCACCAGGAACAGCCCGAGCCCGATCGCGGCCCCGCCGCAGACGGCCAGCGCGAGCGGCCAGTTGCCGGTCATCCTCGCCCTCCCTCCGGGAAGTCCGGACGGGTGCTCACGCGATCGCCTCCTGCGGGTCGGGGGCGGGCAGGAAGCGGGCCGGCCGCCGCGGCTGGCTCATCGAGCGCACCCAGGCCAGCAGCCCGACGAAGGCCGCGCCCAGAGCGGCCATCACCAGCTGCCCGGCCGGCGTGCCGTACGGGCGGATGTACTCGGTGTTCACCAGCCCGTACGCCAGCGTCGCCAGGGTCATCCCGGTGAGGAAGCGGACCGCGAACCGGGGTTGGGTGCGCTTGGCCTCGATCTCCCGGCGGGTGGCCACCTCGGCGGCCGCCGCGGACGCGATCGAGCCGAGCACGTCGCCGAGCCGCTCGCCCCGGTCGGACAGGTGCAGGATCAGCGCCGCCACCACCTGGTCGCCGACCGGGTCGCCGATCTCCTCGGCGAAGGCGAGCAGCGCCGAGCGGGCCAGCCAGCCGGCCTGGAGCCGGGCGGCGAGCAGCCGTACCTCCTCCTGGATCTCCTCGGGAGCGGTGCTGACCGTGCCGATCACCGCCTGCTGGAGCCCCTGGCCGGTGGCGGAGACGTCCTTGAGCCGGCGGGTCCACTCGCCGACCGCCTCGATCCGGGCGATCGCCCGCTGCTCGGCCCGGCCGACCGAGAAGAGCCACGGGGTGCCCGGCACGGCCACCGCCACCAGCAGACCGACCACCGGCAGCCCGGTGAGCAGGAAAGCCAGCGCGCCGGCGACCAGCGCGCCGACCAACAGGGCCTGGTACGCCCGCTGTTCCCGGGGCGTCGCGCCGGAGCCGCGCCAGAGCCGGCTGACCCCCCGCCCCGCGCCGGGCGCCGGGCCGGGTGGCCGGCGGGTGCCGACCAGCGCCACCGCCGCCAGCAGCAGCCCGGCGACGCAGGCCGCCCCGGAGACCACCGCGATCAGTTCGACGTCGGCGAGCACCGGTCACCGCCGGCCGAGTCGGGTCTGCAGGGGCCGCCGCCAGGCGCCGGTGCCGGCCTCGATCCACCGGGTCAGCAGCCGGGCGTCGTAGCCGACCCGGAGCAGTTGGGCGCGGATCCGCTCGGGCAGGTGCCGGGGCACCGCCCGGCCGTCCGGACCGGGGCCGAAGACCGCGGTGGTGACGATCCGGTTGCCCTCGCCGACGCCGATCACCTCCTCGACGTGCGAGACGAAGCGGTGCTTGCGCCCACCGATCGCCGTCTCGTCCTCGACGGTGACGTAGACGATCAGGTCGAGCGCGTTGCCGGCCATCCGGCGGGCCTGGTCGACGGTCATCTCCCGGCCGTGCGCCAACGCCAGCTCGATGATCCGTTCGCCCACCCCGGCCGGGGTCCGGGCGTGGATGGTGCACATCGAGCCCCGGCTGGTGGTCATCGCCTGGAGCATCGGGACGATCTCCCGGGACCGGACCTCGCCGACGATGATCCGCAGGACGCCCATCCGCAGCGCGAGCGGGATCAGGTCGGCGATGCTCACCTCGCCGGCCGGGCGGCCGTCCAGCCCCCGTTCGCCGTGCCCCTCCCGCGCCTCGAAGCTCATCACCGCCCGGTGCCGCGCCCGGCGGCGCGCCGGCAGCAGCTCCCGGCTCTCCTCCAGCAGCACGTACGGCTCGTCGGCCGGGATCTCGTTCATCAGCGCCCGGATGACGGTGGTCTTCCCCGCCCCGGCCAGGCCGGCGACCATGATGTTCAGCCCGGCCCGCAGGGACGCGCGGAGGAAGTCGCGCAGCAGCGGGTCGATCATCTCGGCCAGGTCGCCCCGGCCGCCGGCGATGTCGTCCAGGCTCACGTCCAGCGTGTTGTGCTTGCGGATCACCGCGTACGGGCGGTGGCTGACCAGGAACACGGCGGCGAGCCGGCTGCCGTCGGGCAGTTGCAGGTCGAGCGTGGGCTTCGAGGTGGACAGGGACCGCTCGGTGGCGCCGGCCCGGCGGGCGGCCGCCTGGAGGATCTCCACCAGCTCGTCGTCGCTGTCCGCGATCGGCTCGGCCCAGTCGACCCCACCGCCGTGCCGGGTGACGCGCACCTGGTCGCAGCCGAGGATGTGCACCTCCTCGATGGTGTCGTCGACCAGCAGGGTCTGCAGCCGGCCGAGCCCGGCCAGCTCGGCGGTGACCTGGTCGAGCAGCAGCCGCTCCGCGCCGGCGGCCATCGGGGTGCCGGCCCGGCGCACCGAGTCGGCGTACTCGGCGACCACCGCCACGGCCAGCCGGGCCCGTTCGGTGTCCTCGGCGTCGGCGTCGAACTCCCGGCCGCGCTGCCACCGGGTGAGCCGTTCGCTGAGCTCCCGGCGCAGCTCGCGGACCACCTGGAAGTCGACCCGCGGCCGGGGCGGCGGGTCCGGCGGCGCGCCGACCGGGACCGGCGTGCCGTGGTGGTGCCGCCCGTTCGGCGTCACCCCGTTCGCCTGGGTCCCGTGCCCCGTGCCCGACGGGGTGGCGCCGTTCGCCCCGGGCGGGACGGCACCGTTCACCCCGGGCAGCGGCGGCGCGGTGGAGGTGGCACCGGGCGGCTGGCGGCGCGGGTCCGACGAGACCGGCTCAAAGCGCATCCGGCACCCCCTGCGACACCGGCCAGGCCAACCGGGCGCGCCGGCGTTCCAGCAGCGACCCGACCGGCACCTCCAGGGCCGCGGCCGCGCGCATCAGCGGCCGTCCGGCCCGCACGGTGCCGCCCAGGGCGAGCACCTCGGCGGTACGCGGGTCGTGCGGCAGCCGGTCGATCACCGGCAGCCGCAGGGTCTTGCTGATCTCGCCGCGTCCGTGGCCGGCGCCGACCAGCAGCAGCCGCAGCGTGCCGGGGGAGACCCGGTGTTCGGTGAAGTCCCGCTCGATCGCCCGGACCATCGCCCGGGTGCCGGAGAGGTCGGGCAGTCGGGCGCCGCTGACCAGCAGCACCACCGACGCGGCCCGCAGGATCGGCCAGGGTGGGCCGGGGACCTGCAACCGGCCACAGTCGACCAGCACGTCGTAGCCGGGGTCCCCCCGCTCCAGCCCGGTGAAGAAGTCGGCGAACCGCTGCCAGAGCGGGGCGACGCTGCCCGCCTGCGCCGGGTCCACCACGCCGGGCAGCAGCAGCCGTTCCCGCTTCGGGGCGTCGAGGTCGACCAGTTGCGACCAGAAGGCGGTCTCCAGGTTGCCGTCGCGCAGTTCACCGACGGCCAGTTCACCGATGCCCCGGGGCCCGTCGAGCGCGCCGCCGAGATAGCCGGCGAGGATCGACCCGCCGGCCGGGTCGGCCTCGACCAGCACCAGCCGGCGGTGCCAGCTCAGGGCGCAGGCCAGGGCGGTGGTGGTGACGCCCGGCGAGCCCTTCGCCGACACCAGCGCGATGATCGCCATGCTCAGGCCGCCTCGGTGAGCACGACGGCGATCCGCTCCTGGGCCGAGAGCGCCACCACGGCCGGCACGTCGCGCACCGCGAGCGCCAGGTAGAGCACGATCTCGGTGTCGTTCTGGCCGGTCGCCGTGTCGATCACGGTGGCCTCGAACCGGGTGGCGGTGGCCGCCGGGCCGGTGTCGTCGTCGTCCGGGGTGCTCACCAGCAGGACCTTGTCGCCGGGGTGCAGCTCGCGGGCCGGTACCTCGGCCGGGCCGAGGCCCAGCGCGAGCTGCTGCTGGCCGGGGGCGAGCAGCGGGTCGTCGGTGAGCTGGGCCATGGTGAGCAGGGTTCCGGGGGTGAGGGAGACCGCGGCCCGCTTGCCCACCACCTCGTCGAGCCGGCCGGCCGGCACCGGCGCCAGCCCCTGGCCGCCGGCCACCTGCACCGGCACCAGGTCGTCCGCGCTGAGCTGCCGGCCGACCTCGACCGGGCGGGCCATCGCCAGGTAGCTGCCGGTGGCCCGGACGGAGGTGACCGCGAACGCGGCGCCGAGCCCGCCGAGGGCGATCAGCAGGACGGCCAGGCCGAGCAGTCCGGGGCGGGTCCGGCGCTGCCGGACCACCTTGGGCGGGGCGACCGGCGCGTCCACCGGTCCGGTTCCGTTGCGCGTCGCCAGGCTCATCGGGTCACCACCTGGAGTTCGTTGATCTGGATCGGGACGGTGCCGCTGGTGCGGGTCTGCGGGATCTCGCCGCGCTGGCCGCCGCCGCGCCAGGTCACCGTCCAGTACGTGGTGGCGCTGACCCGGTACGTGCCGGCCTTCGGGTAGCCGGTGTGGTAGCCGCAGTCGGGGGAGGTCCGCCCGGCCCGGGGCCCGGTGGCCGAGTACGGGGTGCCCGGGCGGGTACAGGTGACCTTCCGGCCATTGCCCATGCTCCACACGATCCGGTCGACCTTCGCCGCGATCGAGACGGTCAACCCGCGGTCGGAGGCGGAGGCACGCAGCGGGCCGAAGTAGTTCGGGCCCCGGCTGGCCCACATCCACACGGGCAGCCCGACCAGCCCCGGGCCCTTGCTCTTGCGCGGCGCCACGGCGACCCGGGGCGGGAGCAGTTGGATCGAGGCGAGCGCCCGGCGGGCCAGCTCCTCCGGGTCGGGCGGCGCGCCGAATCCGGGCGGCGGGCTGTCCCGCAGCACGGTGGTCTGGTCACCCAGGTCGCCGCCGTTGCAGGTGCGCACGTACCACTGCTGGCCGGGCGGCGTGTTCGCCGGCTGCGGCTGGGCGAGCTTGTAGTAGCAGCCGTCGCCGTTGTTGAACCAGCCGAGCAGGTCGTCGTAGCAGGGGATGGTGCGGCCGTTCCACTGGCACTTTCCGCCGCCGCCACCCCCGGAGTCCCCACCTCCGCCGCTGTCGCCGCCGCCCGGGCCGCCGGGCGTGCCCGGGTCGTCGTCCCAGACACTGCAGTCGGGCTGCCCCGGCGGGCACTCGACGCCCGGGTCGGCCCGTCCGGCGGCGACCGCCGGCACGGTGGCCCCGGTGGCCAGCAGCAGCGCCAGGCCGACGCCGCCGAGCGCGCGGCGGGCCGCCCCGGTCCGTGTACCGGGGCCCGGGGCGGCCCTTCCTCCCCAGGTCAGCACGGCTGGTCCTGGTGGCCCGCGCCGGCGCTGACCAACCAGCGACCGTCGGGATAGCGGGTGGCGGTGGCGGTGGCCAGGTGCCGGCCTCCGCCGGTGCCGGGGACCACCCGGTTGGTCCGGGCGTAGACCAGCCGGTAGCCGGTGGCGTCCAGGCAGTCCTGGATCTCCACGGTGGGCGGGTCGGCGTCCAGGTCGACGGAGGTGACGGTCGGGGCGGAGCGCAGCGTCCCGGTACGCATAGCGCCGTGCTCCTTCGCCTCCCGAATGGTCACCCGGACCCGGGTCAACAGCGGATCGGCGAGGAATCTGGACAGTTCCGGATGATGTGGATCGCTTCGCCGGCTGGCCGTACGGGATGCGTCGAGATAACCGGAATACGCGGCGAGCGCCGCTTTCTCCGCCGCCTGTTCCGCGGCTTTCCGCTGCTCGGGGGCGGGCGCCCGCCGGTCGTCGACCGGCCGGCCGATCGCCTCCCGCTCGGCCCCGCAGGCGGTGGCCGAGCCGACCGCCGCGAGCGTGAGCAGGCCGGCCACCCAGCGGTTGAGCTGCCGTCCTCGCACCGTCGTGCCTCCTCGATGGCGCCCCGGGGGCCACCGTCACGGTGGCCTGCGGGCATGCGGCAGCGCGGCCGGATGACCACATCCGGGCCCGTGAATTGCGCAGCCACATTTACCGCTATGGATTACTTACCAATGCACGTTCCAGAAAGCGTCCTGTCGGTCGAACGTGTGTTGCGTCACACCCAAGGGGCGAGCATAGGCTGACGTCCGCCGATGCAACAGAGGCAATTCATTCGAATACCGAGAGTGATGACGGGTGGTGGCGACGGGTGGTCGAGGTGGGATCGCGGGAAGGTCGGGGGCGGGACGGGGTGATCGTCTCGTGGTGTTCGCGGCATGGATTTCCCATCCGAGATCGGGGCGGCCGCGCTGCCGGGAAGGGGCCGACCCGACGCGGCATCTGGCCCGATCCGTCCACCGGCCACGCCGGCCGGACCGGCCGCTATTCGCGCTTTATGGGAATCCCATCACCGCACAAGCCGGGCTTCCCGCCCGGCGGCAGCTGTGTCGCCCCCTCGGCCGGGGATGCGGCCCGCCGTCACACGGGTCGGGCGCCAGCACTACCGTCCGTGTCGGCCGTTCGACACCGCGTCCGGGGCGTGGACCCCGCCGCGCGTCCCCGTGCGGGGGTTCCGGGATGGCGCTGACCGGACCCGCCGAAGGGCTCGACCGGGCCGAGGGCGGGTCGGCGGGCGCCGGGTCGCCGGCCGGCTCGCGCCGTTGGTCGGGGCGGTTGGCCGTGCTGACGGTCACCCCGCTGCTGCGGCTGGCCGCGATCCGGTACGCCGTACCGCCGGGTCGGCCGGAGCGGACCGGCTGCGACGGCTGCGCCGCCCCGATCGGGCTGGACCGGCCCCGGCCGGCGCTCGGCCCGGCCGCCCGGTGCGGCGGCTGCGGCGCCCGGATCGGCCCGCCGCCCGGTGCCGTGGAACTGGCCGCGCTGGTGGCGCTCGGGCTGCTGGTGCTGACCGGTCCGCCGCCGGTCGAGCTGGCCGCCACCGCCTGGTGGCTGGGCTGGGCCGTGCCGCTGGTCTTCGTGGACCTGGCGGTGCACCGGCTGCCGGACCGGCTCACCTGGCCGGCGGCGGCCGGGACCTGGCTGCTGCTCGGGCTGGCGGCGCTGGCCGGGGCCGACCCGGCGCCCTGGTTGCGGGCCACCGGCGCCGGCCTCGGACTGGCCGCCTTCTTCGCGACCAGCACGCTGCTACTCGGCCGGCGCGGCTTCGGCCTCGGCGACGCCAAGTTGGCGTTGGGCGCCGGCGCCCTGCTCGGCTGGTACGGCTGGGGGCTGCCGGTGGTCGGGCTGCTGCTCGCGGTCACCGCCTCCGGGCTGGTCGCGGCGGCGCTGCTGGTGGCGCGCCGGGTGCGCTGGTCCAGCCACCTCCCGTTCGGCCCCTACCTGGTGCTCGGCACGGTCGGCGCGCTGCTCCTGGCGGGGTGACACCTCGCCGCATGGTTCAGCACCGGGCTCCCGGCGCACCGGATGGGGGCGGTCAGCGGCGCGCGGTGCCGCCCACGGTGTCAGCCATCGGGCGCTCGGCGCGCCGGGCCCACCGGCGCAGCAGGTCGCCGCCCGGGCGGGCGAGCAGCGTCGTGACCACGACCGCCACCAGCGCACCGAGCAGCGCGCCGGCGATGACGTCGTGCGGGTAGTGCACCCCGACGAAGGTGCGGGAGAACGCACCCAGCACCGCCAGCGGCAGCGCCACCAGCCCGATCCGGCGGGAGAGCAGCAGCGTCGCCGCCGCCAGCGCGCCCGCGATGGTGGCGTGGTTGCTCGGGAAGGACCAGTCACCGGTCGGCGGGCAACTGCTCGCCACGATGACCACGTCGGCCAGCGCCCGGCACGGCCGTTCCTGGTCGACCACCGACTTCAGCGCCTCGCTGCACCCGTACGCCAGGATCACCGACAGCGGCGCGACCAGCGCGAGCGCCCGGTCCCGGGGCCCGCCGCCGAACCGGCTGAGGGCCGCCGCCAGCAGCAGCGCGCCGAGCAGCAGGATCGCTCCCTCGGTGAAGTGCCCGGCGAACCACTGCACCGGTTGCGGGGTATCCGCGGCGAAGCCGACGATGTCCTGGTACCACTCGATGCTGATCTCCGGAACATCCGGCTTGCTCGCAACAACCATGACTCACCTCACCAACCGTTCATACCGGGTTTACCGCGCAGACAAGGTTGGAACACCTTGGCGGTCACCGCAGTGTGCGATGGTCGGGACGTCCCCCTGACTTTCGTCTCAGTGACCTCACAGCCGGGTCTGCTTCGGTGGTGCCAGGTACGTCGAACCAGGGAGGCGCGGTGCCGCAGACCCGCACCAGTGATCGACCGCCGGCCGGGCCGGTGACGGACGAGGAGAGCTGGCGGATCCGGCGCACCGAGGCGGACCTGCACCGGCTCGCCGAGACCGAGTCGATCTTCGCGCTCGGCAACGGGTGGGTGGGCTGGCGCGGCAACCTCGACGAGGGCGAGCCGTACGGCATGCCGGGCAGTTACCTCAACGGCTTCTACGAGGAACGCGAGCTGAGCTACCCCGAGGACGGGTACGGCTTCCCGCAGCTCAGCGACACAGTGGTCAGCGCGCCCAACGCCGCGCTGATCCGGCTCTGGGTCGGCGACGAGCCGCTCGACATCCGCACCGGCACGCTCCGCACCCACCAGCGGGTGCTGGACCTGCGGGCCGGCACGGTCGAGCGGTGCACCGAGTGGATCTCACCGGCCGGCCGCGGCGTACGCATCCGCAGCACCCGGCTGGTGTCGCTGCCCCGGCGCCCGGTGGCCGCGGTGCGCTGGGCGGTCGAGGCCCTGGACGGGCCGGTCGAGGTGCGGATCTGCTCCGACCTGCTGGCCAACCAACGGGTGCCGGAACGCTCCGACGACCCGCGCGCCGCGGTGGTGATCACCGACCCGCTGACCGCCGAGTACCGCCGCGGCGCCGACCACGACGGCGTGCTGGTGCACCGCACCGAGCGCAGCGGGCAGCGGGTCGCGGTCGCGGTGGCCCACCAGGTCGACGCGCCGGACGGCTTCGGCGCGGACGTCGACCGCAGCCCGGACCGGCTGCGCCTGACGCTGACCGGCACGCTGCGCCCGGGGGAGCGGGCCCGGCTGGTCAAGTTCGCCGCGTACGAGTGCGCGCGGGTGGACGCCACCCCGCCGCAGGAGTTGGCCGACCTGGCCGTCCGGGAGGCGGACGCGGCCCGCGCGGACGGCTTCGACGCGCTGCTCGCCGGCCAGCGCGCGGCGCTGGATACCGCCTGGCGGGTCGCCGACGTGCAGCTCGACGGGGACGCCGAGTTGCAGCAGGCGATCCGGTTCGCGGTCTTCCACCTGATCCAGGCCGGCCGCGCCGAGGGCGACCGGACGATCCCGGCGAAGGGGCTGACCGGGAACGGCTACGACGGTCACGTGCTCTGGGACACCGAGGGCTACGTGCTGCCGGTGCTGACGTACCTCGCCCCGCGGGTGGCCCGCTCGGCGCTGCGCTGGCGGCACGCGCACCTGGCCGAGGCCCGCGAGCGGGCGGCCGAGCTGCGGCTGCCCGGGGCCACCTTCCCGTGGCGCACCATCGGCGGCCGGGAGTGCTCCGGCTACTGGCCGGCCGGCACCGCCGGGCTGCACGTCAACGCCGACATCGCCGACGCGGTGCTGCGTTACGTCGCGGCCACCGGTGACCAGGAGTTCCTCGCCGAGACCGGGCTGGAACTGCTGGTGGAGACCGCGCGGCTGTGGCACGGCTTCGGCCACTGGTCCGACACCGGCGCCTTCCACCTGCACGGGGTCACCGGCCCCGACGAGTACTCCGCGGTGGTCGACGACAACGTCTTCACCAACCTGATGGCCCGGCGGAACCTGCGCGGCGCCGCCGACGCCGCCGAGCGGCACCCGGCGGTGGCCGCCCGGCTCGGCGTCGACCCGGCCGAGGTGGCCGGCTGGCGGGCCGCCGCCGACGCGGTCTTCATCCCGTACGACCGCAAGCGCGGGGTGCACCAGCAGTCGGCCGGCTTCACCGAGCAGCCGGAGTGGGACTTCACCCGCACCGGCGCGGACGACTACCCGCTCCTGCTGCACTTCCCCTATCTGGAGCTGTACCGCAAGCAGGTGGTCAAGCAGGCCGACCTGGTGCTGGCCATGCAGCGCTGCCCGGGCGAGTTCACCGCCGACGAGAAGGCCCGCAACGTCGCCTACTACGAGGCCCGCACGGTGCGGGACTCGTCGCTGTCGGCCTCCCCGCAGGCGGTGCTCGCCGCCGAGGTCGGGCACCTCGACCTGGCGTACGACCTGTTCGCCGAGTCGGTCCTGCAGGACCTCGCCGACCTGGGCGACAAGACCGGCGACGGACTGCACCTGGCGTCGCTGGCCGGCGCGTGGCTGGCGCTGGTGCAGGGCTTCGGCGGGCTGCGCGACGACCGGGGCGTGCTCTCCTTCGACCCGCGGCTGCCGGCGGCGATCGACCGGCTGGTGTTCCACCTGTACTGGCACGGCCAGCGGCTGCGGGTCACCCTCACCCGGGACGAGGCCCGCTACGAGCTGCCGGACGCCGGCCCGGAGACCACCGTCGAGCTGTGGCACCACGGCGAACCGCTCCCCGTCACCGGCGGGACCCCGGTGGTACGCCCGATGCCGCCGGTCCCCGACCCGGGCCCCGAGCCCCTGTCGCCCCCCGGCCGCCGCCCCGCCCGCCGCTGACCCGCGCCCGCGTGCCCGCGCCTGCGGCGACGCCCGGAGCGCAAGATCGTGCGCCCGCAAGATCGTGCTGTATCCAGGATGTAGGGGCATCGGTGTCACTCGGAGGCCACTACATCCATGTTCGAGCGCGATCTCCCCGCCGCGCCGCCGTCTCCCGCCGCCGCGATCCCGGCGGCGCGGCCGGGAGTGGAACTCGGGGGCGCGCCGGGCGGGTGACCGGTAGGGTGGCGCGGTGGCTGATCTTGAGCGGCTGGCGGAGCGGCACGCCGAGGCGGTGTTGCGGTTCGAGCGGGAGAACCGGGAGTGGTTCGCCCGTACGGTGCCGGACCGCGGCGACGACTACTTCACCGGGTTCGCCGCGCGGCACGCGGCGCTCCTCGCCGAGCAGGCCACCGGCGAGTGCCACTTCCACGTCCTGGTCGACGACGACGGCTCGGTGCTGGGCCGGTTCAACCTGGTCGACGTCGCCGACGGCGAGGCCGAGCTGGGCTACCGGGTGGCCGAGCGGGTCGCCGGCCGGGGTGTCGCGACCGACGGCGTCCGCCGCGTCTGCGTGCTGGCCCGCGACGCGTACGGCCTGCGCCGGCTGGTCGCCGCCACCACGCTGGACAACGCCGGTTCGCGGGCGGTGCTCCGGCGCACCGGCTTCACCCCGACGGGTGACGTGCTGCTCGGTGGCCGTCCCGGGCTGCGGTACGTCCGCGAGCTGACCGCCGCCGACTGAACCGCGGCGACCGGGCCGTCCGACCCGCCGTCGGCCGGGAGCGATGCCGCCGAGCGGGTGTCAGCCGGCGGTGCGGCCGCCGGACATCCGCTGCCTGACCTCCTCCAGCGCCTCGAAGGCGTACGCCCAGTTGTGGCACTTGAAGCTGCGCAGCCCTTCGATCGGGGTGCGGCAGTCCGAGCAGTTCACCCCGGCGATCGCGTCCGGGACCTCGGTGTTGACGTACTTGCGGTCACCCAGGATCACCGTCGCGATCATGATCGGGTCGTGCACCCCGGTCAGGGCCGAGGAGACGATGTCGTACCAGCTGATCCGGCGGCCGCACTTCGGGCAGTCAGGGTGGTCGCCGCTGACCCACAGCGGCGCGCCGATGCTGCGCAACGGCATGCCGAGCAGCTTCTCGATCCGCCGGACGTCCGACTCGGGCGTGGTCCACCGGTGCTGGCCGGGCAGCGAGGCCGGCGAGTCGTACACGGCGCGGAACAGGTCCTGATCGACCTGCACGGTCTCCCGCTGACTGGTCACGGCGTCCTCCTCGACGGTCGGGTGCCCCCACCGTCGTCCGGGTGATCGACGGGTGCAGCCGGATCAACGACAGGACGCCACCGCTGGTCGTCGCGGTGCGGAAGCACCGGTGCGCCGTCCGGGCCGGCCTCGGCCTCCGGCGATGGCAGACCGCCGAAAATGGTACGAATTGGGCAGGTCATCCGCCGGGAGGAGCGCCGATGGAGAGCAGGTCCGAGCGGCTGCTCCGCCGGCGCCAGGACCCGATGCGCACCTCGTTCCTGGAACTCCTCTTCGACCTGTCGTTCGTCCTCGCGCTCAACCAACTCTCCAACGTCCTGTCGGCGGACCTGACCGTCGTCGGCGCGCTGCGGACGATGCTGCTGCTGGCCCCGATCTTCTGGATCTGGTTGACCATCACCTGGTCCACCGACTGGTACGACCCCGGCACCGGCGCGGTGCGCGCGCTGCTGGTCGGCTCGGCGTTGGGCAGCCTGCTGATGGGGGCGGCCGTCCCCGAGGCGCTGGACGGGCGCGCCCTCATGTTCGCCGGGGCGTACGTCGCGATCCACCTCGGTCGCGGGCTGATCATCGGCGCCGCGCTGCGCGGTCACCCGCTGCGCCGACGGACCCTGCGGGTGCTCGTCTGGTACGGCGCGACCAGCGTGCCCTGGCTGGTCGGGGCGTTCGTGCCGGCGGTGCGGGCACCGCTCTGGCTCCTCGCGCTGGCGGTCGACTTCGTCGGGCCCCGGCTCGGCTGGCCCACTCCCCGGCTCGGCCGCACCGGGCAGGACGAGTTGCGCCTCAGCGGGCGGCACCTCACCGAGCGCTTCCAGCAGATCTTCATCATCTCGCTGGGCGAGCTGGTGCTGTCCGCCGGCCTGTCGTACGTCGAGACCGCCCCCGACCCCGGCGCGACCGCCGCGTTCCTGTTGGGCTTCGCCGCGGCCGTGCTGATCGGTCTGCTCTACGTGACACCCGCGGGGGTGGCTCTCGGCCCGGCCATCGACCGTGCCGCCCCGTCCCGGTTCGCCGTCACCGTGGGGTACCTGCACGTCGTGATGATCGCCGGGGTGGTGGCCACCGCGGTCGGTATCGAGTTGGCCATCGCCCACCCGACCGCACCGGCCGGGATGGGCGCGGTCGTGGTGACCGGCACCGGCCCCACCCTCTTCCTGGCCGGGCGGATGCTGCTCTCCGCGGCGATCCACCGCCGGTTCTCCTGGCCGCAGTTGGCCGCCCTGCTCGCGATGCCCGCCGTGGCGGTGGCGACGCTGGATCTGCCGCTGCTGGTGCTCGCCGCGGCCACCACGTCGGTGCTGTTCCTGGCCGCGGCCCTGGACCACACCGGCTTCTTCGCGCCACGCTCGACCGGGCAGGACTGACCGCGCGACCGCCCGCCCGGCACCGGATCGCGGGCCCGGCACCTCCGCGTTCGCCGGTCCGGCAGTCCCGCCGGGCGCTACCCGACGATCTTTCCCAGGGCGCGCAGCCCGGCGACCACGTCGGCCCCGGTGGGGGCGTTCCCGGGGTCGGCGAGCGCCTGCATGATCACGCCGGACATCAGCGCGAGCTGCACCATGCCGAGGGTGCGGACGGTCCGGTCCGGCACCTCCGCCTCCGGGACGCTGGCCAGGATCGCGGCCATGCCGCTGCGCCCCTGCCGCATCCCGTCGGCGAGCTGCGGCAGCAGGTCCGGTTGCCGTTGGGCCTGCATGAACAGCTCGACCGAGGTGAGCCAGAGCTTCGGGTGCGCCCGAGCCTGCGCGAGCAGGTCGTCCCACATCCGCTCGTACGCCTGCTCGGGGCTGAGGTCGGGTGCGTCGGCGGGGACCAGGGCCCGGCCGGCGAGGTCGCCCCACTCGTCCAGCAGCGAGAAGAGCGCCTGGAACAGCAGGTTCTCCCGGGAGCCGAAGTGGTAGCCGATCGCCGCCATGCTCACACCCGCCGTGGTGGCGATGTCGCGCACGCTCGTGCGGTCGAAGCCCTTTTCCAGCAGGCAGGCCCTGGCCCCGGCGAGCAGGGCTTCCCGATTCCCCATGGGCGGCAGGGTAGCACCTTTTTGCGCGACCGATTGAGGCGAGCGCCTGAGGCGTACGCCTTGTGCGATCGCCCAAATCTGCTCTACGGTTCTCGGCACGACCACTCCGGTCCCGACGATCGACAGGAGAACCGCCATGCAGACCCCTCCCCGACGCCGGAGGCGGATACTCGCCGGCCTGGCGCTGGCCACGCTGACCGCGCTCACCGCCGGAACGGCCGTGCCGGCGGTCGCCGGTCGCGGCGACCCCGCGGTCGTCGGCACCGACCGGGGCGCGGTCCGCGGCACGGTCACCGCCGACCTGCGGTCCTTCCAGGGCATCCCGTACGCGGCGCCGCCGCAGCGCTTCACCTCCCCGGCGCCCGCGCCGGCCTGGTCCGGGGTACGCGACGCCACCCGCCCCGGCCCGGCCTGCGCCCAGCCGGTCGGCCTGCCCATCGGGGTGCCCGGCGAGGCCGAGGACTGCCTCTACCTGAACGTCACCACGCCCGGCCGGAAGGGTGACGACCTGCCGGTCATCGTGTGGATCCACGGCGGCAGCCTGATGTTCGGCACCGGCGACATGTACCGGCCGGACCGGCTCGCCGCCGACGCCGTGGTGGTCTCGATGAACTACCGCCTCGGCGTGCTGTCGTTCCTCACCCATCCGGCGCTCGACGCCGGCTCCCCGTACGGCTCGGGCAGCCTCGCCCTCGAAGACCAGCAGGCCGCGCTGCGCTGGGTGCGGGCGAACATCGCGGCCTTCGGTGGCGACCCGGGCAACGTCACGATCATGGGCCAGTCCGGTGGCGGGTACGCGGTCTGCGACCACCTCGCCTCACCGATGTCGGCGGGCCTGTTCCACCAGGCGATCATCCAGAGTGCGCCCTGCGCGACGGGCGGCTCCCGCACCCGGGCGGAGGCGGAGGCGGACAGCGCCGGCGTGATCAGGACCGTCGGGTGCGCCGACGCCGCCGACCTGGCCGGGTGCCTGCGGTCGTCCGGGACAACGGTCGCCGAGTTGCTGGCGGCGTACGGCCCGTGGGGCGAGCCGCGGCCGGTGTCCGGTACGCCGCTGCTGCCGCTGAGCCCGGCCGAGGCGTTCCGCACCGGCCGGTTCAACCGGGTCCCCGTCCTGGTTGGGGTGAACCACGACGAGGAGAACGGCAGGTACGCCGGCCTGGAGGTCAACCCGGGCGGAAGCCCGATCCCGGCCGAGGCGTACGAGTCGACGGTCCGCGAGCAGTACCCCGCCGGCGCCGACGCGATCCTGGCCCGGTACCCGCTGTCGGCGTACGGCAACTCGGCGGGTCTGGCCCTGTCCACCATCGGGACCGATCGGAACTGGGCCAAGCCGACCTACGACACCGCGAAGCTGCTGTCGGCCTGGACGCGGACCTACATGTTCGAGTTCGCCGAGCAGGAGACGCCCTGGTTCGTCGGCTACGATCTGCCCAGCTTCCCGTGGCGAGCCCAGCACATGGCCGAGCTGGCGTACCTGTTCGACCTGGACCTCTTCGTGCCGCGGACCCGGCAGCAGGACCGGCTCGCCGACCGGATGATCGGCGCCTGGACGCGGTTCGCCGGGGACGGCGACCCGAACGGCGGGCGGGACGGCGGCTGGCAACGGTTCACCGAGCGCCGCCCGCATGTCCAGTCGCTCACCTCGGGCCGCTGGCAGCCGACCGAGTTCGTCCGCGACCACGGGTACGCGTTCTGGTCCCGGCTGGGCTGAGCGCCGACGGGAAGCGGTCCCGGTGCACGCGCACCGGGACCGCTTCCGCGTGCGGGCCCGGTCAGCTCCGGGTGACCAGGCCGGCGTCGACGACGTACTCGCCGCCGTGCACCGCTTCGAACTCACCGCTGGCGGTGAGCAGGACCGGGTCCCACTGGTAGGTGCTCACCAGGTCCGAGTCGGTGGCGTCGTCACCCACGTTGGCGGCCGTGCGGTCGTAGCTGCTCGCGGCCTCCAGCCAGACCTGGTAGAGCAGTTCGGTACGGGTGGTCAGCGACCAGGTGCCGTCCGGGTTGACGGTGGCGGAGCCGCCGCCGACGGCCTGACCCTGCCGGGCGCCGACCCGCACGCTGAGCACGCCGTCCGGGCCGGGGGCGATGCCCGGCTCGCCCTCGTCGCGCTGGCCGTCCCGGTCCAGGTCGTGCCAGACGACGCCGCGTACCACGCAGCTGCCGGAGATCGCCACGGTCACCGAGGTCGTGTTGTTCTCGGTGCTGATCTCCTTGCGCTGCGGGGCGATCGTCGCGGTGATCGCCGGCCGGGAACCCGGCTCCGCGCCGGCCACCACGAACGGCAGCCAGAGCCGCGGTGCCCAGCCGGGCGCCACCGCCGGGTGGGCGCAGGTGTAGCTCGTCTCGCTGGCCACCGCACAGGTCCACTCGCCGTCGGTCGGGGTGAGCTCGGTGGTCCGTAGCCCGGCCGGTACCGAGACGGTGAGGCTGACGGGCCCCGACTCGCCGGTGCCGCCGTTGTAGACGTCGACGTGGACGCGGAAGGTCTCGCCCTCCGCCGGGTTCACGACGTCGGTCATCATCAGCTCGACGAAGAGGTCGGGCTGGAGGCGTCCGGCCGCCACCGCGTCGGCCGGAAGCAGTGTCGCCGAGGCGCCGGCCAGCGCCAGGGCGGCCAGCGAGCTGGCGAGGGTACGTCGGATCGAACGGGATCGCATGGCGTCCTCACGTCGCAGGATCGGCCGCACCAGGGAGCGGCGGCCGAGGTGGAGATCGACTCTCCTCCATCCATCCGGCGTTTTCGATGCCTTTGGCGTTACGTCCCCACTGATGTCCCACCCCCCGGACACAATGGCGCGATGGCAGCAGAGCACGCCGACACCGACGCGTTCCGGGGCGCGACCTTCCGGCACGCCGACCTGGCCGGCGCCACGTTCCACAGCGTCGATCTGGCCGGCGCGACGGTCCGCGACAGCAACCTGAGCGGGGTCAGGATCGTCGCCTCGGCGGTCACCGACCTCCGGGTCTCCCGGCACGCCGGGCGGGGCACGGTGGTCGTCGACGACGTCGACGTCACCGCGTACGTGGCGGCCGAGCTGGACCGGCGGCACCCGGAGCGGGTGCGGCTGCGGGCGGTGCGCACCGCCGAGGACGTCCGCGCGATGTGGGACACCCTCGAAGGCCTCTGGGCGGAGACCCTGGCCCGGGCCGAGCGGCTGCCCGAGGCCGCGCTGCACGAGCGGGTCGACGACGAGTGGTCCTTCGTCGAGACGCTGCGCCACCTCGTCTTCGCCACCGACGTGTGGGTGGGGCGCGTGATCCGCGGCGAGCCGACCCCGTACCACCGGCTCGGCCTGCCGCCCACGGACACCTCGCCGGCCGGCGCCGCCGAACTCGGCATCGACCTCGCCGCCCGCCCCGCGTACGCCGAGGTGGTGGCGGTCTTCGCCGACCGCCGGCGGCGGGTGCGCGAGGTCGTCGCGGCGGTCACCGACGCGGAGCTGGCGGAGATGCGTACCGCCGAGCTGACGCCGGAGTGGGGCGTGGAGTCGCATCCGGTCGGCGAGTGCCTCCGGGTGGTGCTGGAGGAACACTGCGAGCACCGCCGCTTCGCGGTGCGCGACCTCGCCGTGCTGGAGGCGCGCGGGGCGTGACGCCGGCTCAGTCCGCGACCGTCAGCCGGACGGTCACGATGTCGCCCACCTCGAGGTCCTCGTCCCTGCGCACCCGCGTCTTCACCGGTACGACGTAGCCCCCGTCCTTGGGCCACAGCGAGGTCTGCCACTCGCTCGCCCCGATGCGGACGGTCACCGGGATCATGCCCCAGCCGTAGCTGACCTGCGCGGAGGTGGCCGCCAGCTCCCGGCACTCCCGTGCCGGGACGCTGACGAAGTGCCAGGGTGCCGGGCCCCGCCAGAACCAGATCTCCCCGTCGAACTCCAGCTCCATCGCCGCAGGATACGGAGATCGGGGCCCGGGGCAAGACCCGGCCGACGGGCGTCCTCGCCGGAGGAGCGGCTGTTTTGCCCGGCACCGGTATGGGCATCGCTACCAGGTATGGAGACCGGGGAGCTGCTCAACGGTCGGTACCGGCTGGTGGATCGCCTGGGCGCGGGTGGCATGTCGGTGGTGTGGCGCGCCCATGACGAGGTGCTCGGCCGGGACGTGGCGGTCAAGATGCTGTCGGCCAGCCTGGCCGCCGACCCGCACCTGCTGCGACGCGTCCGGCTGGAGGCGCGGTCGGCCGCGCGGCTGCGCCACCCCAACATCGTCGAGGTGTACGACTACGGCGAGACGACCGACGCCGGCGGGCGCCGACTGCCCTACGTGGTGATGGAGCTGGTCGAGGGCCGCTCGCTGGCGCAGCTGCTGACCGGTGGTGCCCTGCCGTGGCGGGTGGCCGTGCTGACCTGCGCGCAGGTCGCCGCCGCCCTGGCGGCGGCCCACGACCGCGGCATCGTGCACCGTGACGTCAAACCCGCCAACGTGATGGTGACGGCGGCCGGGGTGAAGCTGGTCGACTTCGGAGTCTCCGCCGCGTCCGGTGACGCGGACGGCCCGGCCGGTCCGCTGCTCGGCACGCCGGCCTACCTGGCTCCCGAGCGGCTCAGTGCCGGGGTGGTCCAGCCGGCGACCGACGTGTACGCGCTCGGCCTGCTGCTGTACCGGGCGCTGGCCGGGACCCTGCCCTGGCGCGCCTCGACCACCACCCAGATGCTGACCGCACACCGCTACCAGGAGCCAGCCGTCCTGCCACCGGTCGACGACCTCCCGCCCGAGGTGGCCGAGCTGTGCCGGAGCTGCCTGGACAAGGACCCCGGCCAGCGGCCCGGCGCGGCCGAGCTGGCCCGACGGCTGGGCGGGATCGCCGGCCTCCCGCCCGCCACCCTCGTCGTACCCGACCGGGACGTCGCCGGCGGGACGGGGCTCGCCGAGGCGGCGGCACCGCTCGGGTCCGCCCGGGCCACCGACCTGACCAGGGTCGCCGTCGGGCTGCTGACCGCACCCCCGCACCAGGCGCTCCGGGCGCGCTGGCACGGACTGTCGGCGCACGCGCGTCGGCAGGTGGTGGCGGTCGGCGTGGTCGCCCTGCTGGCGCTGACCACGGCCGGCGCCAGTTGGGTGGTCGCGGCGTCCGGCCGGGACGACGAGCCGTCCCGGGTCGCGACGCCCGCCGCCGTCACCGGTATGGGCGAGCGGAAGCCGGAATGCAGCGTCCGCTACACCGTCCGGGGCGCCGTCAACGGCCGTTTCTCCAGCGCTGTCAGCGTCTCCAACACCGGCACCACGCCCATCGACGACTGGCAGTTGACCTTCGACCTGCCCGGCGAGCAACGGCTGCTGTCGGGCTCACCTGGCACGTGGCGGCAGACCGGCCGCTCCGTGCAGGTACGCGGCGGCGACCTGCCGGCCAAGAAGTCCTTCGCCGGCCGCTTCGACGGCACCTACCGGGGCGTGAACGCCCTGCCCACCGCGGTCACGCTCAACGGCACCCGGTGCCAGCTGACGTTCTCCGTCGCCGGCCAGACCACCCGCCCCGACCCGCCGGAAGACAAGGGCAGGGACGACAAGGGCAAGAAGAAGGACGAAGGAAAGAAGGACGACGAGAAGAAGGACGAGGAGAAGGACGACGACTAGGCGGCGCCACGCCCGGGGGTGACCGGGACGGGGAGGTCGGCCAGCCAGACATCGGCCAGGTCGCTGAGGGGAACGTCGAGGGCCTGGCTGAGGCAGACCACGGTGCCGAACGCCGGGGCGGGAAGGCGGCCCGCCTCGATCTTGCGCAGCGTCTCGGGGGAGATGCCGGCCGCCACGGCCACCTCGACGAGGCTGCGGCCGGCGCGCGCGGCCCGGAGGGCGGCTCCCAGGCGCTGGCCCGCTGCAATCTGTTCGGCGGTGAGTGGTTGGCGAACCATGCGAGCAGGATATCGCTCCGGAGCGCCCCGACCTGGCGTGGTATAAAAATAACGGTATAACAATACCGCATCCGGAGGGGGAGATTGTCGTGATCGAGCTCAAGTCCGCCGAGGAGATCGGCCGGATGGCGGTGGCCGGCCAGTTCGTCGGTGAGCTGCTCGCCGAGCTGAGCGGTGTCGCCGCGGTCGGCGTCAACCTGATGGATATCGAACACCACGCCCGCCGCCGGATCGCCGAACGCGGCGCCGAATCCTGCTACTGGGACTACGCCCCGTCGTTCGGCCGCGGCCCGTTCCGCAACGTGCTGTGCCTGTCGGTCAACGACGCGGTGCTGCACGGCCTGCCGCACGACTACGTTCTGCGCGACGGTGACCTGCTCAGCATCGACATGGCGGTCGGCATCGACGGCTGGGTCGCCGACTCCGCGCTCTCCGTCGTCGTCGGCACCGCCGACCCGGCCGATGAGAAGCTGATCGAGGCCACCGAGGTCGCACTGGAGGCCGGTATCGCCGCCGCCCAGCCCGGCGGCCGCCTCGGCGACATCTCGGCCGCGATCGGCGAGGTCGCCCGCTCCTACGGCTACGGCGTCAACGCCGAGTTCGGCGGCCACGGCATCGGCCGCACCATGCACGAGGCCCCGCACGTCGCCAACTCCGGTCGCGCCGGCCGTGGCCTGAAACTCCACCCGGGCCTCACCATCGCCATCGAGCCCTGGTTCTGCCGCTCCACCGACAAGATCAGGTTCGACAGCGACGGCTGGACGATCCGCTCCGCCGACGGCTCCCGCACCGCCCACTCCGAGCACACGGTCGCCATCACGCCGTCCGGCCCCCGGGTCCTGACCCGCCGCCCGGCTCCCGACGGCAGCTCGGCCGATCCCACCAGGAAGCCCGCCACCGCCGCCTGACCCACTGCCCGCTCCAATTTGGGACTCGGGGCGCTATCAGGAGCTCTTCGCCAGCCTGGCAAACACCGTCCTAGAGGATCCTGGGTCCTGAGCGTTGAGGCCGCGCTGACCCGGCTGATCTTCACGCTTGAGCTGGTTCTGGCACCGGCCCACCCCGGCTACAGTCGGCCGGTACCTGGCGAGGCTCGCTGCTGCCGCAGGGGCAGGCTCGTGGTGGAGAGCGATGCGGCCGTGTTTCTTCGCAGGTCCGCACTTCCACCAGCCGTCGACACGGCCCGCGAAGTCGACTACGGCCACATTGACCCATCGGTATCAGGACCTGCGTGACACTCCCGTCTTCATCGGGGTCGCGGACGTCGGTGATACTTCGTTGCCCGCTAATCATGGGGGACAAGGAGCAGCCGCATGGAGTCCCAGTCCAGAAACCTCGACGACGCCGTCGCACGTGCGCGTGAGCTGGTTCTGGCCAAGCAGTATGAGCCTGCCATTTCGCTGCTGCGCGCGTATCTGACGACGCATCCGGAGGACGCCGTTGCGTGGCGCCGCCTCGCCGGGGCGTTGATCGGGGCCGGCGACCATGCCGCTGCGGTCGATGCGGCCGGCCGAGCAATCGAAGTCAGCCCCGAGGACGTAGCGGCGCACCGCCACCGGGCGCTGGCTCATTCCCTGCTCGCCCGGCATCGGGCGTCGTATTCCGACGCGAAGCGCGCGGTGGAGCTCGCACCTGATGATCATGAGGCTCTGGCCCTGCTCGCCGTGAACGTCCTCTACGTCGATCGCGACGTGGCCCGGTTCAAGGAGCTGTTCCGGCGAGCGCTCACCCTGAATTCGAGCAGCGCCCCGGCGCGGTACCTCGCCGAGCAATACCGAAGGATCCGCCGCTACAGCATGACGGTCGCGGTATGGCTTGCGACCGCCCCGGCAGCGGTCGTGCTGCTGGCTTGCTGGTTCGCCGTTGACGACGCGTCGAGCGACGCTGGCTGGATCATGTGGCCTGGTCTTGTCTCCGGGGCCATCGGCTTTGTCAGCCTCCTGATCGCGAGGCCGGCCCGTAACGCGCCGCTGATGCTCACACTGCCCCAGGCGTCCATCGCGATGGGCGTCGCCGGAGTCATCGCGGCAGGTGCGGGGTACGCCGGCACCCACGCCGTCGGAGCGGCAGCCGCCCTCAGCTTGGCCTCGGTCGCGGTATCGGGCTTCTTCTGGCTCTACCTGCTTCGCCCCGCACGGTACGGCGGCGTGCCGGAAGAGCCCACGACCGGAGGCGGATCCTCTAGCCGGAAGGGTCACACGCGTCCCGACGCTGATCTGTCACGCAAGTCCTGAAACTGTCGCGAGGCCGCTGGCTGGCCCAGGAAAGGCTCTTCCACTCCTGCGCCATTTCTTCGCCACCACGCTGATGAGTAACGGCGTGGAGCCCCAGAAGGCGCTGAGGCACGCCAACCTGCGGATCACGTTGGAGACCTACGTTCACTGGCTACCCAAGAAGGATCGGCCGCGCGGCCTGGTTGGCAACCTCCTGCGACAGGCAGAGGGCAAGCGGCAGGAACCCCCTGCCGGCCAGGAGCGGACGTGAGTTGCGCCCTGGTTGTGTCCGGATGATTTAGCCGGGCGTTTGACCAGGTCAGAGACGGTAAGTGGTGGGCCGCCAGGGACTCGAACCCTGAACCTATGGATTGCCGGCGAGCCGGCCGGATCGGGTGCGGTGCGAGGTCACCCGGGCTGCTGGCGCGCTTATCGGTCTGGTTCGGCTGGCACGGTTGCTGTACTTCGCTGCTGTACTGCTGGCGTCAGACGAGGCGCTGGATGCGGACCTTCGGGCGCTCGTTCCTGAGGTGGCCCTGCATGTGCTGGCGGACCTGCTCGTCCCAGACCTCCTGGTCATAGTCGGGGTCGGGCGGGATCCACTTGTGGGAGCCGTCGCTGTAGTGGAACTTCTCGTCGCCGGGTCGCAAGATGCTCACCTGGTCCAGCCGAGGAATCGGTGGTGTAGGTTGCCGGCGGGGACGTGGGCCAGGTCCTGCGCGGCGTCGACGAGCTGGGCGGCCAGGTAGAGGGCGAGCGACACCGGGGCGCTGTCGTACTCCGCTCGCAGCTCGCGCTGGCGGGTCTGGCAGGGCCAGTCGGTGCCGCATCCGCCGCACGTCCAAGCCGGTGTGACCGGGAGGTGTGTCGTCATCGCGGCGCGTCCTGGCTCGGCCAGTGGCCGCGGTTGATCGGGATGGGATGACGGCTTCGGCAGGGCAGGTCGCCGCCGCAGCGGCAGATGCGCCGCCAGTGCTGCCATGACCACACGGGTCGGTGCCGGCGGGCGAAGGTCAGCGCCGCCGCCAGGACGTACTCGTCGTAGGACACGCGCCGCCGGCTGTTGTCCTGCCTCTGGCGGTAGCCAATGCCCGCAGTCGGACCAGTTGCATCGTTCGGTCCGGTCATGACGCCTCCCGCCGACGCTTGGGATCCCGTGGGCACCCGATCACCGTGTCCGGAGACAGGGCACCCACGGCAGGACGACCCGGCCGCCAAGCTGGGTAGCCCCACGAGCAACTTAGGACGCAATGTGCGCAGGGTCAACAGCTACGACACATAGCGTTGTAAGTCGAGCCCGCGATGTGGTCTGCTTGCACCAGCCGCCAAGCTGGGAGCACCACCTATGTCTGAAGCTGCCTACCTACAGGTCGCCCGGGATATCCGAGAGCAGGTCAGCTCCGGTCAGTTGAAGCCGGGCGACAAGCTGCCCTCGTTCGCCGCCCTCTGCGAGCACTACAAGGTCAGCAACACGGTCATCCGCGCTGCCATGCTGCTACTCAAGGCCGAGGGCCTGATCGATGGCCGGCAGGGCAAGGGCGTCTACGTCGCCAACCCGCTTCCCCGGTAAGCCCGGTCGCCACCGAGGCGCGACACCTCGCTTACAAGTTCTGTGCACGGCGTCCGCCCCGGTCTGCGGCTGGTCGCCAGCTCGGAGGAGCGTCCCTCTTCGTGTATCTGGGCGCGCCAGCGTCCGGCGCTGTTGCTGTCAGCATTGCTGTCGAGAGCATCCCCGCCACCACGGTGGGCGCCTAGTCCTCTGGTCGTGGTCCGCGCCCTGGAGTCGGCATGGCCGTTCTAGTTCATCTGTCGGCTCGACGGCCTACTTGGTCAGCGCCACGGGATCGATCATCAAGTTCGCGCAGCGCCCCAACTCGAACCGGTCGCCGGGACGCCGGCTGAATCCCGGATGGCTCAACATGCCGCGCTTGAGTTCTGCACCAGAGGCCTTGTAGCCGGACGATGACAGCTCGTCGCGAAGCTCGCGAGGGGTCAACGCGGCCCCTCGACGGGCGAGATGCCGCGCGGCAGCCTGTTCGACTGTCGGCTTCCCTCCGGCCTCAATGACACGAACTGCACCACGAGCTGCTTGGTGTTCCTCAAGAGCAACCGCCAGCCCATCCCTCCAAGGCCCAATCGCCTCACGAAAACCATGCCAGCCCTCACGCCAGCGAGCTAGATCGAGGTAGCCGAAGCGGGTGGCCAGCACCACAGCACCAGCAAGCAGACCGACGGCAGGCACTGGGTGACTACGGATAGCGCGGACGGCGGCTCCGCCGGTCACGGCGATCGCACGCGCAGCCAGTTCGGCGAGGAAGGCAGCATCAGTCAAGCGCGCTTCGAATCCGGCCATCCGTAACAGACTGTAGGCCATTCCCACCCAGGTCGCGGCGTCGGTGTTGGCGAACCCTAGTCGCGTGAAGACGCTGTCGCTGCTGAGGATCACCGCCGGCGCAAGTAGCTCGGCGAGCGCAGTAGTCCCGACATCGTCGGGATCTCCGCGTAGCCGGCGAGGTAACTCGCGGTCGATACACAGCATCGTGCGCACACGTGGGCTGAGGTAGTCGCGAATCGCCAGGTCGACGACGGGGACCGCCGGCATGATGTCGTTCCACAGGACCTCTGACGCCTCCGACACCGGGACGTTGTTCGACGCGGCGATGGCCGGTAGGTGCTCGACGAGTTCCTCGGGCACGTGCGCGGACACATAGATGTTCGACCGGCCGGTTCCCGCCAGCCCACTCAGGAGTTGCTCGCTGCGGCCTCCCCGGACCGCATTGCAAGCACGCGAAGCCAGAACGTTCGTGTCAGCAACCACGGCCAATGCCGGCCACGGAGCTGCAAAAGGGCGCAGGGTACGGCCGACGCGGGGATGCGTCGACGCCTGTAGTCCGTGGCTGTACACCGGTCCAGTCTGCGCGTCGGCCGATCGAACCACCAGCACGTTATCCGGTGACTGAACGCTCCTGTGTAGCTGCATGCCGCCGTCGCCTTCGCAGTGGGGCATGACCAACGCCGGGGGGATGCGGTATCAACGCCGGTCAGGGCCTCTGGCCCTGGTCCGTGCCGAGGGCGACAGGTTAGCTGATTCGGTGCATCGATGCCCTTTGTAGAACAGGACAAATTTCAACGAGTGGGCTAGCATAGTGCATACAGAACAAAAAGAAGAAATCCGTGACGCTAGATCTTGATCCATTGCGCCAAGGAGACTAGGATTCATATATGTTGGTGTCTGATTCTTTCGCCAGTGAAGCGGATATGTATTCCCCTGCGGCAGCCTGTGCAGACATCTTGGCATCAACATACGACGGGGCCGTGAACCACTTCTTTCAAGTGAAAGCGACTGCCGGGATACCGGACCTCGTCCTCGCAATCTTTGACGAAGAAGAACTGGAGTACCGTTCCAGTAGAGGATTGGCGCCGATCGTCGATGCGGTCGATGTTTCCGCAATGACCTTTCTTGCCGATCGCCGCACGGGGGTTGTCTCTACCAGCGAGGTGGCGGCGGCGGTCGGGATGTCGGCTGGCTACTTATCTTCCGATATCCTTCCCCGCCTGACTACTGCCGGCCACGTGTCGAAGGTAGCCCGCGGGAAATGGCAAGCCACTCACGCGTTCCGTTCAACCGTTCAACGACTCGTGACGGTAGAGGCCAAGGTTGCTGCATGGAAGCGGGCGTTGTGGCAAGCCCAACGCCACGCTGTTGGCGCCGACATGGCATGGGTCATCCTCGATGGGGCAGCCATAAAGCCGGCACTCTCTAACCTTACGCACTTCGAAAGGATGTGCATCGGAGTGGCGAGCTTGGACACCTCCGGCTCGCTAACCGTGCATCAGTCAGCTCCTGCAAGAATCAGTCGACGGGTCGCGCGGACAGTTCTTGCAGAACGCGTCACTCACCTCCACCTCGCCGGTGAATCCGAGTGGGAATGGTCATCGATGTTTGGCTCAGCCCGCTCCCCAATCAAAGCAACTGCAACCAGTTCGTGAGATGCTTGGGGTCGTCTTTCCCGAGCAGCGACTGTTGTTCTCTAAACTGTTGAGCACGCCGAACGATGCGCCTAACAGCCGCTCGTGGTCCCCCGGCAGAGTCCACGCCCTTGGCGGCTGCGCACAACTGGCCCTGGGCGTACAAGGTGTGCCACTGAAGGGTGCCCTTGCTGTAGGCGCCTGTCTGATGGACCGCTTCGCACCAGCGACAGTCGCAGGAAACATGACCTTTCTGGCCAACGAGCGATAGATGAGTCTCGTACTCGATAGAGTGGATTAGCGCACGCTCGAAGATTCTCTGTACATCCGTGATGTTCTTCTGCCTAGCGAAGGGTCGGTACTGCACAAATGCCTGCTGAGCCCCAGCAGTGCCTGTGCCGAAACCTCTTGCTCCGTGCGCCAGGAAATACCAGCCCGTCAGGCCGGACTGGGCGAAGATCAGCTTTCGTTCCTCCTCTTCGGCCAAATTGCTGAGGTCCTTGTAGAAAGTGAGTACGTTCGGATCCCGGAGTATCGGCCCGGCTTCGTTGTAGCGCCACTGGCCTCGCACATACCACGTATCAAACTGATCCCGCTCTAGCAACTCCGCGAGGAGCATTTCGGCGAGCGGGCGGTTCGTCATGAAGTCGTGCGGCAGGGTTACATTCAGGGCCATGCGTTCATCGCTCCTGAGGAGGGAATGAACGTGGTCGCCCTCATCGATCAGCTCGGCGATGCTCCGGGCGGCACGTGAAGGGTTGAGCGCTCGCCCGGAGGTCAGGACGACGTTTGCCCCCGCTCGGCGCTGGGCCGCTACAACCTCCGCAACGAACTCTCCCTGCCCGACAAGGTCGAGGTAGGGAGCTCGCTGTCGCATGTTCGCCGCTCGGCGAGCAGCCGCTCGCCCCGCGTTCGCGTTCGCATGGAAGGCTGGGTCCTCGTTCTCAAGAATGAGGGATCCGCGATCTGCCCAGAACCCCTCGGGGTCGGCGATGCGGATAGCCGCTACCTGGCAATCGAACACGTCCGCAATTTTCTTCGGAGTATGACGTGGCAAGCTGGTGACTACACCGATCCCCATGGTCGAGCCGTGATTCGCATGTAGGCGACTGAGGACTTCCCTGCCCTGAGCAAAGTTCGGTTGACCAGCGTGATACAGGAAGATGGGTCGTCGCCCGTCAAGCGCTTGGTCTCTGGTAGGAATAGCCGGGGCAAGGCCGGCCCTAGTGATTGAGCCCTCTGGTGGTGTGGAGACAACAGTTCCTGACTGACCGCCAGCGAGCACAATGTAGCCAGGATGTTCCTCGGCGAGCGCCATTACCTCGTACTGAACTGGTGGCAGGCTGTCCGAGCTGCTGTCATCTATTTCGTCAAGCTCATCCCACGGATAGTCATCAGGCCATTCCTCCCCCAAGCCCCCCACAGGCTTCCTCCCCTCAGGACTGACTCAAGATCCGGAGGTTGCTCCGGGTGCTGCCTCGTTTGTGAGCTTGAACAGAGAGTAGTCGATCTAAGACGCGATGCAACCCCTCGGCCGTCGACGCAGGTAGCGGGCGCGGCCCGCCCTCCACGGCTTCCAGCATGCCGTCAAAGTCGTAGGCCACCCCTTCGTCATAAAAAGGATGCTGCCGGTTCAGCAATTGATGCACCATCACACCTACAGCGAACAGGTCGCTTGCCTTGTGCGCGGGCTGGCTTCGCAACTGTTCCGGCGCCATGTACAGCGGCGTGCCTAGAATTCCTGGATAGACGGTCAACGTGGCTGCGTCAACTTGCTTCGAAAGTCCGAGGTCGAGAATCACGGGATTGCGCCAGTCGCCGTTCCGTAGTGCAACATTCGCTGGTTTCAAGTCGCGATGAATCGTGCCGCTCTCATGCAACTCATGCAAACCCGCGAGGAGGGCCGTGAGCAGGTGTTCCGCCTCGTCCTGATCAGGCCACTCCTGCTTATTGATCCTCTCAGCAATGTCGCCGCCGGCGATGTATTCGAACTCAAGCGCCGGGTAGGAGCGGTCGCCGATAGACAAGTCAGTCAGAGCGTAGAGGCCAACCACGTTCTGATGGCTGACGCGCTGCAGCGCTTCCACCTCGCGTTCGACACGGCGCGGGTCAGCGGGTGCTCCGCACAGAATCTTGATAGCCCGGTCTCCTACCTTCCAAGTGTCACCAAAGGTGCCCACTCCGAGAAGGGAGGCGTCTGCGCCGAGTGCGTTGCTGACGAGGTCCGGATCAAGCCGGGGGTTCTGCGGAGACATGCCGGCCAGCTTAGGGAATTCCCGGATCAACGGCGAGCGCTCTCCCTTTTGCCCGAACAGCGACTTTCGGTCATCTTTGCAAATAGCGCGCCGTTGGTAGCTCACGATCGGCCTCCGACGGCCTGGACCTGGACCTGGTCCTCGTTGACCCGCCCGAACCCGACGCGCCTCCGGCCCGCTCTGGCTTCTCGCTTACAGGTTCTGAGCACACTGCTGGTCGGCTTTGGTCGGCGTCTTGCGGCCTACTGGCGGCCCAGACGGTCCACGACGGGCCAGCGCGACGCCTCGCCCAGCGGACTGACAGGACCAGGGAACCATGTCATCGTGATCAGGTGCCGTTGAGCCAGATCCGATACTTGCCCAACTGGCGACCGTATCGCGTGGCGTTAGTAACTAGCGACGGTTTCGCCGTACGGCAAAACGATGCCGCAGATTTTGTCGCCCCTCGCGAAGCCATGGCAAACGTTTCCCTCGCATCTCTTAGGCGTGCACTTGTTGCCGCCGCCGAGGACCATGGACTGATTCCTGAGCATGTTCGGGGGCGCGATGCTCCCGTTATTACGCTTTACTTCACTGAAGTTGAGGAGGACTTAGCCTACGAGGATTACATTCCATATTCGGGCTACACTATCCACTTGATGGAGTCGAAGAGCCTCGTTTTAGAATTGAGCCTGTACCTTGAGGCGGACCTAGAAGAGTATGACGTCGTCACTTCGGTAAGCCATCTGCTGGAAAGGCACTCGGCGGACCTAAGAGAAGTTGAGCTTGAGGGTGTCGACAAATATTGCATTTGGCATGTTCGTGTCGACATTGATCGGCGAGGCAGGTCTGTCGGGCAGGCCCTTCTGCTGGCGGATGAACTATCGGACTTGATGCGTACACTTGAGGGCCGCGACAGCCCCCAGATGCAGGCACTATGGGACCTCCTGCGTTCAGGCAAGTTCAGCGTGGTGGTGGGGCAGCCAGAGTCCGCGACCCTTGAAGTCAAGTCGCAGGGGTACTCATTAGAGGACGAGGCCGGCAAGATTGAGCTAGCTCAGGACGTCGCCAGGTTTGCAAACGCCGAAAAGGGCGGGATTCTCGTAATCGGCATGCGAACTAAGCGCGTCCGGGGCGAGGAAGTAATATCTCGCATCACGCCAGTCCTTAATACCCCCAAGAATGCAGCCTCTCGCTACAGGTCGACAATCGACCGGCGGGTTTATCCGCCGATCAACGAGCTTGAGGTCGGAGTCGTAGAGGTCAAGCAAGGTGAGTCAATCATCCTTGTGAAAGTGCCCCCTCAACCTGAGGAGCTCAAGCCTTTTATTGTTCACGGAGCAATAGTAGGGGGCCGGCTTGAGGGGGCGTTTATTTCGATTGTTCGAAGACGTGACGAGGGTTCGATTCCGATTTCAGGTCCAGCAATCCATGCCTGGCTCTCTGCCGGACGCGCTCTAATGCGTGGCGGACATCTTCCGGCCACCGCGCCTGCGTCTAGCCCATCCCGTCTGCCATCGACCCGCCCTCCTGGGGAGCGGGCCGCCGCCCGGCCCGCCACGTCAAGCGGACCTTGACGCAAGTTCGGGCGCTGGCGGGTCGGGCGGTGGTCTGCTCGGCTCGTCCCGGGTCGATGGCGGGCGGGATGGCTCCCTTCCGCAACCACCCACGGACCGCGACCCGCCGACGGAGCCCCTGCCATCCTGGAGCCGGAGCGCCCCCGCCGGAGGCGCAGTAAGCGCGACCCGTGACCGCCGCCAGCTCGCCGACGCGGCCGGCGTCCGCTTCCCTACGCCGCGCGGGCTCGTGGCCGCGCGGCCCGGCCGGCTGCCGGCCCACCACACCCACCGGTCAACGTCTGTCGTTCTGCGGCGGCCCCGGGCTTCCCGCTGTCCGCGCCAGCCGCCGGGCATCAGGCGTGACGGCCGCAGAGCGACAGCGGCAGCGGCCGGCGCGCGCCCAGGGCGGCGGCGCGTGCGGCCCGTCAAGGGCCGCCTTGATAGACGTACAGAAAGTCCTCCCACACCGGCCGGCAGCCGGCCGTCCCGCCTACGCGGAGGGGTCACGGCGGGTTGACGTGTCGGTACCCGGTGCTACTCTGGCGCTCGTCGAGCACGCCAGCGCGGCCTTCCTGCCGGATCGCTGGACCCGACCTCGGAGATGCCGAGCAGTCTTCCTGCCGCTGATGCGGGCCATGTCCCGCCGGCTCTCGATCGCACCGGCCGCAGTGCCGGTATCCCGATTCCGCTGAGCGGCCCAGCACGGTCTTCCCTGCCGTCCACGATGGCCCGGATTCGCACATCTCCACGGGTGGGGGCAGCCTGCGGCAACCCCGCCGGATGCCGATATCCCAGGCTCCCCACCCGTGCCGGCCCGTTCACCGAGTCCACAAACGTGAAAGGACACGAACCCATCGGCGGGAAGTGGCACCACCACGATTCCGCCCTCCGGCGTCAGCCGCCCTCTCGGCGGTGCCAGGAGACACGACGAACACCACCAGCGGACCGACGTCCACGGCTGGTGGTTCTTCGTCTCCCGTCCCTGCCACCCCCTGATGAGGAGACAGTCGTGTCCACCCCGCTCAGCATCTACCGGCCCGGCCTCGCGGTCGGCCGTGACGCCCAGGTCCTGCACCGGGCAGCATCTCCGGAGTTCTCCGGCTGGCTGTAGCACACCCGCCCTGCCGGCGGCTGCGCCCGCCCGATCCGCCTCACCGGCACCATCGCCGCCGTCGACCGAGACACCGGCCGCATCACCGGCCAGCTGCACACCGACGAACTGCCCGACCGGACGCTCTACAAGGCGTGCGGCAACCGCCGCGAATCGGTGTGCCCGGACTGCGCCTGGCTCTACCAGGGCGACGCCTACCAAGTCGTCTGTCGCGGTCTGACCGGCGGTAAGGGCGTGCCTGACTCGGTCGGCCGCCACCCGGTCGTTTTTGCCACCTTCACCGCCCCCTCCTTCGGCCCGGTCCACCACCGGCACGTCCCGCGCCACACCTGCCGCAGCCGGCAGCGCTGCGACTGCCGACCCGCGCCCTGCCGCGCCCGCAGCAACGCCGGCACCTGCCCACACGGGCGGCCCGCGGCGTGCTTCGCCCGCCACGACGCCGACGACCCGCGGCTCGGCCAGCCGCTGTGCCTCGACTGCTACGACCACGCCCACCAGGTCGTCTGGAACTACTTCTCCGGCGAGCTGTGGCGGCGCACCAAGCAGGCCGCCGACCGCCGCCTCGCCGCCGTCTGCCGCAAGCGCGGCATCCCGTTCGTCCAGGTCGTCACCGCCTCGGGCCACGTCCGCTGGGTGCCACCCGTGCGGGTGTCGCACGGCAAGGTCGCCGAGATGCAGCGCCGGGCCGCCGTGCACTTCCACGTCCTGCTACGCCTCGACGGCGTCGACCCCGACGACCGGGACGCCCTCGTGCCGCCACCAGCCGGAATCACCGTCGACGACCTGGAAGACGCGATCCACGTCGCCGCCCGGCAGATCACCGTCACCACGCCCCCGCACCCCGACCAGCCCGAAGGCTGGTTGGTCGCCTGGGGTGAGCAGGTGGACGTGCGGCGCATCAACACCGCTGGCGGTGAGCTGTCCGACGGCAAGGTGGCCGCCTACCTCGCCAAGTACGCCACCAAGGCCACCGAAGCCACGGGCCACTCGTCCGCCCGGCTCACCCCTGCCACGATCGACGACTACGCCGATCCCGAAGGCGACCACCTCGCCCGCCTCATTGACGCCTGCTGGCACCTCGGCCGCCCCACCCACACCGACACCAGCAGCGGCGCCGCAACCGCCAACGACCGTCAAGACGGCCTTGACGCCAAACCCAATATCTACGGCGGCTTGCGCCGCTGGGCACACATGCTCGGCTTCGGCGGCCACTTCCTCACCAAAGCCCGCCGCTACTCCGTCACCTTCGCCCTGCTGCGCGACACCCGCGCCACCTACCGCCGCAGCGAGGACTACGAGCCCGCCGACTCCATCACCGTCGGCACCCTCACCTACATCGGGGCTGGCTGGCTCACCGAAGGCGACGCCTTGCTCGCCAACACCGCCGCAAGACAGCGACGCGAAAGCAGACGCATCGGCCGGGAAGAACTCGCTCACGAAGCCTGGCTCACCGGAGCCGCCGCATGACCCACGACCTCCGCCCCCGCTGGTACTCGCCCGCAGAGGTCGCCGTGTTGCTCGGCTTCGGCATCTCCAAGGTCAAGATGAAGATCGCCACCGGCGAGCTGCGTTCCATCAAGGACGGCAAGTACCGCCGCATCCTCCCCGAATGGGTCGACGACTACATCCGCGAGCAGGTCGAACGCCAGGAGGCTGCCTGATGCCGGGACGCGCCCGTGCCAACGGTGAGGGGTCGATCTTCCCGTACCGCAACGGCTTCGCCGCGTACGTCTGGGTGGAGAAGCCGGACGGCAAGCGGGGCCGGAAGTGGGTCTACGGCAAGACCCGCGAGGAGGTCCACGACAAGTGGATCAAGCTGCACGGGCAAGCCAAGGCCGGCCCGGTGGCGACCCGCTCCCCGACGGTAGGGGAGTACGCCAGCTACTGGCTACGCGAGATCGTCAAGCCATACCTCGCCCCGGGCAGCTACGTCACCTACGAGGTGGTGGTCCGGCTCTACCTCGTGCCGGGGCTGGGTCGGAAGCGCCTCGACAAGCTCCGGGTCAGCGATGTCCAGACATGGATCAACGAGGTGGGGCGGACCTGCCAGTGCTGCGCCCAGGGCAAGGACGAGCGGCGCAAGCCTGCCCAGCGTCGTTGCTGTGCCCTCGGTCGCTGCTGCCAGGATCTGCCTTCGGCAACCAGCGTCACGCACCTGCGGACCGTCCTCCGGACGCTGCTGTCCCAGGCGATCACCGAAGGGCTGATCTCCCGCAACGTCGCATCCCTGGTGAAGCTGCCGCCGGTACGGAAGCGCAAGCGGAAGGCGTGGACGAGCGACGAGGCCCGCCGCTTCCTGGAGTCGGCCCGCGCCGACGACGACCCGCTCTACGCCGCGTACGTCCTGGTCCTGGTGCTCGGTCTGCGCAAGGGTGAGATGTTGGGGCTCACCTGGGCCGACGTCGACCTCGACGCGGGGGAGCTGACCATCGATCGGCAGCTCCAGCGAGTCGGTGCCGAACTGCTGCACCGGGAGACGAAGACGGCCGCATCGGACGCCACCTTGCCGCTGCCGGACATCTGCACCGTGGCGCTCGGCCGCCGTCGCGCTGCGCAGACCGCTGCCCGGGACACTGCCGGCCCGGCCTGGCAGCCCTCCGACCTGATCTTCACTACCCGCTACGGCCGGCCGGTCGAGCCGCGCAACTTCAACCGCTTCTGGGATCGGCGCTGCGACGCGGCCGGGGTCCGGCGGATCACGGTCCGGGATGCCCGCCGTACCTGCGCGTCCCTCCTGGCGGACCTGGACGTGCATCCCCGGGTGGCGATGCAGATCCTCCGGCACGCGCAGTTCGCCATCACCATGGAGATCTACACGGTCGTCTCCTCGGCGGCCACCCGCGACGCGCTCAAGCGACTCGGCAGCGCACTGGACCGGTGAGGCGGCTACTGCTGTACTTTGCTGCTGTACGAGCCGTGCTGACAAAGACAGCGACCCCGCAAAGGGTCGCTGAGCTGGGGAAAAGTGGGCCGCCAGGGACTCGAACCCTGAACCTATGGATTAAAAGTCCACAGCTCTGCCATTGAGCTAGCGGCCCGCGCGCTCAGGTTACCGGACATCGTGTCGATGCGACTCTCGCCCGCCGCGCCGCTCCCGGCGGGCAGCGGGCGCCGGCCAACGCCGCACGTCGCTCCCGAACCACCGGCCCGGCTTCCCCCGCGGTCGTCCGGGACGGGCATGGGGGAGGCCGGGCGGGGAACCGTACCGGCATGAGGATGAGCAGCACCCCGGCAGTGGCGGCGTCCAGCGAGGAGATCGGCCCGGATGGCGTACGGGAGCCGGGCGGCGAGGTGCACGCCTGGCTGCCGGGGCAGAACCAGACCGTCTGCGGGCTGCCGTTGAGCCGTACCCGGCTGCGCCGCTTCCCGCACGTGCGGTTCGACTACTCGGGCACCGACCAGCTCACCGAGGCCGACCCGGTCGGCTGGATCTGCCCGCGCTGCCTGGCCGCCACCGCCGGCCGGCGACGGGACGAGAAGCGCGCCTGGGTCCGCCACGCTCCCCGGCCCTGACGGCCGCTCCTCCGCTGTCCGGCCCAGCGCGCTTGCCGCCGGGCGGCGGGATCACCGGGGCGTCCAGGGAGTGTCCCGACCAGGGGTCCGGCCCGGGCGCGAGGTTTGCCGCAGCGAGCCGGGAGAGCGAGCGGAGCACGCCGAGGCCACGGGCCGGCAGGTGGCGAAGACGGGCGGTTGATGGGCGGCTGACCGGGTACGGGTCGGGCATGCGGATCGTGGTGGTGGGGGCGACCGGCAACGCGGGTACCGCCCTGTTGCGGCGGCTGCGCCGCGAGCGTGGCGTAGAGCTGGCCGGGGTGGTCCGCCGGCTGCCCGGCCCGGACGCCGGTGAGCCGTACGACCAGGTGGAGTGGCACTCCTGCGACATCGGCCAGCCCGGCGCGGCCGGGCAACTCGCCGAGGTGTTCGCCGGGGCGGACGCGGTGGTGCACCTGGCCTGGCAGATCCAGCCCAGCCACGACCAGCGGGTGCTGCGGCGGACCAACGTCGAGGGCAGCCGGGCGGTGTTCGACGCGCTGGCCCGGGCCGGGGTCCCGGCCCTGGTGTACGCCTCGTCGGTCGGCGTCTACGCCTCCGGCCCGAAGGACCACCCGGTGAGCGAGCGCTGGCCGGCGACCGGGGTGCCCGGGTCGTCGTACAGCCGGCACAAGGCCGAGGTCGAGGCGCTGCTCGACCGGTTGGAGCGGGAGCACCCGGCGGTGCGGGTGGTGCGGATGCGACCCGGGTTGAACTTCCAGCGGCAGGCCGCCACCGAGATCAGCCGCTACTTCCTCGGCCCGTTCGCGCCGGTCCGGCTGCTGAGGTACGAGCGGATCCCGCTGGTGCCGACCCACCCTCGGCTGCGGATGCAGGCGGTGCACACCGACGACGTCGCCGACGCGTACGCCCGGGCTGTGCTGGGTGATGCGCGCGGCCCCTTCAACCTGGCCGCGGACCCGGTGCTGACCCCGGAGCTGGTGGCCCGGCACTTCCACGGCTGGACGGTGCCGGTGGCCGCCCCGGTGCTGCGCGTCGCCGCCGCGCTGACCTGGCGGGCGCGGCTGCAACCGATCGACGCCGGCTGGGTGGAGCTGGCGCTGAACGCGCCGCTGATGTCCAGCGAGCGGGCCGAGCGCGAACTGGGCTGGGAGCCCCGCACCGACGCGCTCGCCGCCCTGAAGGAGCTCTTCGCCGGCATGGCCGACCGCGCCCACACCCCCAGCCCACCCATGTCCGCCGCCCGCCACCTCCCCGGCCGCCCCGCCGCCCTCCTCCGCGCCCGCCCCCCCCGGCCACCAAAACCCCTACTAACCCACCCCCCCACCCACCCACCCCACCCACCCCCCACCCACCGGATCGCGCCGTTGATCATGAAGTTAGCGGCACTCGTCTCGGCGTGTCGTGGCGCTAACCTCATGATCAACGAGGGGAGGCGGGCGGGAGGCGAGGGGGAGGCGGGCGGGAGGCCGGGGGCCGGGTTAGGTGAGGGTGGGTGGGTGGGCGCCGAGGAAGAAGATGCCGGGGTAGTTGGGGGTTTCGAAGCCGTCGCTGGGGTTGCGGCGGAGGGTGGAGCTTTCGATCTCCAGGGTGCCGGTGCGGTTGTTGCTGACGAAGAAGATCGCGCCGCCACCCTCCTTCGCCCGGTTGCCCTCGATGATGGTGCCGGCGATCCGGACGGTGAACTCGTCGCCGTCGCAGTAGATCGCGCCGCCGCTGCCGCCGCCGGGGGTGCCGGCCCGGGCCGGGTTGGCGCCGTTGCCGACCGCCCGGTTGCCGGTGAACACGCTGTTCAGCACCGTCCAGGAGACGCCGATGCTGCTCAGCGCCCCACCGTTGGCGCAGGAGCCGCCGTCGAAGGTGCTGCGCACCACGTACACCGGCTTGTTCTCGTGCTGGCTGAGCACCCGGATGGCGGCGCCGCCCAGGTCCGGGCCGGTCCGGTCGCAGCGGTTGCGGACGAAACGCGAGTTGACCACCTTGAACCGGCCGCCCCGGACGAAGATCGCCCCACCGCCGCCGCCCTCGGCCCGGTCCCCGGTGGAGTTGCCGTCGGCGAAGGTCAGGTTCTGCACGGTGAGCTGCGGGTGGTCCTGGTTCTGGCAGTGCGAGGTGGTCCAGCCCTGCGCGCTGTCGCAGGTGTTCATGTAGAGGATCCGCCGCCGGCCCTGCCCGCTGAGCGTGACCTTCCCGCCGCCGTCCAGCACCACCTTCGGCCCGTTGGCGTTGCGTACCTTGGCGGTGGCCTTCATCGCGATGGTCACCGGGTCGGGCCCGCAGTCGAAGGTGATGATCCCGCCGGCCGCGACCGCCTTGACCACCGCCTCGGAGGTGCAGCTCGCCGCGGTGCCGGTGCCGATCCGGCGGGTCGGCTTCGAGGTGTCCACCGCCCGCGCCTCCGCCGGCACGGCGGCGCGGCCGTTCGGGTTGCCGGCCTTCAGCACGCCACCGGCGGGCGGCTTCGGGCTGGCGCTCGCCCCCGGACCGCCGAGGCCCACCCGGGCCGCCGGGGCGGCGTCCGGGCCGGGGCCGGGCGCGCCAGCCGACACCGACGGTTCGACCCGGGGCGCGTCGGACGATCCGCAGGCCGGCAGGCCCGCCGCGGCGACGGTCAACGCGAGCAGGACGAGCAGCGACTTCGGGTGCACCCCGTGATGCTAGGAGCCCGCCGGCCGTCCGGGCCGCTCCGGCGGGACGGTTTAACCCGGAGCTAAGGATGGGCGACGGCGAAGGCGAGCAGGAAGCCGGCCACCGTGATGAGACCGGCGAGCAGGTGGGCGTTCTCGAACGCCTCCGGCACCATGGTGTCGATGATCATGGCGAGGATGCCGCCTGCGGCCAGCGCGGTGATCGCCGCCAGCGCCGCCGGTGAGGCGGTGCCGAGCAGGACGTGACCGGCGACCGCGGACACCGCGGTGGCCAGCGCGATCAGCGTCCAGAGCGTGAAGACCCAGCGGCGGCTGCGGCCGGCGTGCCGCATGCCGGCCGCGCTGGACAGCCCCTCCGGCACGTTGCTGAGGAAGACCGCGCCCACCGTGACCAGGCTGACCGTCTTGCCGCCGAGCAGGCTGGCCCCGATCACCACCGACTCCGGTATGCCGTCCAGCAGCGCGCCGATCGCTATCGCGTTGCCCGAGCCGGGCTGCTCGGCCTCGGTGGGCTGCCGCCGGCCGGAGCGCTTGCGGTGCTGCCCGCCGCGCCGGGCCAGCAGCACGTTGGCCAGCGTGAAGACCACCGCGCCGGCGGCCGCGCCGAGCGTGGTCGGCAGCACCCCGCCGTGCTCGTACGCCTTGACGATCAGTTCGAAGGAGACGGCCGAGAGCAGCGTGCCGGCGCCGAACGCCATGATCGAGGCGATGACCCGCTGCGGCACCCGGGCGTACCAGCCCGCCGCCGCGCCGATCAGCAGGGCGGAGCCGGCCAGCAGCCCCCATCCACCCGCCTGCAACGATTCCGGCACGCGCCGGACGCTACCCGGATCGGGCGGTCCCGCAGGCCAGGAGCGCGCCGATTCGGCGGACGTGGCGGACCATCCCACCTCGGGCGCGGTCGGGCCGGAGCCGGCCGGCGGCCCGCGGGGAGCGGGACCAGGGCCGCGCGGCCGCGCCGTCAGAAGTCGGCGAAGAGGTACGGCAACCGGCGCGGGAAGAGCCGGCGCAGCTCGGCAGCGGCGTCCGCCGGCACGTCGCCCAGCCCGCGCAGGTGCACCTCGGCCGGGTCGAGCACCCCGTACGCGAGGGCGGAGAGGCCGGCGGCGGTCAGCGTGGCCTTGGGCGGGGTGCCGGTGGCCGGCCCGGTGACCAGTTCCAGCGAGCCGGTCGTACCGTCCAACAGGTACGCCCCGGCCAGCCAGCGGTCGCCGGTCAGCTCGACGCGTACCCGGCCCGGCCCGGCGGGCAGCCCGGCCAGCGCGTCCACCGAGAGCAGCCGGGCCATCGGGGCGGCCGAGTCCGGCCGGGCCACCCGCGCCTCGACCTGTACGGCCAGGTCGGTCAGCCACAGCTCGGGCAGTTCGTCGGCGGGGAGCTGGACGGTCACCTTCGCCACCTGGTCGACGTGCCGGGCGAAGAACTGCAACAGCAGCGCCCGGGCGTACGGGTCGGTGGCCAGCAGGTCGTCGGCGGTCAGAGTGCCGCCGTGGTCGTCGATCCGGTAGGTCACCGCGCCGGTCACCGTCCCGCCGCTGCGGGCGGTGAGCAGCCAGTGCTCGTCGCGGTCGCGCAGCCCGACGTCCCGGTAGTCCGGGAAGATCGCGAAGCCGTGCCGCTCGCGCAGGCAGCGCTCGGTGAACTCGCGCCAGGTCGGGTAGCCGGCGCCGATCCGTTCCCAGCCCACCTCGCCGGGCAGGTCGGCGGCGAGCAGCTCGCCGAGGTCCGCCGGGGAGAAGGTGGCGGTACGCGGCTTCGGCAGCCCGACGTAGCCGAACCGGGCGTAGAACGAGGGCCGGAACGGGTAGAGCGCGGTGAGCTGGTGCCCCTCGTCGCGCATCTCGTCGAGGAGCTGGTTCAGCAGGGTCCGCACGTGCCCCTTGCGGCGGGCCAGCGGATGGCTGGCCACCCCGGCGACGCCGGCCATCGGCAGCACCGCGCCGCGCAGGTTCTGCCGCATCGGGATGGCCGAGGCGGCGGCCAGCGTGGTGCCGTCCTCCTCCACGACCAGCGTCCGGTTGCCCTCGTTGTAGGGCAGGTAGCGGCGGAACTCCTCGGCCCGGGCCGCGGTGCGCGGCGACGCCTCGAAGGCGTACGCGCCGAGCACGAAGCTGGTGGTCAGTCGTTCCTCGGAAGTCACCCGGCGGACCGTCATCCGATCATCCCAACGCGACCCGGGCGCCGGCGCAACCGGAATCCGCCCAGCCGGTCAACGGCCGCCGCCGGCACCGGCCCGGGATCAGGCGGTGGTGACGTCGGAGACCACCACTGTGACGTTGTCCGGGGCGCCGGCCTGGTGGGCGAGCTTGACCAGCTGCTCGCCGCACTGCTGGCGGTCGGCGTAGAGGGTGAGCGCGGCGGCGATCTCCGGGTCGGCCACGTAGTCGGAGAGGCCGTCGCTGCACAGCAGCAGGCGGTCACCGGGCACCACGGTGATCACCCCGATCGCGGGCGGGGTGTCGGCGCCCTGCACGGCCCGGGTCACCAGCGACCGCTGCGGGTGGTGCCGGGCCTGCTCCGGCGAGAGCGCGCCCTGGTCGACCAGCGCCTGCACGAAGGTGTCGTCCCGGGTGAGCTGGCTCAGCTCCCCGTCGCGCAGCAGGTAGCAGCGGGAGTCGCCGACCTGGGCCAGCACCAGCGCGTCCCCGGCGAGCAGGCCGGCGGTCAGTGTCGTACCCATTCCCTCGCGCGCCGGGTCGACGGTGATGGCGGCGTGGATGCGCTGGTTCGCGGTGCTCACCACGGCGCGCAGCGCGTCCGCGGCCTCGTCGGGGGTCGACGGTGGGGTCAGCTCGTCGAGGATCCGGATGACGATCTCGCTCGCCACCTCGCCCGCCGGCAGGCCGCCCATGCCGTCCGCCACCGCGACCAGGCGGTCACCGGCGAGGGCGGAGTCCTCGTTGTTGGTCCGGACCAGGCCGATGTCGTTGCGGATGGCCGAGCGGAGGATCAGCGTCATGGGACAAGCTTGCCAAGAACACCCTGCCGCCGTCTCTACGCACTACTGCGTAGGGTTGGGGAATGATGCCGGTGTCCATGGTCGGGCGCGCCGGTGAGCTGGCCGAGCTCGACCGGGCCTGGTCCACCGTGGTCACCGGGCGGCGTTCCGCGCCGACCGTCGCGGTGATCAGCGGCGACGCCGGGGTGGGCAAGAGCCTGCTGGTCGCCGCCGCCCTGGACAGCTTCGCCCCGCGGCCGGCGGTGCTGCTCTCCGGCGCGGCCCGGGTGCACGACCCGGCGCCGTACGACTGGCTGGCCGCCGTGCTCAGCGGGCGGGACACCGCCGCCCTCGACCTGCCCCCGGACGCGCTCGCCTGGCTGGCCCAGCAGCCCACCGCGCCGCGCGAGCGCTACGCCCCGGGCGCCCTGCTCCGGCTCGCCGTGCGGACCGTCCGGCTGCTGGTCGGCGCCGGCCCGGCCGTGCTGGTGGTGGAGGACCTGCACGCGCTCGACCCGGCCAGCCTGAACCTGCTGGGCGAGCTGGCCGCCGCCGCCGAGCTGCCGGCGCTGCTGCTGGTGGCCACCCGGCCCGCCGAGGACGCGGTCGCGCCGGATCTCGCGGCCCGCGCGCTGGCCCGGCTCTGCGGGGTGCCGGGCGCGGTGCGCCAGCGCCTCGGCCCGCTGCGCCCGGCCGAGGTCGCCGAGGTGCTGACCCAGGTGTACGACGGCAGGCGCCCGCCCGCCGCGCTGGTGCGCGCGGTCTGCGCGCGCACCGGCGGCAACCCGTACGCGCTGACCGAGCTGCTCGCCGCGCACGCCGGGCAGGAGCCGGCGGAACTGCTGCGGCCACCGGCGCCGGCGGCCCGGGCACCGGCCGAGTCCCGGGCCGGCGGGGAGGTCGAGTTGACCTCGCGGGAGTTGGAGGTGCTCGGCTGCCTGGTCGCCGGGATGTCCAACAAGCAGGTGGCCCGGGAGCTGGGCATCTCGGTGCGGACGGTCACCGTGCACGTGTCCAACCTGCTCCGCAAGACCGGGGCGGCGTCGCGTACCGAGGTGGCGATCTGGGCGGTACGGCACCGGCTGCCCGCGCCGGTCGACGGCTGACCGGGCCGCGGGGTGGGGGCGCGGCCCCGGTCAGCGGCGCGGGTAGCGGAGCAGCAGGCTGGCCGCCACTTCCTCGTCGCCGACGGCGGCGTACAGGTGCGGCACGTCCGACGTCCAGCGCAGGTGCCCGCCGGCCGCCGCGGTGAGCGGCGCGTCCACCGGGCCGGCGCGCAGCACGCCGGCGAAGACGGTGACGTACTCGGTGACGCCGGGCTGGTGCGCGGGGGAGAGCTGCCCGGGGCCGGGGGCGACCCGCATCCGGTACAGCTCGTAGGTGGCGTCGGCGTCGTCGAAGACCTCCAGCAGGGTGGCGCTGACCGCCGCGCCGCGTACGGTCGGCGTCGCGGCCGGCCCGGAGAGCACGGCGGTCAGCGGCACGCCGAGCTGCGCGGTCACCGCGTAGAGCGTCTCCAGGGTGGGGTTGCGGGTGCCGTTCTCCAGACCGGAGAGGGTCGCCTTGCCCACCCCGGCCAGCCGGGCCAGCGCGGAGAGCGAGATCCCGCGCTCCTCGCGGAGCGCCCGGACCCGCCGCCCGACCTCGGCGGCGCCCGGGTCGGGGGCCGTTCGGCGGGTTGGTGAGGGCTGCGGCACCCCGCTATGGTGCTACACGACTGCTGTTCCGTTTACGGAACGATGGCGGGCGTCCGGCGCGGCGCCGGGGTGGGAGGCGGAATGGCCGGGCGTACGCAGCCGGTGCTGGCCGGGGTGGTGACCGCGCTGGTCGGCTTCGCCAGTTCGTTCACCGTGGTGCTGGCCGGCCTGCGGGCGGTCGGCGCCACCGACGCGCAGGCCGCCTCGGGGCTGCTCGCGCTCTGCCTCGCCTCCGGCCTCTGCGCCGCCTGGCTCGGTCTGCGGCACCGGTTGCCGATGAGCATCGCCTGGTCCACCCCGGGCGCGGCGCTGCTGGTGGCCACCGGCCCGATGCCCGGCGGCTGGCCGGTCGCGGTCGGTGCGTTCCTGGTCTGCGGCGGGCTGATCGTGGCCGCCGGGCTCTTCCCGGTGCTCGGCCGGGCGGTCGCGGCGATCCCGCAACCGGTGGCCGGCGCGATGCTGGCCGGCGTGCTGCTGCCGCTCTGCACCGCGCCGGTGCGCGCGCTGGTCGAGGTGCCCCGGCTGGCCGCGCCGGTGGTGGCGGCCTGGCTGCTGCTGCACCGCTTCGCCCGTCGCTGGGCGGTGCCCGGCGCGCTGGTGGTGGCGGTGGTGGCGATCGCGCTGACCACCCCGGCCGCCGGCCTCGGCGACGTCGGGCTGCGCCCGGTGGTCGAGCTGACCGCGCCGGCCTGGGACGCCGCCGCGCTGGTCGGGCTGGCCCTGCCGCTGTTCCTGGTCACCATGGCCGCGCAGAACGTGCCCGGGACGGCGGTGCTGGTCGGCTACGGCTACCGGCCGCCGCTCGGCTCGGCGTTGCGGGTCACCGGCCTGGCCAGCGCCGCCGCCGCCCCGGCCGGCGGGCACGCGGTCAACCTGGCCGCGATCACCGCCGCGCTGGCCGCCGGCCCGGACGCCCACCCGGATCCGGAGCGCCGGTGGATCGCCTCGGTGACCGCCGGGGTCGGGCTGGCCCTGCTCGGCCTGGGCGCCGGGGCGGCGACCGCGCTGGTCGCGCTCTCCCCGCCGGTGCTGATCGAGGCGGTCGCCGGGCTGGCGCTGCTCGGCGCGCTGGCCACCGCGCTCACCTCGGCGCTCGCCGAGCCGGCGGCGCGCGAGGCAGCGGTGGTCACCTTCGTGGTCACCGCCTCCGGGGTGACCCTGCTCGGCGTGGGCGGCGCGTTCTGGGGGCTGGTCGCCGGCGGGCTGATGCTCCTGCTCTTCCACCGCCGCCGGACCGCCCCGCCCCCGGCCGAAGCCCCCGCGCCACCCGCTCCCGCCCCGGCCACGCCGGCCGCGCCGGCCCTCTGAGGTCGCCTGACTCGCGGTAGGCACAGTCCGCCTCGCGGACCTGCTCACCGGCAGACGGTCTTCGAGGGCCGGGGGTCACTCCTCCTGGGGAAGGTCGGTGGCGGGGACGGTGAGGCGGACCCGGTCGTCGGCGATGGCGGCGATCTGGTCGGCCAGCACGTACACCGCGCCGGTGCGGACCAGGTCGGTGGAGACCTTCAGGTAGCCGCTGTGCAGCAGCCGGGCCGCCAGGTCGGCCGGCACGTCCGGCTCCTCGACCGCTGTCGACTCGATCAGCTCGTCCAGGCTGCTGCCCGGGTCGGCGGTCGGCGCCTGCACGGTCACCGCGTTCGGGTCACCCCGCTGGACCAGGTCCACGGTGCCGACCTCGGTGCCGGCGGCGTCGATCACCCGCATCCCGGTGGTGACCCTGGAGATGGTCGTCTGCTGCTCGGTGCCCTGCTGGTTCATCTCGGCGCGGTTCCCGGGCCGGCGCGGCGCTAAACGCCGCGCCGGTCAGGCCCCGTCGACGCCGCCCCGGTCAGCCCCCGTCGACGCCGCTCCGGTCAGCCCCCGTCGACGCCGCTCCGGTCAGACCCCGGTCGACCAGCCGCCGGGCGGCCGGGGGGAGAGCTCCCGCCAGGCGTCCGTCCCGTCGAGCAGCGCGCGGACCGTCTCCTCGGCCTCGTCGGCACTGGCGTACTCGTAGAACTGGGAGATCCCCTCGGCGCCGCCGGCGCGCTGCTCGACGTACCAGCGGTCGGCGTCCACCCGGAGGAAGACGTCCCGCCGGGCCAGCCGCCCCCATTTCCCGTTCCACCAGTGCTTTCGCTGCTCCATGGCGGGACTCTATCGAACACACGTACGAGAATGTGCGGCCCCCACGGGATTCCCATGGGGGCCGATGTGCGGATGCCGGATTCAGCGCGGAGTGGGCGGTTCCGGCCGGCGGCCGAGCACGTCGTCGAGCGCGCCGCGCTGCTGACCGGGGGTGGTGTGCCCGGCGGCGACCAGGGCGTCGCGGATCTCGGTGAGCAGCCGGACCTCCTCGCTGGGCGCCTTCGGCGGCGGCTCCTCGCCCCGCTTGCGCCGCTCGGCCAGCTTGTTCATCGGGAAGACCACGAGGAAGTAGAGGGCCGCCGCGGTGAGCAGGAAGGTGATCACCGCGTTGACGAACGCGACCCAGTCGAAGGGGATGCCCCGGAAACTGGGCGCGGTCCCGGCCAGCCCCTTGTCGCTGCCGGTGATCAGCAGCACGAAGACCCGGATCAGCGGTTCCAGGAACGACTTGGTGAGCTGGGTGACCACGCCCGTGAACGCGGCGCCGATGACGACACCGACCGCCAGGTCGACGACGTTTCCGCGCATGATGAAGTCTTTGAAGCCCTTGAGCATCCATACTCCCGAGGTGTCCGGTCTTTCGTCCGGGACAACCTATGCCCCGGGCGGGGGCTCCAGAAAAGCGCCGGCCTCGATGGCCGCCCGCGCCGGGTCGCCGGCCCGGATCGCCTCGACCAGCCGGGAGTGGTCGACGTAGCGCTCGGGCTCCAGGGCGCCGCCCATCGCCTGGGCGACGGTGCTGCGCAGCGCGGTGCCGACCGAGGCGTACAGCTCGGCGAGCATGCCGTTGTGCGCGGCGGCGACCACCGCGGTGTGCAGCGCGGCGTCGGCCTCCACGAACTCGTCGACCCGGCCGCCGCGCCAGGCCGCCTCGCGCACGGCGAGCGCGGCGTCGAGCGCGGCCAGGTCCGCCGGCGTACGCCGCAGCGCGGCGAGCCGGGCCGCCTCCACCTCGAAGGCGCGCCGCACCTCGACCACCTCGGCCATCCGGTCGTCGGTGAGCCGGCGGGCCACCACCGGGGCCAGCTCGTCGGTGGACACCACGTACGTCCCGGAGCCCTGCCGGCACTCCAGCACCCCGGCGTGCACCAGCGCACGGACCGCCTCGCGGACGGTGTTGCGCCCCACCCCGAGCGCCGCCACCAGCTGCGGCTCGGTGGGGATCCGGCCGCCCACCGGCCACTCGCCGCCGAGGATCCGCGCGCGGAGCTGCTCGATGGTCTGCCGTACCCGGTGCCCGCGCGGCGGCACGGCGACGGAATCAACCGGCGGTGGCACTGGTTACAACTCCTGCCCGGAATTCATCCCATGATTGTAGGTTCGGACGCATGACCCCGCCAACCACCGCCGCCGTCGACGCCGGAACCCCGCCGCGTTCCGGACGGGAGATGATCGCCGGGCCGGACGGCCTGCCCACTCCGGCCGGCGCGTCGGCGGATGCGACGGCTCCCGCCGCCGGACCGTCCGGCGCCACCCCCGCGCCGGTCGGCCCGGTCGCCGGTGGCCTGCTCGTGCTCGTCGGCATGCTGCTCGTCGCGCTCAACCTGCGGGCCGCCATCACCAGCCTCGGCGCCCTGCTCGACGAGGTGCGCGACGGCCTGGCCCTCTCCGGTGCGCTGGCCGGGCTGGTGACCACCCTGCCCGCGGTGGCCTTCGCCGTCTTCGGGGCGCTCACCCCTCGGCTGGTCCGCCGGCACTCCCCGGCCCGGGTGCTGGTGGTGGCGATGACCATCCTCGCCGCCGGCCAACTGGTCCGCGTCGGCACGGACTCCGCGCTGGTCTTCGTCGCCGGCAGTGCCCTCGCGCTGGCCGGGATCGCGGTGGCGAACGTCCTGCTCCCGCTCCTGGTCAAGCAGTACTTCCCGGACCGCATCGGGCTGGTCACCGGGGCGTACTCGATGACGTTGACGGTGGGGGCGGCGGTGGCCGCCGCGGCGGCGGTGCCGGTGGCGCACGTGTTCGGCACCTGGCGGGCCGGCCTCGCCGTCTGGGCCGGGCTGGCCCTGGCGGCCCTGCTCCCGTGGGTGCCGCTGGCGCTGCGGGCGCGGGCCGCCCGGCGGGCGGCGACCCCGGCGGCGGTGGCGCCCCGGTCGAGCCGGATCCGGCCGGGACGGACCCGGCTCGGCTGGGCGATGGCCGTCTACTTCGGTACGCAGTCGCTGGGCGCGTACGCGATCATGGGCTGGCTGGCCCAGCTCTTCCGCGACGCCGGCTACCGCCCGCAGGACGCCGGCCTGCTGCTCGCCGGGGTGACGGCGCTGGGCGTGCCGATCGCGCTGCTCATGCCGACCCTGGCCGGCCGGCTGCGCGCGCTGCACCCGCTGGTGCTGACGCTCTCCGCCGCGATGGCTCTCGCCTACGTCGGGATGGCCGTCGCGCCGCACGACGGGGCGCTGCTCTGGGTGGTGCTGCTCGCGATCGGGCAGAGCGCCTTCCCGATGATCCTGGCGACCATCGGGCTGCGCGCCCGGACCGCCGACGGCACGGTGGCCCTGTCGGCGTTCGCGCAGAGCACCGGCTACGCCATCGCCGCCCTGGGGCCGCTGCTGGTGGGCGTCCTCTACGAGGCGACCGGCGGCTGGACCGCGCCGATCGGGTTCCTGCTGGTCGCGCTCGCGGTGCAGACCGGCGCGGGCATGGTGATCGCTCGTCCCCGGCACATCGAGGACGAGGTGTGAGCCGGAACGCTCAGGAGGAGGCCGGGGTCGGGTCGCCGGCCACGGCCTGTTCGACCGTGGGGTAGGTGTGCAGCACCTCGACCAGGCCGCTGACCTCCAGGATGCGCAGCACGCCCCGCTGCGGGGCGGCCAGCCGCACCACGCCGCCGGCCTCGTCGCAGCTGTTCTTGGCGCGGACGAAGACCGACAGCCCGGTGGAGTCGCAGAAGGAAACCTCCGCCAGGTCGAACACCAGGCGGCTGCGCCCCTTGTCGAGCAGGTCGGTGATCTGGTCCTGCAGCTGCGGAGCGGTCGCCATGTCCAGCTCGCCCGCGACCGACACGACGACCACGTCGCCGCGCTGTTCCGTGTGCACCGTCAAGGACATACGCCAGACCTCCTGTTATCGGTGGAACGTTATCCCACCGGGCAAGGCGCAGCAGAACGGGAGCCGGTATCCGGTGCCGACGGTCATACCGTTGCCGTGCGGCAAGTAGCTGGCGGTGATCCGGTGATAGAGTCCGCCGGGTCCAGGTCGAGGGGGGTTTGCCATGGCGCTGAGCGCCGAGGAGAGCGGTCGACTGGCCGGTCTGCTGACCGAGCACGCCGAGCGGGTCACGCAGCGCTGGACGGAGATCGTCGCCAGCTCGTTGCGCGGCCGGCTGAGCCAGGCGGAGCTGCGCCGGCAGGTGCAGGAGCTGCACCAGAGCATGGTCACGGTGAGTGAGCACGGGGTCATCGACCTCGAGGCGGAGCACGCCGCCGAGATGCGCGCCGTGCTGGCCGAGCTGTCCCGCGGCCGGGCCCGGCAGGGCTTCTCCGCCACCGAGACCGCGATCAGCGTGTTCGCGCTCAAGGACGTGCTGCTGGAGCTGATGGACGCGGACGGCGGCGCGGGCACCCTCCGCGACTACGTCGCCTTCTCCGCCCTGATCGACCAGATGGGCCTGTTCACCTTCGAGAGCTTCGTCCGCACCCGGGAGAGCCTCATCGCCGACCAGGCGGAGCAGCTGCTGGAGCTCTCCACCCCGGTGGTGAAGCTCTGGGAGGGCGTGGTCGCGGTGCCGCTGGTCGGCACGCTCGACTCGGCCCGGGCCCAGGTGGTGATGGAGCGGCTGCTGCAGACGCTGGTCGACACCGGCTCGCCGTACGCGATCATCGACATCACCGGCGTGCCGGCGGTGGACACCCAGGTCGCCCAGCACATCCTGAAGACCGTGGTGGCCGCCCGGCTGATGGGGGCCGACTGCATCATCTCCGGCATCCGTCCGCAGATCGCGCAGACCATCGTGGCGCTCGGCATCGAGTTCGGCGACATCGCCACCAAGGCGAGCCTGGCCGACGCGCTGCGGCACGTGCTGCGGCTGACCGGGGTGGAGACCGGTCGCCGGCAGCTCCGCCGGGAGGCGTGATGGAGCGGGTGCCGATCCTCAAGATCGGCGACATCCTGCTGGTCTCCATCCAGGTCGACATGTCCGACCAGACGGCGGTCCAGCTCCAGGAGGACCTGGCGGAGCGGATCGTCGCCACCGGCAGCCACGGCGTGATCATCGACATCACGGCGCTGGACATCGTCGACTCGTTCGTCGGCCGGATGCTCTCCACCATCGCCTCCATCTCCAAGGTGCTGGACGCCGAGACGGTGGTCGTCGGGATGCGGCCGGCGGTGGCCATCACGCTGGTGGAGCTGGGCCTGTCGCTCAACGGCATCCGTACGGCGCTCAACGTCGAACGGGGCATGGAACTGATCGCGGCCGCCCGCGCCGACGAGTCCGAGGTCGAGTTCGACGACGAGCCGGACGCCGCGACGACGGCCTCGGCATGACCGCCGGCATCGACCTGGGCCACCCGCAGGCGCAGGCGATCCAGAGCGACGAGGACGTGGTACGCGTCCGGCAGCTGGTCCGGACGCTGGCGGTGGCCGCCAAGCTCTCCCTGGTCGACCAGACCAAGCTGGTCACCGCGGCCAGCGAGCTGGCCCGCAACACCCTGGTCTACGGCGGTGGCGGCTCGGTCGAGGTGAGCGTGGTGGACAACGGCCGCCGGCGGGGCGTCCGGATCCTCTTCGCCGACACCGGCCCGGGCATCGCCGACCTCGACCTGGCGCTCACCGACGGCTACACCACCGGCGGCGGGCTGGGCCTCGGGCTCAGCGGCGCCCGCCGGCTGGTCGACGAGTTCGACATCGAGACCGCGCCGGGTGCGGGTACCCGGGTGACGGTCACCAAGTGGTCCCGATGAGCGAGGACGTGGTCCCGGATCGCGGCGTCTGGTTCCGGGTGGAGACCAGCAGCGCCGCCAGCGCCGCGCGCCGGGCCGCCGAACGCCTCGCCGAGCAGCTCGGGATGGGCGAGGCCGGCACCGCCGACCTGGCCATCGTGGCCGCCGAGCTGACCAGCAACCTGGTCAAGCACGCCGACGAGGGGAGCCTGCTGCTCCGCCCGGTGCGCCGCGAGGGCGAGGCCGGGGTGGAACTGGTGGCCGTCGACTCGGGGCCCGGGATGGCCGACCTGACCCTCTCCTCCCGGGACGGGCACTCCACCGCCGGCACCCTCGGCATCGGGCTCGGCGCCATCGTCCGGCAGGCGAGCTGGTTCGACGGCTACTCCCGGCCCGGCCGCGGTACGGTGCTCGCCGTGCAGCTCTGGCCCGGCCAGCCGGCCCCCGAGGCGCCCTGGGTCGGCGGCCTGACCCGGCCGCTGACCGGCGAGTCGGTCAGCGGCGACGGGTTCGCCGCGCGGGTCGTCGAGGACCGGCACCAGGTGCTGGTCTGCGACGGCCTGGGGCACGGCCCGCTGGCGTCCGCCGCGTCGGACGCCGCCCTGGCCGCGTTCCGTGCCGCGCCGCCCGGGCCGCCGGCCGCGGTGGTCCAGCACCTGCACCGGGCGATGTCGCACACCCGGGGCGCCGCGCTCGCGGTCGCCGAGCCGGATCCGGTGGCCGGCGTGCTGCGCTACAGCGGGCTCGGCAACATCACCGCGAGCGTGGTCGGCGGGGACGGCCGGCGTCGGGGGCTGGTCTCGCTGCCCGGCATCGCCGGGCACCAGCGTCCGGTGGTGCGGGAGTACGACTACCCCTTCGACCCCGACGCGCTGCTGGTCATGCACAGCGACGGGGTGGTCGACCGCTGGCAGCTCACCGACTATCCCGGCCTGACCGAGCGGTCCCCGCTGGTGGTGGCCGCGACACTGCTGCGCGACGCCGGCGTCCGCCGCGACGACGCCTGCGTCCTGGTCGCCCGGGCGTGGTCGTGAGCGAACCGGCCCCGCTGTTGCAGATGGCGCTGCGGGTGGAGCACGACATCTTCCTGGTGCGCCAGCGCGGCCGCGAGGTGGCCGCCGCGGTGGGCCTGGAGCACCAGGACCAGGTCCGGATGGCCACCGCGCTCAGCGAGGTGGCGCGGGACCTGCTGCGTATCGCGCGCGGGGCGGACGTGACGTTCCGGCTGGCCGACGACGCCGTTGCCGGTAGGCGCCAGCTGCGGGTGGACCTCGCCCCGGTGACCCCGCTGCCGGACGGCCGCTACGAGCCGGCGTCCGCCGCGGTGGCGCGGCTGGTGGACAAGTTGAGCGTGGTCACCGGGAAGGGGGATACGGTCGTGATGATGTCCCGACGTGTCCCGGTCGCCGCCCCGACGCTGACCCCGGAGCGTCTCGCCGCGATCCGTGCCGAGCTCGCGCGCAGCGCTCCGGGCAGCGCCGTGGACGAACTCGCCGCGCAGAACCAGCAGCTGATCGCCGCGCTCGACGAGGTGCGCAGCCAGCGCGACGAGCTGGCGGTGCTCAACGACGAGTTGCAGGAGACCAACCGCGGGGTGATGGCGCTCTACAACCAGCTCACCGAGGAGCTGGAGGAGACCAACCGCGGCGTGGTGGCGCTCTACGCCGAGCTGGACGAGAAGTCGGCCCAGCTCCGCGCGGCGAGCGAGTCGAAGAGCCGGTTCCTGGCCAACGTCAGCCACGAGCTGCGCGCCCCGGTCACCGCGATCATGGGCCTGGGCCGGCTGCTGGCCGACTCCGCCTCCGACCCGCTCACCGCCGAACAGGCCCGCCAGGTCGGGCTGATCCGCTCCTCGGCGGCCGACCTGCTCACCCTGGTCAACGAGCTGCTCGACCTCGCCAAGGCGGAGTCCGGCCGGATCGAGCCGGAGTGGGCCGAGGTGGACCTGCGACCGGTCTTCGGCCAGCTGCGCGGCACGTTGCGGGCCCTGGCCACCGGGCCCGACGTCGAGCTGGTGGTGGAGGAGCCGCCCACCCCGGCCACGCTGCGCACCGACGAGGTGCTGCTCGGCCAGGTGCTGCGCAACCTGCTGCACAACGGGCTCAAGTTCACCCAGCGCGGTGAGGTGCGGCTGCGGGCGCGCCGGGAGGGCGACCGCTGGCTGCTGTCGGTCAGCGACACCGGGCCGGGCATCCCCGAGGAGCTGCACGAGCGGATCTTCGAGGAGTTCTACCAGGTGCCCGGCGCGACCCGGGTCGGCGGCACCGGCCTCGGCCTGCCGTACGCGCGGCGACTGGTGACGCTGCTCGGCGGCACCCTGGAGCTGGCCAGCGAGCCGGGCCGCGGCAGCACGTTCACCGTCACCCTGCCCCTGGGCGGAGCGTGACGGTGGAGGGCGGCCCGGCGACCGTACTGGTGGTCGACGACAGTCGCACCAAGCGGTACCTGCTGGTCAGTTGGCTCAGCCGGGCCGGGTTCACGGTGCTCGAGGCGGAGAACGGCGGCGAGGCGCTGGCCCGGGTCGAGGCGGAGCCGATCGACCTGGTGGTGCTCGACGTCCGGCTGCCCGACATGAGCGGCTACGAGGTCTGCGAGCGGATCAAGGCGGCCCATCCCGCGATGGCGGTGATCCACGTGTCCGCGCACGCGGTGGACGTGCGGGACCGGGCGCAGGGGCTGACCCGGGGCGCGGACTCGTACCTGACCGAGCCGATCGAGCCGGAGGAACTCGTCGCCACCGCACACGCGGTGCTGCGCTACTACCGGGCCCGGCAGCGGGCCGAGTTCCTGGCCGAGCGGCTGCTCGGGCTCGCCGACACCACCGTGGCGGTGCACTCGGCGCAGAACTTCACCCGGCTGCTCGAAGAGGCGGCGGCCGGTGCCGCCCAGATCTTCAAGAGCCCGGCGGCGGTGGTGGCGGAGACCGCCGACGGCGACTGTCTGGCCGGGGTGGCGGCCGGGCCGGACGACGAGGCGGCGATCGTCCCGTGGGTGGTGGACGACACCGGGGTGCCCACCGGGTCGACGGTGCGGGTGCAGGACCCGGCGGGCTGGGACCTGCTCGGCTGGCCGGCCGGGGACACCGTGACGGTGGCCGCCGCCCGGCTGCGCGACGACCGGCCGCCGCTCTACGTCGTGGTGCCCACCAGCACCCAGACCCACCGCACGCCGGTGCTGGTGCAGCTCGCCCAGTCCGTCGCCGCGGCGGTGGAGGCGCAGCGCTCCTTCGACGAGGAGCACCGGATCGCGGTCACCCTCCAGCGCAGCCTGCTGCCCCAGCGGATCCCCGAGGTCAACGGGCTCGACCTGGCCGTCCGCTACGAGCCGGCCAGTACTCGGACCGAGGTGGGCGGCGACTTCTACGAGCTGGTCATGCTGGACGGGCACCTGCTGCTGGCGATCGGCGACGTGGCCGGCCACTCGCTGCACGCGGCGACCGTGATGGCCGAGCTGCGGCACGCGGTGCGGGCGTACGCGGTGGAGGGGCACCAGCCGGGCGAGATCCTGCACCGGGTCAACGAGCTGATGCGGACGCTGCTGCCGAACGAGCTGGCCACCATCTGCGTGCTGCTGCTGCACCCGCCCACCGGACGGGTCCGGCTGGCCAGCGCCGGGCACCTGCCGCCCCTGCTCGTCGCGGACGGCAAGGTGGAGTTCGTGCAGCACCACGCCCCGCTGCTGGGCATCCGCGCGCCGCGCCCGGCGGACCTGGAGTTCGTGCTGCCGGCCGGGGCGACCCTGGTGTTCTACACCGACGGGCTGATCGAGCGCCGGGACGCCACCATCGACGAGGGTCTGACCGCGCTGGCCGCCTGCGCCGCCGAGGTGGACGACGACCTGGACCGGTTCTGCGAGCGGCTGCTGGTCCAGCTGGCCCCGTCGGAGATCCAGGACGACGTCGCCGTGGTGGCGCTGCGTCGCCGCTGACCCCGGCCCGCACCGCCGCGTCTGCGCGATCTTGCACTTGTGGCCCCCGGAACGCACCGTCTGCCCCGGTTCGCCGGGGCGGGAAGTGCAAGATCGGGGAGGTCGGGCGGCGGGTCGGTCAGCTGACTGAGCGGGCGTAGGCAGCGGGGGAGACGCCGGTGACGGCGGTGAACTCGCGGACCAGGTGGGCCTGGTCGCTGTAGCCGAGGTCGGCGGCGAGGGCCGCCCAGTCGAGCGGCCCGCCGGCCGCCTGCTCGATGGCCTCCTGGAGCCGGTAGCGCCGGATCACCCACTTCGGGCTGACCCCGACGTGATCGAGGAAGAGCCGCTGCAGCCGCCGGGTGGAGACGCCGTGCCGGCCGGCGAAGTCGTCCACCCGCAGCAGGCTCCGGTCGGCGCGGATCTCCTCGACCAGCCGGATCACCTCGTCGGTGACCGGGTCCGGCGCGGGCGCCCAGCCGGTGAGCAGGTCGTCCAGGGCGCGGCAGCGTTCGGCGTCGGTACCGCCGCAGACGCCGGGCCCGTCCGGCCCGGCGGTCGCGGCGGGTGGCCAGCGGTCGGCGAGGTCGGCGAACGGCCAGCGCCGGCCGGTCAGCTCGGCGACCGGTCGCCGCCAGAACGGGTGGAAACCGCCCGGCCGGAACTGCACGCCGCTGACCCGCCCGGTGCCGTTCAGCGTGATCGAGAAGAGCTCCAGCCCGACCCCGGCCACCTCGGCCCGCTCGGGCCCGGCACCGTCGCGCTGGAAGACCACGTTGACCGCGGGGTGCGGCACGACGTGCTGCACGAACGGTTCGGTCAGCGCCCAGTCGACGAGCCAGTAGTGCTCGACCCACGGGCGGAGCGCGGCGGCGGGCAGGTGCCGGCGGAAGCGGACCTCCCGCAGCAGCCGGGCCGGGTCCAGGATGCCCCGGCTGTCGCCTCGCGGCTGCTGTCGCATTTCTTCAAGACCGCCCTCATACGCTGGCCCTATGACTACCCAGACTAGTGATCTGCTGGCGGCGGCCGCGCCGCGGACCGTCGCGGTGGTCCGCGCCATCGGCGACGACCAGCTGCACCTGCCCACCCCGTGCAGCGACTACACCGTGCGCGACCTGCTCAACCACCTCTACCAGGTGGTGGTGAACTTCCAGGAGCTGGCGGCGAAGCGGAGCGTGCAGTGGGCGGACAAGCCCGATCACCTCACCGACGGCTGGCGGGACCGGTTCGAGGCCGAGACGCGGCGGCTGGTCGAAGCCTGGTCGGACCCGGCCAGCCTGGCGGGTGTCTCGCCCGGGATGGGCATGCCGCAGATTGTGGTCGGCGGCATGGTGCTGCTGGACCTCACCGTGCACGGCTGGGACCTCGCGGTGGCCACCGGCCAGTCCTACCGGCCGGCGCCGGAGGTGGTGCCGGCGCTGCACGAGCTGGTCGAGCAGTTGGCGCCGCAGGCCCGGCAGATGGGCGTCTTCGCCGAGCCGGTGCCGACCGAGGCCGGCCTGCCCGACGTCGACCGGCTGCTCGCCCTGACCGGCCGGGACCCGGCCTGGACCGCCACGGCCTGAGCCCGTCACCCGAAGCCCGCGCGGCACCCGCCCGCGCGGGCTTCGTTGACAGCCGCTATTCACTCAGTGAATAGTGGCGGGCGTGTCCACTCCGCACGTCCTGCTCGGGCTGCTCGCCACCGGCACCAAGCACGGCTACGAGCTCAAGCGCGCGCACGACGAGCGGCTGCCCCGGGCCCGTCCGCTGGCCTTCGGGCAGGTCTACGCCACGCTCGGCCGGCTGCACCGCGACGGGCTGGTGGCGGCGGCCGGGCAGGAGCGCCAGGGTGGCCCGGAGCGCACCGCGTACCAGCTGACCGAGCAGGGGCGCGCCGCGCTCGACCGGTGGCTCGGCGCCGTCGAGCCGCCGATGCCGTACGTCACCAGCACGCTCTTCGCCAAGGTGGTGGTGGCGCTGCTGGTGGCCGACGTCGACCGGGCCCGGGCCTATCTGGTCGCCCAGCGCGGGGCGCACACCGACCGGCTGCGCGAGCTGACCGCCGTCAAGACGTCCCCGTCGGCCACCCTCGACGACGTCGTGGCGGCCGACTACGCCATCGCTCACCTCGACGCCGATCTCCGGTGGTTGCGCACCACCCTGGACCGGGTCGCCGACTGGCACCGGGAGGTGCACTCGTGACGCAACTCCAGGCTCGCGCGGTGGTCAAGGCGTACGGGCCGACGCCCGCCCTGCGCGGCGTAACGCTCGACGTCGCCGCGGGGGAGATCGTCGCCGTCACCGGGCCCAGCGGCTGCGGCAAGTCCACCCTGCTGCACTGCCTCGCCGGGATCCTGCGGCCGGACGCGGGCGAGGTGAGCTGGCGCGGCGAGCGGATCGACACCTGGTCCGAGGCGGCCCGGTCCCGGCTGCGCCGCACCGAGTTCGGGGTGCTGTTCCAGTTCGGTCAGCTCGTCGCCGAGCTGACCGCGGCGGAGAACGTCGCCCTTCCGCTGCTTCTCGCCGGCACGGGGCGGCGAGAGGCGCGGACCGCGGCGCTCACCTGGCTGGACCGGTTCGGGGTGGCCGAGCTGGCCGACGCCCGGCCGGGTGAGATGTCCGGCGGCCAGCAGCAGCGCTGCGCCACCGCCCGGGCGCTGGTCACCGAGCCCCGGGTGCTCTTCGCCGACGAGCCGACCGGCGCGCTGGACACGCTCACCGGCGAACAGGTGCTCACCCAGCTGGTCCGGCTGGCCCGCCAGCAGGGCACCACTGTCGTGCTGGTCACCCACGAACCGCGGATCGCCGCGTACGCCGACCGCGAGGTCGTCCTGCGCGACGGCATGGTGGACCACACCGGGCTGGGGCTCGACGCACCGCTGGCCGGCGGTCACCGGTGAGGCCGGCGACGCTGCTCCGGCTGGCGCTGGCCGGCACCCGAACCGACACCGTCCGGGTGGTGCTGACCGGGCTCAGCGCCGCCCTGGCCACTCTCGCCGTGCTGGCCGCGCTGACCGTGCTGGCCATCCCCGAGGTGCCGGGCGACCCGTGGGCGCAGGCCGAGCAGTACCGCAACAACCTGCTACGCGAGCCGGGGCTGCGCGGCGGCACCGCGTTCGCGCTGGTGCTGCTCACCATCCCGGTGCTGGCGCTGGCCGGGCAGTGCGCCCGGCTCGGCGCGCCGGCCCGGGATCGCCGGCTGGCCGCGCTCCGGCTGGCCGGCGCCACCCCCGGCCAGGTGACCCGGGTGGCGGTGTCCGAGACCGGGCTGGCCGCCCTGCTCGGCGCGCTCGCCGGGCTCGCGCTCCACCTGGGCGGCCGTGAACTGCTGCACCGTCCGGACGAGCGGGGTCTGCTCGCGCTCCCCACCGACGTGCTGCCGCCGGTCGGCGCGCTGGTCGCCGTGGTGCTGGGGCTGCCGCTGGTCGCGGCGGCGGCCACCGCCCTGCTGCTGCGCCGGGTCACCACCACGCCGTTCGGGGTGGTCCGCCGCACCGGCCGGCGGCGGGGACCGCGGCCCTGGCCGGGCCTCCTGATCGGGCTGGGGCTGGCCGCCAGCGTGGGCACCCTGCCGGTGTTGCGCACCGGGGACGGCCTGGGGCACGGAACGGCCCGCTGGCTGGTGCCCACGGTGGTGGTCGGGGGCGCCCTCGCCGCCGTCCTCGGCGTGGTGCTCGGCACCGGCTGGATCTCGTACGCCTCGGGGCGGCTGCTGCACCGGTTCGCCCGGCGCCCGGCGGCGCTGCTGGCGGCCCGCCGGCTGACGGCCGACCCGTGGGCCGGCAGCCGGACCTTCGCCGCCCTGCTCGCCGCGGTGGTCTTCGGGGCGGGCGCGGCGGCGCAGCGCGCCTACTTCGCGCTCAGCGACCGGGTGGAGCGCGAGGAGCACCGGCTGGTCGGCGTCGACGAGGGCGCGAACCCGTTCTACCTGCGCACCATGGACCTGGTCGACCTGGCCGTGGCGGTGGCCGTGACGATCGCCGCCGGCGGCCTGCTGGTCGCGCTGGTCGAGGGCATCGTCGCCCGCCGCCGGGCGTACGCGGCGCTGGTGGCCAGCGGCGTGCCGCGCGGCGTCGTCGGCCGCTCCATCGCCTGGCAGGCGCTGGTGCCGGTGGTCCCGGCGATCCTGGTGGCGATGACCGTCGGGCTGCTGATCGGGCGGGCCTGGTCCGGCCCGGTCTCCACCGGCCGGGTCAGCGGGATGGTCTGTGACGCCGGGCCGCAGCTGTGCGCGGATCCGGCCACCCGGGCCCGGTACGAGCGTCTGGTCGAGCCGGTCCACCGCGAGCTGACGCCGGACGTACCGCTGGAGCAGCTGGCGCTGCTCGGCGCGGGCGCGCTGGCCGCGGTGCTGGTCACCGTCGGTGTCGGCCTGCTCTTCCTGCGGTCCAGCACGGCGCTGGAGGAGCTGCGGACGACCTGACGCGGTGTAACGCCCGGCGACGCCGGGGCGCTGTCAGCACCGAAGGCCCGGTCACCGGGCCCGCGGCCGGACCGGACCGGACGCGCGTGGCAGCGGGAGAGTGCACCAGATGCGGAACCAGCCGGGCGGGCCGACGCCGGTGTTCGTGGACGGCACGGGACGCCGCCGCCGGCTCACCGTCATCGCCGGCAGCGCCATGGGCGTCGGACTGCTGGCCAGCCTGGCGCTGATCCTCGCCGGCATCTTCCTGGACACCTCGGTCTCGGTGCCCGGCTGGTCCGACGACCGGGCGCCCGTGGACGCCGGCGTGGACGGCCGTGCCGAGCTCGGGGAGGCATCCCTGGTCACGCCCGGTCCGCCGGCGGCGACCAGCACCTCGGCGCCGATGCCGACCGGCTCGCCGACGTCCGGGGCGCGGCCCGGCACGCTCCCGTCCGCCGCGCACCCCACCGCCTCGGACCACCCGGGCCAGGGCGACGAGCGGCGCGAGACCACCGGCAAGCCGTCGAAGTCTCCGGGCAAGCCGAGGTAGCCGGTGGCGCGACACGTCGCCCGGCGGGACCCGCGGGCGCACTGGATCCTGCTCCTGCTCGGCCTGGTGCTGCTGCTCGCCGCGCTCACCCTGAACGGCCTGGTGACCGGGCTGGCCGGCGGCTCCGGGCCGGGGGCCGGCGACGCCGCGGCGGCCGGCGTACCGAAGGAGGTCACCTCCGGCGGCCCGGTGCTGCGGCTGGACCGGGACGAGCCGGTCGACCGTACGCTGCCGGACCGCACCATCGCGCTCACCTTCGACGACGGGCCGGACCCGCGCTGGACCCCGCAGGTGCTCGACGTGCTGCGCCGGCACCGCGCCCACGCCACCTTCTTCGTGGTCGGCGCCCGGGTGAACGAGCACCCGGACCTGGTCCGGCGGATGCTCGCCGAGGGACACGAGATCGGCTCGCACACCTTCACCCACGCCGAGCTGGGCAGCGCCCCGCAGTGGCGGCGGGACCTGGAACTCTCACTGACCCGTAAGGCGGTCGCCGCGGCCACCGGCCGGGAGGTGACCCTGCTCCGGCCGCCGTTCTCGTCCAGCCCGCAGGCGCTGACCGGGCCGGAGTACGCGGCGCTGCGCGCCGCCGCCGGCAGCGGCCACGTCGCGGTGCTCGCCGACCGGGACACCAGGGACTGGCAACGCCCCGGGGTGCCGGCCATCGTCGCGGCGGCCACCCCGGCGAAGGGGCGGGGCGCGGTGGTGCTGATGCACGACGGCGGCGGCGACCGGGCCCAGACCGTCGCCGCGCTGGACCGGCTGCTGCCCGAACTGACCCGGCAGGGCTACCGGTTCACCACCGTCTCGGCCGGGATCGAGGCGCCGGAGTCGATGGTGCCGGCCGGCGCCGGCAGCCGCTGGAGCGGCACCGCCCTGCGCTGGGCCCAGCTCGGCGCCGGCGGGCTGGCCACGGCGATGAACGTGCTGCTCGGGGTCGCGCTGGTGCTGGGCGTGGCCCGGCTGGCCGTCCAGGTGGTCTGTGCCCAGCGGCACGTGCGGCGGGTCCGCCGGCCGGCGCACCGCCGCCCGCCGGTCACCGTGCCGGTCTCGGTGATCGTGCCGGCGTACAACGAGGCGGCCAACATCGCCGCGACCGTGCGGTCGCTGGTGGCCAGCGCGTATCCGGCGCTGGAGGTGATCGTGGTCGACGACGGCTCCACCGACGGCACCGCGGACATCGTGGAGCGGATGCGGCTGCGCGGGGTGCGGGTCGTCCGGCAGGCCAACGCCGGGAAGCCGGCGGCACTGAACACCGGGATCCGGGCCGCCCGGGCCGACCTGCTGGTGCTGGTGGACGGCGACACGGTGTTCCAGCCGGACACCGTGTACCGGCTGGTGCAGGGCTTCGCCGACCCGACCGTGGGCGCGATCTCCGGCAACACCAAGGTCGCCAACCGGCGCCGGCTGCTCGGCCGGTGGCAGCACCTGGAGTACGTGATCGGCTTCAACCTCGACCGCCGGATGTACGACGTGCTGGAGTGCATGCCGACCATCCCGGGCGCGATCGGCGCGTTCCGGCGGCAGGTGCTGCTCGCCGTCGGCGGGGTGCCCGCGGACACCCTGGCCGAGGACACCGACCTCACCATGCGGGTGCTGCGGGCCGGCTGGCGGGTGGTCTACGAGGAGTCGGCGATCGCCTGGACCGAGGCGCCGTCGTCGCTGCGCCAGCTCTGGCGGCAGCGCTACCGCTGGTGCTACGGCACCATGCAGGCGATGTGGAAGCACCGGCACTCGCTGCGCGAGCGGGGCGCCGGCGGCAAGCTCGGCCGGCGCGGCCTGCCCTACCTGGCGGTGTTCCAGATCGTGCTGCCGCTGACCGCGCCGGCGGTGGACGTCTTCGCCCTCTACGGCCTGCTCTTCCTGCCCTGGTCGTCGCTCGCCCTGGCCTGGGCCGGGCTGCTGCTGCTCCAGGCGCTCACCGCCGGTTACGCGCTGCGGCTGGACCGGGAGCGGCTCGGGCCGCTGTGGAGCCTGCCGTTTCAGCAACTGGTCTACCGCCAGGTGATGTACCTGGTGGTGGTGCAGTCGGTGGTCACCGCCCTGATCGGCAACCGGCTGCGCTGGCAGCGCATGGTCCGCACCGGCGAAGCCGCCGCCCTGGTCACCGGCCGCCCCGCCTGACCCCCCGCATCCCGCACGTACCGAGAAAGAGTGGCCATTCCGCGAAGGATGGCCACTCTTTCTCTGTACGAGCGCGGGCGGGGTGGGGGTGGGGTGGGTCAGGGTGGGGCGTCGAAGAGGCCGGTGGACCAGGAGATGGCCAGGCCGACGAGGGCCGAGCAGCAGCAGACCAGCAGCGCGGCGGCGACCACGCCGAGGACCAGCCAGGCCGGTCCGCGCCGGGCGATCGGCTGCTCCGCCGGCGCCGCCGCCGGACCGGGCGGCGTCCCGTCCGCCCGGTCGTCGTCGGTGGTCACCGCGGGGGCCTCAGGCGCGACCCAGCCGGTCGAGGATCCAGGCGTTGATGAACGCCTCCTCCTTCCAGGCGTCGTAGCGGCCGCTCGGTCCACCGTGGCCGGCGCCCATCTCGGTCTTCAGCAGGTAGTCGCCCGCCGGTGCGGTGGCCCGCAGCCGGGCGATCCACTTGGCCGGCTCGTGGTAGAGCACCCGGGTGTCGTTCAGGCTGGTCACCGCGAGGATGGCCGGGTAGTCCCGGGCCGCCACGTTCTCGTACGGCGTGTAGGACTTCATGTACGCGTACACCTCGGGGTCCTCGAGCGGGTTGCCCCACTCCTCCCACTCGGTGACGGTCAGCGGCAGTGACGGGTCGAGGATCGAGGTGAGCGCGTCCACGAACGGCACCTGCGCGACGATGCCGGCGAACGCGTCCGGAGCGATGTTGGCCACCGCGCCCATCAGCAGCCCGCCCGCCGAGGCGCCCCGGGCGACCAGCCGGTCGCTGGCCGTCCAGCCGGCCTTGACCAGGTGCCGGGCGCAGGCCACGAAGTCGGTGAAGGTGTTCTTCTTGGCCAGCAGCTTGCCCTGGTCGTACCAGCGGCGGCCCAGCTCGCCGCCGCCCCGGGTGTGCGCCACCGCGAAGACCACGCCGCGGTCGAGCAGGGAGAGCCGGGCCACCGAGAACCACGGGTCCATGCTGGCCTCGTACGAGCCGTAGCCGTACAGCTCGCAGGGGGCGGAACCGTCGCGCGGGGTGCCCTTGCGGCAGACCAGCGAGATCGGCACCCGGGTGCCGTCGTCGGCCAGCGCCCAGTCGCGGTGCTGCTCGTAGTCGGCCGGGTCGTACGGCCGCCCGTCCGGCCCGGGCAGCACCGGCTTCCGCTTGCGCAGCACCATCTGCCGGGTGACCAGGTCGTAGTCGTAGACCGAGTCGGGGGTGACCAGCGAGGTGTAGCGCAGCCGCAGCTGGGTGGTGCGGTACTCCGGGTTGGCGTCCAGGCCGACGCTGTAGATCGGCTCCGGGAAGTCGATGTCGTACGGGTCGCCGCCGCCGATCGGCAGCACCCGCACCCCGGTCAGCCCGTTGCTGCGCAGCGAGACGACCAGGTGGTCGGCGAACGCGTCCACCGACTCCAGCCGGGTGCCGGGGCGGTGCTCGATCAGCGGCACCCAGTCGCCGGGCGCGTCCGCCGAGGTGTACGCCAGCGCGAAGTCCTCCGCGCCGTCGTTGTGCAGGATCAGGAACCGGTGGCCGTGGTGCTCGACCGAGTACTCCACGCCCTGCCGCCGGGGCGCGATGATCGCCGGCGCGCCGGTCGGGTTGCCGGCCGGGATGACCCGTACCTCGCTGGTGACCTTGCTGGCGATGTCGATCAGGATGAACCGCTCCGAGCGGGTCAGCTCGACCCCGACCCAGAACCGCTCGTCGTCCTCCTGGTGCACCACCACGTCGTCGCCCGCGGCCGAGCCGATCACGTGCCGCCAGACCCGGTGCGGCCGCCAGGCGTCGTCCACCGTCAGGTAGAACAGCACCGACGCGTCGGCGGACCAGGCGGTGCCGTAGAAGGTGCCGGGGATCTCGTCGGGGAGCAGCTCGCCGGTGGCGAGGTCCTTCACCCGCAGGGTGAACCGCTCGTCGCCGGAGAAGTCCGTCGAGTACGCCAGCCAGCGCCCGTCCGGGCTGACGTCGAAGGCGCCGAGCGCGAAGAAGTCGTGCCCCTCGGCGAGCAGGTTGCCGTCGAGCAGCACCTCCTCGCCCTCCAGCGGGGCGCCGTCGGCGCTGACCGGCGGCTCGGTCTCGCCGTCGCGGACCGCCCGGCGGCAGTGCACGCCGTACTGCTGGCCCTCGACCGTGCGGGTGTAGTACCAGTGGCCGCCCTTGCGGGTCGGCACCGACAGGTCGGTCTCCTGGGTACGCCGGCGGGTCTCCTCGAACAGCTCCGCACGCAGCCCGGCCAGGTGGGCGGTGCGCGCCTCGGTGTACGAGTTCTCCGCGGTCAGGTAGGCGATCGTCGCCGGGTCGTCCTTGCGGGCGAGCCAGGCGTACTCGTCGATGACGGTGTCGCCGTGGTGGGTGCGCTCGGTGGGCACCCGCTTCGCCACGGGCGCGGGCGACGGCTCGTGGCGCGGCGTCAGACGGGCCGAGCCGGAGTTGTCGGAAGTCTCGGTGGTCACGGCGTCACGTTACCGGCCGGCCGCCGCCCGTCGCCCGATCTGGTGAAGCACCGCCACCGTCTTTCGAACACATGTACGATGGCCGGCATGGCGGCTGCAGCGAGTTCCACCGATCGACCCGGAGCCCTCGACATCACCCGACGCCTGACCGAGATCTGCGGCCCGCCGTTCGCCCGCTTCGCCGGCCCGGCCGACGAGGTCGCCGGTCGCCCGGCCCGTTGGGTAGCGGTGCCCGGCGGTCCGGCCGCGGCCGCCGAGGTGCTCCGGCTGGCCGCCGCGCACGACCTGACGGTGGTGCCCCGGGGTGCCGGCACCAAGCTCGACTGGGGTGCCGCCCCCGACCGGGTCGACATCATGCTCGACACCGGGCGGCTCGCCGGGATCGGCCACCAGCCGGTGGGCGCGCCGACGGCCGAGGTCGGCGCGGGAACTCCACTGCGGGCGGTGCAGGCCACGTTGGAGCGCACCGGGCAGCGGCTGGCGCTGGACGCGCCCTCGCCCGGGGCGACCCTCGGCGGGGTGCTCGCCGCCGGCGAGGCCGGGCCGCTGCGGCACCGCCACGGCACCCCCTGCGACCAACTGGTCGGCCTGCGCTACCTCGACGCCGACGGCGAACTGGTCAGCGCCGGCGGTGGCGCGCCGGGGCTGGAGCTGGCCCGCCTGCTCTGCGGCTCGCAGGGGGCGCTCGGCGTGCTGGTCTCGGCGACCCTGCGGGTGCAGGCCGCGCCGGCGCGCCGGGTCTGGGTCACCCGTCCGGTGTGGACCCCGCTGGAGGTGCACGACCTGGTGCGGACGCTGCTCGCCGCCCGGCTCGACCCGGCCGCCGTCGAGCTGGATCTACCGGCCGGTGCGGGATCCCGGCCGGTGCCGCGCGGCCGGGCCGCGGCGATGGCGCGCCATCCGTCCATGACGGGGCGCACGCCGACCGGCCCGGCCGCCGCCGGCAGCCTGGCGGTGCTGCTGGAGGGCGGCCCGGCCGACGTGGCCGAGCGGGCCGAGCGCCTGGTCGGGCTCTTCGGCGAGGGGGCGGGCACCCAGCAGGCCGCCCCGGGCTGGTGGCGGCGCTACCCGTTCGGCCCGGGCGACACCGCGCTGCGCATCGAGGTGCCGATCACCGACCTGCACGCCGCCGTCTACGCGCTGCGCGACGCGGCCGGCGCCCCGGTGCCGGTCCGCGGCTCGGCCGGGTTGGGCGTGGTGCACGCCGCCCTGCCCGGGGCGCTGCCGGCCGACCGGGTCGCCGCGATCGTCGCCGCCGTCCGCGGGGTGCTGCTCGCCCGCAAGGGCCGGTGCGTGGTGGTCGCCGCGCCGGCGCCGGTGCGGCGGGCGGTCGACCTGTGGGGCGAGCTGGCCGGGCTGGCCCGGCTGCGGGAGGCCAAGGAGCATCTCGACCCGCACCACCGGCTCGCTCCCGGCCGGCTGCCCGGCGGCCTCTGACCGGTTTCCGTCCTCGGTGTGCGCCGCCGGTCGCGCCGCTCGGCGGCCCGCCGCCGAGGTCGGAGCCCAGCGGGCATCATGGCCCGGCGCCCGCCCCCGCCGAGGTCCGTCTGGATGCGGCATCACGGGCTTTCGGGGCGTGCGCTGGGCGCGAGGTGCCGCATCCCGGGCCGATCACGCTGGCCGGCCGGGTCAGGCGGCGTCGTTGCGGAGGACCAGGATGGCGATGTCGTCGCGCGGCGGCTCGCCGGAGAACCCGATGGCGGTGGACCGCAGCCGGGCCGCCACCACGTCCGCCGAGTAGCCGGCCAGCGGGGCGGCGGCGTCCCGGAGCCGGTCGGTGCCGAAGAGTTCCCGGCCGCGCCGGCGCTCGGTGACCCCGTCGGTGTAGAAGATCAGCGCGTCGCCGGGGTCGAGGGAGAGTTCCGCCGTCGGCGAGGCGATCGAGTCGAGCAGCCCGAGCGCGGTGCCGCCGGTGCCGACGAAGGTCGCGCCACCGCTGCCGCCCACCAGCACCGGCCGGTCGTGGCCGGCCAGGTGCAGCGAGACGTCGAGCTGGTCGCGCTCACCGGGGCCGACGGCGGCCAGGGCCAGCGTGCAGTAGCGTCCACTGCCCCGCTCGACCAGCGTCTCGTTCAGCCGGGACAGCACCTCCGGCAGCGGCTTGCCGTCCCCGACCAGCACCCGGATCACGTCCCGGACCAGGCCGGTGACCGCGGCCGCCTGCACCCCCTTGCCGGATACGTCGCCGACCACCACCAGCCAGCGCCCGTCGGGCAGCGGCAGAACGTCGTAGAAGTCGCCCCCGACGTCGGCGTCGTCGCCGGTCGGGACGTACTCGGCGGCGAAGCCGATGCCCTCGACCACGGGCAGCACCGGCGGCAGCAGCGACTGCTGGAGGGTGTGCGCCACCCGGCGGCGCTCGGCGTGGATCCGGGCGTTCTCGATGGCCAGCGCGGCGCGGCGGGCCACGTCCTCCAGCACGGCGACCTCGTCCGGGTCGTGCCGGTGTCGCTGCGGCCGGCCCACGGCCAGGGTGCCGAGCCGCTGCCCCCGGGCGATCAGCGGGACGGCGAAGCCCTCCATCGGGGTGCCGAGCGGCGTCTGGGTGCCGTTGCGGGACGCCTCGCGCAGCCGCGCCTGGACCGAGTCCGGGCCGGTCTCCCGCAGCACCGCGTGCAACTGCGGCAGCATCGCCTCGTCGGCGTGGCTGGCCGCCGCGAGCCGCAGCCGGCCCCACTCGTCGGTGGTGTGCACCGCGCACCACTGGCCGAGCCGGGGCACCACCAGCTGCGGGATGAGCGCCATGGTCAACTCGACGTCCAGGGACTGGGCGAGCAGCTCACTGGCCTCGGCGAGGAAGGTCAGCCAGGCCTGCCGGCGCACGTCCGCCCGGCGCAGCCGGTCGTTCTCCAGGTGCAGCGAGAGCCGCTCGGCCATCAGCGCCGCCAGCGGCCGGGCGTACGCCGAGGGCGCCGTGTCCAGCTCCAGCTCGCCGGCGTACGGCCGGTGCACGGTGAGCGGCACCCGGACCAGCTCGTGGTCGGGCCGGGGCTGGCGGCCGTACCGGGCCAGCACCTGGGGGCCCTGCCCGTCGCCCCGGTCCAGCCGGACCACGCCGCCGGCCGCGCCGACCATCTCGGCGACCCGGGTGAGCAGGCTGGTAGCGAAGTCGGGCAGCGGGTCCTCGGCGTACGGATCGGGGGTGATCTGCATCAGCGCGCTCATCGCGCCGGCGCTCGGCGCGGAGCTCTCCCCGACGGGGGTTCCGGTCCCGCCGTTGCCCGGCGGCACCGCCGGCTCCGGGGCCGAGTCGCCCGGCGGGTCGGGCCGGTCCAGCCGGAACCAGACGCCCTTGCCGCTGGGCAGGTAGGTGGTGCCCCACCGGCTGGCGAAGTGGTCGACCAGCAGCAGGCCCCGGCCGCGCTCGGCGACCTCGGTGATCTCGGTGGCGTCGTTGCGGACGCCCACGGTCAGCTCGTCGACCGGGCCGGACGCGAAGTCCGACACCATCACCGTCAGCCCGGTACGGTCGGCGACGACCTCGATGTCCAGTTCCGTGCCGGCGTGCTCCACCGCGTTGGTGGAGAGTTCCGTGGTCAGCAGCAGCGCCTCGTTGAGCAGCTGGTCGAGGTGCGCCTCGGCGAGCACCGAGCGGACGACGGCCCGCGCGGCGGCGGGCGTACGCCGGTCGGCGGGCAGCCGGACCCGCCGGACATGCTCATCCGGGCCCCCGGTCGTCGTGGGGCCTGCCTCCGCTGCCACCCTCGTATCCTCCACCGCCACCCGCCCGGTGCCAAGCCGATCCCCCACCGCCCGGCCCCAGGCCGGCTGGGCCGGGCGGCCGCCGGCAGCCCCACCCGCTCCGGACGACCGGTCCCGGCCGGGCCGAAAGCGGGCGCCCCGACGGTCCGAGCCAGCCCTTCCAGCCGGGCCGGGAGCGGTCCCGACCCGGTCGGCGCGGCGGGCCGGGCCGGGCGGCGGTGGTCGGTTCGCGCGTGCCGAGCGGCGCGCGACGTGGCGCTGGCCGAGCTCGCAGGCACAATGATGGGATGCCAACGTGCCGGCACGCACCGGTGGCCCCCGACGTGAGCGAGGAATGATGACCACGGCGAAACAGTCGGTAGCCGCGGACCAGACCGCGCCCGACCACGAGGCGGTCCTCGTCGAGCTGACCGAGGCGCTGCGGCGGGTGCGCCGCGGCGACCTCAAGGTCCGGCTGCCCAGGCGGGCGGGCCGGGCGGGTGAGGTGGCGGACGCCTTCAACGAGGTGGTCTCCCTCCAGGAGCGGCAGTACCTCGACCTGCGCCGGATCAGCCGGATCGTCGGCCGGGACGGCCGGCTCACGGAACGCCTGGACGACGAGGGGCTGGACGGCTCGTGGGCGGAGGGCCAGCGGGCGATCAACTCGCTGATCGACGACCTGGGCCGGCCGACCACCGAGATCGCCCGGGTGATCGTGGCGGTCGCCGACGGTGATCTCTCCCAGCACATGGCGCTGGAGATCGACGGCCGGCCGCTGCGCGGTGAGTACCTGCGCATCGGGCGCACCGTGAACACCATGGTCGACCAGCTCTCGTCGTTCGCCGACGAGGTGACCCGGGTGGCCCGCGAGGTGGGCACCGAGGGCAAGCTGGGCGGCCAGGCCGACGTCCGCGGCGTGGCCGGCACCTGGAAGGACCTCACCGACTCGGTGAACACCATGGCGTCGAACCTCACCGGCCAGGTGCGGTCGATCTCCCAGGTGGCGACGGCGGTGGCGAAGGGCGACCTGTCGCAGAAGATCACCGTCGGGGCGCGCGGCGAGGTCGCCGAGCTGGCCGACACGATGAACTACCTCACCGACACGCTGCGGCTCTTCGCCGAGCAGGTCACCCGGGTGGCCCGGGAGGTGGGCACCGAGGGCAAGCTGGGCGGCCAGGCCGAGGTGCCGAACGTGGCCGGCACCTGGAAGGACCTCACCGACAGCGTCAACTCGATGGCGTCGAACCTGACCAGCCAGGTGCGCAACATCGCCCAGGTCTCCACGGCGGTGGCCCGGGGCGACCTGTCGCAGAAGATCACCGTGGCCGCGCAGGGCGAGATCCTGGAGCTGAAGGACACCGTCAACACGATGGTGGACCAGTTGTCGTCGTTCGCCGACGAGGTGACCCGGGTGGCCCGGGAGGTGGGCATCGAGGGCAAGCTGGGCGGCCAGGCGCAGGTGCGCGGGGTCTCCGGCACCTGGCGGGACCTCACCGAGAACGTCAACCAGCTCGCCGGCAACCTGACCAGCCAGGTGCGCAACATCTCCCAGGTCTCCACCGCGGTGGCCAAGGGCGACCTGTCCCAGAAGATCACCGTCGACGCGCAGGGCGAGATCCTGGAGCTGAAGAACACCGTCAACACGATGGTGGACCAGCTCTCGTCGTTCGCCGACGAGGTGACCCGGGTGGCCCGCGAGGTGGGCACCGAGGGCAAGCTCGGCGGCCAGGCGCAGGTCAAGGGCGTCAGCGGTACCTGGCGCGACCTGACCGACAACGTGAACTCGATGGCGTCGAACCTGACCAGCCAGGTGCGCAACATCGCCTCGGTGACCACGGCGGTGGCCAAGGGCGACCTGTCGCAGAAGATCACCGTGGACGCCCGGGGCGAGATCCTGGAGCTGAAGTCGACTGTCAACACGATGGTGGACCAGCTCTCCTCGTTCGCCGACGAGGTGACCCGGGTGGCCCGCGAGGTGGGCACCGAGGGCAAGCTCGGCGGCCAGGCCCAGGTCCGCGGGGTCGCCGGCACCTGGCGGGACCTGACCGACAACGTGAACTCGATGGCGTCCAACCTGACCGCCCAGGTGCGCAACATCGCCCAGGTCTCCACGGCGGTGGCCAAGGGCGACCTGTCCCAGAAGATCACGGTCGACGCGCAGGGCGAGATCCTGGAGCTGAAGTCGACTGTCAACACGATGGTGGACCAGTTGTCGTCGTTCGCCGACGAGGTGACCCGGGTGGCCCGCGAGGTGGGCACCGAGGGCAAGCTCGGCGGTCAGGCGCAGGTGAAGGGCGTCAGCGGTACCTGGCGGGACCTGACCGACAACGTGAACTCGATGGCGTCGAACCTGACCAGCCAGGTGCGCAACATTGCCTCGGTGACCACGGCGGTGGCCAAGGGCGACCTGTCGCAGAAGATCACGGTCGACGCGCAGGGCGAGATCCTGGAGCTGAAGAACACCGTCAACACGATGGTGGACCAGCTGTCGTCGTTCGCCGACGAGGTGACCCGGGTGGCCCGCGAGGTGGGCACCGAGGGCAAGCTCGGCGGTCAGGCCCAGGTGAAGGGGGTCTCCGGCACCTGGCGGGACCTCACCGAGAACGTCAACCAGCTCGCCTCGACGCTCACCACCCAGCTGCGCGCGATCGCCCAGGTCTCCACCTCGGTGACCCGGGGCGACCTGACCCAGCGGATCGCCGTCAAGGCGCAGGGCGAGGTCGCCGAGCTGAAGGACAACATCAACCAGATGATCGTCACCCTCCGGGAGACGACCAAGAAGAACGCCGAGCAGGGCTGGCTCGACTCGAACCTGGCCCGGATCGGCGGTCTGCTCCAGGGTCAGCGCGACCTCGGCGAGGTCTGCCGCATGATCATGATGGAGGTGACCCCGCTGGTCGACGCCCAGCTCGGCGCGTTCTTCCTGGCGGACACCTCCGAGGGCGTGATGCGGCTGCGGCTGACCGCCTCGTACGGCTACGTGGCGCGCGGGCACGACGTGACCTTCGGGCCGGGCGAGGGGCTGGTCGGCCAGACCGCCCTCTCCCGCCGGACGATCCGGGTCGGCGGCTCGCCGGACGGGCGGCTCACCCTCCGCTCGGGGCTGGCCGACACCCCGCCGGCCGACCTGGTCGTGCTGCCGGTGCTCTTCGAGGGAGAGCTGCTCGGCGTGATCGAGTTCGCCAGCGTGACCCCCTTCTCCGAGCTGCACCTGTCGTTCCTGGAGCGGCTGGTGCTCACCATCGGCATCGCGGTGAACACCATCCAGGCGAACCGGCGTACCGAGGAGCTGCTGGCGCAGTCCCAGCGGCTGGCGCTGGAACTGCAGGAGCAGTCGGCGGAGCTGCAGCGCACCAACGCCGAACTGGAGGAGAAGGCCACCCTGCTCTCCGAGCAGAAGGGCAACATCGAGACCAAGAACCGGGAGATCGAGCTGGCCCGGCTCGGCCTGGAGGAGAAGGCACAGCAGCTCACCCGGGCGTCGGCGTACAAGTCGGAGTTCCTGGCCAACATGAGCCACGAGCTGCGGACGCCGCTGAACTCGCTGCTGCTGCTGGCCCGGCTGCTGGCGGAGAACTCGGAGCAGAACCTCACCCCGAAGCAGATCGAGTTCGCCCGGACCATCCACAGCGCCGGCTCCGACCTGCTCTCGCTGATCGACGACATCCTCGACCTGTCCAAGATCGAGGCGGGCCGGATGGACGTCGAGCCGACCGAGGTCCGGTTCGACGACATCCGCGCGTACGTCGAGCAGGCGTTCGCGCCGCAGGCCGAGGAGAAGGGCCTGGACTTCCAGGTGCGGGTCAGCAAGGACCTGCCGCCCTCGGTGGTCACCGACGCCCAGCGGTTGCAGCAGATCCTGCGCAACCTGCTCTCCAACGCTGTCAAGTTCACCGACAACGGCGCGGTGACGCTGCGCATCGCGCCGGCGGCGGAGAACGAGGTCTTCGACGTGCCGGCCCTGGTGAACGCCCGGCAGGTGATCGCGTTCACGGTGATCGACACCGGCATCGGGATCTCGGACGACAAGCTGTCGCTGATCTTCGAGGCGTTCCAGCAGGCCGACGGCACCACCAGCCGCCGCTACGGCGGCACCGGGCTGGGGCTGTCGATCAGCCGCGACCTGGCCCGGCTGCTCGGCGGCGCGATCAGCGTGACCTCGGCGCCCGGGCAGGGCTCGACGTTCACGCTCTTCGTGCCGGACGTGCTGGCGCCGGACGCGGTGGTGGCCCCGCTGCCGCCGTCGCCGTCCCGCGCGGGGCTGCCGTCCTCGCTGCTCATGCCGCCGGTGGAGCTGACCGAACCGACCCCCGGCCCGACCACCCGGCGGCTCGAGGGGGCCACCGTGCTGATCGTGGACGACGACGTCCGGAACGTCTTCGCGCTGACCAGCGCGTTGGAACTGCACGGCATGACCGTGTTGTACTCGGACAACGGGGCGGACGGCGTCCGCCTGCTGGCCGAGCATCCGGAGGTGGACATCGTCCTGATGGACGCGATGATGCCGGACCAGGACGGTTACGAGACGACCCGGCAGATCCGGCGTAACCACCGCTTCGCCGACCTGCCGGTCGTCTTCCTGACCGCGAAGGCGATGCCCGGGGACCGGGAGTCCGCCCTGGCGGCCGGCGGCAGCGACTACATCACCAAACCCGTCGACCTGGACGAGCTGATCGAGCTCATGGCGTCCTGGATCAGCGGCGGCCGGACCGAGGAGAGCTCGTGACCCAGATGGCGAAGGCGCTGCTGGTCGATGACCGGCGGGAGAACCTGATGGCACTGGAGGCGATCCTCCAGGGGCTGCCGGTCCAGTCGGTCGCCGTGGAGAGCGGCGAGGCGGCACTGAAGCAGCTGCTGGTGGACGACTTCGCGGTGATCCTGCTGGACGCCCAGATGCCGGACATGGACGGCTTCGAGACGGCCAGCCACATCAAGCGCCGGGAGCGTACCCGGCACGTGCCGATCATCTTCCTCACCGCGGCCGACCGGGACGCCCAGCTCGCCCTGCGCGGATACGCGGTCGGCGCCGTGGACTACCTCACCAAGCCCTTCGACCCGTGGGTGCTGCGCGCCAAGGTGTCGGTCTTCGTGGAGCTGTGGGTCAAGACCCGCCAGTTGGCCGCCCAGTCCGACCTGGTGCGCGAGCGGGACGCGCAGTGGCGGATGCTGACCGACGCCGTGGACGAGGCGACCGCCCTGCTGCGCGCCGACGACCCCGACGCCCGCGACCGCGCCGTCGAAATCCTCGAACAAGCCCGCTGGGGCAACACCCCCTAACCCCACCCCACCCCACCCCACCCACCCACCCACCCACCCCCCGGGGCCTGGTGTTGATCATGAGGTTGGCGGGGTGTTTCGCAGCTTTCGGCGCCGCCAACCTCATGATCAACGAGGTGATTCGGGGGGGGCGGGGGGCGCGGGGGGCGGGGGGGTTAGCGGGTGGTTTGGTCGTTGCGGATCATCAGGGCGGAGCGGAGGCCGGTGATGTCCAGCACGCGGAGCAGGAAGTCGCCCACGTGGGTGAGGACGAGCAGACTCTGCGCGTGACTGGCCTTGCGGCTGAGGACCACCAGGGTGCCCAGACCCTGTGAGTCGCAGAAGGTGACCCCGCCGAGGTCGAGCACGATGCGCGGTGGCGGGTCGGTCAGCACCTCATTGACGACTGTCGACAGCTGGGCGGCCGTGAGCATGTCGATCTCACCGGCGAGGCGCAGCACGGCTTCGTCGCCCGTCCGGTGTACCGTGATGGACAGTTCGGCACGATCCACCCGGTCAGCCTATCGCGATCTCGACCGCTCGGCCTGTCGAGGCGGGCCGACCGGGCCAGATCCGAGCGCCCGGCCGCCGGCCGGGCCCGCGGCGGGCCGCCGCCCGTGAGCGCGAGCGGGTGAGACTGGTAACCCCCGTCCGGGGTGCCTGCCGATTCGCCGTCCGGCGCTGACACAATGGCCGCATCGTGACCGATATGTTTCCCGCCGGATCCGGCCGCTACCCGGCCGACGCGCCGGCCTCCGAGGCCCTGTTCGACCGCGCCCGCGCCCTCGTGCCGGGCGGGGTGAACTCGCCGGTGCGCGCGTTCCGCGCCGTCGGCGGCACCCCGCGCTTCATGGTCCGGGGGGAGGGTCCCTGGCTCTACGACGCCGACGACCGGCGCTACGTCGACCTGGTCTGCTCCTGGGGGCCGCTGATCCTCGGTCACGCCCACCCGGAGGTGGTCGCCGCCGTGCAGGCCGCCGCCGCCCGCGGCACCAGCTTCGGCACCCCGACCCCGGGCGAGGTCGAGCTGGCCGCCGAGATCGTCGACCGCACCCCGGTCGAGCAGGTCCGGCTGGTCAACTCCGGCACCGAGGCGACCATGTCGGCGATCCGGCTGGCCCGGGGCTTCACCGGCCGCTCCAAGATCGTGAAGTTCGCCGGCTGCTACCACGGGCACGTCGACGCGCTGCTCGCCGCCGCCGGCTCCGGCGTGGCCACCCTCGGCCTGCCCGACTCGCCCGGCGTCACCGGCGCCGCGGCGAGCGAGACCATCGTGCTGCCGTACAACGACGTGCGGGCGGTGGAGGAGGCGTTCGCCGCCGAGGGGCAGCACATCGCCGCGGTCATCACCGAGGCCGCCGCGGGCAACATGGGCGTGGTGGCCCCCCGCGACGGCTTCAACCAGGAACTGGCCCGGATCGCGCACGCGCACGGCGCCCTGCTCATCGTCGACGAGGTGATGACCGGGTTCCGGGTCTCCCGCTCCGGCTGGCACGGCCTCGACGCCAGCGACGCCGACCTGTGGACGTACGGCAAGGTCATGGGGGGTGGGCTGCCTGCCGCGGCGTTCGGCGGTCGCGCGGAGGTGATGGCCCGGCTCGCCCCGGCCGGCCCGGTCTACCAGGCCGGCACGCTCTCCGGTAACCCGCTGGCCTGCGCCGCCGGCCTGGCCACGCTCCGGCTGGCCGACGAGGCGGTCTACCGCAAGCTGGACGAGACGGCCGCCGTCGTGGGCAAGCTCGCGTCCGACGCGCTGGCCGCCGCCGGGGTCCCGCACCGGCTGTCGTACGCGGGCAGCATGTTCTCGATCTTCTTCACCGACGCCGACGTGGTCGACTACGACAGCGCCCGCACCCAGCAGGTGCCGGCCTTCAAGGCGTTCTTCCACGCGATGCTCGCGGCCGGGGTCTACCTGCCGCCGAGCGCGTTCGAATCGTGGTTCGTGTCGGCGGCGCTGGACGACGCCGCGCTGGAGCAGATCGCCGCCGCGCTGCCGGGTGCGGCCGCCGCGGCGGCGTCGGCGGGTCTCGGGGGGTAGCGGTGAGTACGACGGTGGTCCACGTGCTGCGGCACGGCGAGGTGCACAACCCGGACAAGATCCTCTACGGCCGGCTGCCCGGGTTCCGCCTCTCCGAACTCGGCGTGCAGATGGCCAAGGCGGCCGCCCAGGGGCTGGCCGATCGGGAGATCGTGCACGTGGTGGCGAGCCCGCTGGAGCGCGCCCAGCAGACCGCCGAGCCGATCGCGGCGCAGTTCGGGCTGCCGGTCGGGGTGGACGAGCGGCTGATCGAGAGCGCCAACTGGTTCGAGGGCAAGAAGGTCTCCCCGGGTGACGGCTCGTTCCGCGACCCGCGCAACTGGTGGGTGCTGCGCGACCCGGTCACCCCGTCCTGGGGCGAGGCCTACCGGGCCATCGCCGAGCGGATGTTCGCCGCCCTGCACGCCGCCCGGGTGGCCGCCGAGGGGCGCGAGGCGGTGCTGGTCTCGCACCAGTTGCCGATCTGGACGCTGCGCCGGCACGTCGAGCGCAAGCGGCTCTGGCACGACCCGCGCAAGCGGCAGTGCGGGCTGGCCAGCCTCACCTCGTTCCACTTCGAGGGCGCCAAGGTGGTCGGCATCGGCTACTCCGAGCCGGCCGCCCACCTGATCGCGATGTCGCCGACCGCCCGGACGGCCAAGGGGGCCTGATGAACGCCCGGAGGTGGACCGCCGGTCTGCTCGCCGCCGCCACCGCGGTGGCGATGGCCGCCTGCTCGCCGGGCGGCGGGGAGGAGGCCTGCGCCAACCGGGACGGCATCATCGAGTGCGCTCCCGACCAGCGGTCCGCCGCCCCGAAGCTCGCCGGTGAGCTGCTCACCGGCGGCAGCTACGACGTCGCCACCGCCCGCGGCCAGGTCGTGGTGGTCAACTTCTGGGGCTCGTGGTGCGCGCCCTGCCGCGCCGAGGCGGACGACCTGGAGGCCACCTACCAGGCCACCAAGGAATCCGGGGTGACCTTCCTGGGCATCAACGTGCAGGACCAGCGGGACAAGGCGAGGGCCTTCGAGGAGGGCCGGGTCAGCTACCCGAGCCTGTTCGACCCGCCGAGTCGGCTGGCGCTCGCGCTGGACATCCCGCCGAACACCATCCCGGCCACCGTGGTGCTGGACCGGGAGGGGCGGATCGCCGCGGTGATCCGGGCGGCGGTCAAGCAGGAGGGCCTGCAACCCATCGTCGAGCGGATCGCCGCCGAGTCGCCGGCGCCGACCGGTCAACGCTGATGGGCGAGACGTTCCGGGAGTTGGCGCAGAGCGGCCCGCTGCTGCTCGCCATCGGCGCGGCCGCGCTGGCCGGGCTGGTCAGCTTCCTCTCCCCGTGCGTGCTCCCGCTGATGCCGGGCTACCTGTCGTACGTGACCGGGCTGGCCGGGGCCGACCTGGAGGGCCGCCCGAAGCCCGGTCCGGCCGCCGGGGGCGACCCGGACACCCCGGCCGGCGGGGTGGCCGTCGCCGCCCGGCCGGTGGCCAGGACCGCTGTCAAGGGCCGGGTGCTGGCCGGGACGCTGCTCTTCATCGCCGGCTTCACCGTCGTCTTCACCGCCACCGCGATCCTCTTCGCCGGCTTCGGGCGGATCTTCTTCGACCACGAGCGGACGCTGGAGATCGTCATCGGCGGGCTGGTGGTGCTGCTCGGGCTGGGTTACCTCGGGCTGGTGCCCGGGATGCAGCGGGAGTTCCGGATCCACCGGCTGCCCGCCGCCGGGCTGCTCGGCGCGCCGGTGCTCGGTGCCGTCTTCGCGCTCAGTTGGGTGCCGTGCGTCGGCCCGACGCTGGGCGCGGTGCTCGGCATGGCCGCCGTCGAGGGGCAGACCGACCGGGCGGTGGTGCTGGCCGTGGCGTACTGCCTGGGGTTGGGGATACCGTTCGTCGTCTTCGGGCTGGGCTTCCAGCGCCTGCTCGGGGTGTTCCGCGCCGTCCGGCGCAACAGCCGCTGGGTCACCCGGATCGGCGGCGCCCTGCTGATCCTGATCGGCCTCGGGCTGGTCACCGGCGGGTGGACCAACTTCGTGATCTGGTTGCAGACCACCGTCGGGGTGGGCGAGGTGAGCATCTGATGACAGTCGTGGACGACCGGCCGGCGTCCCCGGCCGAGGCTCCCCGGCGCCGGCCCAACCCGGTGCTGGCCCTGCTGCGCAACTCCTGGCGGCAGCTGACCAGCATGCGTACCGCGCTGGTGCTGCTCTTCCTGCTCGCCGTCGCCGCCATCCCCGGCTCGGTGCTGCCCCAGCGCGGGGTCAACCCGGAGGACGTCCGGGACTACTTCGTCGCGCACCCCGACCTGGCGCCGGTGCTGGACCGGATCGGCGCCTTCGAGGCGTTCGGCTCGGTCTGGTTCTCCGCGATCTACCTGCTGCTGTTCACCTCGCTGATCGGCTGCATCACGCCCCGGCTGCGCGACCACGTCCGCGCGCTGCGGGCGAAGCCGCCGGTCGCGCCGAAGCGGCTGGACCGGCTGCCGCAGCACGCGGTGCTGGCCGCGCCGGCCGGCGGCGCGGCGGCGATCGCCGAGGTGCTGCGCCGGCGGCGCTGGCGGGTGGTGGTCCGCGGCGACGAGGTCTCCGCCGAGAAGGGCTACCTCAAGGAGACCGGCAACCTGCTCTTCCACACCTCGATGGTGGTGGTGCTGATCGGTGTCGCGCTCGGCTCCTGGTACGGCTGGAGCGGCAACCGGCTGCTGGTCGCCGGCGCGGAGAACGCGTTCTGCAACACCCAGCAGCAGTACGCCGAGACGAAGTTCGGCCCCCGGGTGAGCAGCGCCGACCTGCCCGGGTTCTGCCTGCGGCTGGACGACTTCGAGGCGGAGTTCCTGGAGTCCAACGGCCAGCCGAAGTTCTTCAACGCCAAGGTGACCGTCGACGAGGAGGGCCGCGGGTCGCGCCCGGCCGAGTTCTCGGTGAACTCGCCGCTGCGGGTCGACGGCGCCAACGTCTACCTGCTCGGCCACGGGTACGCCCCGGTGGTCCGCTACACCGACCGGTTCGGCCGCAGCCAGACCAGCACCACGCCGTTCCTCACCACCGGCGACGTCGGGATCACCGGCGAGGGCGTGGCCGCCTTCCCGGACGCCAACGTCGACCCGGCCACCGGGCGGCGGGACCCGGATCTCCAGATGGCCTTCACGGGCCTGTACCTGCCGACCGCGCCGCAGCAGGGCCCGTTCGTCCGGTCGGACTTCCCGGTCGAGCGCAACCCGCTGCTCAACCTGGTCGCGTACCGGGGCAACCTGGGTCTGGACGCGGGCATCCCCGGCTCGGTCTACGAGTTGGACCAGCGGCAGGTGCGGACCGGCAAGGTCAAGGAGGTCGGCACCAAGCTGCTCAAGGTCGGCGAGACCTGGACCCTGGACGACGGCACCCGGCTGGAGTTCCTGGGGACGCAGCCGTACATCGTGCTGTCCGTCCGGTACGACCCGGGCTCGACGCTGCTGCTGGTGAGCGCCGGGACGCTGCTGGCGGGCCTGATGGGCTCGCTCTTCGTCCGCCGCCGGCGGGTCTTCTTCCGGGTGCTCCCGGCCGGTGCCATCGCCCCGGCGGGTGGTTCCACCGACCCGGCGAGTGGATCTCCGACGGGCGGTAGTAGTTTGGTCGAGGCCGGTGGGTTGCCGCGCACCGACCACCCCGGGTTCGCCGACGAGTTCGCCCAGCTCGTCGCCGCGGTCAGCGGTGACGGGCCGGCGGACGAGCGGGCCGGTGCGGATCGCGACGGAGGCGACCCGGCCGGAGCGCGAGAAGGAGCCGAGTGATGTCCGCACTCTCCGACCAGCTGGTGTCGTTCGCGATCCTGGCGTACCTGGTCGCCATGATCAGCCACGCCGTCGAGTACGCGCTCGGCAACGCCCGCGCCCAGGTCGCCACGCCGGCGCGGGAACTGGTCGGTGCCGGTGTGGGCGGGGCCGGGGGCAGCCTCCCGGCGGAACCGGCGGTGGCCGGCACGACCGCCGCCGGGCGCAGCGGGCACCGAGCCCGGCTGGCCGGCCGGATCGCGGTCGGCGTCACCGCGCTCGCCGCACTGCTGCACTTCGGGGCGCTGGTCACCCGCGGCATCGCGGCCGACCGGATGCCCTGGGGCAACATGTACGAGTTCGTGCTCACGGTCTCGTTCATCGGCGTCGCCGCCTGGCTGGTGGTGCTCTGGAGGAAGCCGTCGCTGCGCCGCCTCGGGCTCTTCCTCACCCTGGTGATGGTGCTGCTGGTGGCCACCGCCGAACTGGTGCTCTACGTGCCGGTGGTGCCGCTGGTGCCGGCGCTCAACTCGTACTGGTTCGTCATCCACGTCTCGACAGTCGTGTTCAGCTCCGGCATCTTCCTGCTGGGCGTGGTGCCGGCGGTGGCGTACCTGATGCGGGCCGGTTACGAGCGCGGCCGGCGCAGCTTCCCGTACACCCTGGCCAAGCGGCTGCCGGCGGCCGCCGCGCTGGAGCGGCTGACCTTCGTGCTGCACGCCTTCGCGTTCCCGATCTTCACCTTCGCGGTGATCGCCGGGGCGATCTGGGCCGAGGCCGCCTGGGGCCGGCCGTGGGGCTGGGACCCGAAGGAGACCTGGTCGTTCATCTCCTGGGTGATCTACGCCGGTTACCTGCACGCCCGGGCCACCCCGAGCGTGCGGCGGAACGTGGCCACCTGGCTGGCCGTGGTCGGCTTCTGCACCATGCTGATGAACCTGTTCGGCGTGAACATCTTCTTCGAGGGCCTGCACTCCTACGGCGGCCTCGACTGAGGTCCGAAGCTCCGGGTCGGGCCGGCCCGGGGCTACTCCGCCCGGTGACCGCCGCGCGGCGCGCTGCCGCGCCGCCGTACCGTCTCGTTCACCCGCAGGGTGACCTGGTAGGCCACCTCCGGCACGTCGGCCAGTTCGATCCGCTCCGCCCGGAGCGCCAGCTGGGCGTGCAGCTCCCGGGCCACGGCGTCCCGGATCTCGGCCAGCAGCGGCGACAGCCCGTCCGGGTCGCCCACGACGTACGCGTCCGACATGCGCCCACCCTGCCCCCGCCGGGGGAGCCGGGCCAGCACCCGGTGAGATTTCTCGCCGGGCGACGGTCAGCCGCCGAACCAGCCGGGCACGTCGAGCCGGAACCAGTTGGCCGGGGTGACGGCGCGCAGGTCGTCCTCCAGCGCGGCCACCCGGTCCGCGCCCAGAGTGTCCGCCCAGCGCTGCCGGAGCTGGTCGAAGACCACCGCCGAGCGGCGCAGCCCGTCGTGCCCGCGCGGGGTCATCCGCACCAGCTTGCGCCGGGCGTCGTGCGGGTCGTCGGCGCGTTCCAGGTAGCCGAGGGCGACCAGCCGGTCCACCGTCTTGCCGGCCGCCTGCTTGGAGATGCCCAGCCGCTGGCCCAGTCCGGTGGCGGTGGTGCCGCCGGCGCCGACCGCCTGGAGCACGAAGCCGTGCAGCGGGCGCAGCTCGGGATGCCCCTGCCGGGCCAGTTCGGCGTGCAGGTCGTCGATGAGCGTACGGAAGCCGGCGAGCAGCAGCAGGGGCAGCAGGAAGCCGGGCCGGTCGGGGTCAGTTGCCATGTTCGACAACCAGGTTTACGATTCGGACAACCACGTTGACGATCCTACGTCACGGCCGGCGCCGGTCCGCGCGCCGGCGACCCCGCCCCGCGAAAGGTCACCCCGTGCCCGTCTTCACCTGCCACACCCCGGACACCGCGCCGGCCGCCGCCCGGCCCACCATCGAGGGGGTACGCCGCAAGCTCGGCCACCTGCCCGCCGCGGTCGGCCTGATGGCCGAGTCGCCGGAACTGCTCAAGGGATTCCTGACCGTCACCGGCATCTTCGACACCTGCGCGCTCGACCCGGTCGAGCGGGAGGTGGTGGTGCTGACCGTCGCCACCGGCAACGAGTGCCACCTCTGCGTCGCCATGCACACCGCCACGCTGACCCGGCACGGTGCCGCGCCCGAGCTGATCGAGGCGCTGCGCGCCGGCACGCCGCTGCCCGACGACCGGCTGGAGGCGCTGCGCCGCTTCACCCGGGCCGTGCTCGACCACCGGGGCGCGGTGCCCGAGGCGCAGCTCTGCGCCTTCCTGGCGGCCGGCTACCAGCCCCGGCACGCCCTGGACGTGGTGCTCGGCGTCGGCACGTACACCATCTCCACCTTCGCCAACCGGCTCACCGCCGCGCCGGTCGACCCGCCGCTGGCCCGGTACGCCTGGGCGCCCGCCCGCTGACCCCGCCGCCGGCGGGTCGCCCGGCGTTCGGCGGCGACCCGGCCGGCGGGCGGCTCAGCGTTCGGCGGCCACCCGGTCGAGCCACTCGCCGACCAGCGCGTCGAAGAGCCCGGGCTGCTCGATCTGCAGGTTGTGGCCGGCCACGTCGAGCACCGCGAACGTCGCCCGCGGGTAGTGCGGCAGCAGCGCGAACTGGTCGAGGTAGCCGGTGGCGTGGTCCTGCCGCCCGGTGAGGATCAGGGTCGGCCGGGTGAACTGCGCGCCGCCCTCCGGATCCTCGGTGAGGGTCCACCGCTGCCGGATCCGGGCCAGCGCCGGGGCGTCGGCGGCGTCCAGCCCGGTCATGATCTCCTCGCGGAACCGCCGCAGCGTCTCGGGCGTCTGCACCACCGCGATGTCGGCGAACTCCGCGGCGACGCGAGCGTCGGTCGCGGCGAGCAGGGCCGGGTCGGGGCGCAGCACCTGCGCCTCCGGCACCCGGCGCGCGGCGTTCTCCACGGCCGTGCCGATGGGGCAGACCAGCGCCAGCCCGAGCACCTGCTCCGGGCGGGACCGGGCGAGCGCGCGGGCCAGGTAGCCGCCGTAGGACTCGCCCACGAGCAGGAACGGCTCGTCGGCGAGCAGGTCGTCGACGAGATCCTGGACGGTGTCGAGCACGTCGTCGGAGCTGGCGATCTCCGCCGGCGCCGGCGACGCGCCCATGCCGGGCAGGTCCGGGTAGAGCCGCCGGTAGCCGGCGCGCCCGGCGAAGACCGGTTCCAGGCAGCCGAGCATCAGCCGGTGGTCCGGGGTCCACCCGTGCAGCGCCAGCACCGGGGTGCCCGCTCCCCGATCGACGACCTTCAACGACACGGACGTGCGGCGCGGCATCCCGGCTCCCCTCGTACTCCTGCGACGGCCCGGGGATGGTGCCACCCGGCACCGACAGTCCGACCGTTCCAGGGGCCGGTGTGGCAGAGCGCACACGGCCGGCGGCGGCATCCGCCCACCCGGCGTGGGCGGCCCGTCAGCGGGTGCGGGAGACTGGCTGGTATGGCGGCTCGTGGCTTCCCGTACAACGATCTCAAGGACTTCCTCGCGGCGCTGGAGCGCGCGGGCGAGCTGCGGCGGGTGAGCGCCCCGGTCGACCCCACCCTGGAGATCAGCGAGATCGTCACCCGTACGGTCCGGGCCGGCGGCCCGGCGCTGCTCTTCGAGCGGCCGACCCGCGGCGAGATGCCGGTGGCGATCAACCTGTTCGGCACCGAGAAGCGGATGGCGATGGCGCTCGGGGTGGAGCACCTCGACGAGATCGGCGAGCGGATCGGCAACATGCTCAAGCCGGAGCTGCCGATGGGGCTGTCCGGGATGATGGACGGCCTCGGCAAGGTCATGCAGCTCAAGTCGATGCCGCCGAAGAAGGTCCGGACCGCCCCCTGCCAGCAGGTGGTCTACCGGGGCGACGACGTCGACCTGAACCGGCTGCCGGGGCTGCAGGTCTGGCCGGGCGACGGCGGGATCTTCCACAACTTCGGGCTGACCCACACCAAGCACCCGGAGACCGGCAAGCGCAACCTCGGGCTCTACCGGCTCCAGCAGCACTCGCACAACACCATCGGCATGCACTGGCAGATCCACAAGAACTCCACCGCGCACCACGCGGTCGCCGAGCGGCTCGGGCAGCGGCTGCCGGTGGCGATCGCCATCGGGGCCGACCCCGCGGTCGCCTACTCGGCCAGCGCGCCGCTCCCCGCCGACATCGACGAGTACCTGTTCGCCGGGTACCTGCGGGGCGAGCGGGTCGAGATGGTGGACTGCCTGACCGTCCCGCTCCAGGTGCCGGCGCACGCGCAGATCGTGCTGGAGGGCTACCTCGAGCCGGGCGAGCGGCTGCCGGAGGGCCCGTTCGGCGACCACACCGGCTTCTACACGCCGGTGGAGCCGTTCCCGGTGATGCACGTCGAGTGCATGACCATGCAGCGCAACCCGGTCTACCACTCGATCGTCACATCCCAGCCGCCGCAGGAGGACCACGGTCTCGGCAAGGCCACCGAGCGGATCTTCGCGCCGCTGCTGCGCTTCCTGATCCCGGACATCGTCGACTACGACCTGCCCGCCGCCGGGGTGTTCCACAACTGCGCGATCGTGTCGATCCGCAAGCGCTACCCGAAGCACGCGCAGAAGGTGATGAACGCGATCTGGGGCGCGCACATGATGTCACTGACCAAGCTGATCGTGATCGTCGACGAGGACTGCGACGTGCACGACTACAACGAGGTCGCCTTCCGCGCCTTCGGCAACGTCGACTACGCCCGGGACCTGCTGCTCACCGAGGGCCCGGTGGACCACCTGGACCACGCGTCGTACCAGCAGTTCTGGGGTGGCAAGGCGGGCGTCGACGCGACCCGCAAGCTGCCCGAGGAGGGCTACACCCGGGGCTGGCCGGAGGAGATGCGGATGTCGCCCGAGGTGGTCTCGCTGGTCGACAAGCGCTGGAAGGAGTACGGGATCTGATGGCCGTCGTCGACGCCCCGGTCGAACGGCCGGGCCGGGTCAAGTCCTTCCTCAAGCTGGTGGCGATCGAGCACTCGGTCTTCGCGCTGCCGTTCGCGTACCTGTCGGCGCTGACCGCGATGCAGGTCGACGGCGGGCGGGTGCGCTGGCTCGACCTGCTGCTGATCACCGTGGCGATGGTCGGGGCGCGGACGTTCGCGATGGCCGCCAACCGGATCCTCGACCGGCGGATCGACGCGCGGAACCCGCGTACCGCCGGGCGCGAGCTGGTCACCGGGGCGGTGAGCCTCCGTACGGCCTGGACCGGCGCGGCCGTCGCGCTGGTGGTCTTCCTGGCGGCCGCCGCCCTGCTCAACCCGCTCTGCCTGGCACTCGCGCCGCTGGCCGTGGTGCCGCTGGTGGTCTACCCGTACGGCAAGCGGTTCACCAACTGGCCGCACGCCATCCTCGCGGTCGCCCAGGCGGTCGGCCCGGTCGGTGCCTGGCTCGCGGTCACCGGCACCCTGGACGGCTCCGGGCCGGCCTGGCTGCTCGGCGCGGCGGTCGGGCTCTGGATCGGCGGCTTCGACCTGATCTACGCCTGCCAGGACGCCGAGATCGACCGGCAGATCGGCGTGCACAGCGTGCCGGCCCGGTACGGGCTGCGGTTCGCCCTGCACGCGTCGACCATCGCGCACGTGGTGACCTTCGCGCTCTTCGTCTGGTTCGGCGCGCTGGTCGGGTTCGGCTGGCTCTGGTGGATCGGCCTGGCGCTGACCGCTGTCGCCTTCGGCTACCAGCACCTGGTGGTCAGCCCGACCGACCTGAGCCGGGTCAACCGGGCGTTCTTCACCGCGAACGGCTTCGTCGGCATCGCGCTGTTCGCGTTCGCCCTGCTCGACCTCGTGGTCCGGCTCGGCCTGCGGCCCTGACGGGGTCGGGTCGCCGGCGGCGCGGATCGGCCGGCGGCCCGGTGCGCGGCGACGGCTATCCGGGGCCGGTCGACGGCCGGCGGCGGCGACCAGGCAGGCTGGAGGGCATGCGCGAGCCATGGGTGGTCGGGGTGTCCGGGGCGTCCGGCACCCCGTACGCGGCGGCCGTCGTCCGGGGGCTGCTCGACGCCGGGCAACCGGTGGACCTGATCGTCTCCCGGGCGGCCCGGCTGACCCTGCTCGACGAGACCGGCCGACCGTTCCGGGACGGGCACTGGGCCGAGGACCTCGCCGCCTGGCTGGGCCGGGACCTGGCCGGCGCCGACGTGCGGCACTGGCCCGCCGGTGACCTGGCCGCCGGGCCGAGCAGCGGCTCCTACCCGGTGCGCGGGATGGCGGTGGTGCCGGCCAGCACGGCGGCCTGCGCCGGCATCGCGATCGGCCTCTCCAAGGATCTGCTGCAACGGGCGGCCGAGGTCAACCTCAAGGAGCGGCGGCCGGTGGTGGTGGTGCCGCGGGAGACCCCGGTGACCCGTAGCCACCTGGAACACCTCATCGCGCTGCACGACGCCGGTGCCGTGGTGCTCCCGGCGAGCCCGGGCTTCTACGGCGCGGGTGCGGCGGCCTCCGCCGCGCAGCTGGTGGACTTCGTGGCCGGCAAGGTGCTGGATTCGCTGGGCGTGCCGCACACCCTGTTCCGGCGCTGGTCGGGCGAGCTGGGCGCGGCCCGGGCGTGAGTCAGGACGCGGACCGGACCCCGCGCCCGGTCCGCGTGCCGATCCTCAGTACATTCCGGCGTTGGCCGGACCGGGCCCGGTCGAGGCGGCGGGGCCCACGTTGCGCGGTTTGCCCACGTCTTCCGCCTCGTCCAGCATGCCCTCCCCTTCCAGCAGGGCGCGCACCTCGGATTCCCGAAACCGGCGATGCCCGCCTGGAGTCCGGATGCTTCCTATCCGGCCCGCCGCTGCCCATCTCGTCACAGTCTTCGGATCAACCCGAAACAGTGCGGCGACCTCTCCCGGTGTCAGCAGGCGATCTCCAGTGTCCACAGCCCCCTCCTCGCGTCGACGAAGCCCCCGGCTGAACACACTGCCCCCGGCCGGTGCGAGCCCAGAGCCGTCATGAGGGACGTATGGCAATTACAGCACCAGCGACCTGGCCTGTCCGCCAAACGCGAAAAACGCACTGAGTGGGAAGTTAGTAAATGGTACCGGCGTTGCTCTCCCGTCACCGTCGGTCTGCGAACAGTCACCTGCTGTTATATCCAACGGATACCGAACGCCCGGCGTTACGCCTCTGCGACTAGGGTCTACATTCCGTGGACGCCATCGACCTGAGCCTCGTGGAGCTGCTGCGCGGCAACGCCCGCCTGTCCTACGCCGAACTGGCCCGACAGGTCGGCCTCTCCGCCCCCGCCGTGCACGAACGGGTCGCCAAGCTGGAGGCCGGCGGGGTGATCCGGGCGTACCGGGCGGAGATCGAGCCCGAGGCGGTCGGGCTCGGCGTGACCGCGCTAATCGGCATCATCGAGGACTCCGGCGCCGACACCGACGACGTGCTGGAGGCGTTCCGGGCGATACCCGAGATCGAGTCCTGCTACTTCATGGCCGGCGTCGAGTCGTTCCTGCTCAAGGCGCGGGTGACCACCATCGCCGAGCTGGAGCGGCTGATCGTGCGGTTGAACCGGACGCCGGGGGTGGCCTCCACCCGCACCGGCATCGCGCTGTCGACCAAGTGGGAGAACCGCCCGCAACCGGTCACCCCGCCCTCCGCCTGAGCCGACCGCCCCGCGCCGTCTTCCGCCTCCGCCGTGGCTGCCCGGGTTCTCCGGCGCGGTCCACGGGAAACGCGGATGGTCCGCCGCACAGGGCCCCGGGCGGTCCGCTCGGGCTCTGGCGCGGTCCGGGGCGGCGGCGGTAGCGTGCGCCGATGAGCCCGAGCGCGCCCGGAGCCGCCGTGGTGACCGGTGCCGCCGGCGGCCTCGGCCGGGCGCTCGCCGCCGCCCTGCACGCCGACGGCTGGCCGGTGCTCCTCACCGATCTCGACGCCGCCGCGGTGGCCGAGGCCGCCGCCCCGCTCGGTGGCTGGTCCCGCCCGCTCGACGTCCGCGACGAGGCGGCCTGCGCGGCGGTGGCCGCCGAGGCGGCCGACCGGGGTGGCCTCGGGCTCTGGGTGAACAACGCCGGGATCCTGGTCACCGGGCCCTCGTGGGCGCACGACGCGGCGACCCGGCGGCGGATCGTCGAGGTGAACACCCTCGGCGCGATGAACGGCACCCTGGCCGCGCTGGCGCTGATGCGCGCCCAGGGGCACGGGCACGTGCTCAACGTCGTCTCGCTGGCCGGGCTGATCGCCGCACCGGGCGAGACCGTCTACGCGGCCAGCAAGCACGCCCTGCTCGCGTTCAGCCTGGGCACCCTGGCCGACCTGCGGGCGGCCGGGCACCGGGGCGTACACGTGTCGTGCCTGTGCCCGGACGGGATCTGGACGCCGATGCTGCACGACCGGCTGGACGACCCCGGCGCGGCGGTCTCCTTCACCGGCACGCTGCTCACGCCGGAGCGGGTGGCCGCGCGGGCCGTCCGGCTGGCCCGGCGGCCCCGGCCGGTGGTCAGCCTGCCGCGCTGGCGCGGCGCGCAGGTGCGGCTGCTGGACACGCTGCCCCGGCTCGCCGTCGGGCTGACCCCGGTGATCGGGGCCGTCGGCCGGGCCGGTCAGCGCCGGCAGCGCCGCCGGGGCGGCGCGGAGCGGCCCTGACCGGCCTTGTTAGGTTTCCGGCGTGACTCATCTCGACCGGTGCGACGAGGCCAGCCGGGCGTGGGTGACCGAGGCGATCGCCACCGTGGAGGCCGACGCCAACCGGTCCGCCGACACCCACCTGCTGCCCTTCCCGCTGCCCAGGGAGTGGGGGATCGACCTCTACCTGAAGGACGAGTCGGTGCACCCCACCGGCTCGCTGAAGCACCGGCTGGCCCGCTCGCTCTTCCTGTACGGGCTCTGCAACGGCTGGATCGGCCCGGAGACCACGATCGTGGAGGCCTCCTCCGGCTCGACGGCGGTCTCCGAGGCGTACTTCGCCCGGATGCTCGGGCTGCCGTTCATCGCGGTGATGCCGGCCTCCACCTCGCCGGAGAAGATCGCCCAGATCGAGTTCCAGGGCGGCCGTTGCCACCTCGTCGAGGACCCGGCCCGGGTGGTCGTCGAGGCGCGCTGGCTGGCCGAGGACACCGGCGGGCACTTCATGGACCAGTTCACCTACGCCGAGCGGGCCACCGACTGGCGGGGCAACAACAACATCGCCGAGTCGATCTACGCGCAGCTCGCCCTGGAACGCCACCCGGTGCCGGCCTGGATCGTGGTGGGTGCGGGCACCGGCGGCACCAGCGCCACCATCGGCCGGTACGCCCGCTACCGCCGGCTGCCCACCAAGCTCTGCGTGGTCGACCCGGAGAACTCCGCGTTCTACCCCGCCTGGCAGGCGGCCGACTGGTCGGTGCGCACCGGCCGGGGTTCCCGGATCGAGGGGATCGGCCGGCCGAGCGTGGAGGCGTCCTTCCTGCCCTCGGTGGTGGACCGGATGGTCCAGGTGCCGGACGCCGCGTCGCTGGCCGCCATGCGGGCCGCCTCGGCGGTGCTCGGCCGGCGGGTGGGCGGCTCGACCGGCACCAACCTCTGGGGCGCGTTCGGGCTGATCGCCGGCATGCACGCCGACGGCCGGCAGGGCTCGGTGGTCACCCTGATCTGCGACTCCGGCGACCGGTACGCCGACACCTACTACGCCGACTCCTGGGTGGCCGCCCAGGGCCTCGACCTGGCCCCCCACCTGGCCACCGTCGAACGCTTCCTCACCACCGGCGCCTGGCCCGCCTGACCCCGCCAGCCCCCCGCGCCCCTCGCCCGCTGGCGCTGCGCGAACAGAGAAAGAGTGGCCATCCCCTGGGAAATGGCCACTCTTTCGGTGAACGAGCGGCTCGGCGGCCGGCGCGGGGCGAGGGGCGGGTCAGGCGGTGGCGCGCTCGGCGAGGCCGGGGTAGCGCAGGACGTATCCGTCGGGGTCCAGCTCCAGGTCGGCGGTGAAGGTGTCGCTGGCGAAGCGGACCCGGCCCGGGCCCAGCGCGGTGTAGACCTGCTCGGCCGGGACCACCTGGAGACTCGGCACCAGCACCCAGGCGACGGTGATCCGCCGCGCGGTGTCCGGCGGCGCGTCGGTCAGCCCGAGCCGGCGTACCGGCAGGATGTTGAACAGCGCCGAACCGCCGAGGTCGATGTCGAGCGCGTCGGCCAGCCGGTCCGGGTCGTCGGTGCCGGGCAGCCCGGCCGGCGGGTGGCCGGCGGCGGTCAGCGCGCCGTCCAGGTCACCCTGCTCGGCGGTGGTCACCCGCCACCGGTCGGCCGCCCGTTCCAGGCGTACGCTGCGCAGCCAGCCCGCCCCCTCGACCTCGATCTCGAGCCGGGTGCTCGCCCACCCCTCGTCGGTGGCCAGCTGGTAGCGGCAGGTGTAGGGGATCGGGTCCACGGCCAGCTGCGTGCCCCGCGCGGTCAACCCGCGGGTGTCGTCGAACCGGGCGTGCTCGGCGCCGGCGGTGTCCGTCCGGGTCCAGAACAGCGACTTCGGCATGGTCGGCATGAGCCGGACGTTACGCGACCCGGCCCACGTCGGCAGGGCATGCGCGAACGCCGCCGCGAAGCTCCGGCTCCGCGGCGGCGTTTCGGCTCGTGGACAGGGTCAGTGGGTACGCGCCGGCGGCCGGCCGCTGTGGCCGCGCCGGTCGTCGCGCGGCCGGTCGTCGCGGCCCCGGCCCTCCGGCCGGAACCCGCCCCGGTCGCCGTAGCGCCGCTCGCCCTGCGGCCGGTCCCCGTGCCCGCGGCCGTCGGTCGGGCGGTCGCCGTAGCGCCGCTCGCCCTGCGGCCGGTCGCCGTAGCGTCGCTCGCCCCGGTCCTCGAAGCCGCGGGCGCCGTAGCCGCGGCCGTCGGTCGGGCGGTCGCCGTAACGTCGCTCGCCCTGCGGTCGGTCGCCGTAGCGCCGTTCGCCCCGGTCCTCGAAGCTGCGGGCGCCGTAGCCGCGCTCGTCGCCCGGCCGGCTGCCGAAGCGTCGTTCGCTCCGCCCGCCGTGACCGTCGCTCGGGCGGTCGCCGAATCGGCGCTCGCCCTGCGGCCGGTCGCCGAAGCGGCGCTCCGCCCGGCCGTCGCGGTCGCCGAAGCGGCGCGGGCCGCCGGGCCGGTCGCCGTGCCGGCGCGGCTCCTCGGGCTCGTTGCGCACCGGCACGCCGCTCGGCTCGCGGGCGCCGGTCAGCTCGGCGAGCGCCGGGTCGCCGGCCCGCACCTGGGTCTGCGCCGGCTCCACGCCGGCCTTCTCCAGCATGGCGAGGGTGGTCCGGCGCTGCTTGGGCAGGACCAGGGTGGCCACCGCGCCCGACTCGCCGGCCCGGGCGGTGCGCCCGGCCCGGTGCAGGTAGTCCTTCGGGTCCTTCGGCGGGTCGACGTGCAGCACCAGCGACACGCCGTCCACGTGGATGCCCCGGGCCGCCACGTCCGTGGCGACCAGCACGTTCATCCGGCCCTCACGGAACTCGGCCAGGGTGCGGGTACGCATCCGCTGGGTCTTGCCGCCGTGCAGCCCGCCGGCCCGTACGCCCACCGCGGCCAGCTGCTCGACCAGCCGGTCCACGCCGAGCTGGGTCCGGGCGAAGACCATGGTCCGGCCATCCCGGGCCGCGATCGACGCCGCCACCGGGAACTTGTCGTGCGGCGGGATCAGCAGCAGGTGGTGGTCCATGGTGGAGACCGCGGCGGTCGGCGGCGCGGTGGAGTGCGTGACCGGGTCGGTCATGAACCGCTTGACCAGCGCGTCGACGTCACCGTCCAGAGTGGCCGAGAAGAGCAGCCGCTGCGCGCCGGCCGGGGTCTTGGCGAGCAGTTCGGTGACCTCCGGCAGGAAGCCCATGTCGGCCATCTGGTCGGCCTCGTCGAGCACGGTGACCTCGACGTCGTCGAGGTTGCAGACGCCCCGCTCGATCAGGTCGCCGAGCCGCCCCGGGGTGGCCACGACGATCTCCACGCCGCGCCGCAGCGCGTCGATCTGCCGGTCGTACGGCACCCCGCCGACGGCGGTCTTGAGGAACACGCCGACCGCCTTGCCGAGCGGCAGCAGCGCGTCGTTGACCTGCATGGCCAGTTCCCGGGTCGGCACCAGGACCAGGGCCCGGGGGTGCAGCGGCCGGGCCCGCTCCCCGGCGGCGACCCGGGCCAGCACCGGCAGGCCGAAGGCGAGGGTCTTGCCGGAGCCGGTCTGGCCCCGGCCGAGGACGTCCCGGCCGGCGAGCGCGTCCGGCACGGTGGCGTGCTGGATCTCGAACGGGGTGGTGATGCCCTGCCGGGCGAGCGCGCGGACCAGCGGCTGGGGCAGCCCCAGCGCGGCGAAGTCGGGGGCCGGCGTGGCGTCGGCCGGCTCGGCGGCGGTCACCGCGGCGGCCGATTCGGTGGAGTCTCCGGTGGGGGCGTCGAAGGCGGACGGAAACGTGCTGGGATCAGCAAAGGTGGTCAAGAAATGCCTTTCGAGCGGGGCGCATCTTCGCGATGGCCGGTCGCGGCTCACCGCCGCCGAATCGCCCGCAAGATCGCCCATGGGCGCGCAGGACGCGCGCCGGGTCAGTGATCTCCACAAGTGTACGGCGGAACGACCGGACCGCCACGGTGACGCGGAGCCGTAGTGGGCGGGCTCACCATCACCCCGGCAGTGCTGGTCACTTGGTCAGGATGCCGCCCACCAGCCCGTCCATGGCGTCGTTGGCGAGCAGCACGACCAGCACGCTGATCGCCACCAGCAGGCCCAGCGCGGCCGCCAGGACGATCACCACCCGGGTGGTGCTGGACCGCTCGGCGGCCGGCGACTCGGCCCAGCCCTGCGCCAGGATGTGCCCGGTCAGCGAGCCGGAGTTCTCCAACGGGTTGCCGGCGGGGAAGGCGACGGTGGTGAAGCCGGGCCCCTCCGTGCCGGCGCCGTAGACCGTGCCGGCCAGGTCCGGCCCGCCGTCGTACCGGCCGGGCTGGCGGGCGGCCGGGGCGCTGGCCGGGCTGGCCGCCGGGGCGCTGGCCGGGCCGGCGGCCGACCAGGCGGCGGCACCGGCGGGCACCGTCGGCTCCGGCCCGCCGGACCGGTCGCCCCGGCGGTCGGCGGGCGCGGCCGGCGGCGGCCAGGCCGGCAGGGCCGGCGCGGGTACGACGGGCGGGGCAGCGGCGGGTGGCCCGGAGACCGGCGGCGCGTCCGGTGACCCGGCGGCCGGCGGTGCGGACACCGACGGCGGCGTGGCGGGCGGGCCGTAGGACGGCGCGGCCGGGCCCGGCGCGGGGGCCGGCGGCGCGGAGGTGGGCACGGCGGCGGCCGGTGCCGCGGAGACGGGGGCCGCCGGGACCCGTGCGGCGCCGCGCGGGGCCGGCGCGGCGACGGGTGCGGTCGCCCGCCCGGTGAAGGCCGGCGACTGTCCCGGCGCGGCGGTGGCCGGCGGTGGCGGGAACGGCGGGGCCGGCATCGGGCCGGGCGGCGGCGGGGGCGGCGGGACCGGCGGGCCGGGCGGCGGCGCCGGCGGCCCGGGCGGCGGCAGGGGGCCGGGCGGGGTCGGTCCCGGCTTCGGTGGCACCGGGCCGGGCGGGTAGGGCCCGGGGGTCGGCGGCGTCGGGTGCGGCACGGGCGGGCTCGGTGCGGGCGGGGTCGGCCCGGGCACCGGCGGCACGGGCGCGGGTGCCGGTTCCGGCTCGGGCGTGGGCGGCTTCGGCGGCTGGGCCGGCTCCGGCGGCTGGGCGGGTTCCGGCGGTTCCGGGTTGACCGGCGCGGCCTGGTAGACCTTCGCCGTGCCGGCGCGGGCTCCGGCGGACCGCTCCGCCTCGCCGGCCGCGATCCGGCTGGCTCCGGGGACCGCGGCGCTGGCGCGGGCCGGGGTGCCGGCGCGCTGGCCCGGAACGGCGGCCGGGGTGACCGACGCGGTCGCCCGGTAGGTGGTGGCGGCCCCCGCGCCGCTGGGCGGCGCGCCGCCCGCCGGCGGGGCGACCACAGCCGCGACGCTCACCCGCGCGCTCGCCCGGGCGGCCCCGCCGGACACCGCCCCGGCGCCGATCCGGTCGGCCGGGTCCGGCGCACTCCCGGCGGGTCCTGCCGCGTCCACGGCCGCCGGCTGGGCGTCATCCGCGGCGGCCGGCGCAACGGTGTCAGGGGCGGCCCGCTCTTCAGCCGCCGGGTCGGCGTCCGTGGCGCTGGCGGCGCTGGAGTCGTCGGCGGTGTCGGGTCCGGGGCCTTCGGGGTCCGCCGGCTCGGCCTGGGAGGCGGCCGGCGCGGCCGTGGCGGCGGGTGCGGAGTCGGCGGCGGCGGCCGGTGCGGCGCGTTCCGGGGTTTCCGGCTCGGTGGTGTCAGTGGCGATCGGTTCGGCGTCACCGGGCGCGGCCGGCGCGCCCTCCTCGCCGGTCGGCTCGGCCCGAGTGACGGTCGTGGCGGCGGCCGGCGTCGGGTCCTCGGCGGCGGTCCGGCCGGCGCTTTCACTGGTTACCGGCTCGGCCTGGTCGATCGCGGTCGGCGCAGCGTCTCCGCCGGCCTCCGCGGGCTCCCCGGCGGCCGGCGCGGCCTCCTGGGAGGTCGATCCGGCCCGCTCCGCCGCGACGGGCTCGGCCTCCTCGACACCGGCCGGGTCGGCGGGGGCGGGACCGGGCTTTCCGGCGTTGTCGGTGGTCGGCTCGGCGGTGGCCGACTGCTCGTGGGGCGTGCGCTGGGCGGGTATCCCGTCGTCGGCGCCGGTCCGGTCGTCCCGGCTCGCCGGGGCGGACTGGTCGGCGGCGGGCACGGGCTTCCGGGCCGTCACCCCGGCCCGGTCGGCCGGGGCCGGCACGTCGTCGACCGGCTCCGCCGGAACCTGCTGATCGGCCATGTGCTCGCCCTCCGCGCCACGCTCGCGCCCGGATCCGCGGCGAGGGGTCCGGGCGTGCCTGAGTGTCACCGTGCCACATTCCGCCCCGGCCGCACAGCCGGAGTCCGTTCCGCGCCGGTACGCGCCCGTGCCGTCCGCGCGACGGCGGCGGAGCGCTGGCTCAGTTACCCGCGCTGGGCGTCGCCGAACCGCTCGTCGTGCTGCCGCTGGGCGCGGCCTCGCGGCTGGACTCCGCCTCCCCGCTGGACGACGCGCTGGCGCTGGCCGGCGCCGAGGTGGCCGTGTCGTCGGCCGGGGCCGACGTCGACGGCGAGCCGCTGGCGCTCGGCGAGGTGCTGCCGGTGGGCGACGGTGACGGGCTGGCCGGCGTCGGCCGCGGCGGGAGGGTGGGCTCGCTGGTCTTCGGGGGCTTCGACTCGGTCGGCTTCGGCGTCGGGGTGGCCGGCTTGCTCGGCGTCGGACTCGGCGAGGTGGTGGGCGCGGGCACCGCGCCGATCACCCGGGTGGCCGCGTACAACCGGGACCAGCGGACCGTGGAGATCTTGACGACGTCGCCGGTGGTCGGGGCGTGCACCATCTTGCCGCCGCCGATGTACATGCCCACGTGGTGGATGCTCGTCCAGCTGCTGCCCGAGGCGAAGAAGAGCAGGTCGCCGGGGAGCAGCGCGGTGCGGGCCACGGTGCGGGAGCGGGTCGCGTAGTACTGGTCGCGGGAGACCCGGGGCAGGGCCTTGTAGCCCGCCGAGCGGTACGCGGCCCACATCAGGCCGGAGCAGTCGAACCGGTCCGGCCCCTCGGCCGCCCAGAGGTAGGGGTCGCCGAGCTGCGCCTTGGCGTACGCCACCGCGGCCAGCGCCATCGGGTGCGCCGCCAGCCCGTCGACCGTCTCGTTGGCGAGGTAGCCCGCGCCGAGCCGCTGCTCGGCCGCTTCCTGCTGCCTCTCCAGCTCGATCAGCTGCGCGGCGTTGTCCTTGCGCAGCTTGAGCAGCTTGGCCTCTTCGGCGCGCAGGCTCTGCTCGGTGGTGGTGAACTCCTGCTGGGCGCCGCGGGCCCGGGAGTCGGCCGCCAGCCAGGCCTGGTAGGCCACCTGCTCGCCGGTGCGAGCCCGGGACAGCTCGCCGGCCGCGGCGGTGGTGCCCCCCTCGGCCTTCTCCCCGCGGGTGATCCGGGAGAGCCGGTTCAGGTCGTGCAGGTCGCCGGCGAACCCGCCGGGCGGCAGGGCCGCGGCGGCCTTGAACGCGTCGGCCGCGGCGTCGTCCGCGCCCTGCTGGGCCCGGGCGAGCGCGTCCCGGGCCAGGTCGAGATCGCGCTTGGCGGTGACCAGTTGGGTCTCCGCCTCGGTGCGCTTCTGCCGCAACAGCAGCAACTGGTCGCCGAGCTGGCCGATCCGCGCCTCGGCGGCGTAGATCTGGCTGGCCAGCGGGCCGCTGCCCAGGTTGGACACCGGCGCGCCGGGAGTGCCGGGCAGGCCGGGAACGGGCGCGCCGCCGGGCAGCCGCAACGCCCCGGTGTACGTCGGGCGGGCGCCGCTGTCGGGGACCGTGGTGGGCAGCCCCGGCTCCGCGTACGACGGGCTGGCCAGGACCGCGGCGGCGACGGCGCCGAGCAGGGCGGACCAGAGCGCCGGCCGTAGCACCGGTGAGATCACCGGGCGCCGCCGTCGTCCGTGTCGCCGCCCGCGCCCGCTGTCGACCATTCCGCTCCCCGTCCGGTGCTCTCTCCGCGCTTGTGGGCGCGGCCGTGCGGACGCTACCAGTGTGTGTCGCGTCCCAATCTGTCTTACCGCACGGAGACAGCGATGTCGATGCGTGGCCAGGTAACAGCCGGCTGAGAGTTCGGTGAGCGGGGGCACCCGGCACCGACCGTGCCGGCGGTGGCCGGTGCGGGCGACGTAGGCTCGGTCCCGGACCGCAGGTGGAAGGGGACGTGGCTGTCGATGGACGCCGGACTCAAGCGTGAGCTCGAAGCGAAGGTGTACGCCGGGGAGCGGCTGACCCGGGAGGACGGCATCGCCCTCTACGACAGCGACGACCTGACCTGGCTGGGGCGGCTGGCGCACCACCGGCGCACCGAGCTCAACGGCGACCGGGTGATGTTCAACGTCAACCGGCACCTGAACCTGACCAACGTTTGCTCCGCCTCCTGCGCGTACTGCTCGTTCCAGCGCAAGCCGGGCGAGAAGGACGCGTACACGATGCGCATCGACGAGGCGGTCCGCAAGGCCAAGGAGATGGAGGACGAGCAGCTCACCGAGCTGCACATCGTCAACGGCCTGCACCCGACCCTGCCCTGGCGCTACTACCCGAAGGTGCTGCGCGAGCTGAAGGCCGCCCTGCCGAACGTCAAGCTGAAGGCGTTCACCGCGACCGAGGTGCAGTGGTTCGAGAAGATCAGCGGGTTGACCGCCGACGAGATCCTCGACGAGCTGATGGACGCCGGCCTGGAGTCGCTGACCGGCGGCGGCGCGGAGATCTTCGACTGGGAGGTCCGGCAGCACATCGTCGACCACGCCTGCCACTGGGAGGACTGGTCGCGGATCCACCGGCTGGCCCACTCGAAGGGCATGAAGACCCCGTCGACCATGCTCTACGGGCACATCGAGGAGCCCCGGCACCGGGTCGACCACGTGCTGCGGCTGCGCGAGCTCCAGGACGAGACCGGCGGCTTCGTGGTCTTCATCCCGCTGCGCTACCAGCACGACTTCGTGGACTCGGCGGACGGCAAGATCCGCAACCGGATCCAGGACCGGACCACGATGGCCTCGCCGGCCGAGTCGCTGAAGACGTTCGCGGTCTCCCGGCTGCTGTTCGACAACGTCCCGCACGTGAAGTGCTTCTGGGTGATGCACGGGCTGTCGGTCGCCCAGCTCTCCCTCAACTTCGGCGCGGACGACCTGGACGGCTCGGTGGTCGAATACAAGATCACCCACGACGCGGACGCGTACGGCACCCCGAACACCATGCACCGGGACGACCTGCTGCACCTGATCTGGGACGCCGGCTTCCGGCCGGTGGAGCGGAACACCCGCTACGAGGTGGTCCGCGAGTACGACGCCGCGCCGTCGCTGGCGCAGCGGCGTGCCGAGCCGCAGCGGGTCTGGGCCTGAGCGGCACGTACCCTCTAGAGGCCATGACCGAGCAGCAGAGCGGCTTCCCCCGGCGCGACGCCGAGGGCCGCATCCGTACCCTGGGCGACCTGCTCGGGGTGAGCCTGGCCGGCCTGGTCATCGGCGTGCTGGCGCTGGTGCTCTTCGACTGGGCGTTCGCCCTGGTGGGCAGCGGCGACTTCGGCCGGGCCAACGGCTGGCTGGCGGTGATCCTGCCGGCCTGGCTGTTCTGGGACGATTTCCGGGCCTGGGAGTTCGGCGCGGCCCGGGTGGTGGCGGCGCTGCTGGCCGCCGCGGTCGGGGTGGTCGCCGGGTTGGTGGTGGCCGGCCTGGTCGCCGGCCTGCCGCCGCTGGCCTCCGGTGCGCTGGCCGCGACGGCGTTCACTGTCGGTTACGCGGTGGTGTGGTTCCCGGGCGTGCGCTGGCTGGCCCGCCGGACGGGCTGAGGCTTCCGCCGGTGCTCCCGGCGGCGATGAACGGAGTGGGAGAAGTGGGCGCGAGGAGTGCGCGGACGCCGCGGTCGCGGACCGAGGTGAACCGGTGAGCGCGGCGGTCAAGTACACGCTGGGCCGGATCGGCCTGTTCGTGCTCGTGCTGGCGGCGCTCTGGCTGGTCGACATGAACGTCTTCCTGAAGCTGATGCTGGCGCTCGCCTTCTCCGCCGCGGCCTCGTTCTTCCTGCTGCGCGGCTGGCGCGACGAGATGGCCGAGGAGATGGCCGCCGCCGCCGAGCGGCGCCGCGCCGAGAAGGAACGCCTCCGTTCCGCCCTCGCCGGCGACGACCAGCCCGACGACTCCGGCGGCCGCCCCGAGCCGAAGTGACCAGGAGGTCCGCGCCGCCCGGACGGACCGGGACGACGCGAACCTCCTGAACGACGGGAAAGACCCGGGGTCAGGTCACCAGTTGGTGGAGCCGGCGACCGTCGGCCAGGGGAGGCGTTCCGGCTTGATCAGGTAGACCACGCCGCCGGAGCCGCCGGACACCCCGCCGCTGGCGTTGATCCGCTTGGTCCGCAGCCAGATCTGCTCGAACTGCTCGCGGGAGTACACGTTGCGGACCACGTCGTTGCTGGACGAGGCGGGGTCGTTGACGATCACGTCGCCGTCGGCGGTGAAGCCGACCACCACGAACAGGTGCCCGGAGGTGCCGTAGTTCGCCCCGTCCAGCTCGCTGGCGAGGAAGGACTGGCTGGTCACCACCGGGATACCGGCGGCGATGAAGCGCTCCAGCTCGTCCAGCGAGTGCAGCCGGGTGACCCGCCCCTCCAGGCCGGGGAAGCTGGCCGCGTACGCGGTGTTGAACGGCCAGTTGCCGGCGCCGTCGTAGGCGTAGTCGTAGACCATCCGGGCGGCGTGGTTGACCGTCGGGTCCGGGTAGGTCGGGTCCACCCAGGCGGTGTCCTCCGCGGACGCCTTCCGGCCCCAGTACTCGATCACCATCGTGGTGGAGGTGGGGGAGCACCAGGCCTGACCGCCGCCGTCGTACTCGGGGTAGTGGCCGGTGTGGACGTTCTGCGAGTAGCGCGGCACCGGCAGCTCGATGCCCCAGGCGATCCCGCCGGCGCTCGGCTCGACGGTGAACCGGTCCGGCACGGTGGAACTCATCGCGCCCAGCGTGCGCACCACCGGCGCGGCGTGCTGGCCGGGCGCCCGGTAGAGGGTGACCCGCAGCTGGTAGGCCCGCAGCAGCACCCCGGCCGCGGCGTCGTCGATGCTGAAGGTGTCGGTCCAGATGGTCGACCAGGGGTCGCCCTGCCGGTTCACGCTGGTGCGTTTGATGTCGGCGTCGCCCTCGGCCCACCGACCCATCACGTACCACGGGGTCTGGCCGCCGGTGTTGTAGGTGCCCTGCAACTCCACCTGGATCCAGGTGCCGGCCGGGGTGTCCGCGTTCCACGAGGCGATCAGCTCGGTGGCGTCGAAGCCGACCTGGGTCAGCGGCGAGGTCCAGGTGGCGTACTCCCAGCTCCGGGTGGTGCCGGTGTGCGGGTCGGTGTAGTCGGTGGTGCCGGCCGGCCGGGCCAGGGTGAGGCCCGGGTGGGCGCCGGGCACGGCCCGGGTGCCGGTGTGGGTGCCCCGACGCCAGTCGGGGTACCGCGACCACTCGTGGAAGGTGATCTGCTCGTCGTGCACCACCGGGCGGCCGGCCGGGGCCGCGACCGGCGCGGCACTGACGGGTGCCGTCGTGCCGAGGAGGGCGAGCGCGGTGACCCCGGCGAGGGCGGCCGCGCGTAGACGTCTTCTGGGCATCGCTACTCCACAGGGAAGGAGGTGGGGCATCGTTGCCGGTCAGTGTCCCGCCCGCAAGGAAGTTTCGCCATAGGTCGAGAGATGGAAAATCCTTGCCGGTGTGAGGATCCGGCTGGCATGGACCAAACAGCGATGAATATTGATATGACCATGTGACTGGTGGTGGAGTGTCCCCCACCGTGCGGGATCTCCCGCCCTCCGAGGAGGTTGTCCATGGCCTTCCGCACCACGACCCCGCGCCGGCGGCTGGCGCTCGCCGTCGCCCTCGGGCTCGGACTGCTCACCGTCGCCGCCGCACCGGCCTCCGCCCGGCCGGAACCGGACCGCGACGCCGGCCCGGCCGCCACGTCCTACCGGGTGCTCGGCCCGCGTACGGTGGCGGACCGCACTGCGGTCGCCGGCACCGGCGCCGCGATCGACTACGTCGAGCACGGCGTGCTCAACGTCTCGGCCACCCCGGCCGAGGCGGCCGCCATCACCCGGCTCGGCTTCCGGCTGGAGGCGGTCCCGGCTCCGTCGGCCCACGGCCACAGCCACGCCGAGGGGGACGTCGGCACGGCGGCCTTCCCGCCGGCCGACTCGAACTACCACGACTACGCCGAGCTGACCGCGGTGGTGAACCAGGTGGTCGCCGACCACCCGACCATCGCCCGCAAGATCAGCATCGGCAGCTCGTACGAGGGCCGGGACCTGATGGCGGTGAAGATCTCCGACAACGTCGGCACCGACGAGAGCGAGCCGGAGATCCTGTTCAACTCGCAGCAGCACGCCCGCGAGCACCTCACCGTGGAGATGGCGATCTACCTGCTCAACCTCTTCACCGACAGCTACGGCTCCGACTCCCGGGTGACCGGCATCGTCAACAGCCGGGAGATCTGGATCGTGCCGACGGTGAACCCGGACGGCAGCGAGTACGACATCGCCACCGGCTCCTACCGCTCCTGGCGGAAGAACCGGCAGCCGAACAGCGGCTCCTCGTACGTGGGCACCGACCTGAACCGCAACTGGTCCTTCCAGTGGGGCTGCTGCGGCGGGTCGTCCGGCTCCACCTCGTCGGACACCTACCGCGGCCCGTCGGCGTTCTCCGCACCGGAGACCCGGGCGCTGCGCGACTTCGTCAACAGCCGGGTGGTCGGCGGGGTGCAGCAGATCAAGGCCAACATCGACTTCCACACCTACTCGCAGCTGGTGCTCTGGCCGTTCGGCTACACGTACAACAACACCGCCCCCGGGATGACCGCCGACCAGTACGACACCTTCGCCACGCTGGGCCAGCAGATGGCGAACACCAACGGCTACACCCCGCAGCAGTCCAGCGACCTCTACATCACCGACGGCGACAGCATCGACTGGATGTGGGGCACGCACGGCATCTGGGCGTACACCTTCGAGATGTACCCGGGCTCGGCCTCCGGCGGCGGCTTCTACCCGCCCGACGAGGTGATCCCGGCCCAGACCTCGCGCAACCGGGAGGCGGTGCTGCTGCTCAGCGAGTACGCGGACTGCCCGTACCGGGTGATCGGCAAGCAGGCGCAGTACTGCGGCGGTGGCGGCGGCACCACTGTCTGGTCGGACACCTTCGAGACCGCCACCGGGTGGACCACCAACCCGAACGGCACCGACACCGCGACCCTCGGGGTCTGGGAGCGGGGCGCCGCCCAGGCGACCACCTCCAGCGGCGCCAAGCAGCTCACCCCGTACGCCGGCGGCAACGACCTGGTCACCGGCCGGCTGGCCGGCGCCGGGGCGGGTGACTACGACGTCGACGGCGGCGTGACCAGCGCCCGGTCGCCGGCGGTGACGCTGCCGTCCTCGGGCACCCTGACCCTCTCGCTGGCCTGGTACCTGGCGCACGGGTCGAACGCCTCCTCGGCCGACTACTTCCGGGTCAGCGTGGTGCACAACGGCGGCACCACCGCCCTGCTCACCCAGTCCGGGGCGGCCACCAACCGCAACGGCTCCTGGGCGGTGGCGAACCTGAACCTCACCCCGTACGCCGGGCAGTCGGTGCGCATCCTGGTCGAGGCCGCGGACGCCTCCGGCGCCAGCCTGGTCGAGGCGGCTGTGGACAACGTCACCATCACCAGCTCCTGACCGGGTGGGGCCCCGTTCCGCCCCCGGCGGGGCCCCACCCACCAGCCCGATCCGGGACATATCGCCGCCGGACGGCCGCCGGTGACCCGCCGCAGCGCGGGCCGGACGGCCGGCCGGCGGCGATCCGTCCGTCAGGAGACGGGCACGTCGGAGCGGTGCGCTACGGTCTTACCGACCGTCCCGCAGCGAAGCCGGTGCGAAACCGGCGCTGTCCCGCAACTGTGATGCCCCGCGCGGCGTCACCGGCCCCGGCCGGTGCCCGACGCGCGGTGGACGAGCCAGGTCGCCTGCGGATGGTCGCGACCCGCGCTCTCGAGGAAGGGCGCCTCGCGGACGGGCGCACGGGGTCCCTGTCGGCGAAGCACCACGCTCCTCGACCGACAGGAGGACAGATGTCCAGACGTTTCCCCCGGCTGTTCGCCGCGACCCTCGCGGTCGCCGCGCTCGCCCTCGGCGCCTGCGCCGAGAAGACCTCCGACACCCCCGCCCCCGGGGCCAGCGGCTCCGCGGCGGCCGCGTACCCGGTCACCGTCGGCGACCTCACCCTGGAGAAGCGGCCCGAGAAGATCGTGTCGCTCTCCGCCTCGGCCACCGAGATGCTCTATGCGATCGGCGCCGGGCCGCAGGTCACCGCCGTCGACGACAACTCGAACTACCCGCCGGACGCGCCGAAGACGGACCTGTCCGGCTTCTCGCCGAACGCCGAGGCGATCGCCGGCAGGAGCCCCGACCTGGTGGTGCTCTCCGACGACCGCAACAAGATCGTCGAGCAGCTGACCACGCTCAAGATCCCGGTGTACATCACCCCGGCGGCGACCACGCTGGACGACTCGTACCGGCAGATCACCGAGCTGGGCGCGCTCACCGGCCACCCGGCCGAGGCGGCCGACGTCACCAGGCGGATGAAGGACGACATCGCCAAGCTGGTCGCCGGCCTGCCGCAGCGCACCGAGAAGCTGACCTACTACCACGAGCTCGGCCCGGAGCTGTACACCGCGACCAGCAAGACCTTCATCGGCTCGCTCTACGCGATGGCGGGCCTTGCGAACATCGCCGACCCGGCCGACGCCGACGGCAAGAACGGCGGTTACCCGCAGCTGTCCCAGGAGGTGATCGTCAAGGCAGACCCGGACTTCGTCTTCCTCGCCGACACCAAGTGCTGCCAGCAGAGCGCCGAGACGGTCAAGGCCCGCGCCGGCTGGGCCGGGATCACCGCTGTCAAGAACAACCAGGTCGTCGCGCTGGACGACGACATCGCCTCGCGCTGGGGCCCGCGGGTGGTGGACCTGCTCCGGGCCATCATCGACGCGGTCGCCAAGGCCAAGGCGTGACCCGTACCCGTCGATGACCAGGTCCGTCGTCATGGCACCGCCCACCCGGCCGGCCGGGACGCCCCGCGCGTCCCGGCCCGCCGGGCTGCGCCCGCGCTGGCTCGTCGCCGGCCTGGTCGCGGTGCTGGTCGCCCTGGTCGCGGGGGTGTCGCTCGGTCCGGTCAGCCTGCCGCCGGGCAGCGTCGCGGCCGAGCTGCTGAACCTCGTTCCCGGGGTACGCATCGACAGCGGGCTGACCGAGCGCGAGATCGCCATCGTCACCGAGCTGCGGCTGCCCCGGGTGGTGCTCGGCCTGCTGGTCGGCGGGCTGCTCGCCCTGGCCGGCGCCGCCTACCAGGGGGTCTTCCGCAACCCGCTGGCCGACCCGTACCTGCTCGGCGTGGCGGCCGGGGCCGGCCTGGCGGTCACCGCCGTGATCACCCTCGGGGTGGGCGCGGGCGGCGCGCTGACCGGGCTGCCGCCGACCATCCCGCTCGCCGCGTTCGTCGGCTCGATCGGCGCGGTCGCGATGACCTACCTGCTCGGCGCCGCCGGCGGCCGCGGGCGGTCCCCGGCCACCCTGATCCTGGCCGGGGTGGCCGTCTCCGCGTTCCTCTCCGCCGGGCAGACGTACCTGCTGCAACGCAACTCCGACAGCATCCAGCAGGTCTACTCCTGGCTGCTCGGCCGGCTGGCCACCGCCGGCTGGCACGACGTCCGGCTGGTGCTGCCGTACTTCCTGCTCACCGCCGTGGTGGTGCTGCTGCACCGGCGCGAGCTGGATGTGCTCTCGGTCGGCGACGACGAGGCGACCAGCCTCGGGCTGCACCCGCAGCGCTCCCGCTACCTGCTGATCGCCGCCGCCTCGCTGGGCACCGCCGCGGCGGTCTCCGCCTCCGGCCTGATCGGCTTCGTCGGGATCATCGTGCCGCACACCGTACGGCTGCTCGCCGGGTCGAGCTACCGGGTGATCCTGCCGCTCTCGCTGCTCTTCGGCGGCGCCTTCCTGGCGTTGACCGACGTGGTGGCCCGCACCGCGGCGGCCCCCGCCGAGGTCCCGATCGGCGTGGTCACCGCGCTGCTCGGCGGCCCGTTCTTCGTGCTGGTCCTGCACACCACCCGGCGGGTGATCGGATGAGCACGCCGGCCGTCGAGGTGCGGGACCTGCGCGTCCGCCTGGACGGCGCGCCGATCCTGAGCGGGGTCGACCTGACCGTCGCCACCGGCGAGTGGGTCACCGTGATCGGCCCGAACGGCGCCGGGAAGTCGACCCTGCTGCGCGCCGTCGGCGGCCTGCTGCCCGCGCCGGGCGCCATCTCCCTCTTCGGTACGCCGAGCGAGTCGCTGCGCCGCCGGGAGCGGGCCCGGGTGGTGGCCACCGTGGCCCAGTCCCCGGTCGTGCCGCCCGGCATGCCGGTGCTGGACTACGTGCTGCTCGGCCGCACCCCCTACATCCCGCCGCTGGGCCGGGAGTCCGCCGCCGACCTGGCCGCCGCGTACGACGTGCTCGACCGGCTGGACCTCGCCGGCTTCCACGACCGGGAACTGGCCACCCTCTCCGGTGGCGAGCGGCAGCGGGTCTTCCTGGCCCGGGCGCTGGCCCAGGGCGCCACCCTGCTGCTGCTCGACGAGCCGACCAGCGCGCTGGACATCGGCCACCAGCAGGAGGTGCTGGAGCTGGTCGACCAGCTGCGCCGGGCGCACGGCCTGACCGTGCTGGCCACCATGCACGACCTCTCCGTGGCCGGTGAGTACGCCGACCGGCTGGTGCTGCTCGCCGGCGGCCGGGTGGTGGCCAGCGGCACCCCCCGCGAGGTGCTCACCGAGCGGCTGCTCGCCGAGCACTACCGGGCCAGCGTGCGGGTGGTGGACGGGGAGCACGGGCCGCTGGTGGTGCCGGTGCGGCCGGAACCGCGTCCGGTCACGGCGGAGTAGCCCCCAGGATCGAGAAGAACGCCCCCTGCGGGTCGGTGAGCACGGCGAACCGCCCCCGCGGCAGGTCGGTCGGCTGGACGGCGAGCGCCCCGCCGAGGCGCAGCGCCTCGGCGGCGACGGTGTCGGTGTCGGTGACCGCGAAGTAGACCATCCAGTGCGACGGAAGATCACCCCAGTCCTGGCCGATCATGGGCATCATCCCGGCGACCGGGCGGCCGTCCAGCTGCCAGGTGGTGTAGGTGATCTCGCCCATCGGCTGCTCGTCCGCCGTCCAGCCGAACACCGCCCCGTAGAACTCCTTCGCCCGGTCCCACTCCCGGGTGGTCAGCTCGGCCCAGGTCAGCGAGCCGGGCACGTCGAACACCTCGGCCCCCGGCATGCCGAGCGACTGCCACACCCCGAACGACGCCCCGGCCGGGTCGGCGCAGACCGCGGTCCGCCGGGAGCCGGTCACGTCGGACGGCTCGGTCACGATCCGTCCGCCGGCGGCGGTCACCCGCTGGGCGACCCCGTCCACGTCGTCGGTCCCCAGGTACGGCAGCCAGGCGGCCGGCCGCTGCGGGCCCGCCCCCAGTCCGACCCCGGCCACCGGTCTGCCCTGCTGGTGGAAGACGAGGTGACCGTCGGCCGGGGGCTGCCCGTCCGCCCCGGCGACGGCCCAGCCGAACAGCGGCGCGTAGAAGCGCGCCGCGCCGGCGAGGTCGGTGGTGGCCAGGTCGACCCAGGCGGGTGCCCCCGGTGGAATGTCCGTCATGGCTTCGGCTCGGCTTCCTCTGCTGTGGGCGACTCTGCGCGGCGGGACGGCGGCGGGCGCCACGGCGGTCAGCCGGGGCGGGCGAGGGCGATGACGTTGAACAGCGCGCCCTGCGGGTCGCGCAGGGCGGCGTAGCGGCCGGCCGGGATCTCCTGGGGCGGGACCAGGACGCTGCCGCCCAGCTCGCCGGCGCGGGCGGCCGCCGCGTCCGGGTCGGCCACCGCGAAGTACACCGACCAGTAGGCGGGCGAGTCCGCCGGGAACTCGTCGCCGAGCGGCGGCATCATCCCGGCCACGATCTGCGCGCCGAGCCGCCAGCCGGTGTAGGTGACCGGTCCCACCGGCTGGTCGTCCGGGCGCCAGCCGAAGACCAGCTCGTAGAAGACCTTGGCGCCGTCCGGGTCGGGGGTGACCAGCTCGTTCCAGCTCATCGCGCCGGGTACGCCGAGCACCTCGGCGCCGGGCATCGCCATCGGCTGCCACACGCTGAAGGTGGCGCCGGCCGGGTCGGCGAAGACCGCCATCCGCCCCCGGTCGAAGACCGCGAACGGCGGCACCACCACCTGCCCGCCGGCCCGCTCGACCCGCCCGGCCACCAGGTCGGCGTCGTCGGTCGCGACGTACGTGGACCAGATCGGCACCTGCTCCGGGATGGCCGGGGGACCGGCTCCGGCCACCGCCCGACCGTCCAGGTGGAAGACGGTGTAGCCGCCCGCCTCGGGCTCCGGCGTGATCTGCCCGGTCCAGCCGAACAGCTGCGGATAGAAGCGCCGAGCGTCCGCGAGATCCGGGGTGGCCAGGTCGGCCCAGCAGGGCGTACCCGGCGGCACGGTGCTCACGTCGACCCCTCTCGGCTGGGGCGGCCCACGCCGGCACGCCCTGCCGGCATCGTGGCACCGTTCGCGCGCCGTACGGGGCGGATCGGGCGAATCGTCAACTGAACCGCCGACCCTCGTCCCGCCGGCACGCCCACCCGGCCAGCCCCGCCAGCCCCCGCACGACCATGGACAGCGGGGGGCCAACCGCCCACCACCGGAGGATGTACGCCGCCGTCTACGCTGCCGCTGACTGTTTCCGCTTCGACGAAGGTGGTCGCCGTGCGGGGGATCCGGACCAGGAACGTGCTGGCGGCCGGCGGCGCCACCACCGAGGGCGCCCAGCGGCTCGACCAGGACTCGCCGGGCGTACCCGGCGAAGCTGCCGGGCGGGGCCACTTCGGCTTCGCCGTCGCGGCCGGTGACGTGACCGGCGACGGCCATCCCGACGTGGCGGTCGGCGCGCCGGGCATCGACGGCGCCGGCGACGGCAGCCGGGTGATCCTGCTGCCCGGCGGCCCGGACGGTTTGCGCGGCGACGGTGCGACGAGTGTCGCGGGTGTCGACTTCGGGGTGGGCGCCCTCGGCGAGACCCTGCGGATCGCCGACCTGGACCGGGACGGCCACGGTGACGTGCTGGCCGGAGCGCCCCGCTCCGCCCACGGCGCGCTGGTCCACCTCCGCGGGTCGGCGGGCGGGCTGACCGCGCGGGGCGCGCAGGTGCGCCGGCCGGCCGAGGAGTACGTCGCCGGTGACGTCACCGGCGCCGACTTCGGCAACTCGCTCTCCACCGGTGACGTGACCGGCGACGGCTACCCGGACGTGCTGGTCGGCGCGTCACAGCGCATCGCCGCCGGGGTGGCGGGGGCTGGCGGGGTGGTGCTCTACCCGGGCGGGCCGCGCGGGCTCGGCGTCGCGGTGGCGTACCACCAGGGCATGGCGACGCCCGGTTACCGGGGCCCGGCGGAGCAGCCGGAGCAGGGCGACTGGTTCGGCAGCGCGGTGGCCGTCCTGGACCTCGACGGCACCGGCCCGCTGGAGATCGTCGTCGGCGCCCGTTACGAGAACACGTCCGGCCTGCTGACCGAGCTCGCGGTGGGGAGGGCGCCGGTCCGTTCCGGCCCGGTCCCGCCGGGCGGCTCCGCCCCCGCCGTCTCGCCGTGGCTGCTCTACCCGGTGGGGCAGTGGTACTGGGACGACCTGTCCAGCCCGCCGACGCACCGGATCACGTCCGCCGGCCGGCAGCTGCTGGGCTGACCCGGCCGGCCGCCGGGCTCACCGCAGCTCGGCGGGGAGCGGCGCGGCGTGCAGCACCGACAACCGGGACACCGCCCGGGTGAGCACCACGTAGAGCCGGTGCAGGCCGCGCGGCTCGGCGGCCACGATGGCGGCCGGTTCGACGACGACGACGTGGTCGTACTCCAGGCCCTTCACCAGCGTCGCCGGCACCACGGTGACCCGCGCCCCGGCCGCCGGGTCGTCGGCGGTGGCGGCCTCGACCCCGGCGGCGGCCAGCGCCCCGCGCAGCCCGTCCACCGCGTCGTCCGCGGCGATCACCGCGATCGACCCCTCGTGCGCCAGCGCCGCGCGCACCTCGGCCACCGTCGCGGCGGAAAGATCATCGACAGTACGCACGTCCAGCGCGCCGTCGCGGCGCAGCGACTCCGCCGGCGGCACGTCGACGGCGAGCGCCGGCAGCAGCCGGTTGGCAAAAGCGACCACGGCGGCGGGCACCCGGAAGCCGACCGTCAGCGGCACCACCGTGGCCTCCGGCTTGCCCAGGTGGGTCAGGGACTCGCGCCAGTCGGTGGCGGCCCACGGGGCGGTGCCCTGGGCGAGGTCCCCGAGCAGCGTGATCGACCCGTGTTCGCTGCGCCGGGCGATCACCCGGCACTGCATCGGGGAGAGGTCCTGCGCCTCGTCGACCACCACGTGCCCGAAGCCGGCCGGGCGCTCGATCAGCCCGGCCGCCTCGTCGATCAGCACCGCGTCGGCGGCGGTCCACTTCGTGGCCTTGGCGGTGCGCGCCGGCTTCGCCCAGGTCAGCAGCGCCTGCTCGGCCGGGGTGAGCAGGCCCTCCGCCACCGCGGCCAGCCGGGCCGGGTCGGCGAACAGGGAGTACACCAGCCCCTCCGGGGTGAGCGCCGGCCAGACCGCGTCGAGGAAGTCGACGACCGGCCGGCAGCGACCCATCCGGCGCAGCCAGGCGTCGCTCGGCGACTCGGCCCGCCGCGCCTCCGCCTGCCGTTGCAGCAGGCTGACCACCCGGGCGCGGACCCGCTCCCGGCCGACCGCGTAGGGCAGGTTCTCCCGGCGGGTCTCCTGGACCACCCGGTGCAGCGGCTCCAGGCCGATCCGCCACCGGTAGGAGCCGTCCGAGACCGTGATCGGCTCGGTCGGCTCGCCGATCTGGCCATGCACCGCCCGGCGGAGCAACTCCGCCATCCGTACGTCGTGCTTGACCACCGCGGCCGCCGGGTCGTCGACCGCCCGCACCGGCACCCGGTCGACCAGGTCCTCCACGGTCGCCTGGGCGACCTCCACCTCGCCGAGCGCCGGCAGCACCGCGGCGATGTACGCCAGGAAGGCCCGGTTCGGCCCGACGATCAGTACGCCGGCCCGGCGCAGCCGTTCCCGGTGCAGGTAGAGCAGGTACGCGGCGCGGTGCAGGCCGACAGCTGTCTTTCCGGTGCCCGGCGCCCCCTGCACGCAGATCGAGTCGGCCAGTTCGGCCCGGACCAGCTCGTCCTGCTCGGGCTGGATGGTGGCCACGATGTCGCGCATCGGCCCGACCCGGGGCCGCTCGATCTCGGCGGTCAGGATCCGGCTGGCCGTGCCGAGTTCCTCGCCCCGGTCGAGGTGCTCGTCCTCGAAACTGGTGAGCAGCCCGTGGTTGAAGCCGAACCGGCGCCGGACCGCCAGGCCCTGCGGATCCCGGGCGCTGGCCCGGTAGAACGCCCGGGAGACCGGGGCCCGCCAGTCCAGCACCAGCGGCTCGCCCCGCTCGTCGGTCACGTGCCGCCGGCCCACGTGGTAGCGGCGCCCGGCGTGGTCCAGGTCCACCTCGCCGCCCGGCCCGCCGTCGGTCGGGGCGGCGTCGCCGGCGAAGTCGAGGCGGCCGAAGAAGAGCGGCGTGGTCGGGTCGTCGGCGAGTTCGGCGACCCGACGGGCCAGCGTGCGGCCCAGCGTCTCGGCCGCGTACGCGTCGCCGGCCACCTGGTCACCGGTGGCGAAGAGGGCCTCGGCGCGTTCCCGCATCCGCTTCAGGGCGGCCCGGGAGGCGGCGAGGTGCTCCCGCTCCGCGGCGAGGTCGGTGTCGAGGTCGAGGTCGAGTGCGGTCACGCTGATTTCCCCTCGAGGTCATCTGCTGATCGCTCGCGTGTCCGGTAGGCGGATGGGCCGGCCTCCGGCGCGGGACGTCCGTTCCGGTGCCGGTGCACCCTGGCCGTCGAAGCGACCTGACAGCCTACGCACCGCCCCGACACTCCTCCACCGAATTACCGCCGACCCCCACCGCGGGCTGTGCCGTGCGTGGGCCGGTGGGTGAGTGTCGCGGCACACCCGGCCGCGTCGGTCCGGCGGATGCGGGCCTTGGCGTGTCGCGGCGCCGGTTGTGCTCGGCGCGTAGGCCAGACGGGTGTGTGTGCTCGGTGCTTGGAGGCGGCTTGCCCTGCGTTGGGTGCCGGTGGTGAGCCGGTCAGGGCCGGCTCTGCTCGCCGGGTGGCCATCGCTGGCGGCCGGTCGGGGCCGCCCTGCTCTCCAGGGGCCGGCGGTGTCGCAGCTCAGGGAAAGTGTCGTACAGCTGTTCTAACGTGGACGCATGATGGTGGCGTTGGCGCAGGTCGGCGAGGTGGTGGGCTGGTGCGCCGACACTGCCGCCTGGGCCATGTCCGACGCCGAGCTGACGGCGGCGCTCGATGCGGTGCACCTGATGGAGCAGCGGTTGGCGGCGGTGAAGCTGAGCCTGGTGCGGGAGGTCGACGGCCGCGGCCTGGCGATCGCGCAGGGCGCCTCCTCGACGGCGGTGTGGTTGCGGGAGCGGCTGCGCGTCTCGGGCCGGTCGGCGCGTCGCCTGGTCGAGGTCGCCGCCGCTGTCGATGCCGCTCCTCCGGTCGCCCGCGAGGCGCTGCTGTCCGGGGCCATGACGGTCGAGCAGGGCATGGTGGTGGCGCAGGCGGTCGCCGCGTTGCCCACCGAGGCCGGACCCGAGGTGGCGGACAAGGCCGCCCATCTCCTGGTCGACTGGTCCGACCGGTTCGAGCCGGCGATCCTGCGCCGCCTCGGCGAGCGCGTGCTCGCCCACGTCGCCCCCGACCTCGCCGACCGCGCCGAGTTGAAGGCGCTGGAGGCGGCCGAAGCCCGTGCCGGGGCACGACGGCACCTGACCCTCGCCGACCGAGCCGATGGTCAGGTACGGCTCACCGGCACCCTCGACGCCGAGACGGCGGCCGTGCTGCGCGCGGCCATCGACCCGCTCTGCGCCCCGTCCGGTCCGCTCGACGACCGGGCGCCCGGGCAGCGCCGAGCCGACGCTCTCGGTGAGGTCTGCCGCCTTGCCCTGCGCACCGGCGCACTCCCGACCAACGGCGGCGACCGGCCACAACTCGTCGTCACCGTGCCGCTCGACCCACTGACCAACCGGCTCGGCGCCGGCACCCTCGACACCGGCCTCCGGGTCACTCCCGGCACGCTACGCCGGCTCGCCTGCGACGCCGCCGTCCTGCCCGCGGTGCTCGGCGGCGACAGCCAGGTCCTCGACCTCGGCCGCCAGCGGCGCCTCATCACCGGGCCGCTGCGCCGAGCACTCGTTCTGCGCGACGGTGGCTGTGCTTTCCCCGGTTGCGACCGCCCACCGCGCTGGTGCGACGGTCACCACGTCCGCCACTGGGTCGACGGCGGCAGCACCGCCCTGGCCAACGCCGTGCTGCTCTGCGGCCACCACCACCGCCTCGTCCACCGGGGCGAATGGACGGTACGGATGGGCGCCGACGCCCGACCGGATTTCCTTCCGCCTGCCTGGCTCGACCCTGACCGGCGACCGCGTCGTAATCTCATACATCGAAGACCATGCGCTGGCCGGCGCGGTCCGGAGGGGATGCGCGGTCGCATGTGCAGACCATGCGCTCGGGGCGATCCGGGTCGGAGGCCGTGTCCAGCGTCGGGCACGCCGCCCCGCAGCTCGGCCGCGCCTTCCCGTCTTCATCGTCCTTCTCCCGCGTCGTGCCTGGTCGTGGTGCCGGGTCGCGCGGGGTGATGGTGCGGCCGCGGGGTGGGCGGGGATCATGAGGGGATGACCGAGCCGCGTGCCGAGCGTAGTCGGGTGACGATCAGCGACCCGCGGGTGATGCGGGCGCTGGCGCATCCGGCCCGACTCGCGATCACCGAGTACCTCAGTGGGTTGGAGGGCGGGGCGACCGCCACCGAGTGTGCGGAGATCGCCGGTCTCTCCCCGAGCGCCACCAGCTACCACCTGCGGGAACTCGCCAAGGCGGGGCTGGTGGAGCAGGCGCCGAGCCGGGGCGACGCGCGGGAGCGGGTCTGGCGGACGGTGAGCCCGAGCTGGACGGTCGACGCCGGGCGGGCCACCGAGCCGGAGGCGCAGGCCGCGGAGCGCGCGCTGGTCGAGGCGTGGTTGGCCCGCGACCTGGAGCGCAGCCGGGCCTGGTTGCGGCGCGCGGCCGAGGAGCCGCCCGAGTGGTACGCGGCCAGCCGCCTCGCCGACAGCCAACTGCTGCTCACCGCGGCCGAGTTGAGCGAACTCAACGACGCGGTGGACCGCCTGCTGGAGCCGTACCGGAAGCGGTCCCGGGTGGACCCGCCGGCCGGGGCGCGCACGGTCGCCATCCAGTACAAGGCGGTGCCGCTGGACTGAATGGGGGTTGAGTCGATCAGGTGTGAAGGATTATTTTCGAAATATGTCCTTCACATCTGCCCGGTCGCGCTGGTCCGACGTCTGGCTCGCCACCGCCGCCCGGGGCATCGCCAGCTGCGGCGACTTCCTGGTCGCCAGCGCGCTCACCCTGGCCCTGCAGTCGGCCGGGGCCGGCGGGCTCGCCGTCTCCGGCGTGCTCCTCGCGGCGACCCTGCCCCTGGTGGTGCTCGCTCCGCTGACCGGGCGGCTCGCCGACCGGGTGGACAGCCGCGCCATCCTGGTGGTCGCCGGGCTGGCCCAGGCCGGCATCTGCCTCACCCTCGCGTACGCCGGGCACCCGGCGCTGGTCATCGTGCTGGTGGCGCTGCTGGCGACCGGCCTCGCCGCCACCCAACCGGTCATCTCCGCGCTGGTGCCGGTGATGGTCCGGCCCGCCGACCTGCCCCGGGCCAGCGCGCTCAACCAGTCGGCCGGCACGCTCGGCGCGCTCGCCGGTCCGGCCCTGGCCGGGCTGCTGGTGGGCCAGTTCGGTGCCCGCCCGCCGCTGCTCCTGGCCACCGGCAGCTACCTCGCGCTGGTGGTGGCGGGGCTGCTGATCCGTACCCGCCGGGGCGGCCGGCGGAGCACGGACCCGGCGCTGCCCGGCGGCGCGGTCGCCGCGACCGGCTGGCGGCTGCGCCAGGACCCGTTGCTGGTCGCGATGGTGACCACCGTCGCCGGCGTGATCGGCGCGGTCGGCGCGATCAACGTGGTGGAGGTCTTCTTCATCCGCGAGACGCTGGGCAGCTCCACCACCATGTACGGCCTGGTCACCGGTTCCTGGACGCTCGGCATCCTGGCCGGCGGGTGGCTGTTCGCGCGGGTGGTCCGGCGGCTCGACCGGGACGCCACACTGGTCCGGGCCGGTGTGCTGCTGCTCGGCGGCTGCTGCCTGATGGTGCTGGCCTCGGCGGCGGTGCCGACCGCCCTGCTGCTGGTGCCGATCTGGCTGGTCGGCGGGGTCTTCAACGGCGGCAACAACGTCTTCAACACGGTGCTGATGGCCCGCCGGGTGCCCGAGGCGGCGCGGGGGCGGGCCTTCGCCTTCTTCGGCGCGTCGGCCCAGGGCGCGGCGATGGGCGGTTACCTGGTCGGCGGCCTGCTGCTGGAGGTGGCCGCGCCGCGACCGCTGGTCGCCGCCTGCGGGGTGGCCGGCCTGCTGGTGGTCGCGGCCATCGCGCTGCCCCTGCGCCGGGCGGTCCGCGCGGCGACCCCGCCGCCCGCCCTCGGCCCGGCGCCCATCGGTCCGCCGCCCGTGCCGGTGGCACCGGCGGCCGACCCGGGCGCCGGTGGCCCGCGGCCGGCCGGCGGGCCGGCTGCGGAATTGGCCACTCCGCGACCGGCCCGCTGAGCCGCGGTACGCCGGCCGGGATACGGTCGGGCCATGGTCGAGCACGTCGCGCGCCCCCGGGTCGGGCACATCCAGTTCCTGAACTGCCTGCCGATCTACTGGGGCCTGATGCGCTCCGGCGCGTTGATCGACGTCGACCTGCACAAGGACTCGCCGGACCGGCTGAGCGCGGCGCTGGTCGCCGGCGACCTGGACATCGGCCCGATCTCGCAGGTGGAGTACCTGCGGCACGCCGACGAGCTGCTGCTCCTGCCGGACCTGGCGGTCGGCAGCGACGGCCCGGTGCTCTCGGTCAACGTCGTCTCCACCCGGCCGCTGGCCGAGCTGGACGGCGCCCGGGTCGCGCTCGGCTCGACCTCGCGGACCGGGGTGCTCCTGGCCCAGCTGCTGCTCGCCGAGCGGTACGGCGTCCGGCCGGAGTACTTCCGCTGCCCACCCGACCTGACCCAGATGCTGCTGGAGGCCGACGCCGCCGTGCTGATCGGCGACGTGGCGCTGCGCGCGCTCTACGAGGCGCCGCGGCAGGGGCTCGAGGTCACCGACCTGGGGCAGGCCTGGCGGGAGTGGACCGGGCTGCCGATGGTCTTCGCCGTCTGGGCGGTCCGCCGTGACTTCGCCGCCGCGCACCCCGGGCTGGTCAAGGAGGTGCACGAGGCGTTCCTGCGTTCGCGCGACCTCTGCCTGGTCGAGCTGGACCAGGTGGCCGAGGCGGGTGCCCGCTGGGAGCCGTTCGACGCGGCCACGCTGGCCTCGTACTTCCGGGCGCTGGACTTCTCGCTCGGCGAGCGCCAGGTGGCCGGCCTGCGGGAGTTCGCCCGCCGGGCGGCGGCCCTCGGCGCCGCCCCGGCCCTTCCCGAGGGCGGGCCCGCCTTCTTCACCGGCTGACGCCGCCCGGCCGGGCCGCCGAGGGGGTCAGGTGGCGTCGCGGAGCAGGGCAGCGGTGATCTTCTGGCAGTTCTTCATGCCGTAGTCGTAGCCCATGTCGATTGGGTAGCGGACCATCACGCCCATCGTCCAGGTGTCGCCGATGGCCAGGCAGTTGATGTGCATCTCCTGCTCCCTGGTCCGGTCGATCCAGCCGTTCTTGATGGCGATGGTCTTCCGCTCGGCGGCCGGGAAGGCCTTGCGGATGCCGAAGTCACCGGCGCCGCGCACCAGCCGCATCTCGCTGAGCAGCCACTTGGTCCACTTCGGCCCGGCCGCCCTGCCGTCGGCGATGCAGTTGCCCAGCCGGGCGGTGTCCCGCGGGGACAGCTTCGTCCGGCTCCAGCCGCCGTCGCTGGCCACGCTGCTGTCGGTCAGGTCGCACATGGAGATCAGCCGCTTGATCGACGCGGACCCGCCGATGGCGTTGTAGAACTGCTGGGCCCGGGTGTTGTCGCTGTCTCGGATGATCTTCGTGGCGTCGGCCAGCTTGGCGTCGCTCGGAGTCTGGTCCTTCTCGTCGGCCCGGCGCAGGTAGTCGGCGACGATCCAGGACTTGATCAGCGAGGCGGTGGTGCTGGTCTCGTCCATGTTGTCCGAGCCGATGATCTCGCCGGTACGCCGGTCCAGCACGCTCCAGGCGTACCAGCCCTCGATGTCCAGGTCGAGGTCCCGGGCCTCGAACGGCAGCGGCTCCAGCGTCTCGCTCGGGCTGGGCGTGGGCGCCGGACGCGAACTGCGGTCGGTGGGCGTACCGGTGGAGCGGTCGCCGGCCTCGCCCCACCTCGCGGCCGCCTCGGACTCGAACGGCGAGCCCGGGAGCAGGCGCAGGGACACCAGCACCAGGCCGATCAGGATCGCCGTGAAGGCGACCAACTTCAGCGGCGAGGAATCGCTGCGCTCGCTCCGGCGGCCGGCCATCAGAGCTTCCCGACCGGCTGCTGCGGCACCTTCAGCGCGGCGCCGGGCTGCGGGGTCACCAGTTGGCTGGCGACGCTGGCGCAGACCTGCGCGCCGTACTTCAGCCCGCTCCTGATCGGGTAGCGCAGCATCACCGCGAGGCTCCACCGGTCCGTCACGGCGAGGCAGTTGACGTGCCAGTTGCCGTCGTAGTTGAGCGGCGTCCAGCCGTTCTTCATGCTGACCGGGCCCTGGCTGGTGATCGACTCAGGCAAACCGTCGATGATCCCCCAGCGGCCACCGCCCTGGCGGGCCTTCTGGTCCTTGGCCGCCGTGGTGCCCCGGACCTTGGCCATCTCGTCCAGCAGGAACTTGGTCCACTTCGGCCCGGCGGCGGTGCCGTCGGCGATGCAGTCGCCGAGGCGGACCGCGTCCCGCGGGGACATCCGGGTGAAGCTCCACCAGCCGACGTAGCCCGGCACGTTGCCCGGCTTGGTGTCGGTCAGCTCGCAGGTGCTGGTCATCCGCTTGATGCTCGCGGAGCCCCCGATCGCCTTGTAGAGCCGGTTGGCGGCGTCGTCGTTGCTGTCCCGGATCGCCGTGGTGATGTCCCTCTTGTAGCTGGCCGGCAGGTCTTTGTCACCGAGCCGGTTGAGGTAGTCGGCGGCGAACCAGGACTTGATCATCGACTCGGTGGAGCTGGTCGAGGCCATGTTCTTCGAGCCGGAGATCTCGCCGCTCTCCCGGTCCAGCAGGGCCCAGGAGAAGAACTCGCCCTTGAAGTTCACCGCGACCGGCGCCGCGGCGAGGGTCGGCGGGGGCGGTGGCACCGGGGCGGGCGCCGCGACGCTGCCGCCGCCACCGCCACCGCTGTCCTCGCCGTCACCGGCGAGCCGGGCGTACGCGGCCGGAACCAGCAGGACGCCGCCGAGGAGGACCGCCACGACGGCGAGCACCATGGTCACGCGGGAACGCATGAGTGGGTGAGCTCCAGATGTCAGGGCCGGGGGGAACCGGCTGTGTTGCCCGGACGGATCGGCGGACCGCCGAGGCCGGGGGAGACGGCCTGCTGGCTGGCGATCGTCGGCAGCCGATCGGTGTGACGGCGAAAGTCTACGTCCGGATCGACGCCACGCCAGAACCCCACACCTGGCAACTTGCCATGAAGGCGGGAGATCAGACCGGTATGCGTTTTCTGGGGGGATTCATCTTCGGCGGGTGAGCCAAGTCATAGCCGCACCGTCCACCAGGAGCAGTCGTCCGGTGACCGAACGTGTCACCACAATCCTGTTACACCCTCTGGTTTCTTGAGTCCACAGCTGTAACACTTGACCTCATGTATGGCAACGACTTCTCCGCCGAGGACGCGCCCGGCGGTGGTCTGCTCGGCGAGGTCGAGGCGGCCGAGGCGGCGCTGCGGGCGGCCGCCGAGCGCGGGCGGCGCGGCGGGCCCGCGCCGGACGAGGACCTGGCGGCGTACTTCGCCGCGGTCGTCGACGCCGACCAGAAGATCGAGCCACGCGACTGGATGCCCGAGGCGTACCGGAAGACGCTGATCCGGCAGATCGCCCAGCACGCCCATTCCGAGATCATCGGCATGCAGCCGGAGGGGAACTGGATCAGCCGGGCGCCGTCGCTCAAGCGCAAGGCGATCCTGCTCGCCAAGGTGCAGGACGAGGCCGGCCACGGCCTCTACCTCTACGCCGCCGCGGAGACCCTCGGGGTGAGCCGGGAGGAACTGGTCGACCTCCTGCTCAGCGGCCGGCAGAAGTACAGCTCGATCTTCAACTACCCGACCCTCACCTGGGCCGACGTGGGGGCCATCGGCTGGCTGGTGGACGGCGCCGCGATCGTCAACCAGGTCCCGCTGTGCCGCTGCTCCTACGGCCCGTACGCCCGGGCGATGATCCGGGTCTGCAAGGAGGAGTCGTTCCACCAGCGGCAGGGCTACGAGATCCTGCACACCCTGGCCCACGGCACCCCGGCCCAGCAGGCGATGGCCCAGGACGCGGTCGACCGCTGGTGGTACCCGTCGCTGGCCATGTTCGGCCCGCCGGACACCGACTCCACCCACTCGGCGCAGTCCATGGCCTGGAAGATCAAGCGCTTCTCCAACGACGAGCTGCGCCAGCGCTTCGTCGACATGTGCGTGCAGCAGGCCGAGGTCCTCGGGCTCACCATCCCCGACCCCGACCTGCGCTGGAACGACGAGCGGCAGTCGTACGACTTCACCCAGCCGGACTACGCCGAGCTGATGCGGGTGATCTCCGGCGACGGGCCGTGCAACCGGCAGCGGATGGCGCACCGGCGGGCCGCGCACAGCGAGGGCGCGTGGGTCCGGGAGGCCGCCGCGGCGTACGCCGCCAAGCGGGCACAGCAGCAGAAGGAGAAGGTGGCCGCGTGAGCAAGGAACAAGCGCCGCTGTGGGAGGTTTTCGTCCGGGCCCGGCGCGGGCTGTCGCACACCCACGTGGGCAGCCTGCACGCGCCCGACGCCGAACTGGCCCTGCGCAACGCCCGGGACCTCTACACCCGCCGGCAGGAGGGGGTGTCGATCTGGGTGGTCCCGGCCGCCGCGATCACCGCGTCCAGCCCGGACGAGAAGGACGCCTTCTTCGATCCGGCCGCTGACAAGGTCTACCGCCACCCCACCTTCTACGAGGTGCCGGACGGGGTGGCCCACCTGTGAACGGCCCGTTCGACTTCACCCTCGCGCTCGGGGACGACGCGCTGATCGCGGCGCAGCGGCTCGCCGAGTGGACCACCCGCGCGCCGGAGATGGAAGAGGACATCGCGCTGGCCAACATCGCCCTCGACCAGCTCGGCGCGGCCCGGCTGCTGCTGACGTACGCGGGCGAGCTGGAGGGGGCCGGCCGGGACGAGGACGCGCTGGCGTTCCTCCGCGACGACCGCGAGTTCCGCAACTGCCTCCTGGTCGAGCTGCCCAACGGCGACTTCGCGGTGACCATGGCGAAGCTGCTCTTCCTCGCCGCCTACCAGCTGCCGCTCTACACCGCGCTGGCCGGCTGTGCCGACGAGCGGCTGGCCGCGATCGGTGCCAAGGCCCGCAAGGAGTCGGCCTACCACCTGGACCACAGCTCGCTCTGGGTGAAGCGGCTCGGCGACGGCACCGAGGAGTCGCACCGCCGGATGCAGGCGGCGGTGGACCAGGTCTGGCCGTACACCGCGGAACTCTTCGCGCCGGCGCCGGACGCCCCGGTCGATCCGGCGACGCTGCGCGGGCAGTTCGACGCCACCGTGGCGGCGGTGCTGGGCGAGGCCACGCTCACCCGCCCGGAGACCGGCTGGGCGCCGGCCGGCGGGCGGGACGGCGTGCACACCGAGCACCTGTCGTACCTGCTCGCCGAGATGCAGGTGCTGCACCGCGCCCACCCGGGGGCACGCTGGTGAGCGCGAGGAGTGCAGCGAAGCGGAGCCCCGCAGTCGCGAACGAAAGCTGGCCCCGGTGACCGACCCGAGGGAGGCCGTGGCGGCGGTGGTGGACCCGGAGATCCGGGTGGTCACCATCGACGAGCTGGGCATCCTGCGGGCGGTCGACGAGGACCCGGCCACCGGCCGGGTGGTGGTGACCATCACCCCCACCTACACCGGCTGCCCGGCGATGGACGTCATCCGGGCCGACATCCGGCGGGCGCTGGTCGCCGCCGGCCACCCGGACGCCGAGGTCCGCACCACCTACAGCCCGGCGTGGAGCACCGACTGGATCTCCGAGAGCGGGCGGGCCAAGCTCGCCGCCGCCGGCATCGCCCCGCCGGCCCCGGTGCGCCCGACCGGCGCCGTGCCGCTCACCCTGGCGGTCCGCTGCCCGCGCTGCGGGTCACCCGAAACCGAGCAGGTCAGCCGGTTCGGCTCGACCGCCTGCAAGGCGCTGTGGCGCTGCCGCTCCTGCACCGAACCCTTCGACCACCTGAAGGCGCTGTGACAGTCACCATCACCCGCCCGGTCCGCCGCCGGCCGGTCTTCCACCCGCTGCCGGTCGCCGCCGTCGACCGGCTCACCGACGACGCCGTGGCGATCACCTTCGCCGTGCCCGAGGAGCTACGGGAGACCTTCGCGTTCCGGGCCGGCCAGCACCTGACCGTACGGCGCACCGGCGAGGCCGGCGAGGACGTGCGGCGGTCGTACTCGATCTGCTCCACTCCGGACGACCTGGCCCGGCACGGCCGGCTGCGGATCGGGGTGCGGGAGATCCCCGGCGGCGCGTTCTCCGCGTTCGCCTGCGGCGCGCTGCGCGGCGGCGACACCGTCGAGGTGCTGCCCCCGCTCGGGCACTTCACCACGGCGTTCGACCCGGGCCGGGTGCGCCACTACGGCGCGGTGGTCGCCGGGTCCGGCATCACGCCGGTGCTCGCGCTGGTCGCGACCGCGCTCGCCGTCGAGCCGGCCAGCACCTTCACCCTGGTGTACGGCAACCGCACGGCGAACACGGTGATGTTCGCCGAGGAACTGGCCGACCTGAAGGACCGCTACCCGACCCGGCTGCACCTGGTGCACGTGCTCTCCCGGGAGCAGGGGGAGTCGCCGCTGCTCTCCGGCCGGATCGACGCCGACCGGCTGGGCCGGCTGCTGGACACCGTGGTGCCCGGCGACGCCATCGAGGAGTGGTTCCTCTGCGGCCCGTACGGCATGGTGGTGGACGCCAAGGCGGTGCTGACCGGGCGCGGGCTGCCGGAGTCGGCGGTGCACACCGAGTTGTTCCACGTCGACGCGCCGCCGGAGCCACCGCGCCGGGCCGCCGACGAGCCGGGCGCCGGCACCGAGGTGACCATCCTGCTGGACGGCCGTTCGTCGAGCTTCACCATGGGCCGGCACGAGCGGGTGCTGGACGCGGCCCTCAGGGTGCGCGGCGAGCTGCCGTACGCCTGCAAGGGCGGGGTCTGCTCGACCTGCCGGGCGAAGGTGGTCGACGGCGAGGTGACGATGGCCCGTAACTACGCCCTGGAGCCCGACGAGGTGGCCGCCGGCTACGTCCTGACCTGCCAGTCCAGCCCCACCACCGACACCCTCACGGTCGACTACGACGCGTGACGCCCACCCTCCCCGCGATCTTGCAGTTGTCGCCCCGACATCTGCCGCCATCCGGGCGAAACGAGGGCCCGAAGTGCAAGATCGCGGCGGGCGGGCGCGTGGGATGGGTGACACGGGGCGGGGCACCGTGGGGGAGAGGTATTCGGGGCGACGTAGGCTCGGGGGCGTGACGGTGAGCCGGGAGATCGACGACATCCTGCAGCGCGGCGCGGACGGCGGGCGGATCACGCCCGAGGAGGCCCTGCTGCTCTACACCGAGGCGCCCTTCCACGCGCTGGGCGAGGCGGCCGACGCGGTACGCCGGCGGCGCTACCCGGACAACATCGTCACGTACCTGATCGACCGCAACATCAACTACACCAACGTCTGCGTCACCGCGTGCAAGTTCTGCGCGTTCTACCGGGCCCCCAAGCACAAGGAGGGGTGGACCCACCCCACCGAGGAGATCCTGCGTCGCTGCGGCGAGGCGGTCGAGCTGGGCGCCACCCAGGTCATGCTCCAGGGCGGGCACCACCCGGACTACGGCGTGGAGTACTACGAGGAACTCTTCTCCTCGGTCAAGAAGGCGTACCCGCAGCTGGCGATCCACTCGATCGGCCCGAGCGAGATCCTGCACATGGCCAAGGTCTCCGGCGTCAGCCTGGACGAGGCGATCGCCCGGATCAAGGCGGCCGGCCTGGACTCGATCGCCGGCGCCGGCGCGGAGATGCTGCCCGAGCGGCCGCGCAAGGCGATCGCCCCGCTCAAGGAGTCCGGCGAGCGCTGGCTGGAGGTCATGGAGCTGGCCCACCGGCAGGGCCTGGAGTCGACCGCGACCATGATGATGGGCACCGGCGAGACGAACGCCGAGCGGATCGAGCACCTGCGCATGATCCGCGACGTGCAGGACCGCACCCGCGGCTTCCGGGCGTTCATCCCGTGGACGTACCAGCCGGAGAACAACCACCTCAAGGGCCGCACCCAGGCCACCACCCTGGAGTACCTGCGGCTGGTCGCGGTGTCCCGGCTGTTCTTCGAGACCGTGCCGCACCTGCAGGCGTCCTGGCTGACCACCGGCAAGGACGTCGGCCAGCTCGCCCTGCACATGGGCGTGGACGACCTGGGCTCGATCATGCTGGAGGAGAACGTCATCTCCTCCGCGGGCGCCCGGCACCGGTCCAACCTGCACGAGCTGATCGGGATGATCCGGGCGGCGGACCGGATCCCGGCCCAGCGGGACACCCTCTACAACCGGCTGGCGGTGCACCGGACCCCGGCCGACGACCCGACCGACGAGCGGGTGGTCTCGCACTTCTCCTCGATCGCCCTGCCCGGTGGCGGGGCCGGCCGGCAGTTGCCGCTGGTCGACGCCCGCTGACGGGCGGTTCACCGGGCCGTTCGGGCAGGCGGTGGTGTCCGTGCGGCACCGCCGCGTCGGACGGACGGCGTGCCGCTCGTCGCCGAGACGGTCGCCGATGGCCGGCCGGCGGCGTCCGGGACAGCGTGGGCGGGTGAGCGTGGCTATGGTGCGGCCTACCGATCATCCGGCCCACGGGGGAAACCTTCCATGACCTTCCGTAACCTGGCACGGCTCGGCGCGGCCGCCCTGCTCGCCTCGGGCGCGTTCGCCGCGCTCGGCGCTCCCGCGTACGCCGCGGACGCCGGCACCGACCTGTCGATCGACGTCGCCGGCACCCGCCTGGCCGCGGGCACCACCGACAAGCTCGGCTCCATCAAGCTCACCAACCGGGGCGAGGACACCCCGACCGGCGTAAAGATCAACATCGACGTCACCCAGCTCGACCTGGACAAGGTGACGCTCGCTCCGTTCGCCAAGGAGAAGTGCGCGGAGACCGGGTCCGCCGGCCGGCGGATCTGGGAGTGCGCCATCCACGACTTCGCCGTCCCGGAGCCGGGCGCCACGTCCGACCTGCCGCTGGTCGTGTTCCGCGCCGCCGAGGGGCTGAAGGAGGCGTACTCGGCGCCCGTCACGTTCACCGTGGTGGCGCCGGGCGACACCAACTCCGAGAACGACTCCAAGACCGTCCAGATCGAACTCACCACCGAGAACGGCGTCGACCTGGAGGTGTGGGCCCCGGACGTCGACGCCCAGTTGGCCTGGGAGCCCGGCGGCGAGCTGGAGCTGCTGAAGGACACGCTCAACCCGGGTGACGAGACCGTCGTCATCGCGGGCTTCGGCAACCAGGGCGACATGATCGCCGACGGCCTCGACTTCGTCGCGACCCTGCCGGCGGGGGTCACCTTCAGCGAGCGACTGAAGGGGTGCGAGGTGAGCGCCGACCGGCGCCGGGCGACCTGCGCGGCGGGCACCACCCGGCTCATGCCGGGCAAGACGGTGTACGGCGTCTTCGCGGTGAAGGTCGCCGCGGACGTGCCGGCGCCGGTGCTCCTCTCCGGGGGCACCGTGTCGGCGAGCTCCCGGGGCGCCCTGCCGGTGACCGACAAGAGCCTGGCCCGGGCGGCCGCCGGCGAGCTGCCGCCGTTCCTGACCACCACGAAGATCGACCTGGTCGAGGACATCGACCCGAGCGACAACAGCGACGACTTCACGGTGGAGGTGGCCGCCGTGACCGGCGGTGGGGGCGGTGGCGACGGTGGCCTGCCCCTCACCGGCCCGCAGGCCGGCCTGATCGGTGGTATCGGCGTCGCGGTGCTGGCCGTCGGTGGCACACTGTTCGTGCTGGCGCGGCGTCGCCGGGTGGTCCTGGTGATCCCGGGCGACGAGAAGCCGGCCGCCTGACGGGCGGATGCCCGGCGGTCCAGGCACGTCCTCCATCGGTCCACGAGGGCCGTTCACATATGACGCACGGCAGTGGGGGCGGGATGGGTGACCATCCCGCCCCCACTGTTCGTCCGTCCGGGCATCCCTGGTCGCGACTCGGACGGCGGCGCTGGCGTACGCCGCTCGATCTCCGATAGCGTCCGCTCGGTTCCGCAACCATCAGTTTCTTCCCTAACCCCGGGGGATCGATGACACCGTTCCACCGTTCCGCGCTGGCCCGTGCCGGCGTCGCAGCCCTGCTCGCGGCCGGCGGCGTGGCCGTCGCGGCCGCCCCGGCCCACGCCGCCGACCAGGCGGAGCTCCAGCTGATCCCGCTCAGCTACGAGCTGGCCAAGGGCGTCAAGGAGGCCAAGGCCAAGCCGTTCAAGTTCCAGGTCGCCAACACCAGCACCGTGGACGCCGAGGACGTCCGGGTCGTGGTGGACACCAAGGGCCTCAACCCGAAGAAGCCCAAGGTCGGCGTGGTGGTTCCCGAGGGCTGCGAGGTCGAGGGCAGCACGTTCAGCTGCCTGCTGGGCGACCTGACGGCCGGCACCACCGAGGACTTCGGCATCCCGATCTTCTCCACCGGCGGGCGCGGCGCCGCCGGCACGTTGAAGGTCACCATCAGCGCGGCCAACGCCGAGGGCGACAGCGTCGACCGCGACATCACCGTCGCCAAGCCCGGCTACGACCTCACCACCTGGGTGCAGGACGTCTACGCCGACGTGCAGGTGGACGGCGACGAGGCCGGCGAGACCGGGCTCAAGCCGGTCCGGCCGGGCGACACCGCGCCGCTGGACTGGGCGGTCTTCAACGACGGCAGCCGCAAGGCGACCGGGATCGCGTACGGCATCACGCTGCCGGCCGATGTGACCTTCGCCGAGCTGCCCGAGGGCTGCGTCGAGCAGACGCTGGGCGGCCTCGCCCACGCGTACTGCGAGGACTCCGGCGTGGTGCTGAAGCCGGGCCAGTACTACACCGCCGACGTGCGGGTCAGGCTCGGCGCGGACGTGACCGAGCCGGTGCTGCGCCCCGGCTTCCTCTTCGCCTCCGGTCTGGACGCCGCCGAGGGCGCGCCGGAGGAGGCGCCGCGGGTCGCTAGCGGGACGCAGCGCAAGGCCTTCACCGAGACCGACCAGGGTGACAACACCGCCCAGTTCGACGTGTTCGTCGACCTCACGGCGGGGCCGACCCCGACGCCGACGCCGACCGGCGGCCCGACGACCTCGCCGACCCCGGGCACCGGTGGCGGCGGCGGTGGCCTTCCGGTGACCGGTGTGCAGGCCGGCCTGATCGGCGGGATCGGCGCGGCCGTCCTGCTGGTCGGCGGCGCGCTGCTGCTGATCTCCCGGCGGCGCCGGGTGGTCCTGGTGGCGCCCGGCGACGAGAAGTCGACCGACTGACGGGTGAGACGGAACGGGCGGGGTGGGCGACCACCCCGCCCGTTCGCGTTCCCGCGCGGAGGCCGGCCCGGCGACGGCCGGCCCGACGGGCGACCCTGCGGCCGTCGGTGGCCGCCCGGCTGGCAGAGTGGAGGGGTGAGCCGTACCCCCCAGGGCCAGCGCGCCAGCCTGGACAAGCAGCCGCACGAGGTCGCCGCGATGTTCGACGGCGTGGCCGCGCGGTACGACCTGACCAACACCGTCCTCTCCTTCGGCCAGGACCGGTTCTGGCGCCGGGCGACCCGGGACGCGCTCGGGCTGCGACCCGGCGAGCGGGTGCTGGACGTCGGCGCCGGCACCGGTGTCTCCACCGAGGAACTGGCCCAGTCCGGGGCGTACGCGGTCGGGGCCGACCTGTCGCTCGGCATGCTCCACGCCGGCAAGCGCCGCCGCCCGCTGGTGCCGCTGGTGGCCGGGGACGCGCTGAAGCTGCCCTTCGCCGACGCCAGCTTCGACGCGGTGACCATCTCCTTCGCGCTGCGCAACGTGGTGGACACCGAGGCGGCGCTGCGCGAGCTGGCCCGGGTGACCCGGCCCGGTGGTCGGCTGGTGGTCTGCGAGTTCAGCCGGCCGGTCAACCCCGCGTTCCGCACGGTCTACCTGTCGTACCTGATGCGGTCGCTGCCGGCGGTGGCCCGCACGGTCTCCAGCAACCCGGACGCGTACGTCTACCTGGCCGAGTCGATCCAGGCCTGGCCCGACCAGGCGGCGCTGGCGGCGCGGATCGGTGCGGCCGGCTGGGGCAAGGTGGCCTGGCGCAACCTGACCGGCGGGATCGTCGCCCTGCACCGCGGCATCCGCCCCTGACGTGCGGTCCGCCCAGGCGGTTGATTTCGTGAATATCCGTCTTTAGTCCATTTTGTTACGTACGCTCGGCGGCATGAGACCCGAGCGGCCGGACGAGGTGGCAGCCACCGACGAGGACGCGGCCGAACTGATCGCCCAGCTCAAGGCGCTGGCCGGCGCCGATCCCGCCGACGTCCGCCAGGTGGTGGCCGAGGTGCTGGCCGCGCTCGACCGCGCCGCCGGTGGCGCGTTGCGCGAACACCTGCCGGAGACCATCCGGCACGACGCCGGCCTGGATCCGGCCAGCCCCGCCCGGCGCTGACAACGCCCCGCCGAGCGCGGATCGGCGGGGCGTTCCGCCCCTGGTGAACGCCTGTCAACCGGGTTTCCGGCAAGTTAGGTACCCCTCAGCGGGCGTCGGTGTTACCCCGGTCATAGACTCGCTCCCGACTGGCTTGTGAAGGAATTCACGAGCATGCGGGAGGAGGCGCGGATGACCGCGGTGGAGCTTGACGCCGACGTCATCGTCGTGGGCGCCGGTCCCGGTGGGTCGGCGACCGCGTACCACCTGGCTCGGCACGGCGTACGGGTGCTGCTGCTGGAGAAGACCGAGTTCCCCCGGGAGAAGGTCTGCGGGGACGGGTTGACCCCGCGCGCGGTGCGGCAGTTGGTCCGGATGGGTGTGGACACCTCGGAAGAGGCCGGCTGGCTGCACAACCGGGGGCTGCGGGTGATCGGTGGCGGGGTCCGGCTGGAGCTGGACTGGCCCGACCTGGCGAGCTTCCCCAACTACGGGCTGGTGCGCACCCGGCTCGACTTCGACGACCTGCTCGCCCAGCGGGCGGTCGCCGCCGGCGCGAAGCTGCGCACCAGCGTGAACGTCACCGGCCCGGTGCTCGACCCGGACGGCCGGGTGATCGGCGTCGAGGCGGAGGTGGGCCCGGACAAGGCCCCCGAGACGTTCCACGCGCCGCTGGTGGTCGCGGCCGACGGCGTCTCCGGCCGGTTCCCGCTCGCCCTCGGGCTGGCCAAGCGGGAGGACCGGCCGATCGGGGTGGCGGTGCGCCGCTACTACCGCTGCCCGGCCAAGCACGACGACAACTACCTGGAGTCCTGGCTGGAGCTGCGCAGCAAGGACAGCGGCGACAACCTGCTGCCGGGCTACGGCTGGATCTTCGGCCTCGGCGACGGCCGGGTCAACGTCGGCCTCGGCGTGCTCAACTCCTCGTCCGCCTTCGGCAAGACCAACTACCGGCGGCTGCTGACCGACTGGCTGGCCAACACGCCGGCCGACTGGGGCATGACCGACGAGTCCAACGCGGAGGGTCCGATCCTCGGCGCGGCGCTGCCGATGGGCTTCAACCGGGTGCCGCACTACACCCGCGGGGTGATGCTGGTCGGCGACTCCGGCGGCATGGTCAACCCGTTCAACGGCGAGGGCATCGCGTACGCGATGGAGTCCGGCGAGCTGGCCGCGGAGATCGCGGTGCAGGCCCTGGCCCGGCCGGCGGGCGCCGAGCGGGAGCGGGCGCTGAACGCGTACCCGACCGAGCTCAAGGCGCGGTTCGGCGGCTACTACCGGCTCGGCGGCATCTTCGTGAAGCTGATCGGCCGTCCGGAGATCATGCGGATGGCCACCAAGCACGGCATGCCGCACCCGATGCTGATGCGCTTCGTCCTCAAGCTGCTGGCCAACCTGACCGACCCGCGCGGCGGGGACGCGATGGACCGGGTCATCAACGCGATGACGAAGGTGGCACCCGCCGTGTGACCGCCGGATCCACGGTCGGTGACGATCGCCGGTCCGGCACCCAGAGATCGGCCCCCCGGCGCAGGTCGCCGGACGGGACGTGAATAGTGTGATTTTTGTCAAGCACCGAGGGCAGGGAAGGACGAGCAGGAGATAACGATGACGCTCTCGCCTTACGCACCGATCATCGGGCTCTTCGCCATCGCCGCGGCGTTCGCGCTGTTCTCCGTGGCGGCCGCCCGCTTCGCCGGCCCCCGGCGCTACAACAAGGCCAAGCTCGAGGCGTACGAGTGCGGCATCGAGCCCAGCCCCCAGCCGGTCGGCGGCGGGCGGTTCCCGATCAAGTTCTACCTGACGGCGATGCTCTTCATCGTCTTCGACATCGAGATCATCTTCCTCTACCCCTGGGCGGTCTCGTTCGACGCCCTGCCGATCTTCGGCTTCGTGGAGATGGTCCTGTTCATCGTCGCGGTCTTCGTCGCGTACGCCTACGTGTGGCGGCGCGGCGGCCTGGACTGGGACTGAGGGAGGAACCTCAGATGGGTATCGAGGAGAAGCTCCCCGCCGGTGTCCTGCTCACCTCGGTGGAGAAGCTGGTCAACTGGTCGCGGAAGTCGTCGGTCTGGGGTGCCACCTTCGGCCTGGCGTGCTGCGCGATCGAGATGATGGCGGCCGGCGGCCCGCACTACGACATGGGCCGCTGGGGCATGGAGGTCTTCCGCGCCTCGCCCCGGCAGGCCGACCTGATGATCGTGGCCGGCCGGCTGAGCCAGAAGATGGCCCCGGTGCTGCGCCAGATCTACGACCAGATGGCCGAGCCCCGCTGGGTCATCTCGATGGGCGTCTGCGCCAGCAGCGGCGGCATGTTCAACAACTACGCCATCGTGCAGGGCGTCGACCACATCGTCCCGGTCGACATGTACCTGCCCGGCTGCCCGCCCCGGCCCGAGATGCTCATCGACGCGGTGCTCAAGCTGCGCGAGAAGATCATGTACGAGCCGCTCGGCCCGAACGGCCGCAAGATGCTCGAGGCGCGCAAGGCCCGCGGTGACGTCCCGGTCGTCCCGTACGGCGCGATGCCCTCGTCGTACCGCAGCGACAAGGCCCGGCGGGCCGAGTGGACGCAGGCCGTCCGCGAGGGCCGCGAGGAGCAGCTGCGGATCGAGAACTGGATGAAGGCCCAGAACCACCTGCACCAGCACGGGGGTGTCCAGAAGTGACCGCACCCAACGACCGGATCGACGGCGGCGGCGTACCGGTGCCGACCACGCCGGCCGGCGCCAGCAGCACCGCACCCGCCGAGTACCCGCCGGCCAGCCCGGCCGGCCGCGGCATGTTCGGCAACCAGGGCACCGGCGACGTCTCCGGCTTCGGCGGCCTGGTCCGCCCGCGCCGCGCGATCGAGGACTCGCCCCGGCCGTACGGCGGCTACTTCGACGAGGTGCGCGACGCGCTGGAGGAGGCGTATCCGGCCTTCGCCGACGCGATCGAGAAGGTCGTGGTCGACCGGGGCGAGCTGACCCTGCACGTACGCCCCGAGCGGATCGCCGAGGTCTGCCAGGTGATGCGCGACGACCTGGCGCTGCGCTTCGAGCTCTGCTCGTCGGTGTCCGGGGTGGACTACCTGGGCGCCGACGCCCGCCGGCTGCACGTCGTCTACCAGCTCACCTCGATGACCTACCGCCGCACGGTGCGGCTGGAGGCCGCGGTCTCCGCCGAGGACCCGCACCTGCCCAGCGTCACGTCGGTCTACCCGACGGCCGACTGGCAGGAGCGCGAGGCGTACGACATGTTCGGCATCGTCTTCGACGGCCACCCCAACCTGACCCGGATCCTGATGCCGGACGACTGGGAGGGGCACCCGCAGCGCAAGGACTATCCGCTCGGCGGCGTGCCGGTGGAGTACAAGGGCGCCGAGATCCCGCCGCCGGACCGGAGGAGGTCGTACCAATGAGCACGTCCAACTACGCGACCGAGCGGGAGACCGCCGAGGGCAAGGTCTTCACCGTCACCGGTGGGGACTGGGACAACGTGGTCTCCGGCACCGACCCGATCAACGACGAGCGGATCGTCGTCAACATGGGTCCGCAGCACCCGTCCACGCACGGTGTGCTCCGGCTGATCCTCGAACTCGAGGGTGAGACGGTCCGCGAGGCCCGCTCGGTCGTCGGCTACCTGCACACCGGCATCGAGAAGAACCTCGAGTACCGCAACTGGGTCCAGGGCAGCACCTTCGTGACCCGGATGGACTACCTCTCGCCGATCTTCAACGAGACGGCGTACGCGCTGGCGGTGGAGAAGCTGCTCGGCATCTCCGACCAGGTCACCGAGCGGGCGACCACCATCCGGGTGCTGATGATGGAGCTGAACCGGATCTCCTCGCACCTGGTCTGGCTGGCCACCACCGGCATGGAGCTGGGCGCCATCAACATGATGTTGTACGGCTTCCGGGAGCGGGAGTACATCCTCGAGATCTTCGAGATGATCACCGGCCTGCGGATGAACCACGCGTACGTCCGGCCGGGCGGCGTGGCCCAGGACGTGCCGGACGAGGCCATCGTCAAGATCCGCGAGTTCCTGAAGCTGATGCCGAAGAAGCTCAAGGAGTACGAGAACCTCCTCTCCGGCCAGCCGATCTGGATCGAGCGGACCAAGAACGTGGCGGTGCTCGACGTGACCGGCTGCGTCGCGCTCGGCGTGACCGGGCCGGTGCTGCGCTCCGCCGGGCTGGCCTGGGACCTGCGCAAGACCATGCCGTACTGCGGCTACGAGACGTACGAGTTCGACGTCCCGACGCACACCGACGGCGACGTGTGGGGCCGCTACCTGGTCCGGCTGGCCGAGATCCGCGAGTCGCTCAAGCTGGTCGAGCAGGCGCTGGACCGGCTCAAGCCGGGCCCGGTGATGGTCGCCGACAAGAAGATCGCCTGGCCGGCCCAGCTGGCCATCGGCGTCGACGGCATGGGCAACTCGCTGGAGCACGTCGCGAAGATCATGGGTCAGTCGATGGAGTCGCTGATCCACCACTTCAAGCTCGTCACCGAGGGTTTCCGGGTGCCGCCGGGCCAGGTCTACGTGGGCATCGAGTCGCCCCGTGGCGAGCTGGGCGTGCACGCGGTCTCCGACGGTGGCACCCGGCCCTACCGGGTGCACTACCGGGAGCCGAGCTTCGTCAACCTCCAGGCCCTCCCGGCGATGGCCGAGGGCGGCCTGATCGCCGACGTGATCGCCGGCGGCGCCTCGCTGGACCCCGTGATGGGTGGTTGTGACCGATGACGACGACTTTCACCGAAGAGACCCGGGCGCGGGCCCGGGAGATCATCGCCCGCTACCCGGCGGACCGGTCCCGCTCGGCGCTGCTGCCGCTGCTGCACCTGGTGCAGTCCGAGGAGGGCTACGTCTCCCCGGCCGGCGTCGAGTTCTGCGCCGAGGTGCTCGGGCTGAACAAGGCCCAGGTCGGCGCGGTGGCCACCTTCTACACCATGTACAAGCGCCGGCCGACCGGCGACTACCTGGTGAGCGTCTGCACCAACACGATGTGCAACGTGCTCGGCGGCCAGGAGGTCTACGACACGCTGGCCGAGCACCTCGGCGTCGGGCACGACGAGACCACCGCCGACGGGAAGATCACCCTGGAGCACGCCGAGTGCCTGGCGGCCTGCGACTACGGCCCGGTGATGACCGTCAACTACGACTTCTTCGACAACGTGGACCCGCAGGCGGCCGTCGGGGTGGTCGACGAGCTGCGCGCCGGTGGCCGGCCGATGCCGACCCGGGGCGCCCGGCTCTGCACGCTCAAGGAGATGGCCGTCCAGCTCGCCGGCTTCGCCGACGAGCGGGAGGGCGCGGTCGCCGACGGCGGACCGGGCGAGCCGACCCTGCGCGGCCTGCGGCTGGCGCAGGAGCACGGCATCTCGGTGCCGGGCTTCGACCCGAACACGCCGATCCGGAGCAAGGCGGAGGCCGACGCGGCCGCCGCGAAGGCCAAGGCCAAGGCCGAGACCGAGAAGCCGGCCCCGGTGCCGGCGCGGGGCGGCGACGGCGCGTCCGCCCCGACCGGTACGGCCGGCAACGCGGGCGTCGGCGAGCCGGCCCGGCCGGAGCAGGCCACCGGCAGCACCGCCCGGGACGTCAAGGCACCGGACGACAAGTCGCCGGAGGTGCGGGCGGCCGAGACCCGGCAGCCGGACGCGGCGACCGCCGTGCCGGACGCCCCCGGCACCAAGGTCCCGGTGGACACCGCGCCCCCGGCGCCGCGCGACGCGCAGGAGGCCGAGGCCGCCGGCGCGGGGACCAACCCGCCCGCCGGTGACGGCAAGCCCGCCGGCGACGAGGCCGGGGCGCAGGAGCGCAACCTCAAGGAAGCGGAGGCTCAGAAGTGACGACGCCTCGACGGGAGACGCTGGCGAAGCTCACTCCCGTGCTCACCAAGCGCTGGCTGTCGCCGGACGCCTGGCGGATCGGCACCTACGAGAAGCTGGACGGCTACGCGGCGCTGCGCAAGGCGCTCAAGGCCCACCCGGACGACCTGATCCAGCTGGTCAAGGACTCCGGGCTGCGCGGTCGCGGCGGCGCCGGCTTCCCCACCGGCCTGAAGTGGGGGTTCATCCCGCAGGGCGACGGCAAGCCGCACTACCTGGTGGTGAACGCCGACGAGGGCGAGCCGGGCACCTGCAAGGACCTGCCGCTGATGACGCACGACCCGCACTCGCTGGTCGAGGGCGTGATCATCGCGTCGTACGCGATCCGGGCCAACCGCGCCTACATCTACATCCGGGGCGAGGCGGTGCACGCCGCGCGGCGGCTGCGCAACGCGGTCCAGGAGGCGTACGCCAAGGGCTACCTCGGCAAGAACATCCTCGGCTCGAAGTTCGACCTGGAGCTGGTGGTGCACTCCGGCGCCGGGGCGTACATCTGCGGCGAGGAGACCGCGCTGCTGGACTCGCTGGAGGGCTTCCGCGGCCAGCCCCGGCTGCGCCCGCCCTTCCCGGCCACCCACGGCCTGTACGCCAGCCCGACGGTGGTGAACAACGTCGGCACCATCGCCAGCGTGCCGTACATCGTGCTGGGCGGCGCCGACTGGTGGAAGACCATGGGCACGGAGAAGTCCTCCGGGCCGATGATCTACTCGCTCTCCGGCCGGATCGCCAACCCCGGCCAGTACGAGTGCTCGATGGGCATCACCCTGCGCGAGCTGCTGGAGCTGGCGGGTGGGATGCAGCCGGGGCACAACCTGAAGTTCTGGACCCCGGGCGGCTCGTCGACGCCGCTGCTCACCGCCGAGCACCTGGACGTGCCGCTGGACTTCGAGTCGGTGGCGGCGGCCGGGTCCATCCTCGGCACCACGGCCACCCAGATCTTCTCCGACCAGGACTGCCCGGTCTACGCGACCTACCGGTGGCTGGAGTTCTACCACCACGAGTCGTGCGGCAAGTGCACCCCGTGCCGCGAGGGCAACTACTGGATGGTCCGGGTCTACCGGCGGATCCTCTCCGGTCAGGGCACCTACGAGGACCTGGACACCCTGCTGGACACCTGCGACAACATCCTCGGCCGCTCGTTCTGCGGCCTGGGTGACGGCGCGACCAGCTCGGTGACCTCGTCGCTGAAGTACTTCAAGCAGGACTACCTCGACTACATCGAGGGTCGTACCGCGCCGAAGCTGTCGGACAAGCAGCTGGTGGGAGCCCACTAATGACCGACGTAGCCAAGCAGACCGAGACCGTCACGCTCACCATCGACGGGGTAGAGGTCACCGCCCCCAAGGGCGCGCTGCTGATCCGCGTCGCGGAGCAGATGGGGGTCGAGATCCCCCGGTTCTGCGACCACCCGCTGCTGGCCCCGGCCGGCGCGTGCCGGCAGTGCCTGGTCGAGGTGGAGGGCCAGCGCAAGCCGGTCGCCTCCTGCACCCAGACCGTCGCCGACGGCATGGTGGTCCGCACCCAGCTCACCTCCCCGGTCGCCAAGAAGGCGCAGGAGGGGGTCATGGAGCTGCTGCTGCTCAACCACCCGCTCGACTGCCCGATGTGCGACAAGGGCGGCGAGTGCCCGCTGCAGAACCAGGCGGTGTCCACCGGCCGCACCGACTCCCGGTTCCACGAGCACAAGCGGGAGTACGAGAAGCCGTTGGAGATCAGCACCCAGGTGCTGCTGGACCGGGAGCGCTGCGTGCTCTGCCAGCGGTGCACCCGGTTCTCCGAGGAGATCGCCGGCGACAAGTTCATCGACCTGATGAACCGGTCGTCCGCCGAGGAGATCAACATCTACCGGGACGACGCGTACGGCGCGGAGGACGGGGACGGCGACGTGCCGTTCAACTCGTACTTCTCCGGCAACACCGTGCAGATCTGCCCGGTCGGCGCGCTGACCGGCGCCCAGTACCGGTTCCGGGCCCGCCCGTTCGACCTGGTCTCCAGCCCGAGCGTGTGCGAGCACTGCTCGGCCGGCTGCGCCCAGCGCACCGACTGGCGGCGGGGCAAGGTGCTGCGCCGGCTGGCCGGCGACGACCCGGCGGTGAACGAGGAGTGGAACTGCGACAAGGGCCGGTGGGGCTTCCAGTACACCCGCGCCTTCGACCGGCTCACCACCCCGCTGGTGCGCGACGGGCGCACCGGTGAGCTGCGCGAGGCGTCCTGGAGCGAGGCGCTCACCGTCGCCGCCGAGGGGCTGCGCGCCGCCCGGGACGGCGGTCAGGGCACCGCGGTGCTCACCGGCGGCCGGCTGACCGTCGAGGACGCCTACGCGTACGCGAAGTTCGCTCGGGTCGCGCTGAACACCAACGACATCGACTTCCGGGCCCGGCCGGTCTCCCGCGAGGAGGCCGAGTTCCTGGCCAGCTCGGTCGCCGGGCGGACCGACGTCACCTACGCCGACGTGGAGAACGCGCCGGCCGTGGTGCTGGTCGGCCTCGAGCCGGAGGAGGAGTGCCCGATCCTCTTCCTGCGGCTGCGCAAGGCGTACCTGAAGAAGAAGCTGACGGTGTACGCGATCGCGCCGTTCGCCACGCGCGGCCTGGAGAAGCTCGGCGCCAAGCTGGCCCGGGTGGTGCCCGGCGAGGAGGCCAGCGTGCTCGCCGAGCACGCCACGGTCGCCGAGGCGCTGAGCGCCGAGGGCGCCATCCTGATCGTCGGCGAGCGGCTCGCCGAGGTGCCGGGCGGCCTCTCCGCGGCGGCCGACGTGGCCCGGCGTACCGGAGCGCGGCTGGCCTGGGTGCCGCGGCGCGCGGGTGACCGCGGCGCGGTCGACGCGGGCTGCCTGCCCAACCTGCTCCCCGGCGGCCGTCTGGTCACCGAGCCGGCCGCCCGGGCCGAGCTGGGCGAGGCGTGGGACATCGCGGCCGGGGTGATCCCCAGCCAGGCCGGCCGGGACACCGACGGCATCATCGCCGCGGCCGCCGCCGGCCAGCTCGGCGCGCTGGTGGTGGCCGGCGTCGACCCGGCCGACCTGGCCGACCCGCGACTGGCCGAGCAGGCGCTGGACACGGTGCCGTTCCTGGTCAGCCTGGAACTGCGCAACAGCGCGGTGGCCCGGCGGGCGGACGTGGTCTTCCCGGTCGCCCCGGTGGACGAGAAGGCCGGCAGCTTCCTGGACTGGGAGGGCCGGCTGCGCACCTTCGAGGCGGTGCTGCGGACCGCCGCGATGAACGACGGCCGGGTGCTGGACGCGCTGGCCGCGCAGCTCGACGTGCGACTGGGCACCGGTGACGTGCTCAGCGTCCGGCGCGAGCTGGGCGGGCTGCCGCCGACCCGGCTCGAGCGGCCGGCCGCCCCGGCGGTGGAGCCGGCCGCGGTGCCGACGCCCGGCGCCGGCGAGGCCGTGCTGGCGACCTGGCACCAGCTGATCGACCTGGGCAGCCTCACCGACGGCGACGAGCACCTCGCCGGCACCGCCCGCCCGCCGGTGGTCCGGCTGGGCAAGGGCACCGCCGAGGCGCTCGGCGTCGCCGACGGCGACCCGGTGACGGTGGGCACCGACCGCGGGGCGGTGACCCTGCCGGCGGCGATCACCGAGATGCCGGACGGCGTCGTCTGGCTGCCCACCAACTCACCCGGTTCGACCGTCCGGCGCAGCCTCGGCGCCAGCTCCGGCACGGTGGTCCGGATCTCGGCCGCGGCGGTGGCCGCGGACGCCGCCGGCCGCCCCGGCCCGCTCCTCAACGCAGGGGGTGCAATCCAGTGAACGCGGTCTACCTGGCGCAGGACCCGACGCTGGCCGACTTCGGCCGGGACCCGTGGTGGCTCGTCCTCGGCAAGGTCCTCTTCGCCTTCGTCTTCGCCGTGCTCGCCACGCTGCTCGGCGTCTGGTTCGAACGGCGGGTCGTGGGCCGGATGGCGGTGCGGCCCGGCCCCAACCAGGTCGGCCCGTTCGGTCTGCTGCAGACCCTCGCCGACGGCCTGAAGATGGCCTTCAAGGAGGACATCCTGCCGAAGGCGGCCGACAAGGTCGTCTACTTCTTCGCGCCGACCATCTCGGTGATCTGCGCGGTCACCGCGCTGTCGGTGGTGCCCTTCGGCCCGATGGTGAGCATCTTCGGCCACTGGACGCCGTTGCAGGTCACCGACGTGTCGGTGGCGGTGCTGGTGCTGCTGGCCTGCTCCTCGATGGGCATCTACGGCATCGTGCTCGGCGGCTGGGCCTCCGGCTCGACCTACCCGCTGCTCGGCGGCCTGCGCTCCAGCGCCCAGATGATCTCGTACGAGGTCGCCATGGGGCTGAGCATCGTGGCGGTGTTCATGACCGCCGGCACGATGTCGACCAGCGGGATCGTCGCCGCCCAGGGCGACGCCACCCGGCTGACCGTCTTCGGCACCGAGCTGCCGGCGCCCGGCTGGTACGCGATCCTGCTGCTGCCGAGCTTCGTCATCTTCTTCATCGCCACCGTCGGTGAGACCAACCGGGCGCCGTTCGACCTGCCCGAGGCCGAGTCCGAGCTGGTGGCCGGCTTCATGACCGAGTACAGCTCGCTGAAGTTCGCGCTCTTCATGCTCAGCGAGTACGTCTCGATGGTGACCATGTCCGCGGTCACCACCACGCTCTTCCTCGGCGGCTGGCGGGCGCCGTGGCCGATCACCCTCTGGGAGGGCGCCAACTCCGGTTGGTGGCCGATGCTGTGGTTCTTCGGCAAGGTGATCGCCCTGGTCTTCGTCTTCGTCTGGCTGCGGGGCACGCTGCCCCGGCTGCGCTACGACCAGTTCATGCGGTTCGGCTGGAAGGTGCTGCTGCCGATCAACCTGGTCTGGATCCTGGTGCTCGCCGGGCTGCGCTCGATCGAGGACTGGGACACCCAGGGCAAGCTGATCGCGGTCGGCATCCCGGCCGGTGTGCTGCTGGTCGCCACGCTGCTGTGGCCGAGCCGCAAGCCGCAGCCGAAGCCGACGCTCCAGGAACAGGTCAACAACCGGCCGCACGGCAGCTTCCCGCTGCCCCCGATGGACCTGCAGGTACCACCGAGCCCGCGCACCAGGCGCGTGGTCGCCGAGCGGGAGCCGGCCAACGTCGCGGCCGGCCCGGACTCCAGGGAGGTGTGACGTGGGCGCGATCACCGGAACGTTCAAGGGCTTCGGGGTCACCTTCTCGCACATGTTCAGGAAGGTCGTCACCACCGACTACCCGTTCAAGCCGCCGGTCTCGGCGCCGCGCTACCACGGGCGGCACATCCTCAACCGGCACCCGGACGGGCTGGAGAAGTGCATCGGGTGCGAGCTGTGCGCCTGGGCCTGCCCGGCGGACGCGATCTACGTCGAGGGTGGCGACAACACCGACGAGCAGCGGTTCTCGCCGGGTGAGCGGTACGCCAGCGTCTACCAGATCAACTACGCCCGGTGCATCTTCTGCGGCCTGTGCATCGAGGCCTGCCCGACCCGTTCGCTCACCATGAGCAACGAGTACGAGCTGGCCCGGGACAACCGGCAGGACCTGATCTTCACCAAGGAGCAGCTGCTCGCGCCGCTGCTGCCGGGCATGGAGCAGCCGCCGCACCCGATGCGGCTGGGCGACAGCGAGAAGGACTACTACGTCGGCGCGCTGGAGAACCCGGGCACCTCGGCCGGGGCCGAGCGCTCCCCGATGGGCCCCGGGCGGTACCGGGTGGAGGAGCACCCCGGCGTGACCTTCCCCGGCGCCGAGCAGCACGCCCAGCGGGCCACCGCGGGCAAGGGAGACGGAGCATGACCACGCAGACGGTGCTCGCCGCGGCGGGCTCGGTTTCCACTGGCGAGGCGGTCACCTTCTGGATCCTCGCCCCGCTGGCGCTGATCGGCGGGATCGGGATGGTCGCCGCGCGCAACGCCGTGCACTCGGCGCTCTGGCTGGTGCTGACCATGCTCTGCCTCGGCGTGTTCTACGTGCTCCAGGCCGGGCCGTTCATCGGCATGGTGCAGATCATCGTCTACACCGGCGCGATCATGATGCTGTTCCTCTTCGTGCTGATGCTGGTCGGCCGGGACGCGTCGGACTCGCTGATCGAGACGCTGCGCGGGCAGCGGACCGCGGCGCTGGTGCTGGCGCTCGGCTTCGCCGGCCTGGTCGGCACCGGCCTCTACCGGGGCCTGGACGGGGTCACCGCGGTCGGCCTGGCCGAGCCGAACGCCGAGGGCAACGTGCAGGGCATCGCCCGGCTGCTGTTCACCAAGTACGTCTTCGCCTTCGAGCTCACCTCGGCCCTGCTGATCACGGCGGCGGTGGGCGCGATGGTGCTGGCCCACGTCGAGCGGCGCAAGCAGGACAAGCTCGACCAGCCGGCGACCATGCAGGCCCGCTTCCGCCCGGGCAACTACCCGGGCCCGAAGCCCGGCCCCGGCGTCTTCGCCACCTCCTCCTCGGTGGCCACCCCGGCCCGGCTGCCGGACGGCCGGCTGACCGAGCGGAGCACCCCGGAGATCCTGCCGGTGCGCGAGCTGACCGCCGAGGAGACCGCGCTGAAGGGGACGGACCGGTGAGCGCGAGGAGTGAGCTTGCGAGCCCCGCAGTCGCGAACGAAAGGTTGGTTCGGTAATGGACGGGTTCTTCTCGGTCGAACCGAGCTACTACCTGGTGCTCGCCGCGGTGCTGTTCACCATCGGCGCGGCCGGGGTGCTGATCCGGCGCAACGCGATCGTGCTGTTCATGTGCGTCGAGTTAATGCTCAACGCGGCCAACCTGACGCTGGTCACCTTCAGCCGGATCAACGGTGACCTCAACGGCCAGATCATGGCGTTCTTCGTGATGGTGGTGGCGGCCGCGGAGGTCGTGGTCGGGCTCGCGATCATCATGTCGATCTTCCGGACCCGGCGCTCCGCGAGCGTCGACGACGCCAACCTGCTGAAGTACTGAGGGGCCTGCGGTGGTGGAGATTCTTGCGAACGCCCCGGCCGAGCCGGCCGGCGCCGTCACCTATGCGGCGGCGGACGGACTGCTGGGCAGCGTCTGGCTGCTGGTGGCCATCCCGCTGGTCAGCGCGGCGGTCCTGCTGCTGCTCGGCCGGCGGGCCGACCGCTGGGGGCACTGGCTCGGCGTGGCGGCCATCGGCGCCGCCTTCGTGCTCGGCCTGACCTACTTCTTCCAGCTGCGGGGCCTGGAGAACAAGTCGGTCGAGCTGAGCCTCTGGGACTTCATCACGGTCGGCGACCTGCGGGTGGACTTCGGTCTGCTCTTCGACCCGCTGGCCGCGGTCTTCGTCCTGCTGATCACCGGGGTGGGCTTCCTGATCCACCTCTACGCGGTCGAGTACATGGCCCACGACGCGGGCCGGCGGCGCTTCTTCGGGTACTTCAACCTGTTCGTCGCCGCCATGCTGCTGCTGGTGCTCGGCAACAACTACGTGATGCTCTACTTCGGCTGGGAGGGCGTCGGCCTGGCGTCGTACCTGCTGATCTCCTTCTGGTACGAGCGGCCGAGCGCGGCCACCGCCGGCAAGAAGGCGTTCCTGATGAACCGGGTCGGCGACGCCGGCCTGGCGATCGGCATCTTCATCATGTTCGCCACCCTCGGCACCACCCAGTACGACGAGGTCTTCACCGGGGTCGGTTCGCTGACCGCGACCACCGTGCTGGTGCTCGGCCTGCTGCTGCTGCTCGGCGCGACCGGCAAGTCCGGCCAGTTCCCGCTCCAGGCGTGGCTGCCGGACGCGATGGAGGGCCCGACCCCGGTGTCGGCTCTCATCCACGCCGCCACCATGGTCACCGCCGGCGTCTACCTGATCGCCCGGTCCAACCCGATCTTCTCGGCCAACTCGACGCTCCAGCTGGTGGTGGTCAGCGTCGGTGCGCTGACCCTGCTGATCGGCTGCGTCATCGGCGCGGCCAAGGACGACATCAAGCGGGTGCTGGCCTGGTCGACGGTGAGCCAGATCGGCTACATGTTCCTCGGCGTCGGGCTCGGTGGCGCGGCGTACGCGCTGGCCATCGTGCACCTGCTGGCGCACGGCTTCTTCAAGGCCAACATGTTCCTCGGCGCCGGCTCGGTCATGCACGGGATGAACGACCAGGTCGACATCCGCCGCTTCGGCGGGCTGTCGAGGTACATGAAGGTCACCTGGCTCACCTTCATGATGGGCTGGCTCGCCATCATCGGCATGTTCCCGTTCTCCGGCTTCTTCTCCAAGGAGCCGATCATCGTGGCCGCGTTCGAGCGGGAGGACTGGACGGCCTGGCTCTTCGGCATGGCCGCGCTGCTCGGCGCCGGGCTGACCGCGTTCTACATGACCCGGCTCTTCGTGCTCACCTTCCACGGGCCGAAGCGCTGGACCGAGGACATCGAGCACCCGCACGAGTCGCCGAAGCTGATGACCATCCCGCTGATCCTGCTCGCCGCGGGCTCGGTCGGGGCCGGCTTCCTGCTCGCCACCTCGGTGCCGGACTGGCTGGAGGCCACCGCCGGGCTGGGCGGCCAGGAGGAGGGGCACCACGCGGTGCTCTCGCACACCGTGATCACCGTGCTCTCGCTGCTGGTCACCGTGCTCGGCGCCGGGCTCGCCTGGTTCCTGTTCCGGGCCGGCACGGCCACCGAGCCGCAGCCGGCCGGGGTGCTGGTCACCGCCGCCCGGCGCAACCTCTACACCGACGCCTTCAACGAGGCGGTCTTCGAGAAGCCGGGCATCTTCCTCACCCGGGCGCTGGTCTACCTCGACAACCGGGGCGTGGACGGGCTGGTCAACGGCCTCGCCGCGGCGGTCGGCGGCGGCTCCGGCCGGCTCCGGCGGCTGCAGACCGGCTTCGTCCGGTCGTACGCCACCTCGATCCTGACCGGCGCGCTGCTGGTGCTGGCGGCCTTCCTGGCCGTCGAGGCGGGGTGGCTGGCGTGATCGACCTCTTCCAGGCGGCCGTCACCGGCGGACCGCGCAGTGACGACGGAGGTAAGGCCGCATAATGTCCGACTTCCCGTTCCTCTCGGTGCTCACCGTGGCGCCGCTGGTCGGCGCCCTGGTGGTGGCCCTGGTGCCGCGGTCGCGGCCGGAGCTGGCCAAGCAGGTCGCGCTCGGCTGGTCGCTGCTGGTGCTGGCGCTGTCGGTGGTCATGTGGGTGGCCTTCAAGGTCGGTGGTGACCGGTTCCAGTTCCGCGAGTCCTACCCGTGGATCCCGAACTGGGGCGTCAACTTCACCTTCGCCGCCGACGGCATCGCGCTGGTGATGCTGATGCTGATCGCGGTGCTGGTGCCGCTGGTGATCCTGGCGTCCTGGCACGACGCCGAGTCGTCGAAGCGGTCGGTGCCGGTCTACTTCGCGCTGCTGCTCGTCCTCGAGTGCACGATGATCGGCGTCTTCGCCGCCGCCGACGTCTTCCTGTTCTACGTGTTCTTCGAGGTCATGCTGGTGCCGATGTACTTCCTGATCGGCAGCTACGGCGGCCACCAGCGGCAGTACGCGGCGGTGAAGTTCTTCCTCTACTCGCTGGTCGGCGGTCTGTTCATGCTCGCCGCGGTGATCGGCCTCTGGGTGGTCGGCGGGAAGACCTTCGACTGGCAGGCGCTGTCCCAGGTGGACATCTCCACCGGCACCGAGCGCTGGCTGTTCCTCGGCTTCTTCCTCGCGTTCGCGATCAAGGCGCCGTTCTTCCCGTTCCACACCTGGCTGCCGGACGCCGGTGGGGCGGCGCCGGCGGGTGCTGCCGCGCTGCTGGTCGGCGTGCTGGACAAGGTCGGCACGTTCGGCATCCTGCGCTACTGCCTGCCGCTCTTCCCGGACGCGGCCAAGTGGTTCGCCCCGTGGGCGCTGGCGCTGGGCCTGATCGGCATCATCTACGCCGCGCTGCTGGCGGTCGGCCAGAACGACCTGAAGCGGCTGGTGTCGTACACCTCGATCGCGCACTTCGGCTTCATCGGGGTGGGCATCTTCGCCTTCACCACCCAGGCGGGCACCGGCGCGGTGCTCTACATGGTCAACCACGGCCTCGCCACCGGCCTGCTCTTCCTGGTGGTGGGCATGTTCGTGGCCCGGCGGGGCTCGGCGCTGGTGAGCGACTTCGGCGGCGCCGGCAAGCTGGTGCCGCTGCTGGCCGGGGTGCTCTTCTTCGCCGGTCTCGCCTCGCTGGCGCTGCCCGGCACCGCGCCGTTCGTCTCCGAGTTCCTGGTGCTGATCGGCACCTTCACGGTGAACAAGCCGGTCGCGGTGATCGCCACCCTCGGCATCATCCTGGCCGCGGCGTACGTGCTCTGGATGGTGCAGCGCACCACGCAGGGCACGCTCAACCCGGCGCTGACCGAGGTCGACGGCATGCGGCGTGACCTCAACCTGCGCGAGAAGGTCGTGGTCGCACCCCTGATCGCGCTGATCGTGCTGCTCGGGTTCTACCCGAAGCCGGTCACCGACGTGATCAACCCCGCCATCCAGGCGACCATGCAGGACGTCGGCAGCACCGACCCTGCGCCCTCGGTCGGCACCGTGCAGGAGGCCGCGAAGTGAACGAACTGAAACTCCCCTCGATCGACTACGCGGCGCTCGCGCCGAGCCTGATCATGCTGGGCGCCGCGTTGCTCGGCGTGCTGGTCGAGGCGTTCGTGCCCCGGCGGCTGCGGCACCTGGTGCAGTTGTCGCTGGCGCTGCTGGCGGTGCTCGGCGCGCTCACCATGGTGGTGCTCAACGCCGACGACCGGCTGATCACCATCGGCGGGGCGATCGCGGTGGACGGGCCGACGCTCTTCCTCCAGGGCGCGATCCTGGTGCTCGCCGCGATGGCGCTGCTGCTCATCGGCGAGCGTTCGGTGGAGCGGGGCGGGGCGTTCGTCGCCCAGGCCGCGTTCCCCGCCGAGTCCGCCGACGACCGGCGGCAGGCCGAGGGCGTGAACGGCGCCACCGAGGTCTACCCGCTGACCACCTTCGCGATCGGCGGCATGCTGATCTTCGTGGCGGCGAACGACCTGCTGACCATGTTCATCGCGCTCGAGGTCTTCTCGCTGCCGCTATACCTGCTCTGCGCGCTGGCCCGCCGCCGGCGGCTGCTGAGTCAGGAGGCCGCGCTGAAGTACTTCATGCTCGGCGCGTACGCCTCGGCCTTCTTCCTGTTCGGCGTGGCCCTGGTCTACGGCTTCACCGCGGGCATCCCGAACGGCTCGGCCGGGGTCGACTTCGCCACCGTCAACGCCGCCGTGGCCGAGTCCACGGCCAGCCCGCTGCTGCTCTTCGCCGGCATGGCGCTGCTGAGCATCGGCCTGCTGTTCAAGGCGGCGGCCGCCCCGTTCCACGTCTGGACCCCGGACGTCTACCAGGGCGCGCCGACCCCGATCACCGGCTTCATGGCCGCCTGCACCAAGGTCGCCGCGTTCGGCGCCCTGCTGCGGGTGTTCCACGTCGCCTTCGACGGGGCCCGGTGGGACTTCACCCCGGTCCTCGGCGCGGTCGCGGTGCTGACCATGCTGGTCGGCGCGGTGCTCGCGGTCACCCAGACCGACATCAAGCGGCTGCTCGCCTACTCGTCCATCGCGAACGCCGGCTACCTGCTGGTCGGCGTCCTGGCGCCGAGCCGCGACGGGCTCTCCGGCACGATGTTCTACCTGGTCGCGTACGGCTTCTCGGTGCTCGCCGCGTTCGCCGTGGTGACCCTGGTGCGGGACGCCGACGGGGAGGCCACCCACCTGTCCCGCTGGGCCGGGCTGGGCAAGCGCTCGCCGTTCTACGCCGGGGTGTTCACCTTCATCCTGCTGGCCTTCGCGGGCATCCCGCTCACCAGCGGTTTCACCAGCAAGTTCGCGGTGTTCGGCCCGGCGCTCGACGGTGGGCAGGCGTGGCTGGTGATCGCCGGCGTGCTGACCAGCATGGTGCTGGCCTTCCCGTACCTGCGGGTCGTGGTGATGATGTGGCTCTCCGAGCCGGGCGAGTCCACCCCGACGGTCACCGTGCCGGGCGGGCTCACCTCGGCCGCGCTCATGATCGGCGTGATCGCCACCCTGGTGCTCGGGGTCGCCCCGGCGCCGCTGCTCGACCTCGCCACGGGAGCCGCCGAATTCGTGCGGTGACCCGTCGCCCGGGCCCACGGGGGCCGGCCCGCCACGGCGGGCCGGCCCCCGGTGCGTATCCCCAGTCCGGAGCAGGTCGAGGGGGTGTGGCATGGTGGATAGCGTGGTGATTCCGGCTGGCGAGCGTTCAGGTGCCACCGGCTCCGGCGGCCGCCGGAGCCGGGTGAGCACGAGTCAGTTCGGCGCGCTCGGCCTCTATCTCGCCGATCCCCGCGTCGAGGCGTCCGTGCTGGGCCTGCTGGAGGCCGTCGAGGTCGAGCTGCGGGCCAGTGTGGCCAGCGCCGACCCCTTCGTCACCGAGGCCGCCCGGCACCTGGTCGAGGCCGGCGGCAAGCGGTTCCGGCCGCTGCTGGTGGCGCTCGGCGCCCAGTTCGGCGATCCGGCCGGCGCGCAGGTCGTACCGGCCGCGGTGGTGATGGAGCTCACCCACCTGGCGACGCTCTACCACGACGACGTGATGGACGAGGCGGCCGTGCGCCGGGGCGCGCCGAGCGCCAACTCCCGGTGGACCAACTCGGTCGCCATCCTGGTCGGTGACTACCTCTTCGCCCGGGCCGCGGACATCGCGGCCGACCTGGGCGCCGAGGCGGTACGCCTGCAGGCGCGCACCTTCGCGCGGCTGGTGCACGGCCAGATCGCCGAGACGGTCGGCCCCCGCCCCGGTGACGACCCGGTGGCGCACTACCTCGACGTGATCGCCGGCAAGACCGGCTCGCTGATCGCCACCTCGGCCCGCTTCGGCGGGATGTTCGGTGGCGCCGCGCCCGAGCACATCGAGGCGCTGGCCGGCTACGGCGAGACCATCGGCGTCGCCTTCCAGCTCTCCGACGACCTGCTCGACATCGCCTCCGAGTCGGTGCAGTCGGGCAAGACCCCGGGCACCGACCTGCGCGAGGGCGTGCCGACCCTGCCGGTGCTCTACGCGCTGGCCTCCGACGACGCCGACGCCGCCTCGGTGCGGCTGCGGGAGATCCTGGCCACCGGCCCGGTGACCGACGACGACCTGCACGCGGAGGCGCTCGGCCTGCTCCGGGAGAGCCCGGCGCTCAAGCGGGCCCGGGAGACCGTCCGCAGCTACGCCGAGGACGCCCGCGCCCAGCTTGCCCCGCTGCCCGACAACCCGGCCCGCCGCGCCCTCGAATCCCTCTGCGACTACATAGCCGACCGCACCAGCTAACCCCCACCCCACCCCACCCCACCCCTCCCGGGGTCGGCCCGTTGATCATGGAGTTGTTGCCGCCCGCACCGGTGGTCGCCGCGACAACTTCATGGTCAACCCGCTGAACGGGGCGCGGGTAGGAGGCGGGTGGCGGTGAGCATGAGGAGGGCGGCGGCGAGCATCGCCGCGGCGGCGGTGGTCCACATGGTGGGGTAGCCGGCGTGGGCGGCGACCGTGCCGAGGGCGAGCGGGCCGAGGCAGCCGCCGGCGTACACCCCGGTCTGGGTGATCGAGGTGGCGGCGGCCGGCGCCTGCGGGTGCAGCCGGACCACCGCGAAGTTCATCAGCCCCGGCCAGGCCCAGCCCAGCCCGAAGCCGAGCACCACGCCGACCACCAGCGGCCCGGGGCCGGCCACCGCGAGCAGGCCGAGCCCACCGGCGCCGACCACCAGCATGCCGGCGATGACGGCCACGTGGCCGCCGGAGCGGCGGTCGGCGAGCCAGCCGGCGCCCACCCGGGCGGCCACGCAGACCGCGCTGCCGAGGGTCAGGGTCAGGCCGGCCGGCCCGGGCGCCAGCCCCCGGTCGACCGAGGAGTCGACCAGGAACGTGCCGAGCGCGTTCGCGGCCGCCGCGGCGAGCGTCGCGGCTACCCCCACGAGCACCAGGGCACCGGTGGCCCCGCTGGCACGCGGGCCGGCGCTCCGCCGCGCCGGGCGGGGCTCCCGCGCGGGTACGGCCACCCACGCGGCCAGCGCGGCCCCGGCGGCGGCCACGAACGCCCAGCGCCACCCGGCGGTGAGCGCCACGGTCGGCACCGCCACGCCGGCCAGCAGCGTGGAGACCGGGATGGCCGCCTGCTTCACCCCGAACGACAGGCCCTGCCGACGGGATGGCACGTGCCGGGCCAGCGCGGCGTTGCTGCCCATCTGGCCGAGGGCGTTCGCGGTGCCGCCGAGCGCGAGCAGGCCGAGCAGCACCGGGAAGGAGCGGGCCAGCGTCGCCATGGCGAGCAGGCTGCCGGCGGAGATCAGGATGGCGGCCCGGGCGACCACGGCCGGCCCGTACCGCTCGGCGAGGGCGCCGGAGGGCACCGAGGCCAGCGCGCCCACCCCGAAGTACACCGAGACCGCCAGGCCCAGCCCGGCCGGGGAGAACCCGAGATCCTCGCCGAGCTGCACGGCGAGCCCGCCGACCAGGAAGACCGGCAGGACCGAGGCGATGGTGACGACGACCGCCCCGGCGGCGGCCCGGACGGGACGGGTCGGCGTGGGAGCGGGGTGCAATGCGGTGTCGGCCATGATGCGGCAAACCTACGCGAGGCCAGCTCACGCCACGCATCGTGTTCGCCGGAGCACAACTCGTCTATGACGATCTGGCATCCTCCACCCGAACAGGCATTTCGCGCCCGGCCGGTTTTTCATATGGTGTAAGTCCCCGGCGGCGGAGGTGGTTGTGCGCGACCCCCTGGCGGAACCTTCGGATCTGATCCGGAGCGTGTCCCGCGCGCTACGAGTGCTCGAGTCGGTCGGCCGTGCCCCCAAGGGGCTGACCGTGAAGCAGATCGCCCGGCGGTGCGAGCTGACCGTGGCCACGACCTATCACCTGGTCCGCACGCTGGCCTACGAGGGCTACGTGATCCGCCGCGAGGACGGCACGTACATCGTCGGCCTGGAGGTCGCGGACCGCTACCGCGAGCTGGTGACCGCGTTCCGCGGGCCGCCCGCGGTCGGCGAGAGCCTGCGCCGGGTCGCCGCCGACACCGGCTACAGCCACTACCTGGGCCGGTTCGTGGGTGGCCAGGTGGCGATCACCGCGGTGGCCGAGGGGCCGCGTACGCCGTACCTGGAGGATCTGGTCCCCGGGTTCGACGAGGGCGCGCACGCCACCGCGCTGGGCAAGGCGCTGCTCGCCACGCTCACCGCCGAGCAGCGCTTCCGCTACCTGCGCGAGTACGGGATGCGGCCGTTCACCAGTGCCACCCTGACCAACGTGGAGGCGTTCGAGGCCGATCTGGCCGCCGGTGACCGGCGCGGCATGCAGCTGGAGCTGGGGCAGTTCCGGCAGGGGGTGGCCTGCGCGGCGGTGCTGGTCGCCCCGGACAAGGACATGGAACGCCGGGTGGTGCTGGCCTGCGCGCTGCCGGCCAGCGAGATGATGACCTCCGCCCGGGTGGTCCGCGCGAAACTGCTCACCGCCGCCCGGGCCATCGCCGACGGCATCGCCGCCGAGGGCTGACCCGGGGCGGTGGCCACCGACGACGGGCCGCAACGGGGCGGGGCCCTTTCCCCGGTTGGGAGAGGGCCCCGCCGGCGGTCCGGCGCCGGGGCCGCCCGAGTGACGTCAGCTGCCGACCGGGCCGCCGTCGAGCCGCCAGGTGACCACCACGCCCGGCTTGGCGAAGTCCCCGTCCGGCCAGGTCGAGGCGGGCTTCTCCAGGGACGCCCCGGTGATCTCGCCCGGGTGCTGCACGGCCACGAAGACCGAGCGGTTGTCGCCGGTGATGAACGGGCCGCACGCCTCGGCGCCGAGCGGCACGGTCAGGAACTGCTTGAGGTGCCCCCGCTCCGGGCCCTCGACGGCGGTGGCGAAGAGGCCGTCGTTGCTGCCCAGCGCGTTGCCGTCGGTGGAGATCCAGAGGTTGCCGGTGGCGTCGAAGGCGACGTTGTCCGGGCAGGAGATCGGCGAGACCCTGGTCTTGTCGTACCCGGCGAAGTAGGTCGACGGGTCGGCCGGGTCGCCGGCCACGATCGGCACCGACCAGGCGAAGGTCTCGGCGGAGTTGTCGCCCCGGTCCTCGACCAGCTCCAGCACGTGGCCGTGCTTGTTGGCGGTACGCGGGTTGGCCTCGTCCGCCTTCGGGTTCCTGCCCACGCCCCGGTTGGTGTTGTTGGTCAGCGCCACGTACACCTTGCCGGTGAGCTGGCTCGGCTCGACGTCCTCCGGCCGGTCCATCTTGGTCGCGCCGACCTTGTCGCCGGCCAGCCGGGTGAAGGTGAGCACGTCCGCGGCGGTCATCCCGGCGACGTAGGAGCGGTTGCCGCTGACCAGCTTGATCCACCGACCCCGGCCGTTGAACGCCCCGTCCGAGGGGAGCTTGCCCGAGCCGTCGATCTCGCCGGCGCTGGTCTGGTGGAGCTCGGCGACGTAGAGGGTGCCGGACTCCAGCAGGGTCAGGTTGTGCTTGCGGGCGACCCAGGAGTTGCCCGGCATGAACTTCTTGTCGGAGACGAACTTGTACAGGTAGTCGAACCGCTCGTCGTCACCCATGTACGCGACCGCGTGCCCGCTCTTCGCGATGATCACGTTCGCGCCCTCGTGCTTGAACCGGCCCAGCGCGGTGTGCTTGCGCGGGCGGCTCTCCGGGTCGAACGGGTCGATCTCCACGATCCAGCCGAACCGGTGCGCCTCGTTCGGGTGCTTCGCCAGGTCGAACCGCTCGTCGGCCCGCTCCCACTTGCGACTGCCGCTGGGGTAGCGGGCGTCGGTGGTGATGCCGTACCGGTCGAGCTTCGGCTTCAGCTCCGCGGGCGCGCCGTCGCCGCCGACGAAGTACTGGTTGAAGTTCTCCTCGCCGGAGAGCACGGTGCCCCACGGGGTGACCCCGCCGGCGCAGTTGTTCAGCGTGCCGACCACCGTCCGGCCCTTCGGGTCGGCGGCGGTGCGCAGCCAGGCCGAGCCCGCGGCCGGGCCGGTCAGCTCGAACTTCGTGCTGAGCGCGGTGACCCGCCGGTTGTACGGCAGGCGGCCCTTGCCGACCGGCCGCCACTGCCCGGTGCCACCCACCCGCTCCAGCTCCACCACGGACATGCCGTGCGCGGCCATCGCGACCCGCAGCTGCTCCACGGTCAGCGCGTCCTGGCTGGTGAAGCCGGGGAACATCAGGTCCTCGTTGGTGTACTCGTGGTTCACCACGAGCAGCGCGCGCCGGCCCTGCTTGTCCAGCGGCAGCACACCGACGAAGTCGTTGTTGTAGCCGAACTGCTTGGCCTGCTTGGCCGCGGTCTGCTCGTGCGGGTCGAACTCGGGCGCGCCCGGCAGCACCGGGTCGCCCCAGCGGATCACCACCGCGTGGTCGTACCCGTTCGGCACCACCAGGGTGTCGAGCTTGTTCGGCGGGATCGGCGTGAAGGTCAGCGCGCCGCTGCCCACGCCCTGGCCGGGGCGGCCGAACCCGGCGGCCTCGGGCACCACCGGCGTGCCCGGGGCGGCGGCCGCGGGCCCGGCGCCGGCCAGCGCGCCGGCCGCGGCGCCGCCGAAACCGAGGACCAGGGCGCCGACCGCGCCGGCCCGGACCACGCCGCGGCGGGTCACCTCGGCGCTGACCACATCGCCGAAGTACGTGTTGTCGGAGGTGTTCGGCACCGGGTGGTCACAGGCGTTGCCGCACCGGTACAGACAGGTCATGGCGTCACGGCCGCCGTGGCGGGTGGCGCCGAGCAGCGGGAGCAGCCGGGGACGGTCGCTCATGGGGAGGAGCCTCCTGGAAGGGGTCGATGCACGCCGGAAGGTGCTGGGTGCGTACTCGGCGGACGGTAGGAGGGCGCGGTGAGCGGTCGTCGGCGGCGGCGTGAACCGGGCATGAACACCTCGCCGGGAAGCCCGCCATGACCTGCGGCTGAACCGATCGGCGTGACCGCACGTAATACCGAGCGAACGCACCGCCGGACGCGCGCCGGAAGCGAGGAGACAGCCATCAGCGACCACGACGCCCAACTGCTCCGCGCGCTGCACGACGAGCACGCGGAGGCGCTGTACGCGCACGCTCTGCGGCTGGTCAACGGCGACCGGCAGCGGGCCGAGGACCTGGTGCAGGAGACCCTGCTGCGGGCCTGGCGACACCCGGAGTCCCTCGACCCCCGGCGCGGCTCGGTCCGGGCCTGGCTCTTCACCACCGCCCGTAACCTGGCCATCGACGCCTGGCGGCGCCGGGCGACCCGGGTCGGCGAGGTCTACACCGACGAGCTGCCCGAGCCACCCGAGACCGTCGACGAAGCGGAGCGTGCGGTGGAGGCCTGGACCGTGGCCGAGGCGTTGAACCGGCTCAGCCCGACCCACCGGGAGGTGCTGGTGGAGTGCTTCTACCAGGGCCGCTCGGTGGCCGAGGCGGCCTCCCGGCTGGGCGTGCCGCCCGGCACGGTGAAGTCCCGGACGCACTACGCCCTGCGCTCACTACGGTTGGTCCTGGCCGAGATGGGGGTGACGGGATGACCCGGTGCGAGTTCGCGCACGACGACGGCGCGTACGTGCTGGGTGCGCTGGCCCCCGCCGAGCGGGCGGCCTACGAGCGGCACCTCGCCGGCTGTGCCGCCTGCCAGCAGGCGGTCGCCGAGATCGCCGTACTGCCCGGCCTGCTGGGCCGGCTCGACCCGGCCGGCCTGGAACAGTTCCTGCCGCCACCGGCGGAGAGCACCCGGATGCCCGAGCTGCTCGCGGCCGCCCGGGAGCGCCGGCGCCGCGAGCGGTCGGCCAGCCGCCGGCGGTACGCGCTCACCGCGCTCGCCGCGGCCGCGCTCGCCCTGGTGGTCGGCGTCGGCACGGCCACCCTGCTGCCCCGTACCGGGCCGGGGCCGGACGCCGGCCTGCAGATGGTCGCCATGCAGCCGGTGGCCGGCACGGTGCCGGTGCACGCGGAGGTCGCGCTGACCGGCACCGAGTGGGGCACGCAGGTGACCATGCGCTGCGGGTACGAGGCGCGGCCCGGCTACGGCAAGGCGTACACCTTCCGGCTGGTGGCGCACGGCCCGGACGGCGCCACCGAGCAGATCGGCTCCTGGCTCGCCGCCCCCGGCGACGACCTGCGGATCAGCGGCGCGACCCGGTTCACCGACGCGGAGCTGGTGCGGCTGGAACTGCTCCGCGCCGACGGCACCCCCGTGCTCGCCTACGACGTCCGCTGACTCACCGGCGCTGCCGTGCGACGAGCGCCCGGATGCCGTCGAGCGGCAGGTCGAGCCCGGTCGCGCCGAGCTACGCGGGGGCGGGCGCGGTGGCCACGGCCGCGGCGCGGGCGCGGCGGCGCGACGTGTGGAGGGCGTCGACGGTGAAGACGATCAGCGCGGCCCAGACCAGGGCGAAGCCGGCCAGCCGGGCGGGCGGCATCGGCTCGTGGAAGATCAGTACGCCGCAGCCGAGCTGGAGGATCGGCGCCAGGTACTGGATCATGCCCAGGCTGGTCAGCGGCAGCCGGTTGGCCGCGCCGGCGAAGAGCAGCAGCGGGATGGCGGTGGCCGCGCCGGCCAGCATCAGCAGCGCGGTGTGCCCCGCCGAGACGTGGCCGAAGGCGGCGTCGCCGGCGGCGGTGAGCCACCCCAGGTACGCCAGCGCGGGCAGCGCCAGCACCGCCGACTCGACGAAGAGCCCCTCCGCGGCGGGCAGCCCGAGCCGCTTCTTGACCAGGCCGTACCCGCCGAAGCTCAGGGCCAGGGTCAGCGCCAGGTAGGGCAGCCGGCCGTAGTCCACGGTCAGCACCGCCACGGCCAGCCCGCCGATGCCCAGCGCCACCCACTGCGCGGGGCGCAGCCGCTCGCGCAGCACGGTGACCCCGAGCAGCACCACGACCAGCGGGTTGATGAAGTAGCCGAGCGCGGTCTCCACCACCCGGTCGGAGTTCACCCCGTAGATGTAGGTGCCCCAGTTGACAGCGATCAGCGCGGCGGCGACGCCGATCCCCGCGAGCGCCCGGGGGCGGCGCAGCAGCGCCCGCAGGAACCCGATGTTGCGCAGCGCGGCGAGCAGCAGCGCGACGAAGACCACCGACCAGACGATCCGGTGCGCGAGGATCTCCAGCGGCCCGGCCGGGCGCAGCAGCTTGAGGTAGAGCGGAAAGAACCCCCACAGGAGGTACGCGCCGATGCCGTAGAGGTATCCGAGCCGGAGTGGCGTCACGCCTCCACCGTAAGGGGTGAACCGCCGCTTTGCTCCTTGCCAGTGAGCTGGGTCACCGCCTGGTCGCGCCGGTCCAGCTGCATCCACCGGTGCGGGTCCGACATCGGGGTGAAGCCGACCTTCGCGTACACCCCGTGCGCGTCGTTGGTGGCCAGCAGGATCCGGCGTACGCCCAGGGCGTCCAGGTGGTCGCGGACCGCCTCGGCCAGCCAACTGCCCAGCCCCCGGCCGCGCTCGCCCCGGTCCACGTAGACGTCGCAGAGCCAGGCGAAGGTGGCCCGGTCGGTGACCGCCCGGGCCACCGCCACCTGCTGCCCGTCGCCGGGACGGTAGACGCCGAACGGCAGCGAGCCGGCGAACGCCCGGGCCACCGTCTCCCGGCTGCGCCCGAGCGCCCAGTAGGCGTCGGTGGAGAGCCAGTGGTGCACCCGGTCCAGGTCGATCCGGTCGGGGTCGGTGCTGAGCAGGTAGCCGTCGGCGCGGGTCAGGGTGAACATCCTGCGAGGCTAGTCCCGCCACCCGCCCGGCACGCCGGCCAATTCCCGCCCACTGGTCCACCGAGGCCGTGGCCGGGACGGGTCAGTCGCGGTCGAGGAGGGCGCCGAGGATCCAGGTCACGATGCCGACGAAGAGCGCGCCGAGCACCGCGGCCGGCCAGAAACCGTCCACGTGGAACGGCAGCCCGGCCTGGTCGGCGATCCAGCTGGTGAGCAGGAAGAGCAGCCCGTTCACCACCAGCGCGATCAGCCCGAGGGTCAGCAGGTAGAAGCCGCAGCCGACGGTCTTGATGATCGGCTGGAGCACCGCGTTGACCACGCCGAAGATGATCGCCACCAGGATCAGCGTGGTGACCGTCTCGGTCGCCGAGTCGGAATCCAGCGTGATGCCCGGGATGACCAGGGTGGCCAGCCAGAAGGCCAGCGCCGTGACGGCCAGGCGGATCAGCAGACCCTTCAGAAAGCCCATGGCGGGGATCGTGCCACGGACGACCCACCGGCGGAACCCGGGAGATCGACGAATCGGGCCGGCGGCGGCGCGCCGGGGTGCCGGCCGGCGGGACGGCGGTGCGCGACCGGCTCAGCGGCGGGACGGCCGGCCGATCAGCTGCGACTCGATCGGGGTGGGCGACAGCAGCGCCCAGCGCAGCGCGCGCCGGTTCACCACCGCCACCATGTCGTCCCGGATCCGGGTCAGCCACTCGGCGGACGCGCCGAGGCCCAGCGCGGTGCCGGCCAGGGCGGCCTCGGGCGGGCTGAGCGGTTGCAGCACCGCCAGGTCGGCCCGGCCCAGCGCGTCGGCGTCGGCCGGGGTCAGCTCGTCGCGGACCAGGAGGGTGGCCCGCCAGGGCGGCCCGGGCTCGGACTCGACGGGCAGCGGCCCGGCGTCGACCACCAGCAGCTGCGGGCGCAACGGGGTGCCGGGGGCGGCGCCGACCGGCCGGCCCGGCGGGAGCAGCGGAATCGCGCCGCCCGGTGTGCCGGCGCCCCGGACGAAGGGCTCCCAACTGCGCGGCCGGGAGGTCTGCACGGCGACCCGGGCGCCGAGCGCCAGCGCGCGCAGCACCACGAGCTGCGCGGCGCGTACCCCGCCGACGAGCAGCACCCGGGTGCTCTCCGGCCGGAACAGCCGGACGGTCACCGCCCCGCCGTGCCGGTTGCTGCCGATCATCAGCCCCGCCTCGCCGAACGGCAGCTCCGGCGGCTCGGGGCCGGTGCTGGCGGGCAACCCGGCGCCGGCCACCGCGAGCGGCAGGGTGGCGGCCAGCCCGTCGAGCTGCGCGCCGTCGAGCCGCTGTAGCTCGCCGCCGGCGCCGGTCACCAGCCGGTCGAGGGTCTGGGCGGCCAGTGCCAGCTCCACCGGCGTGGCCGCGGCCAGGCGTACGGTCAGCTCGGTCGGCGCGCCGGCGGAGTCGGCCTCGGCCCACGGCCCGGCGCAGAGCGACACCGTGCTGGCGGTGGCCGGCAGCGCGAGCAGCCGGGGCACCAGCCGGCGCCCGGCCTCGACCCGCGGATCGGGCCAGCGGCGCAGCCGGAAGCTGGCCTGGAGCAGGCCACCGGAGCGCACCACCTGCCAGGACTCGTGCGCCGGCCGCCCGTCGTGGTGGGCCAGTTCGGCGAGGACGCGCAGCGCCGCGTGCTCGCCCAGCGGGCGGGCGGTGACCGGCCCCAGCCGGCGCACCAGGCGGCGGACCGTGCCGGCCAGGGCCCGCCGCAGCTCGCCGTCGGACCAGCCCGCCACGCGGAGCACCCGGACGGCCAGGACGGCCCGCTCCCGGCCGGCCAGCCGCCCGTCGGTGAGCTGCCGGTAGGAGGTGGCGACGGTGCCGCCGCCGGCGTCGACGGTCGGCGCGGGCGCCCCGGTGAGCAGCAGCTGCACCCGCACCGGCGGCCCGTCCGGCGGCGCCGCCGTGAGCAGCGACCCCGGCGCGGGCAGCTGCCGTGGACCGTCGCCGAGCAGGTCGGCCGGTTCGCCGAGTTCCAGTACGGCCACCAGGCCGGCCGCGTCGTCGACCAGCGCCGCCGGCCCGCCGCCGAGTTCCGCGGAGCGCACCACGGCGGCCGGGTCGACCAGGTCGAGCAGCGCCGCCGGACCGGCCGGCCCGGGCAGCCCGCGCCGCCGGGTCAGGTAGCCGAGCGCGGTGGCCAGCCACTCGAAGAGCCAGCGGCCGCGGACCCGCAGCCAGGCGGCCGGCACCAGCAGCGCGGCCACCACGACCGCGACCAGGGCCGGGACCGGCCCCTGGCCCACGGCGGCGACGAGCGCGGCCACCGCCACCTGCGCGGCGACGATCTGACCGGCCCGCACGCCGGTGTGCGGCCGGCGCCCGGCGGGGATCCACTGTGCCGGCAGGGCCGCGCGCCGGGTCGAGCCGGCAGTGGCCATCCGGCCGGTCGCCGGCCCGGAGGCCGGGTGGGCGACGGGGGCGGCCGGCGGCGAGCCGGGCAGCGGAACGAACCGGTGCGGGCTCGTGCTGGTGGTCGTCGGCACCCCGCCTCCTCCCGATCACCGACCGCGACGTTGCTGCCGCCCATCGTAACGGCGGGCGCGGGACTCGCGGGTCCCGCCGTTGTCCACAGGGGAGTGGGCGGGGTAGCACGACAGCGATCGGACCGCTACCGTCAGCGACGAGTTCCGCTGACCCGCGCCCGCCGAGTTCGTGAACCGGGCGGCGCGAGCGGCGCGTCCTGAGGCGGGCGTGCCGACGGCCAGCCACGACCGATGAGACGAGGTGACGTCCGGGTGTCCCAGACCCAGGCAGAAGCGGCGGTGATGCAGCAGACCGCCGCGAAGTTCGAGCAGGTGGACCAGTCGTTGCAGACCATGCTGAGCAGCCTGATGGCCGAGCTGGAGGTGTTGCAGCAGGCCTGGCGGGGCGCCGGCGGGCGCTCCTTCGAGCAGGTCAAGCAGCAGTGGGCGCAGGACCAGGCCACCCTGCAGCGGGCGCTGCGGGAGACCGCCTCCGCCATCCGCACCGCCGGCCAGCAGTACGACGTCGCCGACACCGAGGCCGCCGGCCGGGTGTCCACCACCAACCGCGGCGGCATCCAGCTGCCGCTGTAGACCCGGAACCGGGGGAGGGAGCCATCCGATGGACCACGGTGTGCTGGTCGTCAACTTCGCCGCGCTACAGCAGGCCAGCGCGGACATCCAGAAGGCGCTGAACACGCTCGACTCGCAGCTCGGGCAGCTGGAACGGGACGCCGCCCCGCTGGTGGCCGGCTGGACGGGCGAGGCCCGGCAGGCGTACGAGCAGCGGCAGGCCCGGTGGCGCTCCGCCTCGCAGGACCTGCAGGCCATGCTGCGCGACATCCGGCTCGCGGTGGACGACTCCGCGGCCGACTACCTCGACACCGAGAAGAAGAACGTCGGCCTGTTCCAGTGATCCCGGCCCGTCGGGTGGCGACCGGCCCGGCCGGCGCCACCCGACGCACGCCGCCCAGCGGGCTCAGGCCGGGTCGGCCGGGCGCCACCGGCGGCGGGTCCCCCGGGGCACCACCAGGGCGGCCAGCGCCGCCACGGCCACCACCGCCGCGGCGAGCGAGGCCACCAGCAGGGCCCGGTCCTGCGCCGTGGCCCGACGCGCCCGCGCGGCCAGCGCGGCCGGATCGGGCCGGTCGTCGGCGAGCGCGGTGGCCGGGCGCGGCCGCGCGGCGCCGCCGCCCCCGGTCTCGGTGACCGCCCGGAACGGGTTGAGCACCCCGGCGCCGTACCCGCCGCCCCGGCCGTCACCGGGAGCCGGGTCGGTGCTGGCGAGGATCCGCCGCGCCACCTCGGCGGCGGTCAACTCGGGTCGGTACTGCCGCAGCAGCGCGGCGGTGGCCGCCACGAAGGGCGCGGCGTAGCTGGTCCCCTCGGCGCGGTGGTGGCCCCGACCGGGTGCGGCCATCAGCACGTCGCTGCCCGGGGCGACCAGGTCGACGTACGGGCCGGTCTGGGAGAAGGCGGAACGCAGGCCGTCCACCCCGATCGCACCCACCCCGAGCACCCCCTCGTACGCCGCCGGGTACGGCCGCGGGTCGCCGCTGTCGTGCAGGTTCCCGGCGGCGGCCACCACGACCACGTCCCGGTCCACCGCGTAGCCGATCGCGTCGCGGACGGCGGGGTTGTCCGCGTACAGCACGACGGAGAGGTTGAGGACGTCGGCGTCGTGGTCGACGGCCCAGCGGATCGCCCGGGCGAACTCCTCGGCGCCGACCGTACGCCCCGACTCCCGCCCCTCGACGACCTGCTGCTCGCTCACCCGCACCGGCAGGATCCGGGCACCCGGTGCCAGCCCGTGGAACGCGATCCCGGGCCGCGGCGCGGCGGCGATGATGCTGGCCACGCCGGTGCCGTGGCCGGCGCAGTCGCTGGTGCCGTCGCCACCCGGGTCGAGCAGGTCGGTGCCGTCGAGCACCCGGCCGGCGAGCTGCGGATGCCGTCGGTCCACACCGGAGTCGACCACCGCCACCGTCACCCCGGCCCCGGTGGCCAGCGGCGATAGCCGCTGCGGGGCGTACCGCTGCTGGGGCCAGGGCGGCGCGGACACCGGCCGGGCCGGGGCCGGCGGCGTCGCGCAGTCCGGCGCGGCCGCCCGGGCCAGGTGGAGTCCGGCCGCGACCGGCGCGGCCGGCGCGGTGCGCGCGTGCCTCGGCGTGGCGGCGGCGGGCGTGGCCGGGGTGGCCGGCTCGGCGGTGCGCTCGTGCCGCGGCGCGGCGGCGGCCTGACCGGCCGGCCGGGGGGTGTGGGGGAGTGCGGTGGCGGGGGCGGCCGGCGCGGTCGCCAGGACGGCCGCGAGGGCCGCCAGGAGCGGGCGCGCGGGGGACCGGGACATCGACCGCCTCCGTATCGTGTCGACTCCGGAACGGGATGTTAGCGCCTTCTTCGAGAACCGGCGCACCGCCGCCGGCCTGCCATTGTGATCTTGTTACTACCTTGTAGGTTGTACGCGATGCCTATGGCCTGTGCGCGGGAGGAGGGGTGGCCGTGACCGGATGGGAGCCGGCCACCGAGGCCGAGGCCGCGTTGCGGGACGCCCTGCGCGCCAACGACCAGCAGCGATACTTCCGGATCCTGGCCCGTACCGACCTGCTGCTGCCGGTGCCCGAGCCGGCGCTCGGGCAGGCATCCGGCTGGGGCACCTGGACCACGGCCGGTCGCACCCACGTGCTGGCCTTCACCTCCGCCGCCGCCATGCGTGCCTGCCTGGGCGAACACGCCGGCGCCAGCCGGCTCACCAGCTATCCCGACCTCGCCAGCGGCTGGCCCAACCACGAGTGGTGGCTGGCCGTGAACCCCGGCCTGCCCATCGAGGGCTACCTGCCGGCCTGGTACGTCGCGCAGCTCTCCCGGGGTGACGTCCGGCTGCCCGGTCGCACCATGGGGGCGCGCGCCCGACTGGAGCGGGCGGAGACGGTCGCCCGGGCCCGGGCCGCCGGCGCGGGAAGCGCCCCCACCGCCCCGACGGCGGCGGGCCGCCCCGAGGCCCCCGCCCCGCCCCGCCCCGAGCCACCCACCGTGCCGCTGCCGTCCCGGGTCGCCACCCCCGCCGGCCCGGTCGGATCGGCGCGGGACCGCCGCTCGGTGGAGGCCCTCCGCCCGCCCGTCCCGCCGCCCTACCCGGCGGAGCCGGCCCCGCGGGACCGCGCCGACCCGGGGCGGACCGCCCGCCCGGCCCCGCCCGGCTTCCCGCCGCCCGGCACCGGCGACCCGGCGGCGCCCGCCCGGCCCGGCGTCCCCGGGCCGCTGGCCGAGCCCGGCCGGCCACCGGCCAACGGTCGGTCCACCGGGGACGCCCCCGTCCGGACCCCGCCCCGCTCCTTCTTCGAACCGGCGTCCGGTCGTGGCTCGGCCTACCGGGACGATCCGGTCCGGCCCGCCGACCGGGCGGTGCCACCGTCCCGCTTCGCGCGGGGCAGCCAGCCGTTCCCGCGCCGCCGCCCCGTCGGCGATCCGGTGCCGGAAGGGCCCACCGAGGCGTTCCCGACCAGCCAGCCGTACGCCGCGCCCGACCGGCCGGATCCGGCCCGTGGCTCGACCCAGTGGCCGCCGCCTCCCGAGGAGGTGACCCGGGCCATCCCGGTTCCGGCGGAGCGGGCGTACCCGCCGCCGGACGAGGAGACGACCCAGGCGCTGCCGCGCCGCCGACCCACCCCGGCGCCGGCCGACCCGGCGGACGACCTGTCTCCGTCGGCCGCGGAGCCGGTCTCCGGGCCGCCCGCACCACGGCGCGGGTTCACCCCGATCGTCATCGAGGGGACCATCGTCGAGTCCCGCGATCTCACCGAGCCGCTCGACGCCGGGCCGCCGGCCTCCGCCGCACCCGTCCCGGGCCCGCCCGGCCCCGAGGCGTCCGGTCCATCCGTGCCCGGCTCGTCCGACGCCGGACCGGTCCGACCGGTCAGCACCGGATCGGTGCCGTCCGCCGCCGCACCTCCGCCCTTCCCGGCCGGAGCGGCGGCACCGGCGAACACCGGGGTGGCGGGCCCGCCGGCCTGGTCGGGGCGGCCGACGGAGAGCGGCGCTCCGGCGCGGGACCGGGGGGACGATCCGTCCGGGCCGACCGGTGACGCCGGGCTCGAAGGCGGCGACCGGCCCGGTGTCGTGTCGGCGCCCTCCGAGCAGCGCAGCGCGGGGTGGATCCCGAGCCAGCCGGCGTCGACCGAACCGCAGGCACCCGCGACGGCGGGGCCGGGTGGCGAGTCGCCGGCCTCGACCGTCCGGCAGGGCGGCGGTTGGCTTCCGGATCCGTCGACCGCCTCACCAGCGGCTGGCACGGACTCGACCGGACCGGGCGTCGAGGCTGCGGCGTCCGCCGACCAGCAGTCCGCCGGGTGGCTGCCGGACCGGCCGACCGATCCGCCGGCGCCCCGAACGGCGGGGCCGGGCGTCGAGGCTGCGGCGTCCGCCGACCAGCAGTCCGCCGGGTGGCTTCCGAACCGGCCGACCGATCCACCGGCACCCGCAACGGCGGGGCCGGGTGTCGAGCCGGCGGCGCCGACCGAGCGGCAGGCCGGGTGGATCCCGGAGCAGCCGGCCGCGGCCGGGCACTCGGCCTGGCTGTCCGCCCGGACGGGGACCGAGACGCCGCACGCCGGGACCGCGCCCGAGCCGGCGCCGACGGCCGGGTCGGCGGCGGAGAACGCCTCCGACCTCGCGGACACCGGCCCGCTGTGGACGGTGCCGAGCCCCGACGCCGGCCCGCGGACCGCCGGCACCGCCGACGCCCAGGTCGGAGGAGCCGACCCCGACCCGCAGGCGGCGCGACCGGCCGCCGAGCCGTCCCCGGCGCCGGTCGCCGCGGAGTTCCAGCCGGCCAACCCGGTCGAGGAGGACCTGCTGGAGGCGGCCGGGGCGGGCAGCACGGACACCTTCCTCTCCACGTTGCTGCTGGCCCGGGTTCTGCTGCCGGTGTCGCCGGAGTCCGTGCCGGGCAGCCGGCCCGGCGAGCCCGGCTTCGTCTGGCGTACGGAGGAGCTGGACGGGGAGACCTTCGTCGTGGTCTACACCTCGCCGGAGCGGCTCGCCGACCACACCGACGCCCCGGTGGAGACGGTACGGGTCCGCTTCGTGCAGCTGATCCGGCGCTGGCCGGACGAGGCGTGGTCGTTCGCGGTCAATCCGGGCACCCCGGTCGGTGCCAAGCTGCCCGGCGAGCAGATCGTCGGGCTGGCCAACTGGGCCGCCGAGGTGGGCCTCGGCGACGACGCCGAGACCGAGCCGGAGGCGTCGAAGGCCCCGGAGACCGCCGAGCGCCCCCGGTACACCCCGCCGGCCGCCGACCCGGCCCGCCCGGTCGTGATGCAGAAGGCGGTCGCCCCCAGCCAGCTCGGGTACTACCTGGAGCGCGGCTACGACCGGGTCTCCGGGTTCGTGCACCGGGCCAGCGAGCTGGCCCACCTGACCACGCCGGCCCAGCTCTACGAGGCCCTCGGCCTGGGCTATCCCGACTCGCCGTTCGCCCGGGACGCGGAGGAGATCTACGTGCTGCGCTGGCCGGCGCACCGGCCCAGCCTCTACCGGATCCCCTACGGCGGGCAGAACGAGGCCGCCATGCGGGCCATGGAGGGCTGGGTCATCGAACGCCCGCCCTTCCGGGGCAACGGCTTCGCCCCCGGTGAGAGCAGCGACGTGGTGGCGGAGTTCAAGGTGGACAGCGCCCGGCTGCCGCACGGGGCGCAGTTGTGGCGGATCGGCGCGGACGGCACCGAGCGGATGCTCGCCGTGCTCGACACCGACGCGCTGCTCTGGCGTCGGGTGGAGGCGTCGTGATCCGGGACGGCTACGTGGCCCGGTGGCGCGGGCGGGAGTACCAGGCCAGCCCGGACGGCGACGCCGTCCGGCTCTACCAGCCCGAACCGGGCGAGGGCTTCGCGGAGGTACGCCCCGGCCGGTACGTCCGGGTGCTCCCGGCCACCGAGGTGGAGGACCTGGCGTACGTGCGGACCACCTGCACCTGGCAGGGCCAGCCGTTCATCGTGCTCGGCGAGCACGACGGCTGGCTGCGGGTGGAGTACACCGGCGGGCGCTGGCCGGTCGCCCGGTCGATGGGGTTGGAGGTGTTCGACTTCGGCGTCTACCAGGGCTGGGCGCCCGCCGCCGAGGTCGCCGACCTGCGCGAGCAGCGGGTCTGAGTCAGGACTTCGCCCAGCGCAGGATCTCGCCGAGCACCACCTCCGGGGCCTCCACGTGCGGGAAGTGGCCCACGCCGTCGAGCAGCCGCCACTCGTAGGGCGCGACCACGTACCGGCCGGAGCCCTGGGCGGTGCGCGGCAGCGACGCCCGGTCGAGCGCGCCGTGCAGTTGCAGGGTCGGCGTGATCAGCGGCTTCTGCATCAGCCGGACGAACCGGTAGCCGTGCAGGCGCAGCACGGAGCGGAACGCCCAGCGGTAGCCCTCCAGCGCGCAGAAGGCGGCCTGCGGGATCCGCATTGCCTCCCGGCAGCGCTGCGCGTACGCCCCGAAGTGCGGGCCGGACACCCACCGCGGCCCACCCCAGCGGCGCAGCATCTCCTCGACCGCCGTCGCGCCGTCCCGGGTGAGCACGTGCTCGTAGCGGGGCAGCTGGAACTTCAGGGTGGGGGTGGACGCGGCGAACTGCCCGCGCGGGTCGGCGAAGATGGCGGCCCGCAGCCGCAGCGGGTGTGGCGCGCCGAGCACCACCAGTCGCCGGACCAGAGCGGGGTGGAAGGACGCCACGGTCCAGCCGATCAGGCCGCCCGCGCCGGTGCCGACCACGGTGGCGGAACGTTCGCCGAGCGCGCGGATCAACCCGGCGATGTCGGCGGCCAGCGTGTAGCCGTCGTACCCCCGGGGCGGCTTGTCGCTGGCGCCGTAGCCGCGCAGGTCGACCGCGACGGCGCGGAAGCCGGCGTCGGCGACCGCCGGGAGCATCTCGTGCCAGGCCCACCAGTGCTCGGGGAAGCCGTGCAGGAACAGCACCATCGGCCCGGCACCGGCCTCGACGACGTGGAAGCGGCTGCCGTTGGCGCCGACGAACCGGTGCGTCCACGGCCCCTCGGTGAGGACGCAGGACTCGTCGACGGGCCCGTCGTGCTGCTCGGTCATGGCAGACAGCCTAGGACCCCGGTGCCGGAGGGCCCGTCCGCCGGCCCGGCTGGCCGTCGGATCGCTCGTTCCCGGTCAGCCGACCGGGCTGATCGTGACGATGCTGGCCGGGGTGCCCGGGCCGCAGTCGACGGTCGGGTCGGCGGGGCCGATGGTCACCCGGACCCAGGTGCCGGTGGCGAAGTCGCCCTTGCCGGCGCCGTGCAGCGCGTACTCGCGGCCGTCGTCGGTGACCAGGCCGTAGCAGGGGCCCGCGCCGCCCCGGGTGATCCGGCCGGCCACGAGGTTCGCCTTGCGCAGGTCGGTGGGCTGGCTCGGCGGCGCGGTCGGCGGACCCATGGTGGGCAGGTCCGTCGTCGCGCGGGAGGGTCGGCCCGAGGGCGCCGCCGGGGTGGGCCCGGTGGACGGGGTGGCGGCCGTCGAGGCCGGGCCAGGGTCCGCCGGGGAGGCCGACGGCGTGGGTTCCGTGGGCACGGCACTCTCCTCCTGCGAGCCGGCGCAGCCGGCCAGGGCGAGGACGGTGGCCAGGCTGGCGACGGTGGTACGGATGGCACGACGCACGCCGATCGGACGTGCCGGCACGACGGAGGGTTCCCGCCACGGCGCCCCGGGAAACCGCCGCCGAGGTGCGCCCGCCGCCGCAGCGCTGCGGCCCCGGTGCGCCACCTGCGCCGGAGCGCTGCCGGGACCCCGGTGCCCGCTGCGCGGATCCGCCCCGGGGAAAAGGGCGATGCCCGGGCAGGTGGCCTGCCCGGGCATCGCGTGGTGGTGCGGGATCAGCGAATCAGGAGATCCGGATCTTGGTGTAGTTGCCGTTCTCCTCCAGCACGCGGATCTTGACACCGACGGCCGGGAGCTTGACGCCGTGGTTCGGCAGCTCCTCGTACCAGTACTTCTGGGTGTCGTCGAACAGCGGCTGCGCGGCCTGGCCACGGATGTACTGCGGCTGGCTGTTGAGGTGCAGCGTGAAGGAGTCCGCCTTCCGCAGCCCGAACGGCGCGTCGTAGACCTGGACGCGGGCCCGCCAGGGCTGCCCGGTCAGGTTGTAGATCGGCCGCGGGTGCGCGTCGATGTAGAGGTTCCGACCCTCACCCGGGTGCTCGAAGGTGTCGTTGTCCGCGTACCGGGTGTTCCAGTACGAGATCAGCAGACCCTCCTGGTACGCGTAGTGGTCCACCCAGTCCGGGCGGGTGTTCGCGTAGCCGAAGAAGTACGGACCGGTCTTCAGGTACTTGTCGTACGAGATGTAGTGCCGGGTGCCCGCGATGTAGAAGTTCTCGAACGCCTCGGTGTAGGTCTCCTCGGCGATCTGGAACTTGCCGGCGAACGTCCAACCCTCGGCACCGGTCTCGGCGCCGTCGGAGAGGACGGTCTGGCCGTCGGCGGTCACGGTGATGGCGTCACCGTAGAAGCCGCCCTCGGAGACACCGCCGTCGGTCTGGTAACGCAGCCGGAACTGCGCCGCCTTGCCGGCCGCCGCGTCGAGCGGGACGTTGATGTCCACCCACGCGCCGGCGCTGCTGCCGTCCAGGGCGAAGCGCCCGGGCGAGATCTCCGCGAACGGCTGGCCGTTGGCCGTACCGGGCAGCGGGGTCCAGGTCTCGCCGTTGTCGACCGACACCTCGAAGAACAGGTAGTCGTAGCCGGCCTCGATGTCGTAGCGGCCCTTCATCGACAGCGCCGCCGACGACTTGCCGGTGAGGTCCAGCGCCCGGGTCATGGTGCTGTTGAGGTCGTCCTCGTTACCCGAGAAGAACTGCTTGGTGCCCTCGAACGGCTTGCCGTTGTCGAACGTGTAGTCCCGCGGCGGGAGCACCACCACGACGGCCTGGGCCTCCTTGGAGGTGTACTCCTGCGGCCCGAGGGTCATGGTGCGCTTCTGCCCCGCGACGACGACCTCGTAGTCGAGCCAGCCGAGCTGGAGCTTGTTCCAGGCGCCCAGGTCGCCACCGCGCTCGCCGATGCCGCCGTCGTTCTTGCCGCCGAGGCGGCTCTGGGCCATCAACGTCCAGTGCTCGTTGTTGTTGTCGCCGCCGTTGATGTTGTTGTAGTCGTCCGGCAGGCCGAGGTCGTGGCCGTACTCGTGGTAGAAGACGCTCCGGCCACCGTTCTCCGGCTGGATGGTGTAGTCACCGATCCAGACGCCGGTGTTGCCGATCTGGGTGCCACCGGCCGGGAAGTTGACCGGGCCGGTCGAGCCCTGGTCGGAGATGTAGGCGTACCAGCGGTGGCTCCAGATGGCGTCCTCACCCTGGTACGGGTCACCGTCGGCCTCGTCGCCGCCGGAGTGGACGATCTGGAAGTGGTCGATGTAGCCGTCCGACTCGTTGAAGTTGCCGTCCGAGTCGTGGTCGTAGCGGTCCCACTGGTCCATCGCCTTGACTTCTTCGGCGATCTCGGCGTCGCTGCGACCGGCGGCCTTCTGGTCGGCGACCCACTGGTTGGCGGCGTCGCGGACCAGCGCCCAGGTGTTGGTGCAGACGTTGTCGGCGCACGGGTAGCCACCGGAGCGGCCGTACCGGGCCTCGTTGTAGCGGACCTTGACCCAGTCGGTGACCGTGCCCTCGACGCTGTAGCGGCCCGAGGACTGCGCCTCGTAGTACTGCTTCAGCGACTCGTCACCCGGGGCGGTGCCGAAGTAGAGCTTGCGGTAGTGGTCGGCGTTGTAGTCCGCCTGCCAGACGGTGGAGTTGTCCACCGCCCGGTTGGGGGCCGGGATCTCGTTGTGCAGCGGCCCGTCGAACCGGGTCGGACCCGGCGTGCCCGGGTCGGTGTCCTGGTCCGGGTAGTTCGGGTGCCGCTCGTTGCCGAACTCGGCCAGGATCACGAAGATCCGGTCGGTCTTCTCCCGGGAGAGCTCGACGTACTGGTCCTCGGTCTGGTCGGCGGAGCCGGCCCGGGCGGAGCGGGCGGTGGCCCCCTCGGCCTGGGTCTTGCCGACCTTGACCACCGTGCTGCCGTTGATCCGCTGAGACTTGGCCTTGCCGGCGAGGACCTTGCTCAGGCCCTCCTGGCGCAGGGCGCGGCGCTTGTCCTCGAGCGGGTTCGGCAGGTCGTGGTCGACATGGGCGGGCTCGGCAACCGACGGAGCGGCCGTCGGCAGCTTCGGCTGCGGCGCGGCGCTGGCCGACGTGGTGAACGCCAGCCCCGACGCTGTCAGCCCAAGCCCGAGCAGACCCACTGCGACTTTGCGCACGTGGTACCTCCGGTGTGAGGGAACCGGCCCTACGGGGGTACGGGCCGGTGGAAATCGATCCCACTAGTGGGACCAATGGTGAACATAGACACTGGTGGGACCGCTGGGAAGATGCGTGCGTCGATTTGTTGCAAGATTTTGTTGGGAACGCTCCTCACTGTCACATCCCGGACTTTCGCCGCCGGTGGTGAGCAGGATGGACGGAGCGCGAAGGGTGTCAAGCGACGCCTTTCGATCATTTCGGTGGCGTACCCAAAAAAGTGGGGCCGATGGCGTCGCCGCCACCGGCCCCACGGTTACCGCTGTCGTCAGTTGCTGACCCGGACCACCATGTCGTCGGTCGGGTTGGTGCCCTGCTGGATGATCTCGATGCGGGTGCCGCTACCGGCCACCTTCACCGAGTTCCACGGGTTGCCGCCGCTCCAGTACTTGTTCGGCCCGCTGTCGCTGAACACCGGGTTCGGGTCCAGCGCCGGGACAGTGACCGGCACGCCGTTGACGTGGAACGTCTGGGCCGGCTTGCCGAACTTGCTGAAGGTGGCGTCGTAACCGTTGCGCCGGTTGGTGATGCTGCCCTGGCCCACCTTGATCTGGCCCGGCCGCACGTCCACCGGGAGGTTCAGGCCGTAGCCCGGGTGCTCCGAGGTGTTGTTGTCGCCGTACGCGTAGTTGACGTACCAGACCAGCATGCCCGGGTGGTTGGCGAACCGCTCCACCCAGTTCGGCCGGGTGTTGTTGAACCCGTAGTTGTAGCCGCCGGTGCGCAGGGTGTCGTCGTACCCGTAGTAGCTGCGGTTCTCCGCGATGTAGAACCGCGGGTACGAGTCGGTGACCGAGCCGGTCATCCGGGTGAAGCCCTTCGCGGTCCACTCCGCGGCCAGCGTCTCGGCGTCGTCGGTCCAGACGGTGGCGCCGTTGGCGACCAGCGAGACGTTGTCCAGGAACGCGCCGGCGAGGTGCACGCCGCCGTCGGTCTGGTAGCGGTAGCGGAACAGCACGTTCTGCCCGGCGTACGCGGACAGGTCGTAGCCGAGGTCGACCCAGTTGCCGCTGGTCGAGCCGTCGACGCCGGTCTCCCCGGGGTCGATCGCCGAGTTGCTCAGCGGGGTCCAGCTGGACCCGCCGTTGGTGGACACCTCGGCGTAGAGGTAGTCGTAGTCCTCTTCGATGTCGTACCAGGCCTTCGCGGTGATCGACGCGGAGGTCGCACCGGTCAGGTCCAGCTGACGGGTCAGCGTGGTGTTCAGGTCGTCGGCGCTGCCGCCCCACCACTCGTACGACCCGCCGAACGGCGTGTTGTAGCTCGTGGTCTGGGTCTGCGCGGGCAGGTTGACCACGACCGCCTGGGCCTTCGGCCCGTCGCTGTCACCGGCCGGCCCGAGCGTCACCTGGGTGGTGCCGCTGTCCTCCTCGACCACCGAGTAGTTCAGCCAGCCGAGGTAGAGCTTCGACCACGGGTCCATGTAGCCCGGGGTCGACCCGATGTCGTCGGTGCCGTGGCTCAGCCACGAACCCGAGGCCATCAGGCTCCAGAAGCCCACGCCGTTGTCGCCACCGGCGGTGTCGTAGAGGTCCGGCAGACCGAGGTCGTGGCCGTACTCGTGGGCGAACACGCCCAGCCCGCCGTTCTCCGGCTCCGTGGTGTAGTCCCGGATCCAGATGCCGGTGTCGCCGATCTGCACGCCGCCGGCCTTGTTCTCGCCCGGACCGGCGCTGCCCGCGAGGTTCGGGAACGCGGCCCAGCGGTGCGACCAGATGGCGTCCTCGCCCTGGGCGCCGCCGCCGGCCTCCTCGCCCTCACCGGCGTGCACCGCCTGGAAGTGGTCGATGTAGCCGTCGGGCTCGTTGAAGTCACCGTCGCCGTCGAAGTCGTACCGGTCCCAGATGTCGAACTGGGTCAGGTACTGCTTGATCTCCGCGGTGGTCTTGCCGGCGGCGATCTGGGACTCGTACCAGGCGGTGGCGCTGTCCTTGACGAAGTTCCAGTAGCCGTCCGACTCGGGGATGGCGTTGCTGCCGTACCGGGCCTCGTTGTAGGGGACCTGCACCCACTCGGTGACGTCGCCGTTGACCGTGTAGCGGCCACCGGACTGCTTCAGGTAGAAGTCCCGCATCGACTCGCCCGGACCGTAGAACATGTCCAGGTAGTGGGCCCGGTCGAAGTTCGGCCGCCACAGGGTGCTGTTGTCGTCCGTGGCGTTGCCGTCCCAGTTCCGGTCCGGCTCGGCGATCTGGTTGGCCACCGGGCCGGCAGCTCCACCGGTCCGGGGGTCGATCTGGTCGCCGAAGTTGACCAGCATGGTGAAGATCGGGTCGGTCTTCGGCGCCTGCTGGTACTCCACGAACAGGTCGTCCTTGACCTGGATGACCTTGGAACCGTTGCGCGTCTGCAGCTTGGCCTTGCCGGAGAGCAGGTCGGCGATGGCCTGCTTCCGGACCTCCCGGTGCTGATCCGCCATCGGATCGGGGAGGTTGTCCTTGCCGTGCTTCGCCTTGTCGGAACCGGGGGTCGGGCCCGCGGCCGGAGCGCCGGAGGCCGGCGCCGACACGACTCCCGCCGCCAGCAGCGCGGCCGTGGCGGTGGCCAGGCCGGCTGTGACTCGTCTCCTCAAAGGTCCTCCTCCTTTGTGGATCTGTTACATGACGGGCGCGGCCGGGGCCGTGACTGTCATGTGATGCGCCACTCACCCTGACAGAGGAGTAGCCGGTTGTCACGGGTCAATTGGCGCCTCGGGCGACGATCCGCAGGCGACATGTCAGGAAAAACACGGGCTAAAGCGCGCGCTGTGACAGCGCGAGTTCACGTTACGGTTTGGACACGATCACTCGGAGTAACAGTGGTTATGAGGTCCCATGAGGAGAGCGCCGCCGGTCGGGAAAGTGTCACAGCCGGCGACGCCGGACGGCCGGATCGGTGAGAACGAGCGAGGCCGGCGGCCGGAACGAGCGGAGGCCCGCCCGGAGCGTGTGCTCCGGACGGGCCCCCTGGTGCCCCGTCGCCGGGACCGTTCGGGTCAGCTCCCCGCCGGCGTGACGTACACGATGGCGTACGAGTTGTCCTTCGCGGCCTTCTTGATGACGATCGAGACGCCGTAGTTCACGCCCAGGTCACCCGGGTTGCCGGTGCCCAGCACGATGGCACCGCCGCCCAGGGTCTGGCCGTAGTACTCCGGCGCCGGAGTGCCGTCCGGGTGGGTCACCCGGGTGGTGTACCGCGCGTTGTCCCGCGACGGCAGCACCACCGAGGCGTCGCTGTCCCGGGCGTACGCCGCACCGTCGCGGATCTCGATGCCCGGGTACCAGCCCTTGGCGTCGGTGAAGCCCTTCACCGGCGGCTGCGACCCGAACGTCGTGCAGTACTCGCTGTACGGCTCGTCCGCCGCCTCCAGGCACTCCTTGAAGGGGTACGTCGGCTTGAGCGAGAACGCCGCGTTCGCCGACTGCGGACGGCTGGGCAGGTTGTCCAGCACCGACGGGTCCTTGACCGCCGCCTCGCCCGTCCGCCGGAACGGGTCGAAGTGCGAGTCGACGATCAGCAGACCGCCCTTGGCGCCGTAGCTGGGCAGGGCGGTCAACTGCGCGGTGACGTGGTTGACGTCGCCGAGCGCGGTGTCCCGGTACCAGACCAGCATGCCGGGCGCGTTGTACGCGATCTTGTCGACCTTCCAGGCGTCCCGCGAGTAGACCGTGTCGTAGGTGTACTTCAGGCCCTTGTCGAAGCCGTCGAAGTTGCGCCACTCGGCCAGGTAGTAGTGCGCCTGCACCGAGGTGCCGCCGTCGATCCGCCAGCCCGCGCCGGTGGTGTCGACGAAGGTGCCGCCGGTCGCGGTCCAGCCGTTGGCGCCGCCCTCGACGTCGTCGCTCCAGGTGGTGGCGCCGCCGCCGGTCACCGAGAAGTCGTCGGCGAACCAGCCCCGCTCCACGAACGCCTCGTCGGTGGCGTACCGCAGCCGCAGCTGGATGGTCTGCCCGGCGTACGCCGACAGGTCGACGTAGTCGTGCCGCCAGCCGTGGGTGTCACCGGTGAGGCCGTACTTCTTGTTGCCGAAGTCCACCATCCGGCCGTTCGGGTCGGCGTAGCCGTCGTCGGTGGTGACCAGCTTGCCGGTCGAGTCGTAGACCTTCTGCTCGGCCCAGGTGGCGCCGCCGTCGGTCGAGATCTCGACGAAGCCGTAGTCCCAGTCGGCCTCGATGACGAAGTTGTTCCACATCCAGAACTTCGCGTCGGCCGCCGCCGGGACCGCGACCTGGCGGGTGATCTTGACGTCCGCCCAGTCCTGGTCCGCGCCGGTGTACCACATGTTCGCGCCGCTGTGCGGCGTGGCCAGGGTGATCACCTTGTCCGGCAGGTCGATCTTGATGCCGTCCTGGGTGCCGACCGGGGTGCGCGAGGTCTGCCCGAGCTTGACGCTGCGCGGGTCGGTGCCGGGGGCCAGGGTGAGCGGGTCCGCCCAGCCGAGCACCCACTTGTCCCACAGACCCATGTGCGTCGGCAGCGCCTGGAAGACCTCGCCGGAGTGCGAGCCCGAGGCCATCAGGTCCCAGAAGTCCACGTCCGAGTCGGCGTTGCCGCTGGTGTCGTAGAGGTCCGGCAGACCCAGGTCGTGGCCGTACTCGTGGGCGAAGACGCCGACGCCGGCGTCCTCCGGCTGCACGATGTAGTTCGACACCTGGAGGTTGGTGCCGGGGATGGTGTAGCCGCCCGCGATCGAGGAGGAGTGCGCCCAGACCGCGTAGATGCCCTCGGCGCCGCCGCCACGCGACTTGCCCTGGCCGGCGTGCACCAGCACCAGGTGGTCGATCACGCCGTCCGGCTCGAAGAAGTTGCCGTCGCCGTCCCGGTCACCCTGGTCCTCGATGTCGTAGTCGGCCCACGGGAAGTTCGGGTCCATCGCGGCCAGCGCGTCGATCGCGTCGGTGGCCAGCCGGCCGGCGCCCTGCGGGTTGTCCGGGTGGCCGTTCATCGCCTGCTGGCGACCGGCGACCCAGTTGCCGTTCTCGTCCTGGAAGCAGCGCGACGCCGCGTACCAGCCCTCCGAGTGCGGCACGGTGATCCACGGGCTGGCCTGCCCGTCCACCGTGTACGCGCCCTTGGACATCTCCAGGTACATGTTGTGCATGGTGCGACCGCGCAGGTCGATGCCCGGCTTGCCGTCCGGACCCTTCAGGTCCTTGCGGACCCGCTCGGTGATGCCCGTCTTGGTGTAGAGCATCTTGTCGTAGTGCGCGGGCGAGAAGTCCGGCACCCAGAACGAGTTGTTGTCCTTGTGCGGCAGGGTCGCCGGGTTCGGGATGTTGTTGTGCTTCGGGCCGTTCTGCACGGTGCCCGGCACGCAGGTCCGGTCCTCGAACACGGTCCGCGGCACCATGACGTCGGTGAAGTCGTCGTTGGCCTGGTCGTTGAACTCCACCAGCAGGGTCAGCAGCTTCGCCGTCTGGGTGCTCGGCGCCTGCTTGATCTTGCGGGGGCTCTTCCCGGACTTGATCGACTTGGCCTCCAGCCGGGCCAGCTCCCGGGCGGTGACCGGGTTGCCCCGGGCGTACTTGCGGTCGAACGCCCGCGCCTCGTCGGCGGCCGAGGTGTAGATGCCTTCCTTGCCCTTGACCTCGCGGCCGGTGGTGTCCGGCTGCACCTCCGGCTCGGCATAGTTGATGTAGAACTCGTCGGCCCCGATCGTCGCCTTCGGCACGGCGGACGTCTGGGCTGCCGCGCTACCCGTCACGGTCAGTGACGTGGCCGCGAGGGCGATGGCGGGTAGCGCGACGAGTAGGCGTCGACGCGGCCCGACTTGCGATCTTCTGTTCATGCCGCTCCATTTCTCGGGCATGGGAGGAGGGAGTCGGCCGGCCTCACTTACAGTGACGCACATCGAAACCGTCCGACGTGCGTGAACCTAAATCAGAACGGTTCCGAACGACAGGGGGCGACCGTCGCCTGTGTCCGTTCAGCTTCTCCGAACTCCCCCGACCGACCGATGTGACGCTGGTGGAGCGGTCCGGTTCGTACCCGTAAGAAGCGAGCGAGGGTGGCGGCCCGTCCGGACCGCCACCCTCGCCGGGGGTACGCCTGCCGTCAGTCCTCGTCGGACTTGCCGCCACCCATGCCGGAGGCGATCAGCTCCATCACCGAGGAGTCCTGGAGCGTGGTGACGTCGCCCAGCGACCGGTGCTCGGCGACGTCCCGGAGCAGCCGGCGCATGATCTTCCCGGAGCGGGTCTTGGGCAGCTCGGGCACCAGCATGATCTGCCGCGGCTTGGCGATCGGGCCGAGCGTCTTCGCCACGTGGTTGCGCAGGTCGGCGATGAGCTGCTCGCCGGCGTCGCCGGCGGTGTCGGTGCTGCCGCGCGGGATGGCGAACGCGACGATCGCCTGCCCGGTGGTCGGGTCGGTCGCGCCGACCACCGCCGCCTCGGCCACCGACGGGTGCGAGACCAGCGCCGACTCCACCTCGGTGGTGGAGATGTTGTGGCCGGACACCAGCATCACGTCGTCCACCCGGCCGAGCAGCCAGATGTGCCCGTCGTCGTCCCTCTTCGCCCCGTCCCCGGCGAAGTACATGCCCTCGAACCGCGACCAGTACGTCTCGATGAACCGGTTGTCGTCACCCCAGATGGTGCGCAGCATGGACGGCCACGGCTCGCGCAGCACCAGGTAACCGCCGCCGCCGTTGGGCACCGACTGGCCCTGGTCGTCCACCACGTCGGCGACGATGCCCGGCAGCGGCGTCATCGCGCTGCCCGGCTTGGCGGCGGTCACCCCGGGCAGCGGGGAGATCATGATGGCCCCGGTCTCGGTCTGCCACCAGGTGTCCACCATGGGCAGCTCGCCCCGGCCGACGTGCTGCCGGTACCAGATCCACGCCTCCGGGTTGATCGGCTCGCCGACGCTGCCGAGCAGGCGCAGCGACGACAGGTCGAAGCCGGCGGGGATGTCCTCGCCCCACTTCATCATCGTGCGGATCAGCGTCGGCGCGGTGTAGAGGATGGTGACCCGGTACTTGTCGACGATCTCCCAGAACCGGCCCTTGTGCGGGGTGTCCGGGGTGCCCTCGTACATCACCTGGGTGGCGCCGTTGGAGAGCGGGCCGTAGACGATGTAGGAGTGGCCGGTCACCCAGCCGATGTCGGCGGTGCACCAGTAGACGTCGGTCTCCGGCTTCAGGTCGAAGACCGCGTGCGTGGTGTACGACGTCTGGGTCAGGTAGCCGCCCGTGGTGTGCAGGATGCCCTTCGGGCGGGCCGTGGTGCCGCTGGTGTAGAGGATGAAGAGCGGGTGCTCGGCGTCGAACGGCTGCGCGGCGTGCTCCGGCGAGGCGGTCTCCACCGTCTCGTGCCACCAGTGGTCCTTCTCGGACCAGGCCACGTCCTCACCGGTGCGGCGCACCACCAGCACGTGCTCCACCGACGGGCACTTCGCCACCGCCTCGTCGACAGTCGGCTTCAGCGCCGACGGCTTGCCCCGCCGGAAGCCGCCGTCGGCGGTGATCACCACCTTGGCGGTGGCGTCCTGGATCCGGTTGGTCAGCGCGTCGGCCGAGAAGCCGCCGAAGACCACGCTGTGGGTGGCGCCGATCCGGGCGCAGGCCAGCATCGCCACCGCCGCCTCCGGGACCATCGGCAGGTAGATCGCCACCCGGTCGCCGGCCGTGACGCCGAGGTCGGTCAGCGCGTTCGCCGCCTGGCAGGTGAGCTTGTGCAGCTCCGCGTAGGTGATGGTCCGGGTGTCGCCCGGCTCGCCCTCCCAGTGGATGGCGACCTTGTCGCCCCGGCCCGCCTCCACGTGCCGGTCCAGACAGTTGTACGCCACGTTGAGCTGGCCGCCGACGAACCACTTCGCGAACGGCGGGTTCGACCAGTCCAGCACCTGGTCCCACTGCTTCGCCCAGGTCAGCCGCCCGGCCTGGCGCTCCCAGAAGGCCAGCCGGTCCGCCTCCGCCTCGGCGTACGCCTCCGCCGTGACGTTGGCGGCGGCGGCGAGTTCGGCCGGCGGCGGGAACTGGCGCGTCTCGTTCAGCAGATTGGCCAATGCCTCGCTCATGCCGTGCTCCCTCGTCGCTCGGGTGACCTGCGTCTCGTTGCAGGAGAGGTTAGTCCGCACCGTGGGGCGGCGGCGACCGGTCACCGGCCGGATCGCGCCGAGCGGCCCGCGACGCGCGCCGGACGGCGCGGTGCCGGCCGCGCCGCCCGGTCCCGGCCGCGCCGGGTGCCGTGATCGGGACCGGTCACGGCGGTGCTTCGACGCGCTTCGCGGTGTCACCCGCCGAGCCGGAGGTCAGGCCGCTGTCGCCGACGGCTCCGCCGCTCCCGCCGGCCCGCTCGTCCGGCCGGTGACGGTCCGGATCGTGCCGGGTGGACCGCTGCTTCCGCCCGGCCTGCCGGGCTGGCGGACGTCCCGCCGGTGGTGGCCGGGATCACGCCGCCGGTCTGGCCCGGCCGCTGGGTACGCCGGTTCGCCCGGGCCCGGCGGTGGCGGTCGGGACCGGGTGCGGCCCGCGGTGTGCGCCGGTTCGCCCGGGCGGGCCGGTGGCCGGGATCGCGTTCCGGTCGGGTGCGGCCCGCGGCGGACGGCCGGGTCGCTAGCGTGACGGGGTGACCACCGACCCGCTCGCCCCGCTGCTGGAGCTCGCCGACATCGCCCCCGCCGTCGAGCGGGCCCGCGAGCGCTTCGACCAGGCGCTGCGGCACCGCGCACTGCGCCGGCACGGCGGCCAGGTCGCGGCAGAGGTCGGCCTCCGCTCCGCGGTGGCCAGCGCGGCCCTGGAGGGGTACGCCCACGACCGGGAGGCGGTCCGGGCGGGCACGGTGACCGAGCCGGTGCTGCAGGGGGCGCTGCGGGTGGCCGGGGCGCTGCCCGGGCTCAGTGAGCTCTGGCCCAAGGCGCCCCGGCAGGCGCTGGCCAAGCTGCACGTGCTCGCCGCCCGGGACGTGGTGGCCGAGGCCGAGCTGGGCCGCCCGGTGGCCGACCCGGTGGTGGCCACCCGGCTGGACGGGCTGGCCGGGCTGGTCGCCGGTGGCACGAAGGTCTCCCCGCTGGTGGTGGCCGCGGTGGTGCACGGCGAGCTGCTGAACCTGCGCCCGTTCGCCGGACCCTCCGGGCTGGTCGCCCGGGGGGCGGCCCGCCTGGTGCTGCTCTCCAGCGGTCTCGACCCGCGCGGCCTGCTCGCCGTCGACGTGGGCCACCACGAGCGGGAGCCGGAGTACGTCGGCTCGGCCGGTGCCTTCGCCACCGGCACCCCGGACGGGCTGCGCTCCTGGCTGCGGCACTACACGGCGGCCGTCGAGGTCGGCGCGGACCAGCTCACCGCCATCGGCGACGAGATCCTCGCCGCCGCCTGAGCGGCCGGTCGTCCCCGACCGAGCGCGCTGGGTCCGGACGCTGGCTGGTCGTCCGCGCCGTCCTGCCGGGGCCGGTCAGGCGGCGGGGGCGGTGCGGGTGCGGCGGTGCCGGCCGTACCAGGCGATGCCGATGGCCACGCCGACCCCGACGCCGAGCGCCGCCGCGGCGACCGGCACGGCCGGGCGCTCGCGCAGCCGCCGACCCAGCGGGATCGGGTGCCGGAACTCCAGCACCGGCCAGGAGTTCTCCGCCGCCAGCTTGCGCAGCTGCCGGTCCGGGTTGACCGCCGTCGGATGCCCGACGCACTCCAGCAGCGGACGGTCGCTGTACGAGTCGGAGTAGGCGTACGAGTCGGCGAGGTCGTAGCCGCGCGCGGTGGCCAGCTCGCTGACCGCGTCGACCTTGCTCGGCCCGGCCGCGTAGAACTCCACCTCGCCGCTGTAGCGCCCGTCCACCACGCCCATCCGGGTGGCGATCACGTCGGTGACCCCGAGCAGCGCGCCGATCGGCCGGACCATCTCCTCGCCGGAGGCGGAGACCAGCACGACGTCCCGGCCGGCCGCCTGGTGCTCCTCGATGAGGGCGGCGGCCTCGGCGTAGACGTACGGGTTGATCAGCTCGTGCAGTGTCTCCGCGACGATCTGGCGGACCTGTTCCACCGGCCAGCCCTTGCAGAGCGTGGCGAGGTAGTCCCTGGTCCGAGCCATGGTCTGCTCGTCGGTGCCGCCCAGCCGGAACATCAGCTGCGCGTACGCCGACTTGACCACGTCACGCCGGGTGATCAGGCCGTCCCGGTAGAACGGCCGACCGAACGCCAGGGCGCTCGACTTGGCGATGACTGTCTTGTCCAGATCGAAAAAAGCGGCACTTCGGCCCACGGCGCGAAAGTCTAGCCCGATGGTCTATGGTCGGCGGGTGCCCGGGGTTCCAATGCCCCCTGCGACCCACGGGCCGGCCCCACAACCTCCGCGCATCGTGACGGCGGTCACACTCTGCGAACAGGATTTCGCAGCGAGTGGAGGCGACACCACTCGACGTGAGCAGGTCTGCTCAGGCAGACTTGTCGGCACGACGAGAACTCATATCTCGGACAACGCCCAGACCCTCGGCGGTTGCACCCCCCGTGACCGCTGAGTGGGTTCGGCTCGACCCCCCCGGAGCCGAACCTCACGACGACCCCCGTCTCCCCCCGACGGGGGTCGTCCCTTTCCGGACAACGCAGCGTCGCAGGTCACGCCCCATCCTCCGCCCGGCGGGCAGGCTCTCGCCGGGCGGCTCGGCCGCCGAGTCGGCAGACCGTCAGCGGGGCCGAGGCGAAGGTATCCAGGATCCGAGCGGCATGGTCGGCCCCAGCGTGTATAACGATTCAGCGTCGTCGACGCCTGCGCGTACCCCATGACCCGCGGCACCGGGTCGACCGGGACGCCGCCGGCGACCAGCCGGGTGGCGCAGGCGCGTCCCGGATCGTGGAACGCCGCGCTGGCCAGAGCGCCGCGTGAACCGTCTCTCCGCGGAGTGCGGATAACAGGTGACGCTTCCCTACTCCGCGAGAGGCCCTGTGTGAGAGAACTCAGACCACCCCTGGACGCCGATGTCGGTGCGGTGACGGACGCAGTGATCATCGAGCGGTCGGTGCGGGACCCGGAGGCCTTCTCGGCGATCTTCGACCGGCACGCGCCGTACATCCACCGTTACCTGGCCCGGCGCCTCGGTGTGCCGGCTGCCGACGACCTCGTCGCGGAGACGTTCCTCGCCGCGTTCCGCGGCCGGGACCGTTTCGACACCACCCACCCGGACGCGCGGCCGTGGCTGTACGGGATCGCCACCAGGATCGTCGGCCAGCACCGGCGGAACGAGGAGCGCGAGTACCGGTTGCGGCAGGCGTACGTCCCCGCGACGAGCGAGGCGTCGCACGCCAACCGGGTCGCCGCCGTGGTGACGGCGCAATCACTACGCCGGCCCCTCCTGGAGGCGCTGGCCCGGCTCTCCGACGGGGATCGCGACGTGCTGCTGCTGATCGCCTGGGAGGAACTCAGGTACGAGGAGGTCGCCACCGCACTGTCGATCCCGGTCGGCACCGTGCGATCACGACTCAACCGAGCCCGCAGGCTGCTCCGTGAGCGGTTGGGCGGCGCACCCGCCAGCACGATCGAGGAGGTACTGGGAAATGGATGAGATGCGACTGCTCCAGCAGCTCGGCGAGGAGACCGGTCTGCCGGCGGCCGAGCGGTTGGCGCCGGCCCGCAGCCGGCTGGCGACCGCCATGGCCGCGACGGTTGCCGGATCGTCCGCGCCCGCGGCGTCCACCGTACGCCCGATGCCTTCCCGCCCGCGGCGCACGCCCCGGCGGCTGGTGCTCAGCGGGGTGGCAGCGGTCGGTCTGGCGGCGGCGATCGCCTCGGCGCTGGTGCTCGTACCGGACCGGTTCGGTGGCAGCACGCCGCCCGCACAGGCCGATGCCACCCAGGTGCTGCGCAACGCGGCGGTCGCCGCGCTGCGGGTGCCCGACGTCGAGCCCCGGCCGGACCAGTTCGTCTACATCCGCTCCCAGGAGGGGAGTGAGCTGCGGGAGAGCTGGAGGTCGGTGGACGGGACGCGGAACGGTCTGATCGTCGAGACCGCTGCCGCCGGGCGTACGGAATGGGTCGTTCCCGGCTGCCGGAACGGGCGGGCGGTGCCGGTGAAGGGGAACACGGTGGTGCCGGGCGAGACCGAGCCGTGCACCCCGGAGCCCGCCTACCGCGCCGACCTGCCCACCGACGCCGCCGCGATGCGGGCCTTCCTGGCGAAGAATGCCAGCGGGGACCCGGGCGACGCCAATGCCCTCGGCAAGGACGTCCTCCACTACCTCAGCGACAGCTACCTGCGCCCCCGGGCCCGGGCCGCGCTCTACGAGGCCGCGGCGACGATGCCGGACCTGCAAGCCGTGCCGTCCGCCAAGGACGCCGCGGGCCGGCCGGGCATCGGCGTCACCTGGTCCTCGACGAACGGCCCGGGCGAAATCGTGCTCGTCTTCCACCCCGAGACCCACACCTTCCTCGGCGTGGGCGGCCCGGCCGGAGGGTCGGCCGTGTTGGCCGTCGCCATCGTCGACCGAGTCGGCCAGCCGGCCTGACGTCCGCTCCCAGCGGCCGGTCGCCGCGGGGCGTGCCGGGTCTCCGCGCCGCCCGGAGGCCCGGCACGCGCCCGAGCGGCATGGCCGAAGCCGAGAACCCGCCCCGCGAGCGGGATGCGAGCACCGATGACGCTCTTTCCGTGAGAGGCCCACCATGCGACTCCTGCGGCGGACGACTGCCGACGACAGCGCACTGACAGACGCCGACATCATCGCCTGGTCCGCGCTGGACTCCGAGATCTTCGGGACGATCATCGACCGGCACGCGCGGCGCATCCATCGTCGCCTGGCCCGACGCCTCGGTGTGCCGGCCGCGGACGAACTGGTCGCGGAGACGTTCCTCGCGGCGTTCCGGCTTCGGGGTCGGTTCGACGTCACCCGGTCCGACGCTCGGCCCTGGCTCGACGGGCTCGCCGCCGACCTGGCCGACCAGTACCGGATGGCGCGGGAGGGTTGATCGGGCTGGCCGGCCGGCGGGGTCGACGGGCGGCCGGCTGGTGCGGTGGCCGGGCACGGGCGGCTCTCGTCGGCGGCGAGCCCGCCCGCGCGGTGTCGGAGCAGCGCCCGCAGGACCGCCCGGTCGACGTGCGGGCGCCGGGCCACGAGCAGCAGCGCATAGCAGATCGACTGGTTCGGTGGGCGTTGTCCACAGGGCGTCGCGTCGTCCACAGGCGGCGGTACGCGGACGGCGGGCGGCGCGGAACGGGGAGCAGTGTCGGCGGTCAGCAACCCCCGCCGACCGTTGGAGGCCGCGATGCCGCCCCGTACCTCCGTCTCAGCGCACCGGCGCCTGCCGCTGGTCGTCACCTCGGACGGTGAACTCCTCGACGACCTGCTCCGACTCGCCGCGGCGGGCGACGTCGAGGTGGAACTCGCCGCCGACCCGGTGGCCGCCCGGACCCGCTGGCTGCCCGCGCCGCTGGTGCTGGTCGGCTGCGACCAGGCGCAACCCTGCCTGCGGGCGCGGCTGCCGCAGCGGCCCCGGCTGGTCCTGGTGGGCCGGTCCGGCGAACTCGACCCCGGTTGGCAGGTCGCCGAACTGATCGGCGCCGAGCACGTCGCCACCCTGCCCGCCGCCGAACCGTGGCTGGTCGACCGGTTCGCCGAGTGCGGCCCCGACCGGGCCGGCAACGGCGAGGCGCGGGTCACCGCGGTGCTGGGCGGGCGCGGCGGCGCCGGCGCCAGCATCCTCGCCGGTGGGCTCGCGGTCACCGCCGCCCGGGCCCGGCTGCGCACCCTGCTGGTCGACGCGGATCCGCTCGGCGGCGGGCTCGACCTGGTCCTCGGCTGGGAACAGCTGGAGGGGCTGCGCTGGCCGGCGCTCACCGACGCGGACGGCCGGGTGGACGCTTCGGCGCTGGTGCGGTCGTTGCCCAGCCGGGGCGACCTGGTGGTGCTCTCCTGGGATCGCGGGGATCTGCTCACCATCCCGGTGCCGGCGATGGCGGCCACCGTGGATGCCGCCCGGCGTGGTCGCGACTTCGTGGTCGTCGACCTTCCCCGCCACCTGGACGACGCGGCGGTGACCGCGCTCCAGGCGGCCGACCGGGTGTTCGTCGTGGTGCCCGCCGAACTGCGGGCCACCGCGGCCGCCGCCCGCGTGGTGTCCGCCGCCGCCGCGCACTGCGCCGACCTGTCGGTGATCGTCCGTGGCCCCGCCCCGGGCCGGCTGCGGGCGGCCGAGGTGGCGCGGGCGCTCGGGCTGCCGCTCGCCGGCACGCTGCGTCCGGAGCCCGGACTATGCCGAGGGTTGGAACGGGGTGAGGCGCCGGCGGCCAGCGGCCGTGGCCCGCTGGCCGCGCTCTGCCAGCGGATCGTCGCCGACCTCACCGGCGTGCCCGTGCCGGGTGCGGCATGACCGGCCCGGCCGGCGGCGACGGTCTCGCCGCCCGGGTCCGGCAGCGGATCGCCGCCACGGCCGCCCCGGTCACCCCGGCGGCGATCGTCTCCGCCGTACGGGCCGAGCCGGGCGCCGCCGTCCTCGGCGACAACGCCGTGCTGCGGATGGCCGACCGGGTGCGCGACGACCTGGTCGGTGCCGGTCCGCTCGCCCCGCTGCTGGCCGATCCCGAGGTGACCGACGTGCTGGTCAACGGCACCCGGGTCTGGGTCGACCGGGGGCACGGCCTGCACCAGGTCGCGGTGCCGGTCGGCTCGGTCGACGACGTACGCCGGCTCGCGCAGCGGCTCACCGCGGGTGCCGGCCGGCGGCTGGACGACGGCTCCCCGTACGCGGACGCCCGGCTCGCCGACGGCACCCGGCTGCACGCGGTGCTGCCACCGGTGGCGACCGACGGGCCGTACCTGTCGTTGCGCACCTTCCGCCAGCGGCCGTTCACCCTCGACGAGCTGGTACGCCAGGGCACCGTGCCACGGCCGGTGGCGCCGGTGCTCGCCGCGCTCGTCGAGGCCCGGCTGGCGTACCTGGTCACCGGGGGCACCGGCTCGGGCAAGACCACCTTGCTCAACACGCTGCTCGGGCTGGTGCCCGCGACCGAGCGGATCGTGCTGGTGGAGGATGCCGCCGAGCTGCACCCGGTGCACCCGCACGTGGTGGGGCTCCAGGCCCGCACGGCCAACGTGGAGGGCTCCGGTGCGGTCGGGCTGACCGACCTGGTCCGGCAGGCACTGCGGATGCGGCCGGACCGGCTGGTCGTCGGTGAGTGCCGGGGCGCTGAGGTGGTCGACCTCCTCGCCGCCCTGAACACCGGCCACGACGGCGGGGCCGGGACGCTGCACGCCAACGCGCCGTCGGACGTACCAGCCCGGCTGGAGGCCCTCGGCCTGCTCGGCGGCCTGCCCCGCGCCGCGCTGCACGCCCAGGTGGCCGCCGCGCTCCAGGTGGTGCTCCAGGTCCGGCGCAGGTCCGGCCAGCGGGTGCTGGAGTCGATCTGCCTGTTGCTCCCCGAGGGCCCGGAACGGCTGGTCACCGCGGTTCCCGCCTGGGTACGCGGACGCGGGCTCGGCCTGGCCGCCCGGCCGCTCGGGGCACTGCTGCGGGAACGCGACGTCGCGCTGCCGCCGATCCTCTGCGAGCCCTGGCCCGGATCGGCGGGACCGGCATGAGCGCCGGCTACTGGGCGGCGCTGCTGGCACTGCTGGCCACCGTTGTTGTGGCGTCGGCCAGGCCGCTGTGGCGGGGTTACCGGCTCGGCCGTCGCGCCCTGACCGCCCCGGCTGGCCGGGCGGCTGGGTCCGACGACCCGTTGCTGGACTGGGTGGCGGAGCTGCGCGGCTCGGCCGGCGGGGTCGACGGCGACACCCGGGTGCGCCGTCAGGTGCCGGGGTTGCCCGCCCGGCACGTGGCCCGCCGAGGGGCGCTGGCTCGCCCGTCCGGCGCACTCGCCTCGCTGTCCCCGCCGGCCGCCGGAGCGGCATCGGTGGCCGTGCGTCCGACCGGCTCACCGCGACCGCCAGGCCGCCGGGATCCCCGCCGCCCGGCCGGGCCGGTCGGGCCGCCGAGCGCGACAGCTCCGGCGGGACGGCGGCCGGGAGCTTCCACCGGTCCGGGCCGCCACCCCGGTTCCGGATGGCGCCGGATGGCAGCGGTGGCCATCGCCGCGCCGAGGCGCACCCTGCTCCTGGCCGGGCTGGCCGGTGCCGGAACCGGCGTGTTGCTCGGCGGTCCGGTGGCCGCGGTGGCCCTGGCCGGGTACGGGTGGTTGGGCACCCGCGCCCTGGTACGGCGGCAGACGGCACGGCAGGCGGATCGGCTCCGTCGCAAGCGCCTGGACCAGCTCTGCGGCCTCGCCGCCGACCTGCGCGCCGGGTTGCCCGCGCTGGTGGCCGCCGAGCGGCTGGGACTGGCCACCGCTCAGACCGCCGACGCTCAGGGCTGGGCGAGCGTCGGCCCGGGCCCGACGAGGACCGGCGCAGCAAGCCACCCGGAAAGCACCCGCCTGGCGGGCCGGCCGGCGGCGCGCGTCGGCAGGGCGGAAGGACGAGACCGTGCGGCACCACGCCTGCCGGTGACGAACACCGGCCCGGGACGGGCGCCGTCGCGCGCCGGCGCGGGTGGCGGCTCGGGCCCGGCACTGGCGGGGGAGGTACTGCCCGTCGCGGATGCCGCTCCGATCGTCCACGGCCCGGCCGACTGGCCGATGATCGACGGCACCGAGCGGGTTCCGTCCCGACCGGTCCCGCACGCCCCGGCCTGGTCGGCCGTGGGCCCGGAGCCGGCGTCGACCGTCGACGCGGCGGGCGGGCCGGCGGTCGAGCCGGCAGGGGCCGAGTCGCGGCGTGACGGGCCGGGCCGGTGGCGTCCCCGCTCCGGCGAGGAGCCGGGCGAGCCGGACCGTCTCCTGCGGCTGGCGCTCGCCGCCGTACGTCTCGCGGACCGGACGGGCGCGCCGTTGGCCGAACTGGTGGAGCGGATCGAGGCCGACGCCCGCTCGACCGATCGTGGCCTGGCGGCGGCGGCGGCCCAGGCGGCCGGGGCGCGGGCGACCGCGTGGCTGCTGGCCGCACTGCCCCTGGGCGGCGTCGGCCTCGGTTACGGCATCGGCGTGGACCCGGTCGCCGTGCTGCTGCACACCCCGATCGGCGGCGTCTGTGCCGTCGGCGCGATCGTGCTCCAGATCGCCGGACTGCTCTGGACCGAGCGGCTCGGCGGGACGCCGGGGCGGGCCGGCTGATGTCCCGGACCGCCCTGGCGGCCGGCTGCCTGGTCGCGGCGGCCCTGCTCGCGGTGACGGCCGGGGCCGGGCGTCGCCCACGGCACCGGCTGCGAGAACTGAACTCCGCTCCACCCGGCCCGGGAAGTTTGCCCGCCGGAGCGGACGACGGAGACGGTGCGCGGCGGGTGGGCCGGCGTCCGGACGCGGTCCGGCTCGCGGCGGGGCTGGCCGGCCTGGCGGTCGCCGTGGTCGTCGGCGGCTGGCCGGGACTGATCGCGGCGACGCCCACGGCGATCGTCCTCGACCGGGCACTGCGCCGGATCGAGCCACCCGCCGTACGCAAGCGTCGGCTCCGCGAGGCCGGCGATCTGCCCCTCGCCGCCGACCTGCTGGCCGCGGCGATGCGGGCGGGCGCGCCGGTCGACCGGTCGGTGCTGGCGGTGGCCGAGGCGCTCGACGGCCCCCTCGCGCGGCGGCTGGGCCGGGTCGGCCGCACGCTGCTGCTCGGTGGTGGTCCCGAGGAGGCGTGGTCCCAGCTCGGGCCGGTGCCGGGCGCGGAGCGGCTGACCGCGGCGGCGTTGCGCTCCTCGCACAGCGGAGCCGCGCTGGCCGGGGCGCTGACCCGGCTCGCCGACGACCTGCGGGCCGACCGGGCCACCGCGGCGGAGGCGTCCGCGCGCCGGGCGGGGGTGCTCGTCGTCCTGCCCCTCGGGCTCTGCTTCCTGCCCGCCTTCATTCTCGCCGGCCTGGTGCCGGTGATCGTCGCCGTCCTCGGTGACGTGCTCTGAGATCCCTAGAGAAAGGACCAGCACGTGCGCAAACTCCTCACCCGCCTGCGCGGGGACGCCGGGATGAACACCGCCGAGTACGCGGTCGGCACGCTGGCCGCGGTGGCCTTCGCCGGCATCCTGCTGAAGGTGCTGACCTCGGGCAACGTGCAGTCGGCGCTGACCGCCGTCATCGACCGGGCGCTGAAGTGACCCGGCGCCGGCCGGCCGGCCACGACCGGGGGTCCTTCACCGCCGAACTGGCGGCTGGCCTGCCGGCGCTGGTCCTCCTCCTGCTCGCCGGCCTGACCGCGGTCAGCGCGGCCAGCACCAAGGCGGGCTGCCTGGACGCGGCCCGGGAGGCGGCGCTCGCCGCCTCCCGGGGCGAGGACGGGACGGCCGCGGGGCGGCGCTCCGCTCCGTCGGGCGCCGAGGTGTCGGTGGCGGTCGTCGGGGAGCGGGTCCATGCCACGGTCCGGGCCCCGGTCCGCAGCCTCGGTGCCCGGCTGCCCCGGGTCACCGTGGTCGCCACCGCGGTCGCCGCGGTCGAACCGGGCGCGCCGGGTCCGCAGCCGTGATCGCCGCCGGCAACCCCCGCCCACGGGATGGCTCCGGCGCTGACGCCGGGCGCGCCGATCGTGCCGGCGTCCCGGGGGTTCGTGCGCTCCGGTGTCGGCCCGCTCGGGCTGCCCGTGCCGGCGTCCCGGCGGTCCGTGCGCTCGGGCGTCGGCCCGCTCGGGCCGGCGCCGCGGCGATGGGTGCGCTGCGGCGGGGGCCCGGCGGTCGGGCCGGGGAGCGGGGCGGGGCAACGATCTGCCTGCTCGCCGTCGGGCTGGTGTTCGTGGTGGTCGGCGTGTTCGGCGCGGCGGTCACCAGCGCCCGGGCGGCCCGGCAGCAGGCCCGGGCGGCGGCCGACTTCGCCGCGCTCGCCGGCGCCGCCCGCGCGCTCGGCGGGGCCACGACGGCCTGCGGACACGCGGCCGAGATCGCCGCCGCCAACGGTGGGCACCTGGTCGGTTGCCGGCTCGACGGCCTGGACGTCCTGGTCACGGCGGAGGTGACCGTCGCGCCGCTACCCGGCCTGACCCGCGTCGTCCGGGTCAGTGCCCGAGCCGGCCCGGTGCGCGGGTGACCTGCGGGCGGCGGGAGCCCGGGGTCAGCGGTTGCCCGCGCCCCGGGCTCCGGGCGTCAGCGGGCCTGGAGGGCGTCGAGCGCCACGGCCATCGCGATCACCAGTCGCCGGTCGATCTGCGGGTGCTGGATCTCGACGACGTACCGGTCGCGCAGGCCCCACTTCTTGACCACGGTAAAGACCGGCTGGCCGTTCGCGGTGAAGTCGAAGTGGTACGGCAGCCAGGACAGCGAGTCGACGAAGCGCCGCAGCAGCGCCACCGGCAGGCTCCGCTCCTGTCCGGTGACCTGCGGCAGTCCGGCCTGCTCCACGTGCCAGGTGGAGCGGAGCAGTGACTGGGCGAAGTCCTTGCGGAAGGCGCCGATCGGGTTGCCGGCGGCGTCCGTCACGTCGTACGTGGCGCCGAGGTCGAGGCGCTGGCGGGCCTTGAACCCGAGCAGCGGCTGCTGCTTCGAGTCGTCGGTGTAGATGGTCACCTGCTCCTTGAAGGCGAGCCGCTTCTGCTGGGCGAACGCCAGCAGGCCGCCCTCGGAGCCGTCCGGCGCGACGGCGTGGACCTCGTACTGGTTGACCATCATCCGCACCCGTTGGCGGATGTGGAACTGCTGCTGGGCCTGCAAGTTGTCGGGCTGCATATTCGTCTCCTCACCGATAATCCGCCGGAGTCTCGCACAGCCCGGCCGCCTCCGCCGCCCGGACCGGCGCCAGCCGCCCGGGGAGTGGCGTCAGCCGCCCGGAGCGGCGTCAGCGGCAACCGTCCACGGTGGCGCGCAACGCCCAACTGTTGAGCACCTGGTGGATGCCGCGCAGCCGCTCGTTGATCTGCTCCAGCCGCTCCGCCTGGGCCAGCGCGGCGAGCGCGGCGCCGAGCGCTATCTGCTGGTCGGGGGTGAGGTTCTCCTGGTCGATGGTGTAGAGCAGGTCGACGGTCTCGGCGATGGTGTCGGCCACGACTCCTCCTCCGGGCGAGCGACGAACGAACAGCGGGGGACGAACGCACAACGGACGGGCCAGGGCGACCACGACAGCGGGGACGCCATCGATGGCCCGAGTCAGCTCCGTCGATGGAAGCGCTCCCACGCATCTATGCCCGGCACTCCCGCGGTTCATGCATCCGATCGACTCAGGACGGCAGGTTCGCCAGCACCACGTCGAGCACCCGGATCGCGTCCGGCTTGGACAGCGGGTTGTTGCCGTTGCCGCACTTCGGCGACTGGACGCAGGACGGGCAGCCCGCCTCGCAGCCGCACTCCGCGATCGCGTCCCGGGTGGCCCGCAGCCACGCCGCCGCCGTGCCGTACGCGCGCTCGGCGAAACCCGCCCCACCGGGGTGCCCGTCGTAGACGAAGACCGTCGGGGCCTCGGTGTCCGGATGCGCCGCGGTGGAGAGCCCGCCGATGTCCCACCGGTCGCAGGTCGCCATCAGCGGCAGCAGCCCGATCGCGGCGTGCTCGGCGGCGTGCAGCGCCCCCGGCACGTCGGCCGGCTCCACCCCGGCCCCGGTCAGCGACTCCGGCGACAGGGTGAACCAGACCGCCACGGTGCGCAGTTCCCGGGCCGGCAGGTCCAGCGGCCGGGTGTCGATCACCTCGCCGGTGGCGATCCGGCGCCGCTGGTAGGAGACCACCTGGCTGGTCACGTCGACCTCGCCGAGGAAGAGCCCCACCGGCCCGGCGTCGACATAGGACCGGACGCTGACCACCGACAGCGAGGTGACGTCGCGGGCGTGGGTGGACCAGTCCGGCTCCTCCGGGTGCACCAGCGCGCACCCGTCGGCCAGGTCCAGCTCGTCCACCACGTACGAGACGCCCTGGTGCAGGTAGACCGCGCCGGGGTGGAGCAGGAAGTGCGACGAGCCGCCGTCGACGGTGCCGAGCAGCCGCCCGGTCGCCGCCTCCACCACGCAGACCGGGGCGCCGCCCTCGCCACGCAGGTCCACCTCGGGGCGCTCCCGGTGCCGCCAGTACCAGCCGGTCGGACGCTGCCGCAGCGCCCCCGCCTCGACCAGCGCGTCCACCGCCTCCTTCGCCCCGTCGCCGAAGAGCGCCAGGTCGGCCGGGGTGAGCGGGGCCTCGACCGCCGCGCAGGCCAACTGCGGCCCGAGCACGTACGGGTTGGCCGGGTCCAGCACTGTCGCCTCCACCGGCGCCCCGAACACCGCCTCCGGATGGTGCACCAGGTAGGTGTCCAGCGGGTCGTCCCGGGCCACCAGCACGGCGAGCGCCTCCTGCCCGGAGCGCCCCGCCCGCCCGGCCTGCTGCCAGAGCGAGGCCCGGGTGCCCGGGTAACCGCAGATCAGCACCGCGTCCAGGCCGATCAGGTCGACGCCCAGCTCCAGCGCGTTGGTGGAGGCCAGCCCGAGCAGCTCGCCGTGCAGCAGCGCCCGTTCCAGCTCCCGCCGCTCCTCGCGCAGGTAGCCGGCCCGGTAGGCGGCCACCCGGCCGCCGAGCCCCGGCACCGCCTCGTCCAGCGCCCGGCGCGCGTTGGCCGCCACCACCTCGGCGCCCCGGCGGGACCGGACGAAGGCGAGCGTGCGTACCCCCTCGGCGACCGTGTCGGCGAGCAGGTCCGCGGTCTCTCGCAGCGCCGACCGGCGGACCGGCGCGAGGTCCACCGCGTCGGACGAGGTATCCGCCGAGGGCAGCAGCGGCGGCTCCCAGAGCGCGAAGGTCACCCCGCCGCGCGGCGAGGTGTCCTCCGTGACGGCGGCCACCGGCAGGCCGGTGAGCCGCCCGGCCGCCGTCGCCGGGTCACCCGACGTCGCCGAGGCCAGCACGAAGACCGGCGTGTTGCGGGAGTCCCCGAGCGCGGGGGAGGAGGCGCGGCCCGTAGCTCCGCTCAATCTGCGCAGCCGGCGCAGCACGTGCGCGACGTGCGAGCCGAACACCCCCCGGTAGGTGTGGCACTCGTCGACCACCACGTACGCCAGCCGGCGCAGGAACCCCGACCACTGGGCGTGCCCGGGCAGGATGCCGTGGTGCAGCATGTCCGGGTTGGTCAGCACGAACCGGGAGTGCCGCCGGATCCACTCCCGCTCGGCGCGCGGCGTGTCCCCGTCGTAGCAGGCCGGGCGTACCCCCTCCAGCTCCAGCTCGGCGACGGCGCGCAGCTGGTCGGCGGCGAGCGCCTTGGTCGGGGCCAGGTAGAGCACGGTGGCCCGGGGGTCGGCGAGCAGCGTGGAGAGCGCGGGCACCTGGTACGCCAGCGACTTGCCGGACGCGGTGCCGGTGGCCACCACGACGTGCTGCCCGTCGTACGCCAGGGTGGCGGCCTCGGCCTGGTGCCGCCACGGCGCGACCACGCCGCGGCGGGCGAACGCCGCGCGCAGCTCCGCCGGGACCCACTGCGGCCAGGGCGCGGGCACGCCGGGCCGGGCCGGCACCCGCTCGACGTGGGTGACCGGGTCGGCCGGGTGCCGACCGCGCAGCCGCCCCAGCAGCTCCGCCGGCGACCGCCCGGAGCCGGCGGCTACGGTGGCCGCGGGCGACGGCTCCGGATCGTCGCGCGGCGTCAGACGCGACGGCTTCAGGTCGTCGCGCGGCGTCAGACGGGCCGAGCCGGAGCTGTCGGTCGACGGCTTCAGGTCGTCGCGCGGCGTCAGACGGGCCGAGCTGAAGCTGTCGGTGGTCACGACCTGCACTCTCGCACTGGTGTTCGGAAATGAAAAGCCGGGGCGCTGGGTAAGGGGGAGGCTTCGCCGGTGAGCCGTCGGGCGGCACCGGCGGTAGTGGTTAGATGCCCAGGAGAGTTTACGGCTCTTGCGAGGAGGACCGATGGAGCTGTCGCTGGCGACCCGCACCGTGGGGGAACACACGGTGCTCGAGGTCGGCGGTGAGGTGGACGTCTACACCGCCCCCCGGCTGCGCGAGCGGCTCCTGGAACTGATCGACGGCGGGGCCCGCCACGTCGTGGTCGACCTCGGCCGGGTCGACTTCCTCGACTCCACCGGCCTGGGCGTGCTGGTCGGCGCGCTCAAGCGGCTGCGCTCGGCCGGCGGCTCGTTCGCCCTGGTCTGCGACAAGGAACCGCTGCTCAAGATCTTCCGGATCACCGCGCTCGACCAGGTCTTCCCGCTGCACCCCACGGTCGACGCCGCGGTGGCCGCGGGACCGACCGGCGCCGGCGCGTGATGGCCACGGTCCGGCTCTCGTTCTCGCCGGCTCCGGTGCACGTCCGCACCGCCCGCCTGGTCGGCGTGGCGGTCGCCCGGCGGGCGGGGGTACGCGAGGACCTGCTCGACGAGGTGCGCCTGGCGATCGGCGAGGCGTGCACCCGGGCGGTCGCCCTGCACCGCCAGTACGGGCTGGCCGACCCGGTGCTGGTGGAGATGTCCGACGCCGGGCAGTACGCCGTCCGGGTGATCGACCGCGCCCCGATCGAGGCCGGCATCGGGCTGGCCGCGCTGCCGCCGGACGAGCTGGCCGACGAGTCGCTCACCGACGAGGCGCTCACCACCGGCGTCGGCTTCGCGCTGCTCGCCGGTTTCGTCGAGGACCTCCAGGTACGCCCGGTCGACGAGGGCATCGGCACCGAGGTCCGGATGGTCTGGCCCGTCGGCCGCTGACCTGCTCACCCGCCGTTTCAGGCCGCGTCCCCAGCTCGGGGCGCGGCCTGTCTGGCATGGACCCGCTCCTATATCAGATTTCGGTTCATAACACAGCGACGAAGATCATCGAGAGAGGGTGCCCCCTCGGTGTGACCTCCGACACGACAGAGGGCTACAGTACGCGGGTTGTCAGCAAGTGATCCATCCCGCAGCCAGCGGGAACGGGTGTTCATCGCTGGTCCGCCGGGGTGGGTTGGCGCGCGCTTGCGAATCCGCATCCAGGCGCCGGTCGGTGCGTCTCCACCGGCCGGTGCGAGTGTCGGTACAGGAGGACACAGATGTCCGATACCTTGGCCGCCGCCGAAAGCGGCGGGATCTCCCTCACCGGAGCCAATATCACCTACGTCGTCATCGCCGCGGTGATCGCGCTGGTGGCGCTCGCCTTCGCCGCCGCGCTGACGAAGGCGGTGCTGGCGGCCGGTAAGGGCACCACCAACATGCAGGAGATCTCCGGGGCGGTCCAGGAGGGCGCCTCGGCCTACCTGCTCCGGCAGTTCCGCACCCTGGCCATCTTCGTGGTCATCGCCGTGGTGCTGCTCTTCCTGCTGCCGGTGCACGACACCGACGGCAGCGAGACCGCTGTGAAGATCGGCCGCTCGCTCTTCTTCGTGGTCGGCGCGCTGTTCAGCGCGTTCATCGGCGGCGCCGGCATGTGGCTGGCCACCCGGGCCAACCTGCGGGTCGCCGCCGCCGCGCGGGAGCGACAGGGCGGCCGGGAGGCGGCCATGAAGATCGCCTTCCGCACCGGTGGCGTGGTCGGCTTCCTCACCGTCGGCCTCGGCCTCTTCGGCGCCGCGCTGGTCGTGCTGATCTTCCGGGGCGACGCGCCGACCGTGCTGGAGGGCTTCGGCTTCGGCGCCGCGCTGCTGGCCATGTTCATGCGGGTCGGCGGCGGCATCTTCACCAAGGCCGCCGATGTCGGCGCCGACCTGGTCGGCAAGGTCGAGCAGGGCATCCCCGAGGACGACCCGCGCAACGCCGCCACCATCGCCGACAACGTCGGCGACAACGTCGGTGACTGCGCCGGCATGGCCGCCGACCTGTTCGAGTCGTACGCGGTCACCCTGGTCGCCGCGCTGATCCTCGGCCGGGCCGCGTTCGGCAACGAGGGCCTGGTGTTCCCGCTGATCATCTCCACCATCGGCGTGCTCGTGGCGATCATCGGGGTCTTCATCACCCGGCTGCGCACCTCCGACCGCAACGGCCTGACCGCGATCAACCGGGCGTTCTACCTCTCCGCGGTGATCTCGGCGGTGCTGGTGGCGATCGCCGCGTTCGCGTACCTGCCGGCGACCTTCGACGGTCTCGAGGGCGGCCTCACCAACTCCGACGGCAGCCCGATCGACGGGAACCCGCGGCTGGTGGCCATCGGCGCGGTGGTGATCGGCATCGTGCTGGCCGCCGCGATCCAGGCGCTGACCGGCTACTTCACCGAGACCAACCGGCGCCCGGTGCAGGACATCGGCAAGAGCTCGCAGACCGGCCCGGCCACCGTCATCCTCGCCGGCATCAGCGTCGGCCTGGAGTCGGCGGTCTACTCGGCGCTGCTGATCGGCGCCGGCGTCTTCGGCGCCTTCCTGCTCGGCGGCAGCTCGATCACGCTCTCCCTGTTCGCGGTGGCGCTGGCCGGCACCGGCCTGCTCACCACGGTCGGCGTGATCGTCGCCATGGACACCTTCGGCCCGATCTCCGACAACGCGCAGGGCGTGGCCGAGATGTCCGGCGACATCGACGAGCACGGCGCGCGGACGCTGACCGAGCTGGACGCGGTCGGCAACACCACCAAGGCGATCACCAAGGGCATCGCGATCGCCACCGCGGTGCTCGCCGCGACCGCGCTGTTCGGCTCGTACACCGACACCCTGCGCACCGCGTACGCGGACGCCGGGGTCGGCGACGTGGGCGGCGAGATCCTCAACTCGCTGAACGTGGCCAACCCGCGCAACCTGGTCGGCCTGATCATCGGCGCGGCCGTGGTGTTCCTCTTCTCCGGCCTGGCCATCAACGCGGTCTCCCGCTCGGCCGGCGCCGTGGTGATGGAGGTCCGCCGGCAGTTCCGTGAGCTGCCCGGGATCATGGACCGCACCCAGCGCCCGGAGTACGGCAAGGTCGTCGACATCTGCACCCGGGACGCGCAGCGCGAGCTGATGACTCCCGGGCTGCTCGCCATCCTGGCGCCGATCGCGGTCGGCTTCGGCCTCGGCCCGGGTGCCCTGGCGTCCTACCTGGCCGGCGCGATCGGGGCCGGCACGCTGATGGCGGTCTTCCTGGCCAACTCCGGCGGCGCCTGGGACAACGCCAAGAAGCTGGTCGAGGACGGCGCGTACGGCGGCAAGGGCTCCGAGTCGCACGCCGCGACGGTCATCGGCGACACCGTCGGTGACCCGTTCAAGGACACCGCCGGCCCGGCCATCAACCCGCTGATCAAGGTGATGAACCTGGTCTCGCTGCTGATCGCCCCGGCCGTGGTGGCCTGGAGCGTGGGCGACGACCGGAACACCGGCCTGCGGGTGGCCATCGCCGTGGTGGCCGCGCTGGTCATCGTGGCGGCCGTGGTGTTCAGCAAGCGCAAGGGCGTGGCGATGTCCGACTCGGACACCGACGCCGGCGCGGGCAGCCCGGATCAGCGACCGGAGCCGGTCAACGCCTGATCCGTACCTCCCACCCGGTCCCCGGTCGGCAACCCGCCGGCCGGGGACCGGTCCGTCCGGGCCGCCGGGGCGGCGTCGGGGCACCGCGCCTGACCGGTGCCACCACTCGACAGAGGTCGTACGCTGCAACGCATGCGTACGTGCCGGGCGGCAGCCGCCGGAAAGCTCACGGTGGTCGTGGCCACGCTCGTACTCATCGTCGCCGGCTGCGGCGGCGGGCCCAGCGCGCGCGCCTGGGCGGCGTCGGTCTGCTCGGCGCTGACCCCGTGGCGGGCCGAGATCAGCAAGCTGACCAGCAGCACCGACCAGCAGATGACCGCGCAGACCACGCCGGCGCAGGCCAAGGAGAACCTGGTGCGGCTCTTCGGTGGCGCCGAGCAGGCCAGCGAGACGGCCCGGCGCAAGGTCGAGCAGGCCGGCATCCCGGAGGCCGAGCACGGTGCCGAGGTGTCCGCGGGGTTCCGCACCTCGCTGGCGAAGATGCGGGACGCCTACGGCAAGGCCCGGGACACCATCGACGGGCTGAGCACCGGCCAGGCCGGGCCCTTCTACGACGGCGTCCGCGCCGCCGTGGACACCCTGAACAAGGAGTACGACGCGAGCGCGCTGGACACCAGCCGGCTCAACTCCGAGGAGTTGAAACGCGCCTTCGCCGAGGTGCCGGAGTGTCGCTGAGCGGGACCGGTGAGCCGCCGGGCGGGCAACCGCCCCCGGCGCTGTTCCCGGTGCCCGAGCCGGCCTCGCCGCCGCGGGGTCGGCCCGGGCGGCCGGCTGCCGGTGGTGGCCGGCATCGGCCGGGCGGCCGGTCCCGCGACGCCGGGTCGACCGCGACGGCCGACCGGGGCGCGGCGACCGCCGAGGGCGACCCGGCCGATCCGGCCCCTGCCGAGGGCGGCCGGGACGACGCCCGGCGGCAACTGGTCTTCTTCGGCGCGGAGGCGGCGGACCCGTCGGTCGCCGACCTCGCCGGTCTGCTCGCCGGGCCCGGCGAGGTGGCCGTGATGGGGGGCACCGCCCGACTCTCGGTGGTGGTGGACGCCGCCTGGCGGGTGCACGTCCTGGTCGCCGAGTTGGCGCTGCGCGGCCTCGCCGCCAGCTGGGAGGCGACCGGGGACGAGCGGCACGCGGTGCGCACCTCGTACACCCGGACCTTGAAGCCGCTCGCGGCGGCCTGGCTGCGCGGCACGGTGAAGCGGCCGCCCGCCGGTTTCCACCTCACCGGCCGGCGGCTGCGGCTCTGGCTGTCCGCGGCGGGGGTGGCGGAGCCGGCCGGGTTCCTGCTCCGGCTCGGCCCGGCCGACGCCGAGTGCCGGGCGGCGGTCGGCGCGGCGCTGGCCGCGGCCGGGCTGGCCGGGGCGCCGGTGGATGCGGAGGCGGACGGGCCGGCGTACCGGATCACCGGCCGCCGCCGGCTGGCCCGGCTGGCCGAGCTGGTCGGCGACCGGCCGCCCGCCGCGCCCGTCACCGCCTGGCCGGCCCGGCCCTGACCGCTCGGCTCGCCGCCCGGCCCCGCGGCCCGGACCGCCCGGGTGACGCGGCCTGGCGGCCCTGACCGCCGGCGTCACCGCCCGGGCCGGTTCGCCGCCCGGTCCGGCGACCCGGACCTCCGCCGCCATCGCCTTCGCCCGCACCGCTGTCGATTCGCGTCGCGCCGCCCTGACCTGCGCCGGGACCGCCCGGCGCCGGCGTCGCCGGGACGCGCCGGGTGGCGGCGGGCTGTCCGGTCGGCGACAGTGGGGGTGGTTTGGCATGGAAAACGGCCGGGTGGCGCCTCGGCCGAGGGTCCGCCATCGTCACAGTGTCCCGCTTCCGGGCCTACCCACGGTGTACGGTGGCGCCGTCCGGCAACCCCGGCCGCGTTTCGGCGGCGGCGACCGCCCCGCCGGGTGGTTTGCCGCCCGCGAAACCCGAAACGCGGACGGCGCGTTACGTTGGACATCCGGACCGCCGGGCATCGGCGGGTCGAAGCCGGCCCGAACGGGACGCGGGCGGCAGTGAGCAGGAGTGAGGTCGGAGAGAAACGTGCCGAGCAACGCTGGAACCACCCGTCTGGTCATCGTCGAGTCACCGGCGAAGGCCAAGACGATCTCGGGCTACCTCGGCCCGGGGTACGTCGTGGAGGCCAGCTTCGGCCACGTCCGGGACCTCCCGCGCAACGCCGCTGACGTGCCGGCCAAGTACAAGGGCGAGCCGTGGGCCCGGCTCGGGGTGGACGTCGACAACGGTTTCCACGCCCTCTACGTGGTCTCCGCCGACCGCAAGCAGCAGATCAGCAAGCTGGTGAAGCTGGCCAAGGAGGTCGACGAGATCTTCCTGGCGACGGACGAGGACCGCGAGGGCGAGGCCATCGCCTGGCACCTGGTGGAGACGCTCAAGCCCAAGGTGCCGGTCAAGCGGATGGTCTTCCACGAGATCACCAAGCCGGCCATCCAGGCGGCGGTGGCCAACCCGCGCGAGATCGACCGCGACCTGGTCGACGCCCAGGAGGCCCGGCGCATCCTCGACCGCCTCTACGGCTACGAGGTCTCCCCGGTGCTGTGGAAGAAGGTCATGCCGAAGCTCTCGGCGGGCCGGGTGCAGTCGGTGGCGACCCGGATCGTGGTCGAGCGGGAGCGGCAGCGGATGGCCTTCCGCACCGCCGAGTACTGGGACATCCTGGCCACCCTGGCGGTCGGGAACGCCGGCGAGGGCCCGCGCAGCTTCAACGCCACCCTGGTCGCGCTGAACGGTGACCGGATCGCCACCGGCAAGGACTTCGAGCCCACCACGGGCCGGGTGAAGCCGGGCGCCGGGGTGGTCCACCTCGACGAAGGAGGTGCCCGGGGTCTCGCGGCCCGTCTGGAAGGGCGGCCGTTCACCGTCACCCGGGTCGAGGAGAAGCCCTACCGCCGCCGCCCGTACGCGCCGTTCATCACCTCGACGCTCCAGCAGGAGGCGGCCCGCAAGCTGCGGTTCTCGTCGCAGCAGACGATGCGCACCGCGCAGCGGCTCTACGAGAACGGCTACATCACCTACATGCGTACCGACTCGGTGAACCTGTCGGAGACCGCCATCGCGGCGGCCCGCCGGCAGATCGTCGAGCTGTATGGCGAGCGGAGCGTGCCGCCGGAGCCGCGCCGCTACACCGGCAAGGTGAAGAACGCGCAGGAGGCGCACGAGGCGATCCGCCCGGCGGGGGACAACTTCCGTACCCCGGGCGAGGTGGCCAAGGAACTCTCCGCCGAGGAGTTCAAGCTCTACGAGCTGATCTGGCGGCGCACCATCGCCTCGCAGATGACCGACGCGGTCGGCTCCAGCGTCTCGGTGCGCATCCGTGCCGTCTCCTCCGCGCAGGAGGAGGCCGACTTCGGCGCCACCGGCAAGACCATCACCGACCCGGGCTTCCTGCGGGCGTACGTCGAGTCCAGCGACGACGAGAACGCCGAGGCCGAGGACGCCGAGCGACGGCTGCCCACCCTGGTCAAGGACCAGCCGCTGACCGCCGAGGAGCTGGCCGCGCAGGGCCACCACACCCAGCCGCCGTCGCGCTACACCGAGGCGTCGCTGGTCAAGGCCCTCGAAGAGCTGGGCATCGGCCGCCCCTCCACGTACGCGTCGATCATGCAGACCATCCAGGACCGCGGCTACGTCTTCAAGCGCGGCCAGGCGATGATCCCGTCCTTCCTGGCGTTCGCGGTGATCGGGCTGCTGGAGCGGCACTACCCGCGGCTGGTCGACTACGACTTCACCGCCAGCATGGAGAACGAGCTGGACGAGATCGCCGGCGGGGACCACGCGGCGGTCGACTTCCTGACCGCTTTCTACTTCGGCAGCGCCAACGGCGCCGGCGACCAGGACATCGCCCGCTCCGGCGGGCTGAAGAAGCTGGTCACCGAGAACCTCAGCGAGATCGACGCGCGCAGCGTCAACTCGATCCCGCTCTTCACCGACGACGAGGGCCGCGAGGTCGTCGTCCGGGTGGGCCGCTACGGGCCGTACCTGCAGCGGGCGGTGCCGGGCGAGGCGCCGGCGCCGGCCGCCGAGGGCGAGGAGGGCGGCGCCCAGGGCGACCGGGCCCCGATCCCGGAGGGCCTGGCGCCGGACGAGCTGACCCCGGAGAAGGTGCACGAGCTGTTCCTCGGTGGCGGGGGCGAGCGCAAGCTCGGCGACGACCCGGCCACCGGCGAGCCGATCCTGCTCAAGTCCGGCCGGTTCGGCCCGTACGTGGCCAGCGGCGAGCGGAAGTCCTCCCTGCTGCGCTCGCAGTCGCCGGACTCGCTCACCTTCGACGAGGCGCTGAAGCTGCTCAGCCTGCCCCGGCTGGTCGGGGTGGACCCGGAGGGCAACGAGGTCTTCGCCAACAACGGCCGCTACGGCCCGTACGTCAAGCGCGGCGAGGAGTTCCGCTCGCTGGACTCCGAAGAGAAGATGTTCACCGTCACGCTGGACGAGGCGCTGGCCCTGCTGGCCGCCCCGAAGACCCGCCAGCGTCGGGCCGCCGCGCCGCCGCTGCGGGAGATGGGCGTCGACCCGCTCACCGAGAAGCCGCTGGTGATCAAGGACGGCCGGTTCGGCCCGTACGTCACCGACGGGGAGACCAACGCGTCGCTGCGTCGCGGCCAGACTCCGGAGGCGCTGAGCCTCGAGGAGGCCTCCGAGATGCTCGCCGAGAAGCGCGCCAAGGGCCCGGCCCCGCGGAAGAAGGCGGCGGCGAAGAAGGCCCCCGCCAAGAAGGCCACGGCGACCAAGAAGACGGCCGCCGCCACCAAGTCCACGGCGAAGAAGACCACCACCGCCAAAACCACCACCCCCAAGAAGGCCGCCCCCAAGAAGGCCACCACCCCCACCGAGTAACGCCTCCCTCAGGGATCTTGGAAGGAAACGGCCCTTGGAGGGGCCAGAGCCTTCCAAGATCTCGACGTTGTCCACAGGGGCGGACGGGGAGTGGTCGCTTCGCGGAGACTCGGTGGGGTGGGGGCACGGCGAAGAGTGACGCTGGGGGCGTTGAATCGGCGTCTGCCGGCCGATGACGCCGACGAGTTGACCTGGCTGCTCTTCCGGCAGGACGACGTGATCAGCCTCAGCCAGGCGCTGCGGCACCTGTCCCGCAAGGCGATCCGGCACCGGGTGGCGACCGGCCGCTGGCGTCAGGTCCACCGGGCGGTGTTCGTCACGCACAACGGCCCCGTGAACGCCGACCAGTTCCGGTGGGCGGCGGTGCTCGCCGCCGGGCCGTCGGCCGTGCTGGCTGGACTGACCGCTGCCCAGGCCGGCGGGCTGCGCGGCTTCCCGCACCGGATCGTTCACGTGTTGCTGCCGGCGACGTGCCGGAGGGGCCCGCTACCGCCGGGTGTCGCGGCACACCGCACGACCCGCCTGCCGTCGGAGGACGTGCACGCCGCCGGGCAGCCGCGCCGGACGATGCCGGCCCGTTCGATCGCGGACGCCGCCCAGTGGGCGGCCACCGACGACGAGGCCCGGTCGATCGTCGCCGCCGCGTTCCAGCAGCGCCTCGTCGGCGGTGACGAGCTGCATCTGGTGGTCGAGCGGCTGCCCCGCCTCCGGCGCCGACGGCTGATTCTCGACACCGCCACCGACGCAGCCGGTGGTGCCCATTCGCTGAGCGAACTCGATTTCCTGCGTCTCATCCGCCGCGCCGGGCTGCCCGAGCCGACGCGCCAGCAGGTCCGACGGGACTCCGCTGGCCGACGCCGTTACCTCGACGCCTACTTCGAGGAGTGGCGGGTGCACGTCGAGATCGACGGCGGCCAGCATCTGGACCCGGCCCACGCGTGGGCGGACATGCGTCGGCAGAACACTGTCTGGACCGAGGGTGACCGAATGCTCCGGTTCCCCGCCTGGGCCATCCGCGCCCGCCCACACGACGTCATCGATCAGCTCCGCTCCGCCCTACGCGCCGCAGGCTGGCCCGGTTGACGGTCCGCTGACCAGAGATCTTGGAAGGAAGCGGCCCCTCAAGGGGCCATTCCCCGCCAAGATCTCGGATGGGCTCAGCCGAGGATGTGGGTGAGGTGGGGGTTGGTGAAGAGGCGGTCGGGGTCCAGGCGGGTGCGGAGGGACTGGAAGTCGGCCCAGCGGGGGTAGGCGGGCGCGAGTGACCCCGCGTCCCGGTAGTGCAGCTTGCCCCAGTGCGGGCGTCCGCCCAGGCCGGCGGCGACCTGCTCGAACGCGCGGAAGTACGGCTCGTAGGGCATGCCCACGTACTGGTGCACGGCCAGGTACGCCGAGTCGCGGCCGTAGCCGTGCGACAGCCAGATGTCGTCGGCGGCGGTGAACCGGATCTCGACCGGGAAGAGCACCTTGAACGGCAGCCCGTCCACGATCCGGCGCAGTCCGTCCAGCGCCTCGGGCAGCGCGGCGCGCGGCACCGCGTACTCCATCTCCACGAAGCGGACCCGGCGCGGGGTGCAGAAGACCCGGTCGGAGCGGCCGGTGTAGCGGCGCTCGGTGAGCGCCCGGGCGGAGACCGCGCTGATTCCCGGGGCGAGCGCCGGCACGGCGCGGCCCAGCCGGCAGGCCCCGGCGAAGACGGTGTTGGCCAGGAAGTCGTCGTCCAGCCAGCCGCGCAGCCGGGACAGCGGGCGGTCGTCGGCGGGCACCCGGTCGTTCGTCTTGAGCTGCACCCGCGCGGTGTACGGGAACCAGTAGAACTCCACGTGGTCGTGCGCCTCGATCAGCTCGGGCAGCTCGCCGAGCACCGCGTCCAGCGGGGCCGGCCGTTCGTGCGCGTGCAGCACGAAGGCGTCCACGCAGCGCAGGGTGACCTCGACCAGCACGCCGAGCGCGCCGAGCGAGACCCGGGCGGCGGCGAACACGTCCGGGTGCTCGTCGGCCGAGCAGCGCAGCACCTCGCCGGTGCCGGTGACCAGGGTGAGCGCCTCGACGAAGGTGGAGAGGCAGCCGTAGCCGGACCCGGTGCCGTGGGTGCCGGTGGAGATCGCGCCGGCGATCGTCTGCGCGTCGATGTCGCCGAGGTTGGGCAGCGCCAGCCCGTGCGCGGCGAGCAGCCCGTTGAGCGTGCGCAGCGTCATCCCGGCCGGTACGGTGACCAGCCGACGCTCGGCGTCCACCCGGACGCCGGTGTCGAGCGCGTCCAACTCCATCCGGTGACCGTCGGTGACCGCGACGGCGGTGAAGGAGTGGCCGCTGCCGACCGCCCGGATCCGCTGGCCGCTCGCCGCGGCGGTCCGGACGGCCTCGGCGACGTCCGCCACCGAGGTGGGGCGCAGGATGGTGGTGGCGGTGCTGCGCTGGTTGCCGGCCCAGTTGGTCCAGGCGGTGGTGAGCGGTGCGGTGGCGGCCATTCGCGCTCCTCGACATGAATATGAACTGACTTCATATCAGGAACGTTGTACCTGGTAAATACCGCAACCGAGGTCCGCTCGTTGTACCGGTAGTCACGAAGATGTGACGTGCAGATATGTTCATCCGTCGAAGGGGGGTGGCGCCGAGTGTCCACACCAGCCGCCACGACCGGGCCGCTGCGCCGCGTACCGGTGCAGGGTCGAAGTGTCGCGCGGGTCCAGCGGATGCTGGACGCCTGCGCCGAGCTCGTCGACGAGGTGGGGTACGAGGGGCTGACCACGACCTTGCTCGCCGAGCGTGCCGAGGTGGCGATCGGGTCGGTCTACCAGTTCTTTCCGGACAAGCGGGCGATCGTGCAGGCGCTGACCCTGCGCACGATGGAGTCCTACCTCCAGCGGCTCGACGAGCGGTTCGCCTCCGACGACCTGACCCACTGGTGGGACGGCGTCGACGCGGGCATCGACGAGTACATCACGATGCACCGCACGGTTCCCGGGTTCCGTACCCTGCACTTCGGCGACGTGGTCGACCTGCACCTGCTCGATGAGCAGCGGGACAACAACGGGGTGATCGCGGACCAGTTGGCCCGCGTACTCACCGAACGGTTCGGGCTCACCAACGTGCCCGAGCTGCGCTTCCACCTGGAGATCGCGGTGGAGGTGGCCGACGCGCTGATCAAGCTGGCGTTCCGCCGCAAGCCGGACGGCGACGAGCGGGTGCTGGCCGAGGCGAAGGCGCTCATCCGGGAGTACCTGCACCAGCAGGTCGAGAGCCCGGTGGACGCCGCGCGGTCCAGCTGATCCACGCCGCCGGCGTCGGTGCGGCGCGGCGGACCGCCCGGGTGCGACCGGGCGAGGGTGCGACAGGACGATCGGCCCGGGGTGCGACCGGGGCACGGTGCGACAGGACGATCGGCCCGGGGTGCGCCGGGCGAGGTGCGACAGCGGAACGCCCGGGGTGCGACCGGGTGACGGTGCGGAACGACCCCGGGTGCGCGGGGAGTCGGCGCGAGCCGGCCCCGCGGCGTGCGGGGCCGGTGGCTCAGAGGAAGGCGTGGCCCTCGCCCCGGTAGGTGGGCACGGTCGCCACGACCTCGTCCCCCTCCACCAGGTGCAGCTCGTTGACGTGCTCGCAGAGCTCGCCCGCCTTGGCGTGCCGGAACCACACCCGGTCGCCCACCCGCAGGGTGGCGGCCGCGGTGCCGGCCAGCGGGGTCTGCACCTCGCCGGTGCCCTCGGTGCCGATCAGCTTCAGCCCGGCCGGCAGCCACGGCCGGGGCAGGCGGCTGGGCGCGGCCGGGCCGGAGGCGATCCAGCCGCCGCCGAGCACGGTGGCCAGCCCCGGCGCCGGCCGGCGGACCACCGCGCAGGCGAAGAACGCCGCCGGGGTGGGCTGCCACGCCCGGTACGCGTCGAACAGCGTCGGCCCGTACAGGCCGGATCCCGCGGTGACCTCGGTGACCGCGGGATCGGCGCTGGTCGCCGCCACGCTGCCGGTGCCGCCGCCGTTGACGAACTCCAGCTCGGCGTGTTCGCGGACCGCGGCCACCGCCGCCCCCCGGCGGGCCAGCAGCTCACGGTACGAGCCGCGCTGGGTCAGCCGGATCGCGGCGCCGAGCAGCGCCTGCCCGGGCGGCGCGTCGCCCAGGCCGGCGATCTGCGCCTCGTACGCCATCAGGCCGACCAGCCGGAAGCCGGCGCGGCCGGCGACGGTGGCGGCGAGCGCGCCGGCCGCCCGGGCGCTGTGCACCGGCGAGCGGCGGACCCCGACGTGCACCCCGCGCATCGGCCGCCACGAGGCGTCCAGGTCGAGACAGACCCGCAGCTCGGGGCGGCCGGCCGGGGCCCGCACGGCGTCGACCAGGTCGAGCTGCTCGGTGCCGTCCACCATCAGGGTGATCGCGGCGGCGAGGGCCGGGTCACCGGCCAGCTCGGCGAGCGCGCCCCGGTCGGCGGTCGGGTACGCGACCAGCACGTCGTCGCTCACCCCCTGGCGGACCAGCCAGATCGCCTCGGGCAGGGTGAACGCCATCACGCCCCGCCAGCCCGGCCGGCCGAGCGCCCGGCTGAGCAGGTCACGGCTGCGGACCGACTTGCTGGCGACCCGGAGCGGCTTGCCGGCCGCGCGGTCGGCGAGCGCCGTCGCGTTCGCGTCGAAGGCGGTCAGGTCGACGACCGCGTACGGGGGGTCGAGGTGGGCGGTCGCCCGATCGAGGCGCTCGCGCAGTTTGTCGCTTTCGGTGGCCACGTGTGCACGCTAACTGTCCGGCGGTCAATGCGAAACACCCTCGCGTACGCCGGGTGTGCGCCGTGGTGCCGGCGGCCTAGGCTCGGCGAGCAGGAGAATGTCATCGGTGGGACGGGGTCCCACCGGGTCTAGAGTGTTGCACCGGGGATGCCCAGCGATGGGCCGGCACGTGGAGGTACGGCCATCGAAAGCCAGTTCAACGGCGAGTCGCCCGGCGTGTCGCCGTCCTCGAACAAGTCCGGCGCCGCCGCCGAGAAGTCCGGCAACGACCTGTCCGGCTACGCGGGCATCCGCTCGGTGCTGCGGATCACCCCGTTCCGCCGGCTCTGGATCGTGCTCGGCGCGGCCTCCTTCGGTGACTGGTTCGGCCTGCTCGCCACGTCGGTCTTCGCCGCCGCCCAGGTCGAGGGGAGCACCGCCAAGGGCGCCGCCTTCGGTGGCGTCATCGCCGTCCGGCTGCTGCCGGCGCTGGTGCTCGGCCCGATCGCCGGCGTGCTCGCGGACCGCTTCGACCGCCGCTGGACGATGGTCATCTGCGACGTGCTGCGGTTCCTGCTCTTCGCCTCGATTCCGCTGGCCGCGCTGCTCGGCGCCCCCGGCGGGGTGGTGGTCGGTTGGGCGGCGATCGCCACCTTCCTGATCGAGTCGCTCACCCTGCTGTGGATCCCGGCCAAGGAGGCCGCGGTCCCCAACCTCATCCCGCGGGCCCGGCTGGAGGCCGCCAACCAGCTCACGCTGATCACCACGTACGGCCTCACGCCGGTCCTCGCCGCGCTGATCCTGGCGGCGCTCGACGGCATCGTGCGGGCGGCCACCGGCGGCTCGACGCCGGACTGGGCCGAGCCGGCCCAGCTCGCGCTCTGGTTCAACGCGTTCTCCCGGCTGGCCACCGCGCTGGTGGTGGCGTACGGCATCAAGGAGATCAGCCACGGGCAGGCCGACGAGCGGGAGCGCACCGAGCAGAGCATGCTGCGCCAGTTCAAGGAGGGCTGGCGCTACATCGGCCAGACCCCGCTGGTCCGCGGCCTGGTGCTCGGCATCTTCGGCGCCTTCGCCGGCGGCGGCATCGTGATCGGTACCGCCAAGTTCTTCGCCACCTCGCTGGGCGCCGGCGACGCCGCCTTCTACCTGCTCTTCGGCGCCATCTTCATCGGCCTGGCCCTCGGCATCGGGCTCGGCCCGATGATCGTCAAGGAGATGTCCCGGCGGCGCTGGTTCGGCATGAGCATCGTGCTGGCCAGCGCGTCGGTGATGGCGCTGGCGTTCGCCATCCACCTGTCGATGGCGATGGTCGGCGCGATCCTGGTCGGCGCGGGCGCCGGGATGGCCTTCCTCTCCGGCACCACGCTGCTCGGCGGCGAGATCGCCGACGAGGTACGCGGCCGGGTCTTCGCGGTGGTGCAGATCGGCACCCGGCTGGTGCTGATCCTGGCCATCGGCCTGAGCAGCCTGCTCGCCGGCGTCGGCGGCTCCCGCAAGCTGGAGATCGCCGACCTGGGCGTCTCCATCTCGTCCACCCGGTTGCTGCTGCTGGCCGCGGGCGCGGCCGGCATCTTCGCCGGGATCAGCGCGTTCGGCCAGATGGACGACAAGAAGGGCGTACCGGTCCTGGCCGACCTCTGGGGCTCGATCCGCGGCCGCCCGCTGATGCCGGCCGAGCCGTTCGTCTCCGCCGGGCTCTTCGTGGTCTTCGAGGGCGGCGAGGGCGCCGGCAAGTCCACCCAGCTCGCCACGCTCGCCGAGCGGCTGCGCGGGCAGGGACGCGACGTGGTGGTCACCCGGGAGCCCGGCGCCACCACGGTCGGCGAGCGGATCCGCTCGCTGCTGCTCGGCGCGCCCGGCTCGGACGTGCCGTCGCCGCGCGCCGAGGCGCTGCTCTACGCCGCCGACCGGGCGCACCACGTGGCCACCGTGGTCCGGCCGGCGCTGACCCGGGGCGCGGTGGTGATCAGCGACCGGTACGTCGACTCGTCCCTGGCGTACCAGGGAGCGGGGCGGACGCTGCCGGTCGACGAGGTCTCCTGGCTCTCCTCCTGGGCCACCGGCGGGCTCAAGCCCGACCTGGTGGTGCTGCTCGACGTCGACCCGCGCACCGGCCTGTCCCGGGTGGCGGCGCGCAACGAGGAGGCCGACCACGTGGAGGCCGAGTCGGTCGCCTTCCACGAGCGGGTCCGGTACGCCTTCCTCGACCTCGCCGCCGCCGACCCGAAGCGCTACCTGGTGCTGGACGCGTCCCGCCCGGTCGAGGAGATCGCCGAGCGGGTGGCCCGCCGCATCGAGGAGCTGCTCGGCACCCCCGGCGGCATCGTCCACCCGCGCCCGGCGCAGGGGCCGGACACCTCGGTGCAGCCCGAGTTATCCGAAACGGAGCTGGTGACGATGGAGCATCGGACCTGATGCCGGACGTCTTCGCCGATCTGGTCGGGCAGGACGAGGCGGTGGAGACGCTGCGCCGGGCCGCCGCCGCGGCGGCCGCCGTGCTGCGCGCCCCCGCCGCCGGGCCGGTGCCCGACTCCGCCGACGACGACCTGGCCGCCCTCGCCGAGGAGGCCGACGCCGCGGCCACCCCGGCCGGCGGCGCGGCGGGCGATCCCGGGGCGGGGATGACGCACGCCTGGATCTTCACCGGGCCGCCGGGATCGGGCCGGTCGGTGGCCGCCCGCGCCTTCGCCGCCGCCCTCCAGTGCGCGTACGGCACCGGCTGCGGCGAGTGCCCCGGCTGCCACACCACCATGGCCGGCACCCACGCCGACGTACGGCTGGTGGTGCCGGAGGGGCTCTCCATCGGCGTCGGCGAGATGCGTGCCCTGGTGCTGCGGGCGGCCAGTACGCCGTCCGGCGGGCGCTGGCAGGTGGTGATCATCGAGGACGCCGACCGGCTCACCGAGGCGGCCGGCAACGCCCTGCTCAAGGCGGTCGAGGAACCGCCGCCCCGGACGGTCTTCCTGCTCTGCGCCCCGTCCACCCACCCGGACGACGTATCGGTGACGATCAGGTCGCGCTGCCGGGTCGTACCGCTGCGGCAGCCGCCGGCCGAGGCGGTGGCCGAGGTGCTGGTGCGCCGGGACGGCATCGCGCCCGACGTGGCGGCCTGGGCGGCGGCGGCCGCCCAGGGGCACGTGGGGCGGGCCCGGCGGCTGGCCCGCGACCCGGAGGCCCGCAGCCGGCGGGAGGCGGTGCTGGCGGTGCCGCGCCGGCTCACCGGGGTGGGCGCCGCCTTCGACGCGGCGTCCGCGCTGATCGAGGCGGCCGAGGCGGAGGCCGAGGCGTCGGTGGCCGAGGCCGACGCGGCCGAACGGGCGGCCCTGGAGACCGCGCTCGGCGCGGGCGGCACCGGGCGGGGCGCGGCGGGTGCCCTGCGGGGTGCCGCCGGGCAGCTCAAGGACCTGGAGAAGCGGCAGAAGTCGCGGGCCACCCGGGCCCAGCGGGACGCGCTGGACCGGGCGCTGGTCGACCTGGCCGGCTTCTACCGGGACGCGCTCACCAAGGCGCTCGACGCCCCGGTCGCGCCGGTGCACAGCGACACCGCCGCCATGGCGGAGGCCGGCGCCCGCAGGTGGGACGCCGAGGGCGCGCTGCGCCGGCTGGAGGCGGTGCTGGCCTGCCGGGCGGCGATCGAGGCGAACGTGAAGCCCCGGATCGCCGTCGAGGCGATGATGCTCGCCCTCTGGAAGGGCTGAGTCCCGGAAGGCTCCCCCCGGTGGTCCCGCGCGCCGGACCGGTCGTCCACAGGCATCGACAGGCGCAATTGCTGTGCGGTACGGTCCGGTGTGCCGTGACGGTGGCGGCACGCAGAGTGATGACTGTTCCGGGAGGAGTCCGCCGATGCCACGGGGGGAGATCGACGAGGCCTGGATCGAGGAGGCGGTGCGGCGCTACCGCCGGATCGAGTCCCTGCAGGCCGAGTTCGACCAGGCGGTGTCGACGGTCGAGGTCACCGTCCGGTCGCCGGACGGGCTGGTCGAGGTGGTGGTGACCGCCGGTGGGCGGATCACCGACGTGCGCTTCCTCGGTCCGCTGCACGCCCGCCACCCCCGCGACGTCGCCGGCTCCGTGCAGGCAGCGGTCACCGCCGCCGCGGACGCCGCCCAGTGGGCCCGGGAGAAGCTGCACAACGAGACGTTCACCGCCTACCGGCCGCTGGCGGGTGCCTGAGATGGAGACCCTGCGCGCCCTCGCCACCCGCCTCGACGAGGCCGGCGCCACCCTGGCCGCTCTCTCCCGCACGGTCACCGCCGGCGACCCGCCGCAGGCCGCGTTCGGCGCCGACGCGGCCGGCCGCCCCGGCGAGATCGGCCGGGCGCTGCACCGGCAGTGGGTGGCCGCCACCACCGACCGCGCCCGCGAGGCGCACGCCGCGGCCACCCGGCTGGCCGAGGCCGCGACCGCCGTGCGGGGCGCCGCCGACGGCTACACCGCCGCCGACGACGCGGCCCGCCGCCGGCTGGCCGGGGAGGCGTGATGGACGCCCTCGACCGGCTCGCCGAGCCCGGCCTCGACCTGCTGCGCCGGGTCGACACGCTGCTCGCCACCGGTGCGCCCGAGGGGCACCCGGTCTGGCCGCTGCTGCGCCGGATGCAGGTGCTCCCCGGGGAGGCGGTCCGCGGCTTCCTCGACCTGCGTCCCGCGCCGCTGGCCACCGCCGGCCACGCGGTGCGCCGGCACGTCCGGGCGTACGACGAGGTGGGCGCCGCGCTGACCGATCCGCTCCTCTGGTCCGGGCCGGCCGCCAGCCGGTACGGGCAGGCCCGCACGGCCCTGCTGCGTCACCTCGACGAGGGGCCGGAGAGCCTGGTCGGGCGGCTGGAGTCGACGGCCGGCTACGCCGACGCCCTGGCCGACTGGGTGGAGGGCAGCCGGCTCACGCTGGCCCGGGCCCTGGCCGACGTGCTCCGCTCGGCCGAGGCGGTGACAGTGGTCGCCGCGACCGGGATCCCGGGTGCGGTGACCCGGCCCCGGCCGGCCGGCCCCGGCGGGGCGGCGGCGGCCGAGATCGCCACCCGGGTGCTCGCCGTGCTCTGCGTCGCGTACGACGGCGCCGAGACGTTGCTGCGCCAGTGGGGGCCGAGTCTGGCCGAATCCCGCTGGCGGGCGCCGGTGGCCGAACGGACCCGCTACGACAGCCCCACCCGGGTCGGCTGGTGACCATCCGCTGATCCGGGCCGGGGTGCCGGCTCTGATCCGGGCCGGGGTGCCGGCTCGGGGCGCCGTCGGCGGTGCACGGCGCACGGCGTCGCGCTCGGGGCCCCGTTCGATCGGGCTCCGGCGCCGACGCCGTGGCCTTTCCCTGCACCCCCCGCAGGTCTGTCTTCACTCAACGCCTCCCGGGGGCGTTTGTCCCCCACCCGCGGCAGGAATCAGCCGTCCGGGCGAGGATCAACGGCACGACGAGACGGGCGGGGCATCGGTCAAGTCGACGGACATGGATGGCTGCACGGCGTAGTCGGCCGGCGACGGCTGTGGCGGGCCGGAGTCGGGCGGTCGTCGTAGGGTGGGAGCCATGGGCATGCTCTGCGCGGTCAGCTTCCAGCGGTACGGGCGCCTCTACTACCTCGACCCGGGCGAGCTGAATCCACAGGTGGGCGACAAGGTGCTGGTGCCCACCGACGACGGGCCCGAGGTGGCCGAGTGCGTCTGGGCCGCCCAGTGGGTCACCGAGGACACCGCCGGCTTCGCGAAGCTGGCCGGGCTGGCCCAGGAGGAGGACCTGCGCCGCGACGAGGCGCTGCGCCGCCGCAAGGCCGAGGCGAAGGTCGCCGCCAAGCGGCTGATCCGGGAGCACGGGCTGCCGATGAAGGTGGTGGCCGTGGACCACGTGCTCGGCGGTGGCGAGGGTGGCGGCGAACGGAGCACCATCTACTTCACCGCCCCGCACCGGGTGGACTTCCGGTCGCTGGTCCGTGACCTCGGCGCGACCCTGCACTGCCGGGTCGAGCTGCGCCAACTCTCCGCTCGCGACTCGGCCCGGGTGCAGGGCGGCATCGGCTCCTGCGGTCGGGACCTGTGCTGCGCCACCTTCCTCACCGACTTCGAGCCGGTCACCATCCGGATGGCCAAGGACCAGGACCTACCGCTCAACCCGCTGCGCATCTCCGGGGCGTGCGGCCGGCTCATGTGCTGTTTGAAGTACGAACATCCCTTGTACGCGCGGTTTCAGGAGTCGGCGCCGGCGACCGGCGAGCGGGTCACCACACCGGAGGGCAGCGGTCGGGTGGTCGGGCACAACGTGCCGAGGGACGCGGTGCTCGTGCGGCTCGACGCCGACGGCTCGCGTTCCATGTGCTCCCGCGCCGACGTCTGCGGCTCCCGCCACGCCTACGACAACCGCCACCCCCCAACCCCACCCCCCTCCCCGCCCCTCCCGGGTTGATCATGAGGTTAGCGGCGAAGGTGATCGCCGATGGCGCCGCCAACCTCATGATCAACGGGCCGGTTCCGGGGTCGGGGTGGGGTTGGGGAGGGTGATGGGGGGTTCGGCCAGGCGGGGGGTTAGGGGGTCCTTGGGGGTCAGCCAGGAGGCGGTGGGGGAGGGGTCGGGGTTGACCTGCCAGTGGCGGGCTACGCGGTCCACCGCGATCGGGTAGATGGTGAGGGTTCCGTCGGGGTCGATGCGGAGCCGGAGGAACGCCTTCGCGTCCTCGATGCCCTGACCGGCGAAGAGTTCGTTGACGTTCACCCCGAACGCCCCCGCCACCAGCAGGTACGCCGCCACCAACTGGCTCGCCACCAGCCCGCTCACCGGGCCGTACAGCACCGCCGCGGCGACCACCGGCAGCGGCCACGGCCAGTCGTGGAAGGGCAGCGCCAGCCACCCCCAGGTGCCGGCGGCGGCCAGCCCGACGTGCGCCAACCCGTGGCCGACGCCGAGGATCCAGTGCCGGGCGTGCCGCTTGCCGCCGGAACTGGGCGGCTTGGCGAAGAAGGCCGCGCCGAGCAGCGTCACCAGCAGCATCAGCACCAGCGGCAGGCTGAACAGCCGCTGCTCGGTGCCGGTGCGGTTCTCCACCACCCCCACCATGGCCAGCATCAGCAGCGTGTGCAGGGTGCCGAGCAGGGTGGTGAAGCCGGGGTTGCGCAACGGCAACCGGGGGAAGATGCCCCAGGCGTAGCGCCGGGAGCGGGCCGCGTCCGGGTAGCGGCCGGCCAGGTCGTACGGGCGGCTCGGGCTGGCCCGCCGGGCCAGGGTGTCCCGCGGCGGCACCTCGATCCGCTCCGGGAGCTTGTGGGTCGGGTAGAGGTACGCGCCGCCGCTGCCGCAGGTGACGAGCTGGCGATCCGGGCCGGCGTACCGGGCGTAGTGGTGCAGGTCGCCGGAGATGAGCAGTCGCACCTGCGCCCCGGTCGGCGCCACTATCGTGCGGATGAAGTAGTCGATCGAGTCGTACGCCGTGGGGTGGTCGACGGCCTTGACCCAGGTCGGCGCCGGCACGGCCACGATCACCTTGCTCTGCGGGCCCAGCTTCTCGGCCACCGTGTCGAAGTAGGTCAGCTGCGGGTCGTCCAGGTACGAGCCGGACTGGTCGTCCAGGCCGAGCAGCCACCAGTCGGCGGGCAGTTCGACGGCGAAGTACGAGCGGGACTGCCCGGTCGCCCAGCCGCCGAAGTGCCGGTCCCGGGACCGGACGAAGAGCCGCAGGAAGGCGGTCAGCCCGTCGTACCAGTCGTGGTTGCCGGGCACCGCGAAGAGGGTGGGCTTCTCGGGCGGCGTGCCCGGCAGCGCGGCCTGGTAGGGGCCCTTGCAGCGGTCCTCGTACGCCTCGAAGGCGGCCGACGGGTAGACCTGGTCGCCCCCCATCACCAGGGTCTGCGCCCGGGGCAGCCGGTGCCCGTCCACCTCCAGCTCCGGCTGGGCGAGCAGGTACGCGACCGAGTAGGTGGCGTTGAAGCCGTCGCCCAGGTCGGCCACGTAGTCCAGCCAGAGCCCGCCGTCCGGCCCGACCTGCCGCTCGATCCGGGCCTCCAGCGAGTTCTGCAACTCCCGCTTGTCCAGGTACGCCCCGAAGAGCATCGCCAGCAGCGTACGGATGCCGGTGCTGATCAGCAGGAACGGCGCGAGCCACGGCACCGGCTTGCGTGGGGTGAAGCCCAGCTCCAGCGGGTCGGTCGAGCGTGGCCGGCGGGCGGGCCGCCCGCCGGTCGCCTCGCTGCCGTCGGGGTCGTCCGGGGCGGGCACCGGGGGGTGATCGTCGGTCACCCGCCGCAGCGTAGTCCCGCCCGGCCGGCATCGCTGTCCGGCGAACGTACGGATCGTGCCGGATGTCCGGGTCGCTGGCGTCGGGTGGGCATCCCGTTCGGTCGGGGCGGGTCGGGTGCCGTACACTTGACGATCGTTGCCGCCTTAGCTCAGTCGGCTAGAGCGACGCACTCGTAATGCGTAGGTCGACGGTTCGATTCCGTCAGGCGGCTCGGTACGGAAGCCCAGGTCAACGGCCTGGGCTTCGCCGTTTTCAAGGTCGACAACCGCGCCGCCGTGCCAGTCCGCAAATAGTCCGCATCCCGCGCCGCGACCGCCTCGTCCAGGCGGTTGGCGACCGCATCCGGGTCGGCACCGAACAGGCCCGCGCACACGTCCAGCGTCATCGACGCCGCGAGTCGATGGCTTGAGCTGCACCTGAGCCGCCATCCACTGCGTGGCCCAGGCGCCCACCGACAGCCGCGCCCGAGCCGGGTCGATCCAGTCGCCTCGCGAGATGGCCGCCTTGGTCGCCGTCTCCCACCGCAGTTCCCAGGCATGCCGTTGTTACCCGCCGGCCGGGGCGGTGGCAGCGTCGGTGGTGACGCCAAGGAGGGCCTTGACCCACTCGCGGCGGTCGGCGAGGGTCTTGCCGGACCACTGGCGGAAGATGAGGACGCGCCGGCCGTCGATGCCGAGGGTGTCGCGCTTGTGGACCTTGTTCTTGCAGTTGCCCGGCTTCAACCCGCGCCGGGCCTTCTTCGGCTGGACGCCGTAGAGCAGCCGCTAGTCGGTTCATGAAGGCTCGGTGTGCCAACCACGGTCGTAGATCAGGTCGGGCCTTCCCCCCTAGGGTTGGTTGCCGATACCGTGGCGAGATGTCCAGGCGCATGGCCATCTCGGCAGTCGTCGCTCTGGTGGTCGCCGGCGGTGTTATTGCGTATGTCTGGTGGCAGGACGCCAGATTCACTGAGTGTCAGAGACGAGCCACTACGCTGGGGGCCGCCTCGCTATTGATGGAGCAGCCAAACGGAGTGCAGCCAGACACGCCGTACTCGGGATGCGACGTGGACCGGCTAGTTGCCTACGCAGGCCGCCAGTATCAAGGCGAAGCTAGCGAGCAGGCCATCGTCTCTTTCTACCAACAAATAGCGGAAAGGGATGCGTGGCTGGTGACGCCCTCCGGTGCAGGCGTTGCCAAACTGTGCGCGAGAAAGGACGTTGGCGGTGGCACGGTCTATATGAACCTTTCGTTTCCGTTGCCGGGCACCTTCGATCTGCACATCGCCGATTCGCCCGACTCAGGGGCCCGTTGCTGACGTGTGTGCAAATCGAGGGGGACACGAGCGGTCGATCACCTTTTGAACTGGCGCTCCGGGCCGCCTGGCCGGGCAGTCCGCACCTGGTCCGCAAGGGGCCGACCGACAGCGGGGGAGTGATGGGAGTTGTCGAGAGGCGGCAGCCAAACATCATTCACCCGACCACAGCGCCCCCTCCAGTCGTGACGCGGCTTCCCGCGCGATCTCCGGAGCCACGTGTGCATGGATGTTGAGGGTGGCGCTGATCCGGGAGTGGCCGGGGATCTCCATGATCACCGGGGCCTGCGGGCCGACCGGACCCGTCACCGGAAGCGGGCCACACGTCCACAGCGGCACTGACGGCAGTGACCAGCCCATAACCCTACGGTCGGCTGTTGATCCGTACCGTAGGTCGCGGCGGTGGGATCAGCGGGCCGGCCAGGTTCCACGACTCGTCAGGCATCCATTGCAGGATCAACCGCGCGTCCACAGTAGAGATGGTCTACCGGAGCCGGCCGCCCAACCGCCACCGGAGGCACGCCTTGGGGCGCACTGAACAGCGGCAGGGTCGGAATTTCATGATCGCTGGAGGTGTTGCACCGCCCGTCAACAGCAGTCGCGTGAAGGGCTCTCCCGTGCGTGCCATACAGATCAATCGCTTCGGCGCACCCGACGTTCTCAGTCTCGTCGAGGCTCCCCAGCCTGAACCAGGTTCTGAGGAGGTGGTGATCCGGACAGTCGCGACCAGCATCAATCCGGTCGACGACAAGACGCGGAGGGGCGCCATCGGCGAGGGAACACCCCCGCTGCCGATGACGCTTGGATGGGACCTGGCTGGCATCGTGGTCGACGGCGGCAACAGCGGTCTGCGCGCCGGGGAACGCGTCATCGCGATGTCGCACCAGCTCAGCGCCGGCCGGGGAACCTGGGCCGATCTGGTTGCGCTTCCTGCGCTGGCGGTAGCCCCCGCGCCGGAGGCGGTCAGCCTGGTCGAGGCAGCGACCCTGCCGCTTTCCGGGCTGACGGCGTTGCAGACTCTGGACTGGCTTGCGGTGTCTGCCGGGGAGCGACTGCTGGTCGCCGGTGCCGCAGGCGGAGTTGGAGGGCTGGCACTGCAGATCGCTCGCACACGTGGCGTCGAAGTCGACGCTCTGGTCTCCCGGGACGCGCAGGTCGCCTTCGCCCATGGGCACGGCGCGGGCCTCGTCACCACCGACAGCCGCGATCTACAAGAGCGCAGCTATGACGCCGTCTTCGACACCTTCGGGGCTTTCGTGACCGAGGCTGTGGCTGACGGCGGCCGATATGCGTCGATCGCCACCCAAGCCGGGCCGGTCCCCGACCTGTCCGCACGCGGTGTCCGTACCACCGTTCACCAGGTGCAGGAGGATGGCGCGGGACTGAACGAGCTCGCCAAGCTCGTCGACCGCGGCTCTGTGCACCTGCGTGTGCACTCCACCTTCGGCCTGCACGAGATCCAAGCCGCACACGAACGCTTCCTCCACGGCAGAGTGGCAGGAAAGATCACCGTGACCTTCTGAGACTTCTGATCCTCCGGCGTGCCCCCTGGCCCGAGGGTCAGGGCAAGATGCTCATCCCGGACGGCTCACCCGGCCCCTGATCCCAGACTGGTATCCGCCTCCCGGCTAGTAATCAGCGAAAGATCAACGACAACGCTGGTCAGTGCCGGTACCGCAGGGCGGCGATGTCGCTCGGGCCGCCGGTCGGTCGACCAGCGTTGCCGTTGATTCGGGCTGGGATCTACGCCGGGGTTACGAGACATCCCTTAGTCAGCGACGTGGATGACGACTTTGCCGCGGCGTTTGGCCGTCTCGAGCGCCTCGTAACCTGAGCGCGTCTCAGTGAGGGGCAGCACGCGGTCCAGCACCGGCCTCAGCCGGCCGCTGTCGACGAACTCGGCGATGGACCGCAGCGCGTTCTGGTCGGGCTCGACGATGAAGTACACCCCACGAACGCCATGCCGGGCTGCTTCCTGCTCGTCGGGAGGCGCGGCGAGGGTCACCAGGACACCGCCCGGCTTCAGGACCGACCAGGACCGCGACTGTGTGGCCCCTCCGACGAGATCGACGACCACGTCCACGCCGCCGACGTGATCCTCGAAGCGGTCGTGCGCATAGTCGATGACCTGCTCGGCACCCAGACCCTTGACGAACTCCAGGTCGGCCGCCGCGGCCGTGGCGCTCACGCGAGCACCGAGACCGGCCGCGAGTTGCACCACGAAAATCCCCACGCCGCCGGCGCCGCCCTGCACCAGCACGTGTTGGCCGGCCTGCACGTCGGCGTGGTCCACCAGTGCCTGCCAGGCACTCAGGGCAGCCAGTGGGAGCGCTGCGGCGTGGTCGTGGTCGACGGTGGCGGGTTTGGCCGCCACGACGGCCGCGGGCAGGACGACGTACTCGGCGGCCGCGCCATCGCGAGTGAAAGGGATCAAGCCATAGACGGCCTCCCCTTCGGCGGGGCTCTCCACCCCCGCGCCGGACGCCGCGACGACTCCGGAGAATTCGTGCGACGGGATGATCGGGGTGCGCTCGGGTCCCGTCCCGTCCGAGGTGTGCGTCCAGGTTTCCGGCCAGGTGAGCTCATGGGGTGTCATGGAAGCGGCCTTCACGGCCACCAACACCTCTCCGGGCCCCGGCTCGGGCTGCGGCGCCTCCTCGTACACGAGTTGTTCCGGCCCGCCCCTGGTGTGGGCTCTCACGGCGTGCATCGTGCTCATCCGACGGCTGCTCCCTCCCACCGCATTCGATCAGCCACCGGCCGCCCCTTGGCGATGAACCGCAGGCCAACTCCCGCATTATCCGGCAGTTCGGCAGCCGCCTGCCGGACTTCCGGAGCCCTTGCCCCCTCGGTGCGGAAGCGCGCTGGATCAGGGGCGCTCCAGGGCGGCGGCACGCGGCGGACGTCGGGTGGCGACCGCCGAAGCGTGCACCGGCTGCCGACAGACGTGGCGCCATGTCGATGTGGGTGACAGGTGGCTCGCCGCCTCAGCTCATCCGTCCGCCGCGATTGCCGCGATGGCGGCGTGTGGCCGTTGAGTGCCTTCGCTGGGCCGTTGCAGGCGCTCGACCTCCGCGAAGCCGGCTCGCGCCAGTCGCTCGGAGAACTCGTCGACGGGCCAGCGATAGGCGGTGACCACCTTGTGGTCGAAGGCTTCGACCTCGTCACCCACGAAGAGACCGAGCACCAACCGTCCGGCCGGGGCCATCACCCGCCGGAACTCGGCGAGCTGGCCGTCGAGATCGTCCGGCGGCAGGTGGATCAACGAGCCCCAGGCCAGGATGCCGGCGATGGATCGGTCGGCAACGGCGAGGTTCTCCATCGACCCGAGTTGGTAGCTGCCGCCCGGGTGGGCTGCCCGCGCATGGGCGATGAACTCGGGGACCATGTCGACCCCCGTGGCGTCGGCGCCCAGCGAGCGAAGGTAGTCGGTGATATGGCCGGGCCCGCAGCCCAGATCGAGCACCGTGCCCGGCCGGCCCGCCAGGTGTCGCCCGATGAAGGCGAGGTCGTCGGGGTGTACCTGCTGCCGTGTTCCGAACAGCTCGATGTAGAGCTCCGCGACGGACCCGTATGCCTGCCGGACCTGCTCCAGGTTCACCACGCGACAGTACGGGCTGTCGGAGAGGCGGAGCTGGCCGGGGCCGACGCGACCGGTTTCTCGAGGTCGACCACCCCCTGCTGGTCGATGAGGCTGCCGGCCGGCAGCATGTCCTCATGGCCATCAAGCGCACAGTGCCCAACTTCGCGACCGAGAACATCGCGGAGGCCACCGCCTTCTACGTCGAGGTACTCGGCTTCGAGGTCGTCATGGACATGGGCTGGATCGTCACCCTGAGTGATCGCGCCAACCCGGGAGCCCAGCTGAGTCTCCTGACCCACGACGCCACCGCGCCGGTCGTCCCCGACGTGTCGGTGGAGGTCGATGACGTCGACGCCGCGCATCAGGCCGCCCGGAATGCCGGCGCCGAGATCGTGCACCCGCTCACCGACGAACCATGGGGAGTCCGGCGCTTCTTCGTGCGCGACCCCAACGGCAGGGTCGTCAACGTCCTCACCCACCGGGGCTGATCCACACGGATCGTGGTCATCGTCTCCAGAACAGGAGGTGGGTGACCCCGCTGGGGCTCGGCACGGACTCGAGGTGGAAGCGGTCGAGAAGCTCCGTGTGGCTGTCCCACAGCCGTTCGCCGCGGCCGAGGTCGACGGGCGCGACGGCGATGTGCATGGTGTCGACCAGGTCGGCCTCGATGAACTCGCGGATGGTGGCGACCCCACCACCGAGCCGTACGTCCCGACCGGCGGCGGCTTCCTTGGCCCGGGCCAGCGCCTCCGCCGGACTGGCGTCGAGGAAGTGGAACGTGGTGTCGGACAGGGTGAACGACGGGCGTTCGTGGTGGGTGAGGACGAAGACCGGCGTGTGGAAGGGTGGGTTGTCCCCCCACCACCCCTGCCACTCGTGGTTCTCCCAGGGGCCACGTTGGGGGCCGAACTTGTTCCGGCCCATGATCTCCGCGCCGATGTTGTGGTCGTGGTCGCGGGTCAGAAGGTCGTCCAGGCCGCGAGTGCCGCCGGGTTCGTTGCGGTACACGAAGCTGGCGGTGGCGGCGCGCCAGGAGAACAGCGGGGTGGGGTCGGCGTGGCCGAAGGGCCGCTCCAGGCTCTGCCCCTCACCGGCGCCGAACCCGTCACGCGACACGTTGAAGCACTGCACCCTCAACAGTTGCGACACCGATCCTCCCTCAGGCAATTCCGGTTGCAATCTACAACCGGTTGGACCCTAATACACTGGTTGCATGCCGCAAGCAGTTGGTGCTCGTCGCCTTCCCGTGCCCGAGGGGAAGTCGGGGTGCCCGATCAATCTGACCGCCGAACTGTTGGGCGACCGATGGAGCCTGGTCGTGCTGCGGGACGTCATGTTCGGCGGTCATCGGCACTTCCGCGAGCTGCTCACGCATTCCGTCGAGGGCATCGCGTCGAACATCCTCGCCAGCCGCCTGTCGAAGCTCGTGGACGCGGGCCTGCTCAGCCGACACGACGACCCGAGCCACCGGCAGAAGATCGACTATCGGCTCACCGAGGCGGCCATCGAACTCGTTCCGGTCATGGCACAGCTCGGTGCCTGGGGTTCCCGATGGCTCCCCACGACACCCGAGCTGTCGATCCGCGCCGAACTCCTCGCCGCCGGCGGTCCGAAGATGTGGCAGCGGTTCATGGACGAACTCCGCGCCGTCCACCTCAAGGGCCGCCCGCAACCCGCCGACGGCGTCCTCGCCGAGCTCACCCTGGCCTACGAGCGCGCCGCGGCCGCCGCTGACCTGCCCCGGTAGCGCGGCCGGCATCCGGCCCGGGGCCGGAGGTGGCACCCCGATCCCGCGCCGGAAGTAGTTTCGCCCCCGCTCAGCTGAGCCCGGTCGGTACCAGGAGGTACGCCCGTCTGGCGCGGTCACCGCCCGCGTCGCAGGCGACGGGACAGGCGAAGCCGACGATGAGCCCGTCGTCGTTGATGTCCTCCGCGGACCGCAGGGTCACCGTCGGGGGCAGATCCGGGACCCGCTTGTTCAAGTCGACCATCCGGCCGTCCTGCCAGAGGAACGCGCGCTCGGTGTAGAACCCGTCGCTCGAGGTCCGGGCGATGCCCACGATCTGTCTGGCGTTGTTGACCGCCCGCGCTTCCGAGTAGTTGCCCCCGAGCGTGCCGAGGTCGCGGATGGTGCCGGCGGCCCAGAGGGTCGCGTGCATCTCGCTGCCCGTGTTCTGGGAGATGCCGACCACGTCGCCGACGTCGTTGAGGCCCCGGGCGTACGTGGACTCGGTGCTGCCGCCGAGGGTGCCGAGATCCTCCAGCGCGCCGCCCTTCCAGCGGAACGCGTGCAGGGCGCCGCTCGGCGTGATCGCGCCACCGACAACATGCCCGGCGTCGTTGACGGCGTAGGCGATGCTGTCCGTGCCCCACGGCCCGGCCTGGCCGCCGAACGTGCCCAGGTCGACGATCATGCCGTCGCGCCAGACGACCGCCCGTGTGGGCGAGCCCTGCCGCTCGAACCGGCCGCCGACCACCGTGCCGCTGTCGCTGACGTCGTTCGCGTGGCTGCCACTGCCCGGGCCGTAGCCGGTGCCGAGGTCGCTCAGCGTGCCGTCGGCGTACCGGAAGGCGTGCGGCGGGTCCGTCGCGTTGACGTGGGTCGAGCCGACGACCACACCCAGGTCGTTGATGCCGGTCGCGGAACTGGCGCCGTACGTGCCGCGGTAGATCGCGCCGAGGTCGGTCATCACCCCGGCGGTCCACGCGAACGCGTGGTGGTTGTAGACCCCGTCGATCGTGGAGACTCCCACCACGGTGCCGGTGGCGTTGAGGGCGTACGCGTCACTGCTGGGCGGCGCCGCTCTCGGGACACCGATCGTGCCCAGGTCGATGTAGGTGTAGGTGGGCAGGGCGGTGGCCGCCGTCGCGACGCCGGGTGTGGTCGCCACCCCGGCGACCACCACGGTCAGACAGGCCAGGATTCGCTGTAGCCGACTCATCGGCAGCCCCCTCGTGACGTACTGCGGATGGCTAGATGATCCGGTCGAGCGGCGTCGAAAACCCTTACGTGCTGGTTACCTCACGGCGAGGCGTACGCGGGAGCGTTGGCCCGGCCGGCCCGGTTCCTGGCCGTGGCCGACCCGGAGACCTGGTTGCGGACGGTCGCGATGAACCTGGCCCGGACCCGCGTGATTGCATGACCTGTCGGTGAGCGAGTAACAGTCGCCGAGGACGCATCCGATGTTTCGAACCCCGCAGGTCATCCTGTTCAGCGAGGACGTCGCGCGCGCCGCGAGCCGTCTGGCGCGGTCCGCGCCGGGTGCGCCGAGGTCAGCGCGCACCCCAGCCCAGCGCGCCGGAGGCGACCGGTTCCACAGGGGATTCCCGACCGTCGGCTTGGCTACGATCGGGGGCGGCGGGTCCAGCACACCCGATGGGGGGCCGGATGCGGGTCGATCAATTGTGGCGGTATCCGGTGAAGTCGGTGGGCGGCGAGTCCCTCACCTCCGCCACCGTCGGCGCGTACGGGATCGAGGGTGACCGGGTGATCGCCGTGCGCGACGAGCGGGACGAGGTCACCTGGGCCGGCGCGATCCCGGGGCTCATGCGGGTGCGGGCGGTCACGGTGGGCGAGGGCGTGGCCGAGCTGGTCCTGCCGGACGGCGAGCGGTTCCGCTCCGACGCGCCCGACGCCGGGGCCCGGCTCAGCGCCGCGGTCAACGCCAAGGTCACCCTGGCCGCGCACCGGCCGGACCAGCCGGACGCCGCGCTGCACGTCCTGACCACCACCTCGCTGCGCAGCCTCGACCGGGCGCTGCCGGAGAGCGCGATCGACGTCACCAGGTTCCGGCCCAACCTCGTGCTGGACGGCGTGCCGGGGGCCGGGCACCCCGAGCACGACTGGCTCGGCCGCCGGATGGCGATCGGCGCGCTGCGGTTGCGTTTCACCGGGGGCTGCGACCGGTGCGTGATGATCACCAAGGAGACCCCGACGGTGCCGCACGACCGCGGGGTGCTGCGCTGGGTCGCCCGCGAGTTGGGCAACACCCTCGGCGTGTACGCCGCTGTCGAGTCACCCGGTCAGGTTCGCGTCGGCGACGAGGCCCGCTGGCTCGACTGAGCGCGGGGACGGCCCGCGCCCGGGGGCGCGGGCCGCCACGCCGCCGGGCGGGTCAGCTCGGCGTCGAGCCAGTCGAGCAGCGTGCGGGTGTACTGCTCACTGATGCTGGCCAGATCCTCGCCCCCGCCGAGGATGGGCAGGTGGTCGCAGCCGTCGAGCCGGCAGACGCTCAGCCGCGCCGAGCCGCCGGCGGTGGCGCGCCGCCAGGTGGCGATGCTCGCGTCCACCGGCACCCAGGCGTCGGTGGCGCCGTAGTACAGCAGCACCGGGCAGGTGACCCGGGCGAACACCGGTGCCGGGTCGAAGTCCATGTCGGCCCAGGTGCCGGGCTGGTCGGGCAGCTCGCGGGGCACCCAGGCCAGCGGGAACCAGACCCGGTCGGCGGCCCGGTCGACGGTCCGCTGGGCGGTCTGCCGGTCCAGCCGCCCGCGCAGGTACTCCTCCACCGTGGACCGGAGCCGGCCCAGCTCGGCGAGGTCGGTGTCGGCGTACCCGTGCCGGCGGAGCTGCTCGGCGGTGCCGTAGCGCATCTGGGCGGCGGGGCTGACGCCGCTGCCGGAGACGAGGACCAGGAACGACACCAGGTCGGGATGGCGGGTGGCGGCCAGCGGGGCGGCCCAGGCGCCCTGGCTCCACCCCCACAGCCCGATCGGCGCGTCGCCGACGTGCCGGCGCAGGAGCCGGACCGCCGCGGCCGCGTCGTCGGCCTGCCGCACCAGGGGTACGTCCCGGTCGTTGACGCGCGGGCGGCGGTCGAAGCGCAGCACCGCGACACCGGCGCCGGGCAGCAGCCCGGCCAGGTGGGCGTAGCAGAAGTACGACCGCTGCCCCGCCCCCGCCCCGTGCAGCACGACCACCGCCCCGCGGACCGGGCCGGCCGGCAGGTCGAGCGTGGCCGGCAGCCGTACGCCGTCGACCTCGATGGTCAGCTCCATGGCCGGCAGTCAAGCACGGACGGCGACCCGGCCGGGGACCCGCCGCCCGTGCCGCGGCGGGTCAGCAGTCGTAGTTGTGCTCCCGGAGCAACTGTCGCACCCTGTCGGGGCCGGGACTGTTGCCTCCCCAGCCGTCCACGTCGGTGTCGTTGACCTCCTCGATGTTCCAGTGGTCGCCGCGCAGCGAGTCCGAGTTGTACGCGGGGTGCCGGAGGGTGACCTCGCAACTCGTCGGGTCCGCGTCGGTGTTCACGGTCCACGTGAAGACGTACGCCACGGTGCTCTTGCGTTTCTTGTTCTTCCGCATGGAGGTCTTCGTCTCGGGGGACACCCGCACCGAGTCGAAGCCGGCCTTGCTCAGCTTGTTCGCGTACTCCTTCCCGGCGTCACCGTCGCTGCCGCAACCGGCGAGGGCCACCAGGGCCATCGCGACCGGCACCGCGACCGGGGCGTACTTCCTGCTTCTCACACGGCCTCCTGGCGTAGTGCTGCGAGGGGTCCGCGGGATGGGCCGACCGAGTGCCCGGACCGCGGCGCCATCAAGGTAGGAGGCCCCGGCAACTGACGCGGTCGGCAGCGTCGCCGGACGACCGGCAGGCGGCGCGACGCCGAGCGCCGCCGCGCTCCGGCCACCACCAGCCGAGCGGCGCGGATCGTCGTGACCCCGGATGCCGCTACCCGGAGGTCGATGTCCGCGTGCTCTCCCGGGCCAGCAGGGTGTGCGGTGTCACCACGGTGACCGGGGCCGCGTCCGGGCGGGCGATGCGGGCGACGATGCGGGCCACGGCCTGGCGGGCGAGGAACGCGGGGTCGGCGGCGACGGTGCTGAGCGCCGGCCGCGTCCAGCGCCCCTCCTCGCTGCCCCCGACGCCGATCACCGCGAGGTCCTGCGGAACACGCACACCGGCGTCGGCCGCGGCGCAGAGGGCGCCGATCGCCAGGGCGTCCGAGGCGCAGACGACGGCGTCCGGTCGTCGGCGCTGGCTCAGCAGCGCCCGGGCGGCCCGGTAGCCGTCCGAGCGCTGGTCCGCCGGGACCTGCTGGAGGCGACCGGGGAGCGGGTCCCGGCCGGCGGCGCGGAGCACCTCCGCGTATCCCTGGCGGCCGATCGTGGCGGAGGGCTGGCCCGGTGCGACGCCGATGGCGGCGATCCGCGACCGGCCGGTGGCCACGAGGTGGTCGACGGCGTCCCGGGTGGCGCGGGCGTGGTCGATGCCGACCCGGTCGGCGGACCCGCCGGCGGTGGCCTGGCCGAGCCGGACGACGGGCGGCCCGCCGGTGGGTGGCTCGGCCGGAAGGTCGGTGAGCAGGAGGCAGCCGTCGACCGACAGCGGAGGAGTCGCGACACCCTGGCACTCCGGGTCGACCGGGTCGATGACGACCCGGTAGCCGTGCCGGGCCGCCGCCCGGACGACGGCCCGGGCGAGCACGCCCACCCCGTCGGCCTCCGCCACCGTCAGGGCGAGCACCCGGGTCCGGCCGGTTCGCAGCGTCCGGGCGGCCCGGTTCGGGTGGTAGTCCAGCGCGGCCAGGGCGGCCTCCACCCGGCGCCGCATCCCGTCGCTGACGTGCGGATACCCGTTGACCACGTTGGAGACGGTCTTCACCGAAACCTGGGCCAACCGCGCCACGTCGCGGAGCGTGGTGGACATCGCCTTCCCTCGGTCGCATCCGTGCTACACCATCAAACGCACTTTGATGGTGTACAAGGCTGTTACACCTGTCAAGGCGATACGCTGGTGTCACGTGAGGGGGTGGTGATGAGCGAGGAGGACGTGATCCCGCCCGCCGCCCGCCTGGTCCGGGACTTCGTCAACACCTTCGAGCCGCAGGTCGACGAGGAGAGCCTGACCACCCCCGACCAGCTCCGCGACTGGTTCGCCGGACGGGGGCTCCTCCCCCCGGGCGCCCGGCTGCGGGCGGCCGACCTTGCCGTCGCCCGGGCGGTGCGCGAGGGTCTGCGTGCGGTGCTGCTCGGCCACGCCGGCCATCCCGCCGACCCGGCCGCGCTGAGCCGGCTCGACCAGGCCCTGGCCGAGGTGCCCGTCCGGATGACCTTCACCGAGACCGGCCCCCGCCTCGTCGCCGTCCGCGACGCGGTGTTCGACCAGGCTCTGGCCGCACTGCTGGACGCCGTCCGGCAGTGCGGGGCGGAGCAGAGCTGGGCGAGGTTGAAGGCGTGTGCCCGGGACACCTGCCGCTGGGCCTACTACGACGTCTCCCGGAACCAGGCCCGCCGCTGGTGCTCCATGGCCGGCTGCGGCAACTACGTCAAGATGCGCCGGGCGTACGCCGTCCGACGGCGCAGGGCGACCGCCGGACCGGACACGCCGTAACCACCGGCGGCTCGGCGGGTCAGGTCGCCTGCTCGGGCAGGTCGCGCAGCCGCCGGACGGGGGAGAAGAGCACCCAGAGCACCCCGGTCAGCGCGCCCGCGGTGGCGATCCAGAGCGCCTCGCGTACCCCGAGGGCGGTGCCGAGCGCGCCGCCGATGAGCGCGCCGATCGGCCGGATCCCGTAGTTGACGGTGCGCCGGGCCCCGGTCACCCGGGCCAGCATCGCGTCCGGGGTGAGCGCGGTCTGCACCGAACCGGAGACGATGTCGAGCAGCATCACCCCGACGGCGCAGAGGAACTCCGCGGTGAAGAGCATGCCGAGCACCAGCGGCGTGGGCCCGCCGGCGAGCGGCACGAGCAGCAGCGGCGCGGGGAAGAGCACGAAGCTGGCCACCAGCGTCGGCCCGATGCCGAAGCGCCGGGTCAGCCGCCCGGTGACGGCCGCCCCGCACAGCCCGCCGACCGCGCCGGCACCGAGCACCAGGCCGAGCATGCCCGGCGCCAGGCCCAGCTCCTGGGTGGCGTAGAGCACGAAGAGCGCGGCGAACATGAAGTTGAACAGGTTCACCGTGGTGGTGCCGAGCAGGATCGCGCGCATCATCGGCGCCCGGGCGAGGAACCCCAGCCCGGCGCCGATCCCCAGGCCGCCGCCGCGCGCCGGCGCCGGCTCCGTCGGCCGGATCCGCGCCAGGAAGTACGCGGACACGACGTACGACAGCGCGTCGGCGAGCAGGGCGATCGGCGCGGTGAGCACCTGCACCAGCACGCCGCCGATGCTCGGCCCGGCGACCAGGGACATCGCCCGGCTGCCGTTGATCAGCGTGTTCGCGTCGACGTAGTCGCGTCGCTGCACCAGGGACACGAAGAGCGGCCCGCGGGCCACCTCGAAGAGCACGGCGAGGGTGCCGACGCCGAAGGCGACGAGGTAGAGCTGCGGCAGGGCGAGCAGGTCGAGCAGGTACGCCGCCGGCACCGTGGCGAGCAGTAGGGCCCGGCCGAGGTCGGTGAGGATCATGACCCGCCGCTTGTGCGGGTAGCGGTCGACCCAGGCGCCGGCGAGCAGCGAGAAGAGCAGGTTCGGGGCGAGCAGGGCGGCGGTGAGGTAGCCCATCTCGGCGGGCCCGGCGCCGGTGCCGAGCACGGCCAGCAGCGGCAGCGCCAGGGTGGAGATCTCGTCCCCGAAGTAGGACACGGTCTGCGCCGACCAGTAGCGGCGGAACGCCCGCTCGCGCAGCAGCCGGGGCAACCGGCGGTGCCGGGCCGGGCCGGCGGGCGGGGCGGTGGCCGGGGCGGCCGTGCCGCTCACCGCGGGCCGCCGTCGTCGCCCCGCTCGGTCGGGTCGGTGGCGGCGGCCGGCTCTCGCCCGGTCCGCTCGGGACCGCGCCGGGTTGAGGCCGGCGCTGAACCCGGCCCGGCTGAGGCCGCTGCCGGCTCGGCGGTGGTCGGTTCCCGCTCGGCGGCGGCCGGTTCCCGCTCGGCGGCGGCCGGTTCCCGCTCGGCGGGGGCCGGTGCCGGCTCGGCGGTGGTCGGTTCCGGTCCGGCGGGGGCCGGCTCGGGCAGCAGGGCGAGATGGATCAGGCTGACCTTGCGGCTGCCGGGGGGACGCCGGGTCGGGTCGGTGATCCGGTCCTCGTACTCGGCGAGCAGGGCGTCGATCCGGCCGGTCAGCTCGCCCAGCTCGTCGGGGGTGAGGTGCAGCGTCAGGTCGCTGAACCCGGTGACCGCCCGCCAGGCCGCCGGCTCGCCCGCCCGCCGGGCGAGGTACTCCTCGGCGCGCCGGGTGTACTGGGCCAGCTGGGTGGCCGTCAGCTCGTCGGTGGCGGCGCGCAGCACCGGGTCGTCGGAGGCGTCGTCCCACGAGGTGACCATCGCGGTGGCCCGCCAGGGGCGCTCCCGGGCGTCGGCACCGGGCACCCGCTCGGCGAGCCCGTACTTGGCCAGCTGGCGCAGGTGGAACGAGCAGTTCGGCACGCTTTCGCCGAGCCGGGCGGCGGCCTGGGTGGCAGTCATCGGGCCGTGCTGACGGAGCAGGCCGACGAGGCTCATCCGCAGCGGGTGGGCGTACCCCCGCAGGGCGGTCGGGTCGGAGAGCTTCACCCGGGACAGCGACATACGCTAAAGCTATCTTTATAAAGATATCTTTAGCAAGTGTCGACGCGACAGTCCGCAGCACCGGAATCAGCGGCCGGACCGTCCGCGCCGGCGCGGACGGCCGCGCTACCGGGTCAGGTGTAGATGGTGTTGACGTAGTCCGGGCCGTAGTGGCGTTCCAGGTCGGCGAGGTCCGCCGCCGGGTACTCCACCTCCTTGACCAGCCGGGCGCGGGACGGCAGCGCGTCCGGCTGCCAGCTCTCCGGCCGCCACAGCTCGGAGCGGAGGAACGCCTTGGCGCAGTGGTAGAAGATCTGCTCGATCTGCACCACCACGGCGAGCACCGGCCGGTGCCCCTTGACCACCATGTCGTCGAACCAGGGCGCGTCGCGGACCAGCCGGGCCCGCCCGTTGATCCGCAGCGAGTCGGTCCGGCCGGGGATCAGGAAGATCAGCCCGACGTGCGGGTTCTCCAGGATGTTGCGGTAGCCGTCCGCCCGCCGGTTGCCCGGCCGCTCCGGGATGGCGACGGTCCGGTCGTCCAGCACCAGGGTGAACCCGGGCGGGTCGCCCTTCGGCGAGACGTCGCAACTGCCGTCCGCGCCGGCCGTGGCGACCAGGCAGAACGGCGACGCCGCCAGCCACTGCCGGTCGCGCTCGTGCAGGCTGGTCCGCTCCTTGGCCGCCGCCCGCGCGGTCGGCGTGCCGAGCAGCTCGCGCAGCTCCTCCGCCGAAGTGATCTCCACCGTCACGTCGTCCTCCCCCGTCCGTTGATCTCGGTGACGACCCGCCCCGGCGCGCCGTCGGCTACAGCCTAGGCAGCACGGTCCGGCGCGAGGTTTGCCCCGCGGTGTCGGGGGTACCGCGTGACCACACTCGCCGGAGAACAGTGGAGGCCCGGAGATGGAGAGCCGACTCAAGGTGCTGGGCCACCCCGTGCACCCGATGCTGGTCATGTTTCCGGTCGCCCTGCTGGTCACCGCCGTCCTCTTCGACGTGATCGACACCGTCGGCGGCCCGGACTTCCTCGGCGAGGTGGCGTACTGGAACATCGCCGTCGGCCTGATCGGCGGCCTGCTCGCCGCGGCGGCCGGCGCGTTCGACCTGCTGGCGATCCCCACCGGGACGCGGGCCAAGCGGGTCGCGCTCACCCACGCCGCCGCCAACGTCGCGGTGATCCTGCTCTTCGCCGCGATCTGGGTGGTCCGGCTCAACGCCGATTCCCGGGCCGCCGGCGGCGCGCTGATCGCGATCGAGGTGGTCGCCGTGGCGATCCTCGGCATCAGCGCCTGGCTCGGCGGCGAACTGGTCGACCGGCTCGGCGTCGGCGTGGACCGGGACGCGGGCCTGAACGCGCCCAGCTCGCTGCGGTCCCCGACGCCCACCCGGGTCGGCGAGGCGCGATGAGCCGGCGCGACGGACGGATCAGCAGGGACGGCGTGACCGGGTCGAAGGCCCGGGCGGAGCGAGGGGAGGCGCTGGCATGAGCGAGCGTGAGCGAGCGAATCATCGGTGCGGCGCGGTGGTGCCTCATGGCGGCCCGGAGCGAAGCGGAGTGCCGGCATGAGTGAACAGGGCGGAGGGTTCGGCCGGGGCTGGCGGGGCCGGCAGCAGGGCTGGGACCCGATGGGCGAGTTGCAGTCGCTCCGTTCCGAGCTGCGGCGGCTGGTCGGTGGCCGGTCCGGCCCGCCGGAGGTCGAGCTGGCCGAGACCGCCGACGGCTGGGAGGTCGTCGTCCGGCTGCCCGGGGTGGCGCCGGAGGAGGTGGCCGTGGAGCTGGACGACCGGGAACTCTGCGTCCGCGCCCGCACCGAGGCCGAGGTCAACGCCGACCACGGCATCCCCGGCGGCTTCGAGACCCGCGGTTTCGAGTACCGCGTCGACCTGCCCTCCCGGGTGGACCCGGACGCCATCGACGCGGTGATGGACCACGGCCTGCTCCGGGTGCGGCTGCCCCGGGCCGCCCGGCCCGCGCCGCGCACCATCACCGTCGGCCGCACCGGCTTCCGCGCCGACAGCGAGGGTACGCCGATCGACCCGGCCGCGGACCGGGAGCTGCACCACCCGGACACCGCCGCCGGCGGGCTCGACCGGCCGTAACGGGGCCGCGTGGTCACCCCGGCCCTGCTCGGCGCACCCGCCGAGCCCGTGCCCGACGTCGAGCGGATCGCCGTGCTGCGGGCCAACGCGCTCGGCGACTTCATCTTCGTGCTGCCGGCGCTGGACGCGTTGCGGTCCGCGTACCCCGAGGCGGAGATCGTGCTGCTCGGCGCGCCGTGGCACGCGAAGCTCTGGCGCGACCGGCCCGGCCCGGTGGACCGGGTGCTGGTGGTACCCGCGGCCCCCGGGATCCGGGGCCCCGACCCGGGCGAGCCGGCATCCGGGATGGCGGACTTCCTGACCGCGGCCCGCAAGGAGCGCTTCGACCTGGCGTTGCAGGTGCACGGTGGCGGCGGCAACTCCAACCCGCTGGTCAGCCGGCTCGGCGCCCGGGTCACCGCCGGACTGCGGACCGAGGACGCGCCGCCGCTGGACCGCTGGATCCGCTACGTCTACTACCAGCACGAGGTGATCCGCTACCTGGAGGTGGCCGCGCTGGTCGGCGCGCCGGCCACCACCATTGTGCCGACGCTGGCGGTCACCGACGCGGACCGGGCCGAGGCGGCCGAGGTGCTCGGCCCGCCGGAGCGGCCCCGGGTGGCGCTGCACCCGGGCGCCACCGACACCCGCCGGCGCTGGCCGGCCGAGCGGTTCGCCGAGGTCGCCCGCGAACTGGTCGGCGACGGGTACGAGGTGCTGGTCACCGGGACCGCCGCCGAGCAGGACGTGGTGGACCGGGTGGTGGCGGCGGCCGGGGTGCCGCTGCGACCGCAGGTGGGCACGCTCAGCCTGGGCGGGCTGGCCGGCTGCTACGCCGGTTGCGAGCTGGTCGTGTCGAACGACACCGGACCGCTGCACCTGGCCGCCGCGGTGGGCACCGCGACGGTCGGCGTCTTCTGGGTCGGCAACCTGATCAACGTGGCGCACCCGCTGCGCGGCCGGCACCGCCCGATCAGCTCCTGGACGGTGCACTGCCCGGTCTGCGGGGTGGACTGCACGCCCGGCATCTACCCGCACCGCCCCGGCGACGGCGAGTGCCCGCACCGGGACTCGTTCGTCACCGACGTGCCGGTGGTCGAGGTGCTGGAGGCGGCCCGGGAACTGCTCCGCCCCGAGCCCGGCGCACCCTGAGCGGCCCGGCACCGCCGTGGCCGCGGGTCAGCGTTGCGGGTGGCGCGATCGGGTTCGAAGTCCGCGCGAGGCCCGGTCGGGCCACTGCCTCAGACCCGCTGGGCCTCATCCTCCTCGGCGAGGACGACCTCCCACGCCTCCACCTCCCGGTCGGTGACAGTGGTCGGCGACTCCAGGTGGTACGCGCCGCTGGGCAGGACGCCGGCGCCGCCGAAGCGCGCCAGCACGGCGAGCTGGGCGGCGACATCCTCGCCCTGGTGCTTCTCGTGCACCCGCCGCCAGAAGTCGAAGCCGCCGGAGTCGACCAGCTTCGCCCGGTCGTAGAGCACGCACCCGCCGATCCAGGAGACCTTGTACGCCCGCCACGCCCCCGGCGGCAGGTCCAGCTTGCCGGTCACGTGCAGCAGGTTCGCCGCCGGATGGATCTGCGCCCGGTCCCACTCCGGCGTGCCGGGCCGGATCCGTTCCGGCGTGGGCGGGCCGATCCACTCCTCGTAGTGCCGGTGCGTCTCCGGCCGGACGTCGTCGAGGTAGGAGAGGCCGTGCACCGCGTTGCCGACGAAACCGCAGCCCAGCTCGCCGATCGCGGTGACCAGCCGGCGCAGGGTGCCCGGCTCCAGCCAGACGTCGTCGTCGAGGCAGAGCACGTACCGGGCGGCGGAGGCGGACAGCAGGTAGGCCCGGTGCTCGGCCAGCCCGCGCCGGGGCAGCCGGCGGGTCAGCAGCACCGGGTGCCCCCGGTGCCGCAGCGCCCGGACCATGGTGGCGGCCGCCGGGTGGGTGAAGGCGGGGCCGTCGTCGGACTGGTCGCTGACCACCACACCGAACCCTGGCACACCCTCCTGGGCGGCCAGCCCGGCGAGGGTGACCGCCAGCTCGGCCGGCCGGTTGCGGGTCGGGATCAGCACGTCGAGCAGGCGGTCGGCGCGGAACCCCTCGGCCGAACCCGGGTCGAGCGGCCGGTTCACGACCGCTTGCTCGTCAGCGACGGATCCGTCTCGCGGTCCTGGCCGTGCGCCCGGATCCGGTCGATGATCGCCGAGGTGGACCGGTCCGGCACGTAGCCGAGGGTGCGCACCTGGCCGCCGAGCCGCCGCACCAGCGGGGCCTCCGGCACCATCTCGGGCGGGTAGTCGCCGCCCTTGACGTAGACGTCGGGGCGGACCGTCTCGATCAGCGAGGCCGGCGAGTCCTCCTCGAACACCACCACGTGGTCCACACAGGAGAGCGCGGCGAGCAGGGCGATCCGGTCCTCCACCGGGTTCACCGGCCGGTCCGCGCCCTTGAGCCGGCGTACGCTGCCGTCGGAGTTGACCGCCACCACCAGCAGGTCGCCGAGCGCCCGGGCCTGCTCCAGGTAGCGCACGTGGCCGCGGTGCAGCACGTCGAAGCAGCCGTTGGTGAACACGATCGAGCGCCCGGCGGCGCGGTGCTCGGCGGCGATCGTGGCCAGCTCGCCGGCGCCCACCAGCGCCGGGTGCCCGGTGTCGGCCGGCACGTCGAGCGCGCTGAGCAGGTCCTCCCGCCGGCACACGCAGGTGCCGGTGTCCGAGACGGTGATGGTGGCGGCGAGCTGGGCCAACTGGGCGGCGGTGGACAACGGCGCGTCGGCGGCCAGGGCCAGCGTCATGGCGGCCAGGTACGCGTCCCCCGCGCCGACCGCGTGGCTGGCCGGCACCGGGGTGCTGTGGCTGCGCCGGGGCTCGCCGTCGGCGCCGCCGACCACCGCCCCCTCGGTGTCCAGGGTCACCGCCACCACGTCCGCGCCGGTGTGCGCGCGCAGCTCGGCCAGGCGCGACTCGGCCAGCACCGCCCGGTCGACGCCCTCGCCGGCGGTGGCGTTCACGGTCACCCCGGTACCGGTGACGCTCAGCCCGTCCCCGGTCATCGCCACCCGGCCCTCGCCGGGCGTCGGCTCCCCGGTCGGCCCCGCTCCGGCGGCCAGGCCGACCGCTTCGTCCGGTCGGTCCGGCACCCCGGCCGGGCTGTCGGGCAGGCCGGCACCACCGGGCGCGGCGCCGACGGTCAGCTCGGAGGGGCCCTCCGCCGGGTCCCCGTCCGGGTGGTCCAGGTGCAGCTCGGTGCCGCGGCCGCGGGCACCCGCGGCCCGGGCCAGCAGCCGGGTGGCCTCGGCGAAGCTCGGCGTCACCACGGTCGGCGCGAGGCCCCGCCAGTCGGCGAGGTCGTGCGCGTCCAGCGCCACGGTGGCGTACCGGTCCCGGTTGGCGACCAGCCAGGCGCGTACCGGGGCGGGCAGTGCGCCCAGCGCGTAGTCGCAGACCACCAGGGTCGGGGCGGCGCCACCGGCGGCCGCGCGCAACTCCTCGGTGGCGCAGTCCAGCGCGGTGAGCAGCCGGGCCACCCCGTCGTCGGTGAGCGGGTCGTCCGGGTCGCCGGAGTCCTCCCGCAGCAGGATCTGGTTGCCGGCCAGCATCCGTCGCTTGACCGGCGTCGGCCGGCCCGGCTGGTTGACAGTACGGTCCCACACGCCGGCCCGGTCGAGACAGTCGTGCAGTTCGTCGCCGGCGACGTCGGCGCCGATCGGGGCGACCAGCACGGCCCGGCCGCCGAGCGCGGCGATGTTCACCGCCGTGTTGGCGGCCCCGCCGGCCGCGGAGATCCGCCGGCGCAGGGTGAGGACCGGGGCGGGCGCCTCCCGGCACAGCCGGTCGGACTCGGCGAACCGCCACTCGTCGAGCATGGCGTCGCCGATCACCAGGACGGGACGACCCGACCAGCTCTCCACGACGGTGGCGAGCCGGCGCTGTTCCGCTGCTGCTCCTGCCATGCCCTTCGGGGTCCCCCCGGTCCGGCGGGTCAAACCTGCGTACCCCCGGGCCCGGGCCGCCCAGCGATCGACGGTGGTGAGCGGCCGCCGGCGTCGGCGGTTTCGGACACCGGGGCGCGGGAAGGGGTTTCGGGTACCCCGGAAAGGAGAAGTACCCAGATGGCAGCGACGACACTTCAGGGCAAGCGGATCGCCTTCCTGGCCGCCGACGGCGTGGAGGAGGTCGAGTACGTCCAGCCCCGCGAGGCGGTCGAGCGGGCCGGCGCGACGGTCGAGCTGGTCTCGCTGAAGCCGGGCTCGATCCAGTCCTTCAACCACCTGGACCAGTCGAAGACGTACGACGTCGACGTGGCGGCAACCGACGCGGACGCCGGCGGGTACGACGGGCTGGTGTTGCCGGGCGGGGTGGCGAACCCGGACTTCCTGCGGACCGATCCGGACGCGGTGCGGTTCGTGAAGGCGTTCTTCGACGCCGGCAAGCCGGTCGCGGTGATCTGCCACGGGCCCTGGACGCTGATCGAGGCGGACGTGGTGCGCGGCCGCCGGATCACCTCCTGGCCCAGCCTGCGCACCGACCTCGCCAACGCCGGCGCCACCTGGCTGGACGAGCCAGTCGTAACAGACGACAACCTGATCAGCAGCCGCAAACCCGACGACCTCCCCGCCTTCTGCCAGGCCCTCGTCGACCGCTTCGCCACCGCCTGACCCGCACCGCGTCGATCATGAGGTTGGCGGCGAAGTCGATCTCCAGGCGTGCCGCCAACCTCATGATCGACCGGGAAGTGGGCGGTGCGGGGCATGTTCTGCGGGGGGTGGGAAAGGGGCGGGGATGACGACGGAGGAGCACGCCCCACCCGCGCTGAACAGTCGCCAGATCCGCCTGCTGATGCTCGGCCTGATGACCGGCATGCTGCTGGCCGCGCTCGACCAGACAATCGTCGGCACCGCGCTGCCGACCATCGTCGGTGAGCTGGGCGGGATCAACCACTACTCCTGGGTGGTGACCGCCTACCTGCTGGCCTCGACCGCCTCGACCCCGCTGTACGGGAAGATGGCCGACCTGTTCGGCCGCCGGCCGGTCTTCCTCTTCTCGATCGGCACGTTCCTGGTCGGCTCGTTGCTGGCCGGGTTGTCGCAGGACATGACCCAGTTGATCGTCACCCGTGGCATCCAGGGCCTCGGCGCCGGCGGTCTGATGACGCTCGCGTTCACCATCATCTCGGACGTGGTGTCGCCCCGGGAGCGCGGCCGCTACCAGGGCCTGTTCGGCGCCGTGTTCGGCATCTCCTCGGTGGCCGGCCCGCTGGTCGGCGGCTACTTCGCGGAAACCGACTGGCGGTGGATCTTCTACATCAACGTGCCGCTGGCGATCCTGGCCATCGTCGTCTGCTCCCGGGTGATGCGGCTGGTCCCGTTCACCCGCCGCGAGCACGCCATCGACTGGCTCGGCGCGGGGCTGCTGGTCGCCGGGGTGAGCTGCCTGCTGCTCGCGCTGAGCTGGGGCGGCAACGAGTACGCCTGGGGCTCCGGGGTGATCATCGGGCTGATCGCCGCCGGCGCGGTGCTCGGTGTGCTCTTCGTGCTCCAGGAAGCCCGGGTCGCCGAGCCGATCCTGCCGCTGCGGCTGTTCCGCAGCCGGACGTTCGCCCTGGCCAACAGCGCGGGCTTCGTGCTCGGTCTGGTGATGTTCGGGTCGATCATCTTCATCCCGCTCTACCTGCAGATCGTCAAGGGCGCCTCGCCCACCCGCAGCGGCCTGCTGATGCTGCCGATGATGGCCGGCATCATCGTCACCTCCGTGCTCACCGGGCGGGCGATGAGCCGGATCGGCCGCTACAAGTGGTTCCCGGTGATCGGCTCGGTCGTGCTGCTGGTCGGCATGCTGCTCTTCACCCAACTGCACGTGGGCACCTCGCTCTGGCTGGCCTTCGGCTTCATGGTGGTGATCGGCGTCGGTCTCGGCCTCTGCATGCAGTCGCTGATCCTCGCCGTGCAGAACGCCGTCTCGATGCGGGACCTGGGCGCGGGCACCTCCGCGGCGACCTTCTTCCGGTCGCTGGGCGGCGCGTTCGGGGTGGCCATCCTCGGCGCGGTGCTCTCCGCGCGGCTCACCTCCGGGCTGGCCGACCGGCTGCCCGCGGCGATCGCCCAGCTGCCGCCGCCGGAACAGGCAGCGGTCGCGGCGAGCGGTGGCGCGGACATCTCGGTGAACGACCCGGCCACCATCATGGCCCTGCCCGCCCCGGTGCGCGCCGCGGTCCAGACGGCCTTCGTCGAGTCGCTGGACCGGGTCTTCCTGACCGCCGGGGTGATCGCCATCCTGGCGGTGCTGGTCACCCTGGCGCTGCCGGACGACCGGCTGCGCGGTACCGGCCCGCAGGGCGCCACCGGCGGCACCGACGGCCTGGGCGGCGAGGCGCCCGCCCCCGGCGGCAAGCCGCTGACCCGGGAGTCGAAGGAGGAGGCGGCCGCCGAGATGGAGGCGAAGAGCCAGACCCTGCTCTGATCCGCCCCGGCCGGGCCGGTCGGGCCGGTCCCCTCACGCCGCGGCGGTCCCCTCACGCCGCGGCGGTCCCCTCACGCCGCGGCGGTCCCCTCACGCCGCGGCGGTCACTTCAGGATCAGGCGGTTGGTCTGCTCGAAGACGTCGAGGTCGGCGAGGGTCTCCGGGACGCTGGCGGAGATCGGGGCGGGTAGCTGGTCGCGGCGGAAGAAGCCGGCGTCGATCGTCTCGTCGGTCACCCGGGCGAGCTGGCCGTCCCACTCCTCCACCCGGAACGCGGTGGTGAAGATCTGGTACGTGTGGCCGTACATGTTGGTGTGGGTGCGGTCCGGGCCGGTGTAGAGGGCGAACGCGCTGACCCGCAGCGCCCGCAGCCCGGTCTCCTCGCGCACCTCGCGGACCGCGCAGTCGGCGATCGACTCGCCCAGCTCCATCGCGCCGGCGGGCATCGCCCACTGGCCGTTGTCCGAGCGGCGGATCAGCAGCACCCGTCCGGCGTTGTCGCGCACCACCGCGCGGGCGCCGACGAACATCAGCGTCCGGTCACCGGCCAGGGCGCGGAGCTGCCCGACGTACGAATCAGCCCAGGAGATGCTCACCCGGACAATTTACGGGGCAGGCCGAGGCCGGACGGGTTTTCCAGGGTTCCCAAGGTGTGACCGGCGACACTAGCTTGTTACCCATGCGTAGCACGATGATGGACGCCCCTCTCCAGGTCTCCCGGATCCTCGACCACGGCTCCACCGTGCACGGCACGGCCGAGGTGGTCACCTGGACCGGCGCCGAACCCCGCCGGATGACGTACGCCGAGGTCGGCAGGACGGCCGCCCGGCTGGCCCACGCGCTGCGCGACGAGTGCGGCGTGACGGGCGACGAGCGGGTCGGCACGTTCATGTGGAACAACAACGAGCACCTGGTCGCCTACTTCGCGGTGCCCAGCATGGGCGCGGTGCTGCACACCCTCAACATCCGGCTCTTCCCCGACCAGGTCGCCTACATCGCCAACCACGCCGAGGACAAGGTGGTGCTGGTCGACAGCACGCTGATCCCGCTGCTGGCCCGGGTGATCGGCGAGCTGACCACGGTGCGGCACGTGGTGGTGGTCGGCGGCGGCGACCCGGCGCCGCTGGTCGCCGCGGCCGGTGACCGGATCACCGTGCACCACTGGGACGAGTTGCTGGCCGGCCGGCCCGAGACGTACGACTGGCCCGAGGTCGACGAGCGGGACGCCGCGGCGCTCTGCTACACCTCCGGCACCACCGGCAACCCGAAGGGCGTGGCCTACTCGCACCGCTCCATCTACCTGCACTCGCTCCAGGTCTGCATGCCGGAGGGTTTCGGGCTCGGCCCGACCGACCGGGAACTGGCTATCGTGCCGATGTTCCACGCGATGTCCTGGGGGCTGCCGTACGCGGCGTTCCTCTCCGGCGCGTCGCTGATCATGCCGGACCGGTTCCTCCAGGCCGCGCCGATCGCCGAGATGATCGCCGCCGAGCGGCCCACCCTGGCCGGCGCGGTGCCGACCATCTGGACCGACCTGCTGGCCCACCTGGACAGCCACGACGTGGACACCTCCTCGCTCAAGGAGGTCATCGTGGGCGGCTCGGCCTGCCCGCCGGCGCTGATGCACGCGTTCGCCGACCGGCACGGCATCGAGGTCATCCACGCCTGGGGGATGACCGAGATGTCCCCGCTCGGCTCGGTCTCCCGGCCACCCGCCGGGGCGACCGGCGACGAGGCCTGGCGCTACCGCTACACCCAGGGCCGGGTGCCGGCCGGCGTGCAGGCGCGGATCGTCGGCCCGCTGGGCGAGCCGCTGCCCGCCGACGGCAGCTCCGTGGGCGAGCTGGAGGTCCGGGGGCCGTGGGTGACCGCCCGGTACGTCGGGGACGACGCCCCCGACGAGGAGAAGTTCCGCGACGGCTGGCTGCGTACCGGGGACGTCGGCACCCTGTCGGCCGACGGTTTCATCACCCTCACCGACCGGGCCAAGGACGTGATCAAGTCGGGCGGCGAGTGGATTTCCTCGGTCGAGTTGGAGAACGCCCTGATGGCCCACCCGGCGGTGCTGGAGGCCTGCGTGGTGGGCGTGCCGGACCAGCGCTGGGACGAGCGCCCGCTGGCCACCGTGGTGGTGCGCGAGGGGGCCAGCGTCACGGTGGAGGAGCTGCGCGACTTCCTCGGCCGGTCGGTGGCCCGCTGGCAGTTGCCGGAGCGCTGGGCCTTCGTGGACGCGGTGCCGAAGACCAGCGTCGGCAAGTTCGACAAGAAGGTGGTCCGGTCCCGCTACGCCGAGGGCGACCTGGATGTCCGGGAACTGGCAGCGCCGTAACGTTTTCTCGGGCAGTGTCGCCTCTTGGGTAGGGACACACTCCTGAGAGACATCCCTCCCCAGGGGCGGCCCCGGCGTTCGCACCGCGCCGGGGCCGCCCGTTCCATGCGGGGCGACCCGCACCGTCATTCTTGCGAAACTTGTTCGCCTCTGTCCTGCGGAACGACGAAATAGGTTCGGATTTCCGCAGCTCACGGGCTTGACGGCGGTCCTGTCAGGGCGCCCTCGTACGATCCGGGCGTCCACCGGTCGACCGCAGCCCAGGAGGCGTCCATGGCCACCCTCAAGACCGCCCCCACCGGCGCGAGCGTCGACGACTTCCTGGCCGCCGTGCCCGACGAGGCGCGCCGGAGCGACGCGACGGCGGTGCGCGACCTCATGCGGGAGGTCACCGGCGAGCCGCCGACCATGTGGGGCGACAGCATCGTCGGCTTCGGCCGGCGGCGGCTGCGCTACGCCACCGGGCGCGAGCTGGACTGGTTCCTGGTCGGCTTCTCGCCGCGCAAGGCGGCAACCACGCTCTACCTGCCGGAGGACTTCCCGGGCAAGCCGGAGCTGCTGGCCCGGCTCGGCCGGCACACCGTCGGCAAGGGCTGCCTCTACGTCAAGCGGCTCGCCGACGTCGACGTCGAGGTGCTCACCGAACTGGTGCGCGCGGCGGCCGCCCAGGCCCACTCCGGCGACCCCGCCGGCTGACCCGCCGTCACTGTTCGCTGGTGGTGATCAGCACCTTGCCCACCACCGAGTTCTCCACCGCCCGGTGCGCCGCCTGGGTGGCCGAGAGCGGGTGGTGGTGCAGCGGCAGGCCGGCCTCCTCGCCGACCCGGATCCCGCCCTGGGCCGCCGCCGCGGCGACGTCCCGGACGGCCTGCGCCTTGGCGGCCTTCGGCTCGGTGTAGACGAGCACGAACTGCCAGCGCGCGTTCGGCATCATCAACGGCCGGATCGGCAGGGTGACCTCGGCGCCGCCGTCGTCGGCGTACACGCAGACCGCGCCACCGTTGCGCAGCAGCTGGACGTCGGTGGCGGCGTTGCGCGCGGCGGAGACCTCGACGATGGTGTGCACCCCGTCGGGGGCGATCTTGCGGACCTCCTCGACCACGTCCTGCTCCTTGTAGTTGACCACGAAGGAGGCCCCGGCCGCTGCCGCCAACTGCGCCTTCTCCGCGCTGCTGACGGTGGCGACGACGCAGGCGTCGGCCCAGCGGGCGAGCTGGATGGCCGCGTTGCCGACCGCGCCCGCCCCGCCCTGCACCAGCACGGTGTGGTCGCTGAGCGCGCCGGCGTGCAGCTTGTCCGGCATGTACTCGCCGGCGGTCAGGCAGCGGTGCGCGGTGAGGAACGGGATGCCCAGGCAGGCGCCCAGGTCGAAGGAGGCGTCGCCGAGGCGTACCGCCTGCCGCACCGGGACCACCGTGTACTCGGCGGCGGTGCCCCAGGGCCGCTGCCAGGCGGCCTCCCAGAGCCAGACCCGCTCGCCGATCAGCTCCTGGTCGACCCCCTCGCCGACCGCCTCGATCACCCCGGCGCCGTCCTGCCCGGGGGTCTGCCAGCCGGCCGGCAGCGGCCACTGCCGGCGGGCCTTCCAGTCCGTCGGGTTCACCCCGGAGACGGCCACCCGCACCAGCACCTCGCCCGGCCCCGGCTCCGGCACCGGCCGGTCCACCAGTTGCAGCACCGAGACGTCGCCGGTGCGCTCGTACACGATCGCCTTCATCGCCGTCTCCTCACCCGCGAACGCCCGCTGCCGGGCTCGCGCCGTCGGCTGCGGTACCCGACCGGATCGCGCTCATGCCGGCCGCCCCGCAAACCGTACAACCGGACAGTGCGGGGGAGGGACCGGTCAGCCGAGCCGGGCCACGGTCTCCGCCGTCAACTCGTCGACCGAGCCGAGCACCACGGCGGCCAGCCGGGCCGCGTCGTCGTCCAGCGGGTACGCCCCGTGCGGGATCGCCACCACGGCCATCCCGGCGGCGGCCGCCGAACGCACCCCGTTGGAGGAGTCCTCGACCGCGACGCAGCGGGCCGGGTCGACGCCGAGCCGCTCCGCCACGGCCAGGTAGACGTCGGGCGCCGGCTTGCCCCGCTCGGTCTCCTCGGTCGACAGGGTGGCCCGGAACGCGTCGGTCAGGCCGGTGGCGGCCAGCGCCGCCGCGATCAGCCGGGTCGGTGACGAGCTGGCCAGGCCGAGCGGCCACCGCGCGGCCAGCCGGCGCACCACCTCCGGGGCGTCGTCGATGACGGGTACGCGGGCCCCGTAGCGCCGGGTCATCTCCTCCACGACCTCGCTGGCGACCTGCTCGGGGCTCCGCCCGACGCCCAGCTCCGCGCTCAGGTAGCGGGACCACTCGCCGGTGCTCATCCCCATCAGCCGGCGCTGGGTGTCGGCCTGCCACGTCCCGCCGTGCTCCGCCACGTACGCCCGCCGGACCTCCTCCCAGACCGGCTCGGAATCCACGATCACGCCGTCCAGGTCGAAGACCACCGCATCCACCACGTGCCCATCCTGCCCGACCGGCCGCCTCAGGTGAGGAAGGGCGCCCACTCCCGCGCCCCGACGATCCGCACCCCCGGCGTCGAGTAGTACGGGTCCCGCGCGAGCAGCCGGTCCAGCGCCGCCCGGTCGGGCACGTCGAAGACGAGCACCGCGCCGGAGTCGTCGGCCAGCGGGCCGGACATCCGGACGATCCCCTCGGCGTGCAGGGCGGTCAGCAACTGCCGGTGCGCCGGACGGGCGGCGAGCCGTTCCGGCGCGTCGGTGAAGGCGAGTTCCACGATCCACATGTGGGGCACGATAGGCGCACCCGGCACAGCCGCCTGGGTCAGGCCGGTAGCGCGGGGAGGCCGATGGGGCTGTCCGGCGGGATCACCGTGTGCCCGGCGCGGGCGATCGGGTCGAGCAGTTCGCGCAGCCGGTCGGTACGGTCCGGGCCGAGCACGCGCCAGGGGCGGGCCGCGGCGGCGTCGGTGGCGTCCTCGACGGCCTGGAACCCGGCCCGGCCGCGCTCGGTCGGCTCGCCGTCGGGGGTGAGCCAGCCCCGCTCGGCCAGCCGCTCGCGGGCCGCCGCCCACTGCTTCTCCGACCAGCCCCGGCCGAGCAGGTTCTTCGGGGCCAGGTCGACCGCCACCCGCCAGGCCAGCGTCTCGACCGGGTCGAGGTCGGCGGCGACCAGCGCGGCGATGTGCCCGTCGCCGCGGTGCTCGCGCAGCGTGGTGGCGGCCTGCCAGAGCCGGGCCAGCGGGTACTCGCCGGCGGGCAGGGCGGCGTTGGCCGCGCCGAGCACCCGGCCGGCGGGCTCCAGCGTGCCGGCCGCCTCCTCGAGCAGGTCGGCGGCCTCGGCCAGGTGCGACTCGGGCAGCTCGTAGGTGAGTTCGGCGAGCGCCTGCACCGCGCCGGTGAGCCGGGCGCGCAGCGCCTCCGCCGGGGTGGCCAGCCGCCAGACGGCCGGCAGCGCCCGGGCGACCATGTGCGGGGCGAAGCTGAAGAACGCCGCGATCACCGGGGCGGCGTCGGTCGGGCCCAGCGGGGCGGCCCGACCGGCGAAGTAGCCCCGCCAATAGCCGCGCAACCCGACCGCCTCGTACGCGGCGCGGGCCCGCGGGTGGAAGTAGGTGATCGCGTGCACCGGCTCGAAGTGCGTCCACAACAGTCGGGCGGTCCGCCCCGGGTCGTCCGTCACGGGCCCCTCCACGTCCGGTCCGTCGTCACCCCGGGCGGCGGGCCGCCCGGGGTGACGCTGAACCTACTGCCGTCCGGTGACGGCTCGGAAGCCCTGTGTGGGCAACTGCATCGATCCCGGGTGACAAGCCGGGCGTACCGGTCGGGTCACTGCGCGGCGAGCACGTCCACGACGAAGCGCAGCGGGCCGGCCGGGCGGCCGCCGGAGGAGTCGTTGCCGTACGCCAGCTCGGCCGGGATGTCCAGCTGCACCCGGCTGCCCACGGTCACCCCGACCAGGCCCTGGTCCCAGCCCTTGATGACCTGCCCGACGCCGATCGCGAAGCTGGCCGGCTGGCCGCCCTCCCACGACGAGTCGAACTCCTTGCCGTCGGAGTAGAACACGCCCACGTAGTTCGTGGTGATGGTCTGGCCCGCCTGCACGGCCGGGCCGGTGCCCTTGATCAGCGGGGTCACGGTGAGCTTGGTCAGCTCGCCCTTGCCCGGGCTCACCGCCGGCTTGGTCTTCAGCGCCGGATCGGCGCCCTCCGGCAGCTGCGGGGCGGCGGGGGCCGCCGCGTCGTCCGCCGGGGCGGAGGCCGACGGGCTGCCGGCCGCCGGCTGGGCCGGGTCGTCGTCGCCCTGGCCGACGATCACGAAGACGGTGATCAGCACCGCCACCACGGCGAGACCGGCCAGCCCGCCGAGCCACGCCTGCCGGCGCCGCTTCGCCTCGGCGGCCTTCTGCGCCGCCAACTGGGCGGCCAGCCGCCGCTCCGACTTCGACCGGTTCTGCGTGCCTTCGCTCACTCGTCGACTCCCTGCTGCGAGGTGGTGGCCGGCATCGCTGCCGGGGGGAAAGCCGACGCACACGGTACCCGGCCGGACGCCCACCGTGCCGCATCCGCCCGGCCGGAACGGACGCCGGTGCCGGGCCGGCACGAACCGCCGCGGCGCGGGCCGGCGGCGCGCGGCTCAGTCCGGGTCGGGGACCACCATGAAGTCGGTCACGAACGAGGTGACCCGGCCGTCCGCGGCGCGCCCGATCCAGGTGCCGTAGCAGCCGTCACCCCAGCCCGAGGAGACGGTCACCACGTTGGCGCCGGACGCCTCGTCGAGCACGGCCGTGATCAGCCCGGGCACCGGGGTCTCGGGATACTCGGCCGGGATGAACACCTCCTCGACCTGGTCGTAGTCCCACCCCGACAGCACCTCCAGGGCGGTCGGATCGGCCAGCGTGGCCATGCCGGCGTCCACCCCGAAGCCGAAGTAGCCGTCGTCGTCGAGGGTGCTGACGTCCTGGTCGCCGACCAGCGCCAGCTCCCAGCGCACCGCCGGCTCGTCGTGCACCACCAGCTCCAGCGCGGCCACCCGCCGGTCCGCCTCCGCGCCGTCGCGCAGCACCGCCGCCACCCAGGCCCGGGCCGGGTAGCGGCCGGGCGGCACGGTGACGGTGAACGGTTCGGCCTCCGGGCAGACCAGCGGGTCGCAGCCGACCACCTGGCCGGTGGGGAGCACGACGTCGTCGACCGGGTGCGCCTGGATGACGTACGCACCGTGCTCGTCGGCGTAGCGGGCGCCGGGGGTCAGCAGCCGGTGCAGGTCGGGGACGTACGGCATGGACGGTCCTTCCGGGGGCGGTGTCGGCCGGCGGAGCGTAACCGGCCCGGCCGACACCCCCGTCAGGCGTCGCCGACGTGCCGGCCCAGGGCCGACCGCAGGTGGTTCTTCGGGCGCGCCCCGACGATGGAGCCGACCAGCTCACCCCGGTCGAACACCAGCAGGGTGGGCAGGGACAGCACCCGGTACCGGCGGGTGGTCTCCGGGTTCTCGTCCGAGTTGATCGTGGTGATGTCCAGCCGGCCGGCGAACTCGACGGCCAGTTCCGCCAGGCTGCGGGAGATGGCCCGGCACGGCGGGCACCAGTCGGCCCAGAAGTCGACCACCACCGGCCGGTCGGCGGCGAGTACGGCGGAGTGGAAGGTGGCGTCGGTGACAGTGGTCAGCGAGCCGCTCTGCGCAACCTCAGGCATGTTTCCTCCCGTTGGGCGATGGCGTGGGCGAGCTGCTCCCGCAGCCCCTGCCGGACCGTCCGCAACCGGTCGATGCCGGCGTCGACCTCGGCCAGCTTGCGACGCAGCACCGCCACCGAGTCGGGGCAGACGTGGCCGGAGCTGTTGCCGGCCCGCAGGCAGGCGACGAACGGCCGGATGTCGTCGAGGCCGAAGCCCACCGCGAGCAGCGACCGGATCTCCCGTACGACGGCCAGCTCGGCCTCGTCGTAGACCGGGTAGCCGTTCGCCGAGCGGCCCGGCCGGACCAGCCCGTGCGTCTCGTAGTAGCGCAGCGCGCGCGTGCTCGTGCCGGCGCGCTCAGCCAACTCGCCGATCAGCATCCGACCCTCCCTCGCCGGTGGCGTCGCGGCCCACGCTAGACCTTGCCGCCGACGTCAAGGCAACGTCGGATGCCGGGCACCCGGGCGGTTCCGCCGGTAGATTCCGACCATGGCGATCCTCACCGACGAAGACCTTGCCCTGCTCGCCGAACCACAGCTGGCCCACGTCGCCACCGTCGAGGCCGACGGCTCGCCGCACGTGACCCCGGTCTGGGTGGACACCGACGGCGAGCACATCCTGTTCAACACGGCCAAGGGCCGGGTCAAGTACGAGAACATCCGGCGCAACCCGGAGGTCGCGATCTCCGTGGCGGACAAGGCCAACGACTTCCGCACGCTGTGGGTGAAGGGCACGGCCGAGCTGGTCGAGGAGGGGGCCGACGAGCACATCGACCGGATGGCGCAGAAGTACCTCGGCCAGGACCGTTACCCGTTCCGGCAGGTCGGGGAGGAGCGGGTGATCGTGCGGATCACCCCCACGCAGAAGCTCGGCCGGGGCTGACGCGGGGGACCGGGGTCAGGCGGTCTTGCGGGCGGCCTTCTTCGGGGCGGCCTTCTTGGCCCCGGTCTTCTTCTCCGCCGCGGCGGTCTTCTTCGGCGCGGCCTTCTTCTCCGCCGCCTTCTTGGGGGCCGCCTTCTTCTCGGCGGTCTTCTTGGCCGGCGCCTTGGCGGTCTTCTTCTCGGCCGCCTTCTTCGCCGAACGGGCCGCCGAGATCGGGGTCGGCTCCGCGCCGCCGCCCCGGGCCGGCGCCTCGCCCCGGGCCGCCTTGGCCCGCTCCACGGACGCCTTGAGCGCGGCCATCAGGTCCACCGCCGCCGCCGGGGCCTCCTCGACCTCCTCCGGCTGGACCACCTCGCGGCCCTCCACCTTGGCGTCGATGACCTCCTGCAACGCGGCCCGGTAGTCGTCGGTGAACTCGTCCGGGTGGAAGTCCCCGGCCATCGAGTCGATCAGCGAACTGGCCATCGCCAGCTCCGGCGGCCGGACCTTCAGGTCCTCGTCGAGGAAGCCGAAGTCGGGCTTACGGATCTCGTCCGGCCAGAGCATGGTGTTGAGCAGCAGCACGCCCTCGCGGACCCGCAGCGTGGCGAGCTGTTCCCGCTGGCGCAGCGCCACCTTGACGATGGCCACCCGCTCGGAGTCGGTCAGCGCGTCGCGCAGCAGCACGTACGGCTTGGTCGCCGCGCCGTCCGGCTCCAGGAAGTAGGCCTTGTTGTAGAGGATCGGGTCGACCTGCTCGGCCGGCACGAACTCCAGCACGTCGATCGCGTGCGAGGTGCTCAGCGGCAGCTCGGCGAAGTCCTCGTCGGTGAGGATCACCATCTCGCCGCCGCCGATGTCGTAGCCCTTGGCGATGTCGTCGTAGCTGACCTCTTCGCCGCAGATCTGACAGGTGCGCTTGTAGCGGATCCGGCCGCCGTCTTCCCGGTGCACCTGGTGGAACCGGATGTCCTTCTCCTCGGTGGCCGAGTAGAGCTTCACCGCGATCGAGACCAGCCCGAACGAGACGGCACCCTTCCAGATGGCTCGCATCCCGTGCTCCTCTCCCCGGTACAGCCCAGGATCGCAAATGATCGAAGCGGGCGCGAGCGCTTCGGCCGGCAACTACAGTCATGAGGTGCCCGGCGCACCGCTCAAGCCGATGCTCGCGATGACCGGGCAGCTCCCGGCGGGTGACGGCTGGGCGTACGAGTTCAAGTGGGACGGGGTCCGCGCCCTGGCCGACATCTCCGGCGGGCGCCAGCAGCTCTACGCCCGCTCCGGCGTGGAGATCACGGTCGCGTACCCGGAGCTGGCCACCCTGCGTACCCAGGTGGACGACGCGCTGCTCGACGGCGAGGTGGTGCTGCTCGGCGAGACCGGCCAGCCCTCGTTCACCGCGCTCGCCGAGCGGATGCACGTCCGCGACCGGAACAAGGCCGCCCGGCTGGCGGCGGTCATGCCGGTCACGTACATGATCTTCGACCTGCTCCGGCTCGACGGCGAGGACCTGACCGGCTGGCCGTACGCCCGCCGCCGGGAGGCCCTGGACGGCCTGATGCTGGGCGGCGCGCGGTGGGCGGTGTCGCCGCTCTTCCTCGACGGCCCGGCCACCTACGAGGCCGCCGGCGAGCACGGCCTGGAGGGGGTGATGGCCAAGCGGGTCGACTCGGTCTACCGGCCGGGGGTGCGCTCGCCGGACTGGGTGAAGGTCAAGCTGGAGGTCACCGGCGACTTCGTGGTGGGTGGCTGGCGGCCGGGCGCCCGCCGGATCGGCGGCCTGCTGGTCGGGGTGCCCGGCCCGGCCGGCCGGCTCACCTACCGGGGCCGGGTCGGCGGTGGCATCGGCGCGGCCCTGGAGCGGGAACTGCTGCGTGAGCTGGAGCCGCTGCGCACCGGCGCGTCGCCGTTCGCCGGAGACGTGCCGCGCGAGGATGCCCGGGGAGCGATCTGGGTAACACCCCGGGTCGTGGTGGAGGTGAAGTACGGCCAGCGCACCCCGGACGGGCGACTGCGGTTCCCCCGGGTGCTCCGGCTGCGACCGGACAAGCCCGCCGAGGAGGTCGACGATGCCGGCTGACCGGCTCCGGGTGGACGTCGAGGGCCGCCCGCTGGAGCTGTCCAACCTGGACAAGGTGCTCTATCCGGCGGCCGGGTTCACCAAGGGCGAGGTGATCGACTACTACACCCGGATCGCCCCGGTGCTCCTGCCGCACCTGAGCGACCGGGCGCTGACCCGGATCCGCTTCCCCAACGGGGTGGACGACAAGTCCTTCTTCGAGAAGAACAAGCCGGCCTCGACCCCCGACTGGGTACGGGTGGAGACGCTGCCCGCGCCCGGGTCGACCAAGGGCCGGGAGACCATCGACTACGTGGTCGCCGACGACCTGCCCACCCTGGTCTGGCTGGCCAACCTGGCCGCGCTGGAGCTGCACACGCCGCAGTGGAAGATCGGCGAGCACCCGGACATGATGGTCGTCGACCTGGACCCGGGCGCACCGGCGGCGCTGCAGCAGTGCTGCGAGGTGGCGCTGCTGATGCGCGACCGGCTGGCCTCCGACGGCATCTCGTCCTATCCCAAGACGTCGGGCAAGAAGGGCATGCAGCTCTGCTGCCCGATCGCCGGCGCCCAGGACGCCGACGTCGTCTCCGGTTACGCCAAGCGGATCGCCCAGGAGCTGGAGCGGGCCCATCCGAAGCTGATCGTGTCGAAGATGGCGAAGAACCTGCGGCCGGGGAAGGTCTTCATCGACTGGAGCCAGAACAACGCGGCCAAGACCACGGTGGCGCCGTACTCGCTGCGCGCCCAGGCGGTGCCGTCGGTGTCCACGCCGTTGACCTGGGACGAGGTCGCCGCCGGTGCGGCCGGCAAGCGTCCCGCCACCCGCCCCTACACCTCCGCCGAGGTGCTCAAGCGGGTGGAGAAGTCCGGCGACCTGTTGGCCCCGCTGCTGGAGGGCGGGCCCGAACTCCCCGACGCCTGACGGCGGCCGGCTCAGCGGGCGAAGAGCAGGACGGCGTCGAGCAGGATGACCACGGCGGTGGCGAAGTGGATGCCGAAGGCGACGGCCTTCGCGCCGCCGTGCCGCAGCACGATGAGGGTGTCCGCCAACGGGATGATCGCGACGATCAGCATGTACCAGGCGACGGCGTCGGCGCTGGCGAAGGCGATCAGCGCGAGGCCCAGCAGGCCGTAGGTGAGGTCGCGCACGCCCTTGATCGTCAGGTAGGCGGCGTCCCCGCCCGGTTTGGCCGGGACCCCGTAGCCGGCGGCGGAAGCCTGGGGCGCGAGGAGGAACCGCGCGCCGATGAGCACACAGAAGAGGCTGAGGACGACGGCGAGCCCGTAGGCGATGGCGCTGAGCATGGCTGACTCCGAGTGCTAGCAGTGCTAGATACGAGAGCGACGCTAGCAGAGCGTCGACAGAATGGCTAGCGGTGCTAGAGTTCCGGAATGTCAACTCAGGCGCGGCGCGAGCGGGAGCGGGCTGAGCGGGAGCGGGCGATCATCGCCGCCGCCCGGGAGCTGGCCGAGTCGGAGGGCTGGGACGCCGTCACCACCCGCCGGCTCGCCGCCGAGATCGAATACAGCCAGCCCGTCCTCTACAGCCACTTCAAGGGCAAGGACGCCATCATGGCGGCCGTCGCCGTGGAAGGCTGCGGCGATCTGGCCGTCGAACTCGCCGCCGCCCGGGCCGCCGCGACCGACCCGCGGCACGCGGTGGCCGGCATCGCCACGGCGTACGCCGCGTTCGCCGAACGCCGGCCCGCGCTCTACGACGCGATATTCACCCTCCCCGTCGACCTCTCCTTCGCCAGCCAGGACACCCCGGTCGAGTTGGCCCGGGCCTTCGCCGAGCTGGCCGAGACGCTGCGCCCCTTCGCCGGTGACGACGACCTGGAGACGTTCACCGAGACCTTCTGGAGTGGGCTGCACGGGCTGGTCACGCTGATGCGCAACGGCCGGCTCCGGCGGGAGGAACACGAGCGACGGCTGGCCCTGCTGGTCGACCGGTTCGCCCCGCCAGGCACGTCGACGTCGTGATCCACGAGGCGCTCTGCTTCGAGGTCGCCATGCGCTGACGCTCCGAGGCGGGTATGCGGTGGAATCTGTTTGACACCCACCAGGGGCGCGGTGCCTACTGCCTGCCGGGCCTTCACCGGTTGACGGATGGTTGGCGGTCGGTCGGTGGGCGTTGACGACAGGGGTGGGGATGGCCGGGACAGGCGGGTTGACCTGGAAAGAGTTCGGTGAGGACCACCTGCCGGAGCTGACCCGGCTGGCCGAGGCGTGCCTGGGCGTCGACGGCGGGCTGCCGCTGTTCGCCCGTACGCCGTTGGTGCGGGCGCGGCTGCTTCAGTCCCGTACCCTCGGCGCCTGGCACGACGGTGGCCTGGTCGCGGCCGTGGCGGTCGGCCTGGGCGGACGGCCGGCCACCAGCACCGGCCTGGTGCACCCGGCCTGGCGGGGGCGGGGCCTCGGCGGGCGGCTGCTGAGCTGGGCGGGCGAGCAGGCGGGCGACGCCGACCTGCTGGTGACCACCGAGACGTGGAGCGCGGGCGCGGAAGCCCTGTTCACGGCGCACGGCTTCGAGCGGACGTTCACCGAGTGGGTGCAGCGGCACGACCTCGGTTCCCTTCCCGATGTCGCTCGCCCCGACGGCGTGACCACCGAGCCCGTGACGCTCGACGCCGAGCTGTTCGAGACCTACCGGGCGTCGTTCGCCGACCGGCCCGGCTTCGCCTCGCCCACCGCCGACGAGTGGCTGGGTGAGCTGGGAGAGGACGACGAGTACCGGCGGGACCTGTCGCTCGTCGCGCGCGGTCCCGACGGTGCCGCCGTCGGCTTCGTCAACGTCATCGACAACTGGGTCGACCAGGTGGGTGTGGTGCCCGGGTGGCGGGGGCGGCGAGTCGGGGCGTACCTGGTGGCCTGTGCGCTGCGCGGCCTCGCCCGCGACGGGGCGCGGGAGGTCTGGCTCTGCGTCAACGACAACAACCCGGCGGCGGGGCTGTACCGGCGGCTCGGGTTCGCCGACGCCGGCCGGCGGGCCCGCTACCTGCTCCCTCGCCGCTGACCACCGGGCGGGCGGCCCGCCCGCACGCCGCCCGGGCCGGGCCCGGGTCAGCCGGCCGACTCGTCAGGCCGCCGGCCAGGTGGTGTACGAGATCCGCGCGTTCAGGTTCGCCGGCACGCCGAGCCAGGCGTAGCAGTTGACCCGGACGACCGTGTCCGCGCCCACCCGACCCCAACCAGCGAGCACACAGTGACCGCGGGTGGGCTGGCTGTCGAAGTGCGGCGCGTGCGCGTTGACGAAGGCGGTGCCGTACGCCGCGCCGGTGCCCCGGAAGGTCATCTCGTAGCGGCCGGTGCCCAGCAGCGTGCCGTGGGCGCCGCCGTAGTCGGCCAGCACCGAGTTGTACGAGTCGCCGCTGATCACCCCGCCGCTCGCCTCCTCGCCGTAGAGCGTGCCGCTGGCGAAGCGCGGGCCGGTCGAGTGGCCCAGCAGGTCGACGCGGACGCCGTAGGTGACCACGAAGCGGGCGTCGACCGGGGTGCCCGCCGCGTTGGCGCAGCGCACCTGCCAGTGGTCCGGCCAGGAGATCTGGCAGTTCACCGCGCTGGTGCCGAGCGCGGTGACGTGGGTCATCGGGAAGTACGGGTGCCCGAGTTCGCTGGGCGGGTTCGGGTTCACGTGGATCTGGTAACGGCCGGTGCCCAGCCGCTCGTACCGGACCTCGCCGCCGGTGGAGTCGTACCGGTAGGTGGCGGGCAGCGTACGCAGCCCGGTCGGCACCGCCTGGTCGGTGACGAACCAGGCCAGCCGGCCCTGGTGGATCTGCTTGCGGTTGGTGAAGGTGGCCACGAACCGGCTGTCCACCGGCGCACCGGTCGCCGCGAAGCAGCGCACCTGGATCAGCAGGTCCGGGCCGACCAGGCTGCGGTACCAGCCGGCGACCGTGCAGTGCACCGGCCCGCCGCCGTACGCCACCGCGTGTGCCACCCCGCCGGTGGTCGCCGCCCCCTCCAGCGTCACCGTGTACGCCCCGGTGCCGGTCCGCCGCACGACGATGTCGCCTTCGGCGGAGTTGGCGCTGTAGCCGCCGGTGATCCGGTACTCGGCGGTGGTCGGCGAGTTGGCCCAGACCGTGGCGGTGACGGTCGGGTTGAGCACGGGCAGCGGATCCGCGGCGGCCGGCGCCACCCGGGCCGCCGAGCCGAGCAGTACCGCCGCCAGCACCACCGCCGCGCCGGTACGCCACCGCCGCCCCGTTGCGCCCCGTTCCCGTGACCCCAGCATCCCGGACCTCCCAGAACCAGCCGGCCCGGCGGGCCGACCGCCGGGGTGCGGCCCGATTCTGGCAACCGCGGTCAATGGATCCCCGCCGCCGACCGCGCCCCGGCCCTCCTCCCGGCCGGCGGCACCGGGAGCGTCAGCGGGCGACCACGGGACCGTCGGCAGGCCGGCGCAGCCGCCACCAGGCGCCGCCGACCAGGCTGAGCGTGATGACGCTGATCGCCACGTCGCCGGCCAGGGCCGCCGCCGGCGTCGCCGGGGCGTAGGTCGGCACGGCGTACGCGAACCCGGCCGCGACGACCAGGCTGGCCGAGGCGGCGGCCAGCACGTGCCGCTGCCCCCAGCCGGCCCGGCCGGACCAGCGGGCCACCAATCCGCCGGCGACGGCGGCGACCGCGGCCGCGACGGCGATCCCGGGCCAGCCGGGCACCAGTCCCAGGCTGGAATAGCCGACCAGCCCCAGCAGCGCCACCAGGACCGGTCGCGGTGCCCGCCCGGCGCCCGGCGACGGCGTGGCCATTGGCGCCTCGACCAGCTTCGGCGGAGCGCCGGCCGGCTGCGGCGCGTGGACGGGCGTGGGCGGCCGTGTGTGCCAGCCGGGCATGTCGGTGCGGCGGGGGCGGCGCCGCCAGCGGGGCAGCAGGGCCGCGCCGACCAGCGTGAGGGCCAGCGTGCCGGCGAAGCCCAGCTGGACCGGGCTGGCCAGGAAGCCCGCACTGCCGCGCGTGTCGGAGAAGATCAGCACGCTGCCGGCCAGGTAGAGCAGCGCGACCACGGCGAGACCCGGCCAACCCAGCCAGGGCCGCAGCCGCCGGCCCGCCCCGAGGTACGACTCGACCAGCGCGATCGGCGCGCAGATGCTCAGCAGCACGTGGTTGCCCACGTAGTCGACCACTTGCCGGGCGCTGAAGCCGAGCACCGGTACCCGGGTGGCCTCGGCGGCGGCCTGCGTGTCGGCGAACTCGGTGTCGTCCAGGAAGTCGGGGTTGAACAGCGACTGGTCGACCACACCGGCCTGGACCACCCCGAACGCGGCGGCGAGCAGCACGATCGCCGGCCAGCCCGCGCCCAGGCGCCGGGCGGTCTCCCGGATCAGCAGCGCCGCCCCGCCGTACATCGGGGCGAGCACGAGCACCACCACCAGGAACTCGTCGGCGGTGAAGCCGCCCCAGGAGCACTCGGCGGTCCAGGGCGCGAGCAGCAGCAGCGCCACGGCCGGCAACAGCCGGCGACGCAGGGGAAGGCGGTCGGGGTGACGCTCGGCCGGCATCGGCACTCCTCGCGGCGTTGCGGTGGGGACCACCCGCACCCTGCCCTGGCCACCCGGCCCGCCGATACGGCCACCGGGCCGGCCGGGTGGTAACCAAAGTCGACGCACCGGCGCGGAGAAACGCTGACAACCTTCTGCGGCACCGCCACGTGTTAGGGGCGTGACCGACCAAACAGAACGGCTCTCCAGTGCGGACCGGTCGTACGTGGCGTTCGTCGAGGTGGCCTGGCAACGCCACATCCGGCTGGCCATGCTGCTCACCGGCGACCGGTGGCGGGCCGAGGAGCTGCTGCAGGACAGCCTGGTCAAGGTGTACGAGCGGTGGCGCCGGCTGTCCCGGCTCGACGACCCGCACGCGTACCTGCGCCGGGCCCTGGTCAACAACAACACGTCCGGCTGGCGGCGCAGTCGCCGGGAGAACCTCGTCGGGGAGGTGCCCGACCGGGCCGCCCCGGCCGGTGACCTCGACCCGGACGCGGACGTGCTGCGCCGGGCGCTGATGTCGCTACCGGCCCGGCAGCGCGCGGTCGTGGTGCTCCGCCACTACGAGGACCTGACCGAGCGCGAGGTCGCCCGGGTGCTCGGCTGCACGCTCGGCACTGTCAAGAGCCAGAACGCCCGGGCGTTGGACAAGCTCCGCCACCTTCTCGATGAACCCACCTACCAGGTAAGCAGGTGATCAGTGATGGACACGCTCGACGAGCGCCTCGCCCACCGGATGCACGACATGGTCGACGGCGAGCCGGACTCCGTACCCCCGGTGGGGGTGCTGCTCGACCGGGGCCGGCGGGCCCGGCGGCGCCGGACCACGACGATGGTCGGCGCGACCTGCGCGCTGCTGGCGCTGGGGATCGGCACGGCGGCGACCGTGGCGACGCTGCCGGGGACGGGCCGCCCGGCCGGCACCGCCGCGCAGGAGGCGCCCCGGCCGGCCCCGGTCTCGCCGCAGATGAAGCTGGTCGCGGCGGTCACCGCCAGCGAGAACATCAGCTACCGCATGCGGCTGAGCTACGTCGGAGGGCTGACGTACGAGGGCGCGTTCGACCCGAAGACCCGCACCGGGTACGTCCGCGCGCCGCAGGACGACTCGGTGATGACCGAGTTGCTGATCAACGGCACCCGGTACGTGGGCGGGGAACGACCGCAGGGCGAGCTGCCGGCCGACAAGACCGGCCCGGGCGAGACGTACGGCCGGTACGGCCAGTACCCCGGCACGTACGACCGGCTGTCGCTGTACGACGACGGCAGCGGCGTGCTGGGTGCCGCCGCACCCGACCCGGCGGCCCTGCTCAGGGCGCTGAAAGGCGCGAACGCGACGATCAGCGAGAACCCGGACGGCACGCTGCACTTCCAGTACGGCACGCAGTACCGCGACGGGTCGACCAGCACGTCCGGCGACATCACTCTCGACGCCGACGGGCGGATCGCCACGGTGGTGCTCAGCAGCACGTGGCAGTCCACGGCGAAGGGCCGGCTCGACACCGGCACGGCCAACGCGACCCTGGAAATCTTCGACTACGGCGTCGAGGTGACGGTGAAGCGCCCGACCGACGTGGCCAAGGTCAAGGAGTAGCCCGGTACGGCGACGGGATGCCCGCGACCCGACGGTCGCGGGCACCTCTGGTCGGTCCGGGGGCGGGCCGGACGGCCGGCGGTGGTTAGGGTGGACGCACCGGCAGGGAGGAGCGCCCGATGGCTGCCAGTACGCCCGTCACCGTCGCGCCCGAGGCGCTGCGCACGACCGACCGTCCGCTGCTCAGCTGGTGCGACGACGCGACCGGCGAGCGGGTCGACCTGACTGCGGCGCAGCTCGGCGACTGGGCGGCGCGCAGCGCGGGCCTGCTGCGGGACGGCTGCCGGCTGCGCCCCGGCGACCGGGTCGCGGTGCTGCTGCCGCCGCACTGGCGTACCGCGGCGGTGCTGCTGGGCGCGTGGGCGGCCGGGCTGGCGGTGTCGTACCGGCCGCGGGCCACCGCCGGGCTGCCGGTGCTCGAACCGGGCGCCGACCGGCCGTACGACGCGGTGTTCGTGACCCCGGAACGGCTCGACGACTGGCTGGAGGACGTGCCGGACGGCACCCACCGCTACCTGGTCGGCACCGGGCCGGGCCGGCTGGCCGACGTGCCGGTGGGCTGGCTCGACTGGTCCGCCGAGGTGCTGCGGCACACCGACGCCCCGCCCGACCACGCCGCCATCCGCGCGACGGACCCGGCCAGCCCCGACGGCACCAGCTACGACGAGTGGGGGCAGCTCGCCCTGAGCCTGGCCGACCAGCTCGACCTGCGCGCCGGCGACCGGCTGCTGGTCGACGCCGCCGAGCACGAGCAGCCGGTGAAGTGGCTGCTCGCCCCGCTGAGCGTGGGCGCGTCGGTGGTGGTCTGCGCCAACCTCGACCCGGCCCGGCGGGACGCGCGGATCGCCGCCGAGCAGGTCACCCGGGTGCTCTGACGCCACCGGCCGCCACCTGTCCGGTGGCCGGCACAGCGCGTGCCCGCCACGCGGCCGGCACAGCACGTGCCCGCCGGGCGGCCGGCACAGCGCGTGTCCCTTACGCGGCCGGGCGCGGAAGGCTCACTGGAACAGTCGGCCGGGGCGTCTGGAGCGGGTCGGCTTGCTGATCATGGCGTCTCCGCGCCGGCGGCGCACCATGATGGTCTTGGTGCCCTTCTTCAGCCCTCGGAGGATTCTGTCCTTCATCGGTTGCCTCTCTTCCCGGTTACGCCAGATCGGAGACGGCGGTTCCGGTCTCGCGGCTCGCGTACCCCCGGAGGCGGCGGCCATGCGCGAGCATCGGCCGGACCGCTGCTCGGACGCACCGGGTTGGTCAGGCGTTTCGTCTGCTGAGGGTCTGTTGCCGCACGGCAACCACGTGGTCTGATACCGGGACGACGACGTCATCGACCTGGTCGTGGCAACCCCGCGTCGGTTCCGCACCGTTTTCCATCCCCTGAAAGGTGCAACGATGCACAGGAGACGAACTTTCCGAGCGGCGGTGCTCACCGCTACCGCTGCGACCTTCCTGGCGGCCGGTGGGGCCTCCGGGGCGGTGGCCACGGCCGCACCCGTGACCGCCTCCCCGGGTGTCGAGGCGTGCGAGCCGGATGGGCACGGGCACAGCGCGGCCCGGGTAGCCGAGGGCGCCACCGCCCAGGAGCCGGAGCTGTACTCGAAGAACGAGGCGAACGCGTACGGCGTGATCAAGGATTCGCCGCGGCTGGCGAACGGCAGCGTCACCGTGCCGACGGTCTTCCACATGATCTCCGACCACCCGCTCACCGCGGCCGAGACGGCCCGGTGGAACACCATGATCGCGGACCAGATGGAGGTGCTCAACGACTCGTTCTCGGGCAGCACCGCGCCGGACGCCTCCGACACGCCGTTCCGGTTCGACCTGGTCGACACCACCTGGACCGTGAACAGCGACTGGTACACCGTGGTGCCGGGCAAGAACGAGCGGGACATGAAGAAGGCGCTGTACACCGGCGACGCCCGCACCCTGAACGTGTACGCGGCGAACATCGGCGGCGGCCTGCTCGGCTGGGCGTACTTCCCGAAGGGCTACAACAACGGCCGCGACTACATCGACGGCGTGGTGATGCTCGACGAGTCGATGCCGGGCGGCACGGCCGGCAAGTACGCCCTCGGTGACACGCTGACCCACGAGGTCGGGCACTGGCTGATGCTGGAGCACACCTTCGCGCACGGCTGCTCCGCCTCCGGCGACTTCGTCGCGGACACGCCGCGCGAGGCCGCGCCGCAGTTCAACTGCCCGGTGGGCGCGGACACCTGCACCGCTCCCGGGCTGGACCCGATCCACAACTTCATGGACTACACGCAGGACTCCTGCATGAACATGTTCACGCCGGGTCAGGCGGACCGGATGAGCGACGCCTGGGTCGCCTTCCGAGCCGGCGGCGGCAAGTAGGTCTCGGTTGGGGGTTGGCGGGCCGGCGTTCGGCGGCCCGCCAACCCCTTTCTCGTGCCCGGCTTGATACGCCCCACGCCGCCGGCTGGTCCACTCCGCGCCGCCGGCCTGCTCCACTCCATGCCGGCGGCTTGATCCGCTCGACGTCGCCGGCTTGATCCACTCCATGTCGCCGATGTGGCGGCATCCAGGCCACCGGGATACCGCCACATCGCCGATCTGGTGACCCGAGCCGTCACCGGCGGGCGCAGGGCGCGGTGTGGTCGACCGGCAGGGTGCATCGCGCGCCGCCGGGCAGTGGCCGGTCGCAGAAGACCCAGTGGCGTACGCCCTGCTGGTCCTCGGCCGAGACGGTGACCCCGCCCGGCTCGACCCGGGCGGTGAGCCCGGCCAGCAACCGCGCGGCGGACCGGGCGAAGATCCGGGCGCGGTGCAGGTCCGGCGCGGTCACCGGCAGGTGGATCACCCAACGGTCGCTCATCGGTAGCGGTGGTTCGCCGACTGGGCGCTCTGCCAGGAGCGCAGCGCGTTCTTGATCCGTACGTTCTCCTCCTGCACCGCGGCCAGGGCGGTCTGCGCGACGGTGAGTTCGTCGGCCACCTGGTGCAGGAAGGCACGGATCTCGACCGGGTCGAGGCCGCGTCGACGGACGTTGAAGCACCGGTCGCGGATCTGCCAGGGCCTGATTCCTTGTGGTGGGCGGACATCTTCCGCCGGACGTGGTTCCTCACGTCGGCGCGTCAGCCGACGGATCAGGTTGCGCACGGGGGACTGCCCTTCGTCGGAACGGCATCGACGGTGGAGGGCGGCCTCCGCCGGTTGCGGGCGGCGGAGACCGCCCCCGCCCTGCCGCCTCGGGTGTGATGGTGCGGCGGCAGGGCCGCGCCGGGAGAGCGCGGAGGGTGAGGTCTCGGCGGCGATGCGAGACCGGTACGAGAGGCGCCAACGACCGCAGCGGCACCGCATCACCGAGAGCGACGGTATTGCCACCGAGTCACCTATGTCAAGCGCGTCTCCGAGTCAGCTACCCACCTATGTCACCAGTGCTACGTGCGTTGCCTGTTCCGCAGGAGTTGATCGATACTGGGCGGGCCAACCGACTGCAAGGGGCCCGATGTGCCTATTCCGCCCACTATGGACGAGCTGCTCGACGATCTTCTGAGCAAGATCAAGGACGGGACGTATCCGCCTGGGTCTCAGCTGCCGTCTGGACGGGCGCTGGCAGATGAGTACGACGTCTCGCAGTCCACGATCAGCCGCGCGGTGGCGCGGCTGCGACAGCAGGGCGTGTTGGTCGGCCGCCCTGGTCGCGGCGTCTTCGTGGCGGAGTCCAGACGGCGCTAATCCGCTGGCCAAGACCCTGCCGCTTGGCGTTCTTCGCCCGGCCAGGGAGGCCCGTACGTCGTTCCTACCAGGCCACCCACCTTCGGTGCGGAGCTGCGGCCGGCGGTCCACGCCTCCGGTCCGACGCGGAGGCTGAAGCCCGCCGAGATGCGCCGATCGGCGGACATCGCACTCCCGTCCACCGGGGTACGCTGCCGCGGCACGTCACTCATTGATCTTCACGGGGTGCTCATGAGGAAAGCCGTCCGTTCCCTGTTCGCGCTCGTACCACTGATCGGAGCCGCAGGTCTGGTCGGGCCGGGGGCTCCCGCCGCCGTCGCGGCCCCCGCGCCGGGCCCGGCCTCGGCGGGGTCCACCGGGTCGGAGCTGTTCGTCAGCAAGACGAGCTGCACGCCCGACGGTGACGGCAGCGCAGAGGCACCCTTCTGCACGATCTCAGCGGCTGCAGCCGTCGTGCAGCCCGGTCAGACCGTGCTGGTGCAGCCAGGGACGTATCCGGAGACGGTCGTCTTCACCCGGTCGGGCACCGAGGCAGCACCGATTACCTTCCGAGCAGTCAACATTCGGGGCGGCATGGTCCGGGTGGGCCGGTTCAACACCACCGCCGTCTCTGGAACGATCTTCGCTCTACGCCGGGTGCACGACGTGGTCGTCGAAGGTTTCACACTCTACGGTGACCGAGCGGATGCGGCAGTTGTTGTCGATGCGTCGACCCGGGTCACCGTCGATGGTTCAGCCGTCAATCAGGCGTCCGCACCGGCCGGCATACGCGTCACTGGCGCGTCCCAGAACGTGACCGTGAGCCGGAACTGGGTGAAGAATCTCGCCAAGCCGGGACTGGTCGTTGAGGCGGGCGCGGCGGGCACGACGGTGGTTGCCAACCAGTTTCCGGTCGGCACCATGGTCGTCGCCGACGCCCCCGGTTCCACCGTCACCAACAACACCGTCCGAGCCCTCTGCGGGCCCGGCATCGCCGTCACTGGCACCTCACCCAGCGCCGTGATCGCTAACAACATTGTTCAACCCTTGGCCGACCAGGGGGTGTGTGCACAGCCGGTCGACAAGACGGCCGTCGTGGTGTCGCCCCAGTCGGTGCCGGAAACGACGGCCCACCACAATCTGATCGACCCCACCACCGGCTGGGCCCCTTACGCCTGGGCCGGGACGACCTACCCGACTCTGAACGACTTCCGGGCGGCCACCGGGCAGGGCGCGAACGACATTGCCGCGGACCCGCTGCTCGACCTAACCTCGGCCGGTGACCGCGGTTACCTGCCGCTAAAGCAGGGCTCTCCTGGCATCGACTCGGCCGACGCGACCGTGCGCGGCGTTTCGGCCACCGACCTGCTGGGCAACCCGCATGCTGACGATCCGGCGAGGGCCAACACCGGCACGGGCAATGGCTACCACGACCGGGGCGCGGCCGAGAGGATCGGGGGGCACGGTACGACCGTCGAACCTCTCCGCAGGACGGTCGGTGCCGGGCCGCTGGACACCACGCTCCGGGCCCACACCTCGACCCAGTGGACGACCGACGGACCTGTTGGCTCCTTCGCCTACAGACACGACGACTTTCCCTTCTGGCGGGTCGGCGGGCCGTTCCTGGACGTGAAACACCGGTTCCGCCGGGCGGGAAGTTCCTGTGTGCTCGTGTACGACAGCTGGAACGGTTTCCGGTCCGGGGAGGGCATCACCTCCCAGCCCTGCACGATGCTGGGGGCGCACTACACGGCGGTGGCGCCGGCCCGCCTGCTGGACACCCGGTCCGCGATCGGCGTGGACACCACCACCCCGGTGGCGCCGAACTCCGAGGTGGTTTTGCCGATCAACAGCATCGGCGGGGTACCGGCGGCGGACATCAGCGCGGTGGTGCTGAACGTCACCGTGACCCAGCCGACGGCCGCCGGCTTCCTCACTGTCTATCCCGACGGCACGAGCCTGCCCGGCGCCTCGAACGTCAACTTCGTGGCCAAGGAGACGGTGCCGAACCTGGTGACCGTCCCGATGAGCAACGGAAAGATCAGGATCCGGAACAGTGGCAGTGGCACGGTGCATGTCGTCGCTGACCTGCAGGGCTGGTACGGGGAAACCGGCCAGGGCTTCGCCACCCAGACGCCGACGCGGGTCCTGGACACCCGCACCGAGGGTGGCGCGCTTGCGCCGAACAGCACCCGGACGCTCGATCTGGACCGGAAGGTCTCCCCGGGCGCCACGGCCGTCGTCCTCAACGTCACCGTCACCGCGCCGCAGGCCAACGGCGTGCTGAAGCTCTTCCCGCACGGTTCGCCGGTGCCGAACGCGTCGAACCTGAACTTCGTCACCGGCCAGACCATCCCGAACCTGGTGATCGTGCCGGTGACGGACCTCAAGGCGAGCATCCACAACCAGAGCCCCGGCAGCACGCACGTAATCGCGGACCTGGCCGGGTACTTCGGGTCCGACGGCCAGCTCAGCTACGTCCCGAACGGGCCGCTGCGGATCGCCGACAGCCGGGATGCCACCGGCCTCCCCAACCGCGGGGGCGCCAAGCCGCTTCAGCCGCGGGAGACGGTCACCGTCAGCCCGCACGTCGCCGATCTGGCCTGCTGTGTGAGCGCCGCCGCGGTGGTGGCGAACCTGACCGTCACCAAGCCGACCGCCTCCGGCTTCCTCATCGCCCATCCGGGCAATGAGGCGCGCCCGACGGCGTCGAATGTCAACTTCGTGCCGGGCGAGACAGCGTCTAACCTCGCCATCGTTGATACCCGTGGCGGGTTGAAGCTCTACAACGGCAGCTCGGGCACCACCCACGCGATCGTCGACCAGGCGGGCATCTTCATCACCCCGCAGTACTGACCGTCCGGCAGCGGCCGCGTCCCGTGTCGGGGGCGCGGCCGCTGCACGTCAGCCCTCAGCGGCGATGGGGATGCGACATTCGGCCGTCTCCACGTACAGCGTGGGCCTCGGACGGCCGGCAGGGCATTGTTTCGATGGTACCGTTGACGGTACTACCGGTGCTGTGCCGTCCATAGACAAGCTCGTCGCGGCGATGCGGAAGAACCAGCAGAACATCGCCTACAACGATCTCTATCGGGTGTGCGAGCACTACTTCGGGAAGCCGCGCCAAGCCGGCACGTCCCATGCGGTGTTCAAGATGCCCTGGGCGGGCGACCCACGCGTCAACATCCAGAACGACAAGGGCAAGGCGAAGGTGTACCAGGTCCGGCAGGTGCTCAAGGCGATCGACAAGAAGGAGGCCATGTGATGCAGACCGATCCTCACCCCGACGTGTCCCACTACACCTATCGCGTCACCTGGTCGGCCCAGGACGACGAGTTCCTCGCCACCTGCGCCGAGTTTCCGTCTCTCTCCTGGCTGGCGTCCTCGCAGATCGAGGCTTTGCAGGGGCTGCAGGACATGCTGCGTGAGGTGATCGCGGACATGGAGGAGCAGGGGGAGCAGGTGCCGCAGCCGTTCGCTGAGCGCAGCTACTCGGGCAAGTTCAACCTGCGCATCGGTGAGAGCCTGCACCGCGAGCTTGCCATCCAGGCCGCCGAGGATGGCTTGAGCCTCAACCAGTACATCCTGCGGAAGCTCAAGGCCGCCTGACCAGCGCGGTTCAGTCGACGGTCGGCAGCTTCGGGCCGAGGACGTCGTCGGCGTCCACGATCGTGTACGCGTACCCCTGCTCGGCCAGGAAGCGCTGCCGGTGCGCCGCGTACTCCGTGTCGATCGTGTCCCGGGACACCACCGTGTAGAAGTGCGCCTGGCGCCCGTCCGCCTTCGGCCGGAGCACCCGCCCCAGCCGCTGCGCCTCCTCCTGCCGCGACCCGAACGTCCCCGACACCTGGATGGCCACCGCCGCCTCCGGCAGGTCGATCGAGAAGTTCCCGACCTTCGAGATCACCAGCGTGCGCAGCTCGCCCGAGCGGAACGCGTCGAAGAGCCGCTCCCGCTCCTTGTTGGTGGTGGAGCCCTGCACGATCGGCGCGTCCAGGTACTCGCCGAGCTGGTGCAGCTGGTCGATGTACGCGCCGATCACCAGCGTCTGCTCCTCCGGGTGCCGCTGCACCAAGGCGCGAACCACTGGCAGCTTGGTGCGGGCGGTCGCCGCCATCCGGTAGCGCTCCTCGGTCTCGGCCGTCGCGTACGCCATCCGCTCCGCGTCGGTGAGCGTCACGCGTACCTCGATGCACTCGGCCGGGGCGATCCAGCCCTGCGACTCGATGTCCTTCCACGGCGCGTCGTACCGCTTGGGGCCGATCAGGCTGAACACGTCGCCCTCCCGGCCGTCCTCGCGGACCAGCGTGGCGGTGAGGCCGAGCCGGCGGCGGGCCTGGAGGTCCGCGGTGAACCGGAAGATCGGCGCGGGCAGCAGGTGCACCTCGTCGTAGATGACCAGGCCCCAGTCGCGGGCGCCGAACAGGTCCAGGTGGGTGAACGCGCCGCCGCGCCGCGAGGTGAGCACCTGGTACGTGGCGATGGTGACCGGGCGGATCTCCTTGCGTTCGCCCGAGTACTCGCCGATCTCCTCCTCGGTCAGCGAGGTACGGGCGATCAGTTCGCGCTTCCACTGCCGGCCGGCCACCGTGTTGGTGACCAGGATCAGCGTGGTCGCCTTCGCCTCGGCCATCGCCGCCGCGCCGACCAGCGTCTTGCCGGCGCCGCAGGGAAGCACCACCACGCCGGACCCGCCGGCCCAGAACGCCTCGACCGCCTCCCGCTGGTACGACCGCAGCGTCCACGGCTTGCGGCCCTCCTTGCCCGCCTCGGCCAGCTCGATCGGGTGTGCCTCGCCGTCGACGTAGCCGGCCAGGTCTTCGGCCGGCCAGCCCAGCTTGAGCAGCGCCTGCTTGAGCCGGCCCCGCTCGGACGGGTGCACCGCGATGGTGTCCGGGTCGATCTTGTTGCCGAGCATCCCGGCGAGCTTCTTGCTCTTGGCGACCTCGACCAGCACCACCCGGTCCAGCGCCCGCAGCACCAGGCCGTGCGCCGGGTCGTTGGCGAGCTGGAGCCGGCCGTAGCGGTCCATCGTCTCGGCCACGTCGACCAGCAGCGCGTGCGGCACCGGGTAGCGGGAGAACTTGATCAGCGCGTCCACCACGCTCTCCGCGTCGTGGCCGGCGGCCCGGGCGTTCCACAGCCCCAGCGGGGTGAGCCGGTAGGTGTGCACGTGCTCCGGGGAGCGCTCCAGCTCGGCGAAGGGCGCGATGGCCATCCGGCAGGCCTGCGCGTCGGGGTGGTCGATCTCCAGCAGCAGGGTCTTGTCCGACTGCACGATCAGTGGTCCACCGCTCACGCCAGCGTCCTCTCCTCGGGCTGCTCGCCGGCCGCCACGAACGGCGGTCACCCGCCGCAGGCCGACCATCCAGTGTTGCACGCACCGGGGTGAGCCAAGAAAAATGCTCACCGCACGCAACCGTCGCGGTACTCGCAAACGTCTACCAAGGGGACGGCTGTCCAGGGGAGGGCTCATGAAGCGTGTCCGGATCACCACCCGGTTGTTCGCCCTGGCAGTGGTCACGCTGGTCGGCGCCGGTGCGTGCACGTTCGATCCGCAGGCCGGCAGGAACGGCGAGCCCGTGCCGGCCGGTGCCGCGGAGCAGGTAACGGGGGCGAGCGGTGCGCCCGGGCCGGACCAGCGGACCCGGCCCACCACGGCGCCGCCGAAGCCGACCACGAAGCCGAAGCCCGCGGCGGAACCGACCCGGAGCACCCCGCCGAAGCCCAAGCCCACCCGCTCGCCGTCGTTCACCGGCTGCCCGCAGGGCGAGCACCAGCGCGCGGTGGAGACGTACCTCGCGCAACTCGGCGGGTTCGGCACGCTGACCGCCGACGGCCGGCAGTCCGCCGCCGACTGCGCCGCCATCAAGAGGTTCCAGAAGCGGTACGACATCCGCCCGGCCGAGGGCCGCGCCGGCCCCACCACGTACGACGTGGCGAAGCGGCTGGCCACCACCGACACCAGCCGGTGCAAGGTCGGCTCGGGCACCACCTTCTGCATCGACCTGACCCGGCAGACCACCTGGGTGATGCGCAACGGCAAGGTGATCGTCAAGCCCACGGTGACCCGCACCGGGATGCCCGGGTACCGGACGCCGGCCGGCACCTTCACCATCAACTACCGCAACATCAAGGAGTGGTCCAACCCGTACGAGGTCTGGCTGCCCTACTGGCAGCACTTCACCCAGGGGATGGGCTTCCACGAGACCACCACCTACCTGCACAACAAGTCGATCGGTTCGCACGGCTGCGTCAACCTGCTGCACGCCGACGCGGTCCGGTACTGGGAACTCGGCAGGGTCGGCAGCAAGGTGGTGCTGATGGGTCGCCGCCCCGGCACCTGAGCCGCCGCCCCTGAACGGATCGGGGTCGCACATCACGTCCGATCGGGGTTTTATCCCCTGTCACTCCGGTCACGCGAGTGACACGCTGGGACGGCAGGGGCCGTACCGGACGGGGAGGGGCGGAGGATGACCGTCGACCGTGAAGTGATCCCCCAGCACGACGACGCGCCCGCCGACGAGGTCTCCACGGCCACCGTCGTCGCCTACACGCTCGCCGCGGTGGTGCTCGTCGGGTGGTTCCTCTTCGGCTGGCTGGTGCTCCAGCAGGGCTTCGTGGACTCGATCGGCGAGTCGGCCGGCGCCGGCTTCGCGCTGCTGCTGATCGTCTCCGTGGTCGGGACGGTGCGGCGCAGCCGGCGCTGACCCCGGCTCACTCCTGGAGCACCGCCGCGGTGATCCGGTGCAACGCGAAGGTGTGCAGCATCTCCGTCCGCTCGTCCTCGGCCCGCAGGTAGCCGGCCCCGATCGACACCGGCCGGACCAGCCGGGACGCGGTCGCCCCGTGCGCGTCGACGTACCCCACCCAGACCAGCGCCTTGTCGCGCACCGCCTGTTGCAGCACCGCCAGGGCGTCGCTGTGGCTCGGCACCGCCACCGGACCGGTCCGGTCGGCGACGCCGCGGACCACTGCCGGCGCGCGCCGGGCCGCCCGGGCCGCCGCGTCGCCGCGCCGGATCTGCTCCACCACCCCGAGCAGGCGCGGCATTGACAGCTTCGGCGTGGCCAGCGGGTCCAGCGTCCGGGCGGCCACCGACACCCGGGCCGGCGCCCGCCGGGTCTTCGGCCGGGACAGCACGGCCGCCCCGCTGGCGTCCTCCGGCACCGGGGCGTAGCCGGCGTCGCGGAGCGCGAGCAGCATCCGGTTCACCTGGTACGGCGTGACCAGCACCGTCGGCGCCAGCCGGCGCAGTGCCAGCGACTCCAGCCGCCGGTCGGCCAGCACCTCGGTGAGCAGCGCCTCGTCGTCGCTGCGCACGTACCCGCCGGCCGAGCCCACCCGCAACCCGCCGTGCTTGCGGGCCACGTCGTCGATCAGGTACGTCAACCCCTGCGGCACCGGGGTGCGGGAGCGCCGCCGGAACAGCCCGTGCAGGTCGTCGGCCGAGTAGCCGGCATCCAGGGCGCGGCGCACGCTGGCGGTGGTGACCCGGTACACGCTGGCCCCGCCGGCCGACTCCTGCTCGGCCACCACCTCCAGTTCGGCGGCGAGCGCCGGGTCGGGCGGGCCGGGCACCACCACCGACAGGTCGGCCTGCACCAGGAAGTGGTCGACCGGGGCGGGGAGCAGGGCGTCCAGCGCCCGTACCGCCGTCGACGGCTCGCCCTCCTCGGCCTCCATGCGCAGCCCGAGCGGGTCGTCCGCGCCCCGCTCGTCGCCCGCCGTGACGTCGGCCAGCAGCAGCCGCCCGTACGAGGTGAGCGCGCCGAGACCGGTGACGCCCAGCGTGGCGGCCTCGGCCAGCACCTCCCGGTGCGCGGCCTCCCGGCCCCGGCTGCGCCGCGGCGCCCGCCAGTCCAGCAGCTCCTGCACCTCCTCCGGGGTGGGCGCGGTGGCCGGCTCCAGGTCGGCCAGCACCCCGAGCACCGACCGCCGGGCGAGCGGCGCGCCGGCCCGTTCCGCCTCGGCGGAGAGCACGGTGATCGGCCGGTCCCGGTCGTCGCGCTGCCCGACCAGCCCGACCTGGCGGGTCATGGTCAGCCAGGCCCGGGCCAGCTGCTCCCAGCGCTGGGCCAGCGAACTGGCCCGCCACACCTCGTAGCCGGCGGTCGGCAGCACCTGCTGGTCGGCGCCGTGCCGGGCGGTGGTCGCGCCGGGCAGGTCCATCTCGCCGAGCAGCCCGGCCGCGTACGCCACCTCCAGCAGCAGCGCCGCCGTCGGCTCGTCCACCCCGCCGACCCGGGCCAGCCGGCGCAGCTCGCGTACCCCCAGCCCGCCGGAGCGGAGAACCGGTACCGGCTCGGCGGCGAGGTTCTCCAGCAGCGCCTCGGTGAGGCGTACCACCTCCATGGTCTGGCCGGCGCCGGCGGAGTCGGCGGCCTTCGGCTCCCGGGGCGCGGCGGTCACCGGCGGCGGGCTGGTGCGCAGCGGGCCGAGCGGGCCGCTGTCCCGCCGCAGCAGCAGGCCGATCTCCCGGGGCAGCTCGACCGTGCCGGTGCCGCCCGCGCCGCCGGAGATCCGGACCAGCAGCCGGTGGTCGACCAGCCAGCGCACCGGGGAACCGGTCGGGGCCCCGCCGTTGGTCGGGTCGGGCGGCAGCGCGTCCTCCGCGCCGACGGGCGGCGCCTGGAGCGCGCCGGGCGGCACGCTGCCCACCGGCGGGCCGGCGGCCAGCCGGTCCAGGATCGCCCGGGCCGAGGGCGGCGCGGCCAGCAGCGTGCGCCGCAGCTTCGCCGGGTCCGCGCAGAGCGCGGCCGTCCGCGGGTCCAGCTCCGCCGCCGGTCGGCCGAGCCCCGCCGGGTACGGCGAGACCTCGTCGATGCCGCCGACGATCTGGAGGCTGCTCTCCGGGCCGTACAGCAGGAAGAGCGCGCGCAGCCGGTTGACAGCGGCCCGGACGGCGGTCGGGGCCGGCGGGTGCGGGCCGGCGGTGGCCATGGCGAGCACCGCGTCGGTGGAGGTGGTGCCGTCGGCCGGGTCCCGGGTCAGCCGGGCGGCGTCCAGGATCTGCAGGGTGAACTGGTCCAGCCCGTCGAGGGCGCGGGCCACCGAGACCCGCGACTGGGCCCGGATGGCGAGCGCGGAGACGTCGGCCGGCACGGGCACGACGAGGTCCGGCCGCAGCTGGAGCAGGGCGGCGAGCGACTCGTCGGGCAGCGACCGGAGGTGGTCGGCGAGTGAGGTGGTCATCGTCGTTCCACGCTAGCCCGGCGGGGGGCCGTCGCGCCCCTCGGACGTCCGGCTCGCCCGGGCTGACCGGGTACCTTCTCGGCATGCCCGCACCAACGGTCGGTTTCGACCTCGACATGACCCTGGTCGACTCGCGCCCCGGCATCGCCGCCGCCTTCCGGGCGTTGACCGCCCGCACCGGCGTGCCGGTGGACGCCGAGTTGGCGGTGTCCCGGCTCGGCCCGCCACTGCGCACCGAGATCGCCCACTGGTTCCCGCCCGAGCAGGTGGACGCCGCTGTCCACACGTACCGCGAGCTCTACCCGGCGTACGCGATCACGCCCACCGTCCCGCTGCCCGGCGCGCTGGCCGCCATCGAGGCGGTACGCCGCCACGGCGGCAGGGTCCTGGTGGTCACCTCCAAGCTGGGCCGGCTGGCCCGGCTGCACCTCGACCACCTCGGGATCACCGTCGACGAGGTGGCCGGCGACCTGTTCGCCGAGGAGAAGGCGACCGCCCTGCGGGCGCACGGCGCGACCCACTACGTGGGCGACCACGTGGCCGACATGGTGGCCGCGCGGGCGGCGGAGGTGCCCGGGATCGGCGTCACCACCGGCCCGTGCTCGGCCGACGAGCTGCGCGCGGCCGGGGCGGAACTGGTGCTGGATGATCTCACCGGATTCCCGGCGGCGCTGGACGGCATGATCCGGCTAGCCTTGGAGCAGTAGACGGTTCAAGCGAAGCAGGGGATCTCAGGTGCCTACGGGTCGAGTGAAGTGGTACGACGCGGCCAAGGGATACGGGTTCGTCACCAGTGACGAGGGTGGCGACGTGTTCCTGCCGAAGGGCGCGCTACCCGCTGGTGTCACCGACCTCAAGGGTGGTCAGCGGGTCGACTTCAGCGTGGTGGACAGCCGCCGGGGCGCCCAGGCGATGGGCGTCAAGCTGCTGGAGGCTCCGCCCTCGGTGGCCGAGCTGCGCCGCCGGCCGGCGGAGGAGCTGCACGGCCTGGTCGAAGACATGATCAAGGTGCTGGAGGCGAAGGTCCAGCCGGACCTGCGTCGGGGCCGGTTCCCGGACCGCAAGACCGCGCAGAAGATCGCTCAGCTGGTCCACGCGGTCGCCCGCGAGCTGGAGGTCTGAGGCACCAGCCCGGCGTCGGCGGCCCGGCCGAGCAGCGCCTCCACGGCCGCGAACCCGGCGTCGCCCAGGTCGGCGGTGAACTCGTTGACGTAGAGGCCGATGTGCCGGTCCACCACGTCGGGCTCCATCTCCTGCGCGTGCGCGAGCACGTAGTCCCGGCTGGCCGCCGGGTCGGCCCAGGCTCGGCGCACCGAGTCGCGGATCCATCCGGCGGCGGCCTCCGGGTCGACGCTGCCGCGCCGGGCCAGGATCGCGCCGAGCGGGATCGGGAGGCCGGTGTCGGCCTCCCACCACTCGCCGAGGTCGACCAGGGCGGTCAGGCCGTGCCGCGGGTAGGTGAACCGCGCCTCGTGGATCACCAGGCCCGCGTCGTACCGGCCGGCGGCCACGCCCGGCATGATCTCGTGGAACGGCACGACCTCGATCCGGGCCGGCGGCCGGCCGGCCGACCAGAGCCGGAAGAGCAGGTACGCGGTGGTCCGGTCGCCCGGCACCGCCACCGTGGCGCCGGTGAGGTCGGTGCGGTCGGTGCGGTCCGGGCCACCGGCCCGGTCACGGTCACCCCGGGTGAGCACCAGCGGCCCGCAGCCGCGGCCGAGCGCACCGCCACAGGGCAGCAGGTGGTAGTCCTCCAGCAGCCACGGCAGCGCCGCGTAACTCACCTTGACCAGGTCGAACGCGCCGCGCTCGGCGGCGGTGTTGGTGACGTCCACGTCGGCGTAGGTCACCTCGACCGGCGGGGCGCCGGGCACCTGACCGTGCACCAGGGCGTGGAAGACGAACGTGTCGTTGGGGCAGGGCGAGATCGCCAGCGAGAGCGCCACACCCCCACCGTAGCCCCGCCCCGGCCTTGCCCTCCGCGGCCCCCGCCGCTGTGACCCGCCCGCGCCGGCCCCGTCGTGCGGTCGCTGGGCGCGGCGCTGGTCACCCAGTGGCGGCAGTTGCTGGTTGTGGTCCTTCCGAGCTGCCCTCATGGATGGGGCACCGGCGTGACGGCGTGAACGGGCCGTGCACCAGGCAGGCGGCGGCGTGGCTTCGGCGGCACTCCTCGTGCGGTTGCCTGGACGGCGTGTCGTCAGTCAGGGTGGCGGGTTGCTGTCGGCCCCTTCCGAGCTGCCCTCAGAGATGGGGCACCGGAGTCGCGGCACGAGCGGACCAACTCGTCGGCCGCTCCGAGTGCTGGCGTTGACCCTCCCCGCAGCAGTGGGCGCCAGGGCATCGCCAGCTGCCGCAGTCCTGGAGCGCCAGCCGGTGCGGTCCTGGCGCGGCAGCCGCTGTGGTCCGGAGCGGCAGCCGCTGTGGTCCTGGAGCGCCTGTGGCGCGGTCGCCGGTGACGTCGTCGGCGCGTCCGGGCTGCCCGAGGTCTTGGTCCTATGGGCGGGGCAGCTCTGTAGCGTCTCAAGCACCCTCCACAGGCCCAGCTCGGCTTGGTTTTCCACAGGTTTTTCCACAGGCGGGGGTGGGGCTGTTGAAGTCTGCTCGGCGAGCCGAAACCATCGAGGAATGGCGAAGCGGCCCGGAGGGATCGAGGTGGGAGCCGCGCTGCGCGCGCTGCGACGCCACGCGGATCTGAGCCAGCGGGAACTGGCTCAGCGTTCCGGCGTGCCCAAGAGCACGATTGCGCGGATCGAGGCGGATCCGGAGGCGGATCCCCGGCTCCGGACGGTCGAGCGGTTGGTCCGTGCCGTCGGCGGGGAGCTGACGGTGCGTGTTCGGGAGCGCGCTGCCGCCGAGGCGGACCCGGGAGTGGATGGCCGGAAGTGCGCCACCGTCCGGGACGGAGTGGGCGACGGCATCGACGGCCTGTCGGAGGAGCCGCACGACGGGCATCGGGACGAGGCGGGGCGGCGGTATCCGGCGCACCTGGACCTGCGTGAGGTCCGGACGCTGAAGGACTGGCCGGCGGCGTGGTGGGCGCACTGGTACCGCCTGCCGCCGGAGCGCTGGCCGCTGCGGGTGCCCGAGGTGACGTACGACCTCGACCGGAAGCGCCGCGACGAGCGGCGGCTGCGGGAGCGGGCGCGGGCCGCCGTGGCGATTCGCCGGGTGACCGAGGCGGTGCCGGCGGGCTGCTGGCGGCTGGTGGCCGAACTGCCCGGCGGTGACCTGGTCGGCGAGTTGCGGGCCCACGAACGCAGTGAGGATCTCTGGCTCGGCGACGACCTGGGGGACGAGCGTGTGCTGGTGCTGGACGGCGTGGTGGTCGCCCCGCAGCTGCGGTACCTCGGCATCGGTCGGCGGCTCGTCCAGTTGCTCGGCGAGGAGATGGATCGGGTCGGCATCCGGGCGGCCCGCGCGGTCGCCGAGCTGGGTGGCGTCGACTTCCTGCTGAGGTGCGGCTACCAACTGGAGATGAGCCGGCCGTCGGCCCTGCGGTTCGACCTGCCGCGCCGCTGACCGGTCGAGCCAGCCGGGTGGGCCAGCCGAGTCGGGTCGGAGTCGGGCGGGGGCGGCCGAGGTCAGGCGAGGGCTGCGGCGGCGGTGGTGAGGGCGGCCAGTGCCTCGCGCATCCGCCAGGCGTCGCGGTCCCGGGGGCCGATCGGGTTCGAGATGGTACGCAGCTCGACGAAGGGCAGCCCGGCGTGGCTGGCGGCGACGGCGACGCCGTACCCCTCCATGGCCTCGGCGACCGCGTCGGGGTGCCGGCGGCGCAGCTCCTCGGTGCTCTCCGCCGTGCCGGTCACCGTGCTGACCGTCAACACCGCGCCGACCGTCGCCTCGGGCAGGGCCGACTGGAGGGTGGCCAGCAGGTCGGGGTCGGCGGCGACCGCGACGCCGCCGCCGAGCAGCTCCGGCGGCATGCCGAGCTCGTCGATCGGGATGAACCCGGCGGGCGACTCGGCGCCCAGGTCGGCCGCGACGCTGCGGGTGCCCAGCACGGTGCCGCCCACCGCCACGGCGCCGGCGAAGCCACCGGCCACGCCGGCGCTCAGCACGCCCTGGTACGGCCGTCCGGCGGCCTCGGCGAGCGCCAGCAGCCGGGCGGTGGCCGCGCCGGCGACGGCCGGACCGACGCCGACCGGCACCACCACGACGTCCGCCTCCGGCAGGCCGGCGCGGACCGCCTCCGCCTCGGCCGGTACCGCGGTCACCACGAGCAGACCGGTCACGACACCGGCCCCCGTGGCTCGCGCCGGGTCTCGTCGTCGGTCCCGCCCGGGCCGCCCACGGCCGAGGACGGGCGGTAGATGTGGAAGCCCGGCGGGGCGAGCCCGGGATCGTCCAGGAAACCGCCCTGGGTGGGGGCCGGTGAGGTGGGCGCGGCCTCCGCCGGCTGGCCGTTCCGGTCGCCGCCGTCGGACTCGTCCTCGGTCAGCTCGTCGTCGCCGAGCGGCCGGCCGACCAGCCGCTCGGCGCGCAGCCGCCCGGCCATCACCACGGCCCGGACGGCGGCCAGCGCACCCACCCCGGCCACCACCGCGATCCCGACCCGGCCCTCGAACGGCACCAGCCCGAGCCCGCCACCGGCGACGAAGGCCAGCATCAGCACCGTCTCCGAGTGCGCGAACGAACTGGCCCGCAGCCGCTCCGGGATGCGCTCCTGGATCGAGGCGTCCACGGCCAGCTTGGCGATGCCGCTGATCAGGGCCGCCACCAGGCAGAGCAGGGCCACCATCGGCAGCGAGAACTTGAGCGCGGTGAGCACCCCCACGCCGGCCACGATGACCATGCCGCTGGACTGGATGGCGGCGGGGCGGTGGATGCGCAGCCGGGTGCCGACCGCGGTGGCCAGGAAGGTGCCCACCGCGAGCGCCCCGCCGACCAGCCCCAGCGCGCCCTCGGCGCCCAGGTCGCGGCCGAACACCACGGTGGTCAGGTCGCCGGCCTTGATCGCGAAGGCGAGGAAGAGCAACAGGAAGCCGTAGATCGCGCGCAGCCCGGCGGCGCCGACCAGGGTGGCGATCACCAGCCGGCCGGCGGGCCGGCCGCGGCCCAGCGGGCGGTCACCGGAGCGGCCGTACAGCGCCCGCAGCGGGCGGGGCACCCGCTCCGGCGGTTCCGAGTCCGCCTTCGGCGGCAGCCGCAGGGAGATCACCATGCCGACCAGGAAGATGACCGAGGCCACCCGCAGCGGCCACTGCGGGCCGAACCAGAACGCGGCCAGCCCGATCGGGGCGACCAGCGCGCCGGCCACCGTGCCGTAGACGCTGGCCCGGGCGCCCACCTGGGACAGACCGAGCCCCTCGGGCAGCAGCCGGGGCACCGCCGCCGAACGGGCCACGCCGTACGCGCGGGAGAGCGCCAGCACCCCGAAGGCCGCCGGATAGAGCCCGAAGCCGTGGATGTAGTCCGAGATCAGCCAGGCCAGGAAGGCCCGGCCGAGCATGGTGGCGGCCAGCGCGTACCGGCGGCCGTGCCGGAAGTGGTCGAGCAGCGGCCCGACCACCGGGGCCAGCATGGCGAACGGCACCATGGTGACCAGCAGGTAGAGCGCGACCTTGCTGCGCGCCTCGCCGAGCGGCACGTTGAAGAAGATCGTCCCGGCCAGGCCGATGGCGATCAGCGTGTCGCCGGCGCACGAGATCGCGTGCAGGTCGAAGAGGCGGACCATGCCGACCTCGCCGCCCGCACCCCGGGCCCGGGCCCGGCCGGCCCGCCGGGTCATCCAGCGGCCACTGCTGAACGAACCGCGCAGCAGCAGGCGTACGCCCTTGATGCCGGTGCCGACGGTCCGCCCGAGGAGGGACCGCTCGGAGCGGGAGAACAGCGGCATGTGCACCATCCTCGCCCATCCGTCCGGCGTACGCCGCACCACTGGCCAGAACGTCCTCGGGGAGTGCCTGACAGCCGGCCGCCCGCATGGGGAACAATGGTGGGGTGACCAGGCCCGCCTCCGCCCGTGCCGCCCGTCTCGACCAGGTCTGCGCCGCCGCCGTCGAGCTGGCGCGCGACGCCATCACCGAGGTGGAACCCACCGACGTCGGCGACCACCTCCAGGCCGTCGCCGAGGGCGACCGGCTCGTCACGCACTACTTCGAGTGCCGGCTCGCCGGCTACCGGGGCTGGCGCTGGGCGGTCACCGTCACCCGGGTGCCCCGCAGCCGGAATGTGACGATCTGCGAGACGGTGCTGCTGCCCGGTCCGGACGCGCTGCTCGCCCCCGGCTGGCTGCCCTGGCAGGAGCGGCTCAAGCCGGGCGACCTCGGCCCCGGTGACCTGCTGCCCACCCCGCCCGACGACGAGCGGCTCCAGCCCGGCTACCTGCTCTCCGACGACCCGGCGGTCGAGGAGACCGCGTGGGAGCTCGGCCTCGGCCGGGCCCGGGTGCTCTCCCGGGAGGGGCGCAGCGACGCCGCCCAGCGCTGGTACGACGGCGACCACGGCCCGTCCGCGCCCATCTCCACCGCCGCGCCGGCCGCGGCCCGCTGCGGGACCTGCGGCTTCTACCTGCCGCTCGCCGGCGCCCTGCGGCAGTGCTTCGGCGTCTGCGGCAACTTCTACGCCCCCGACGACGGCCGGGTGGTCAGCGCCGACCACGGCTGCGGCGCGCACTCGGAGACGCTGGTCGAGGCCGCCGAGACCCCGGTCGACGAGCTGCCCACGGTCTACGACGACAGCGCGGTGGAGACGGTGTCGGTCAGCCGGGCGCCCGGTTCGGTCGAGGCCGGGGAGCCGGCGGAGCCGTACGGCCACCCCTGACGGGTCGCCCGACGCCGCCGCTCAACGGGCGGCGGCCCGGCGGCGGCGCCGGTTGGCGTCGTGCCGCATCATCACCGCGAGACCGGGGATACCCCACAGAAAACCGGCCAGGCAGATCCAGAGCCAGTTCTCGCGCCCGCTCTCGGTGAGCCAGTCGCGGAAGAAGAGCAGCAGCACCAGCCCGACGACCGCCCAGATCGCCATCCCGGCGAGCGCGAACGGCACCATCGGCGGATCGAGCGGCTCCGGCCGCGGCGGTTGCTGCTTCGGCACCCGGCAAGCGTACGTGACCGGCTTTCCCTGCCCGCCGGTGATCTGGGACGATGCGCGCGACAACGGAAGATCACCTGCGAGGACCTGATGGCAGTAGAGCCGCCCGAGAACGGCACACCACCCGACCCCGCTCATCCGCGTAACGGTTTCGACCGCTTCTTCGAGATCTCCGCCCGCGGCTCGACGATGAGCCGCGAGGTACGCGGTGGCCTGGCGACCTTCTTCACGATGGCGTACATCGTGGTGCTCAACCCGCTCATCCTTGGTGGTGCCGTCGACGGTGACGGCAAGTCCCTGCCCATTCCCGCGCTGGCCGCGGTGACCGCGCTGGTCGCCGGCCTGATGACCATCCTGATGGGGGTGGTCGGCCGGTTCCCGCTGGCGCTCGCCGCCGGCCTCGGCGTCAACGCGTTGGTCGCGTACGAGATCGCCCCGGAGATGACCTGGGCGGACGCGATGGGCCTGGTGGTGATCGAAGGTGTGATCATCGCCGTGCTGGTGCTGACCGGCCTGCGCACCGCGGTGTTCCGCTCGGTGCCGACCCAGATGAAGACGGCGATCGGCGTCGGCATCGGCCTCTTCCTGACCATCATCGGCCTGGTCGACGCCGGCTTCGTCCGGCGCATCCCGGACGAGGCGAACACCACCGTGCCGGTCGGCCTGGGCATCGGCGGCAAGCTGGTCAGCTGGCCGATGCTGGTCTTCGTGGTGGGTTTGCTGCTGACCCTGGTGCTGGTGGTACGGCGGGTCAAGGGCGCCATCCTGATCGGCATCCTGGCCTCCACCGTGCTGGCGGTGATCGTCGAGGCGGTGGGGAACATCGGCCCGTCGTTCGTCGACGGCAAGCCCAACCCGACGGGCTGGTCGCTGAACGTCCCGGAGCTGCCGAAGACCTGGGTGGACGTGCCCGACCTGTCGCTGCTGGGCAACTTCAACGTGCTCGACTCGTGGAGCCGGGCCGGCTGGCTGGTCGTGCTGATGTTCGTCTTCACGCTGCTGATCACGGACTTCTTCGACACCATGGGCACGATGGTCGCGGTCGGCCAGGAGGGCGGCATGCTCGACGAGCGGGGCACCCCGCCGCGGGCCAAGGAGATCCTGCTGGTCGACTCGATCGCGGCGGCGGCCGGTGGTGCGGCGAGCACCTCCAGCAACACCTCGTACATCGAGAGCGCCGCCGGTGTCGCGGAGGGCGCCCGGACCGGCGTGGCCAACCTGGTCACCGGCGCGCTCTTCCTGCTGGCCATGTTCCTGGCGCCGCTGGTGGTGGTGGTGCCGTTCGAGGCGGCCTCCACCGCGCTGGTGGTGGTCGGCTTCCTGATGATGACAGCGGTGCGGACCATCGACTGGTCCGACTACGAGATCGCCATCCCGGCGTTCCTCACCATCGTGCTCATGCCGTTCACCTACTCGATCTCCAACGGCATCGGCGCCGGCCTGATCACGTACGTGGTGGTCAAGCTGGCCAAGGGCAAGGCGCGGGAGATCCACCCGCTGCTGTACGGCGTGGCCGCACTCTTCGTGCTGTACTTCCTGCGCGGACCGATCGAGTCCGTGGTGCTCTGAGGCTCCGCTCCGGGCCGGGTGACCAACCGGTCACCCGGCCCGGAGCAGGGCGAACTTCTCGTGAGCGTGGTCATATCAGGTGTCGTTAGCCAGGCTCATTAGTTAGGCTAACTATCGTGACGGAGCGGACGGTGACGGCGAAACGCGTGCCACCGGCGCAGCTGGCACCGCAGCTGCGTGATGCGATCACCCGGCTCAACCGACGGGTCCGCCAGGCCCGGCCGGTCGGCGACCTGACGGTCACCCAGCTCTCCGCGCTCACCAGCCTCAAGCTGGCGGGCGCGCTGACGCCTCGGGAACTGGCCGACATAGAGCGGGTGCAGCCGCCGACGATGACCAAGATCGTCGCGAAGTTGGAGGAGCGCGGCCTCGTGCAGCGCAGCCCCCATCCGACCGACGGGCGGCAGGTCATCCTGGCGGCGACCGAGGGGGGACGGGCGGTGCTCGACCAGTTCGAGCGGGCCCGCAACTCGTGGCTGGCCGACCGGCTGGCCGAACTGACCGAAGCCGAACGGGACACGTTGCGGCAGGCCGCGGAGATCCTCCAGCAGATCGCCCGCGGCTGACCGCGCCCCGCGCCACCGGTTCCGCGCCGTCCGACGTCGATGACGCGTACCACGGCGAGGAGGCGCACCAAGAGTGCAGGCGAAGCTGAGCACGATGTTCCAGTCCCTACAGGTCCGTAACTACCGGCTATTCGCGTCCGGGCAGCTGATCAAACTGATCGGCGTCTGGATGATGTTCATCGCCCAGGACTGGCTCGTCCTCGAGCTCTCCGACAACTCGGCCACCGCGCTCGGCGTGGTGACCGCGCTCCAGTTCACCCCGGTGCTGCTGCTCACGCTGATCTCCGGGCGGTTGGCCGACCGCTACGACAAGCGGATGCTGCTCTTCGTCGCCAACGCGTTCTGGACGGTGTTGGCGCTGGCCATGAGCCTGCTGGTGATCACCGGCCTGGTCGAGCTGTGGCACGTCTTCGCGTTCGCCGCCCTGCTCGGCACGGCGAACGCGGTGGAGACCCCGGTCCGGCAGGCGTTCGTCTCCGAACTGGTCGGCACCTCGCTGCTGCCGAACGCGCTCTCGCTCAACGCGGCCACCTTCAACTCCGCCCGGATCGTCGGGCCGGCCCTCGCCGGCCTGGCCATCGCCGCGTTCGACGTCGGGCCGGTCTTCCTGGTCACCGCGCTCAGCTCGATCGCGCCGCTGGTCAACGTTGTCCGGATGCGCACCTCCGAGCTGCACCGAGAGGCGCTCCCGCCGCGCGACGAGCGGGCCCAGGCGAAGGTGATCGACGGGCTGCGCTACGTCCGGCGCCGTCCCGACCTGCTGCTGCCGATGGTGATGATCTCGATCATCGCGACCTCGCTGTTCAACTTCCAGCTCACCCTGGCCGCGCTGGCCAAGACCGTCTTCAACACCGGGGCGGCCTCGTTCGGCCTGTTCAGCAGCGCGCTCGCGGTGGGCGCGCTGGCCGGTGCGCTGGCCGGTACCGGGCGGCGCAGCCGGCCGTCGGTCTGGGTGGTGCTGGGCGCCGCCGTCGCCTGTTCCACCTTCGGCACCCTGGTCGGGCTCGCGCCGGCGTACTGGCTGGTGGTGGCGCTGCTGCTGCCCACCGGGTTCTTCATGGTGTTCTTCGCCCAGGCCGCCAACCAGCGAATCCAGCTCGGCACCGACGCCGCCTTCCGCGGCCGGGTGATGGCGCTCTGGGTGCTGGTGTTCCTCGGCACCAACCCGGTCGGCGCGCCGGTGATCGGCTGGCTCGCCGAGACCTACGGCGCCGGCGCGAGCATCTGGATCGGCGGGCTGATCTCGCTGGCCACCGCGCTGCTCGCGCTGACCTGGCAGCTGCGCCGCTCCGGCGCCCGGCTCCGGTTCCGGGTGCTGCCGATGCCCCGGTTCTACGTCACCTCGACGGACTGCTGACCCCGGGTGCTGCCGGCCGCCCAGGCCGGCCCCGGGGCGTCACCGGCCGGTGGGAACGTGCCCACCGGCCGGCCGATCCGTCCCGATACACGGATGACGCGGATGCCGCCAATCCGGTGGCGGGGCGGCAGGATGCGGCCTAGCGTCTATGTGTGGAGCTCGGACGCGTGCTGCTGCTGGCACTGGCGTTCCTCGCGGTGGCCAGCCTGCCGGCGGCGATCGCCCTGCTCTTCTGCGCCGACGAGATCATCGACCGGATCGTCTGCGGCATCGCCGAGTGGCGCGACCGCCGGCGCGAGCGGCGCACCATCGCCCGGCTGGACCGGGCGATCGAGGCCGACTCGCTCACCCGCGACATCGACCTCAGCGACTTCGACCGTACCGACCGGCGTCCGCTGGAACAGCTCGCCGCCGACCTGCGCCGGCTGGGCAGTCAGCGGATCGGCGTGGGGGGCCGCTCGATGGTCTGGCACGGCGCGGTCCTCCAGGCGTACGACGACCGGCTCCGCCGGGCCTGCCAGGCGCTGGACATCCCCGAGCACCTCACTGAGCTGACCGGCGTCGACCTGGAGATCGAGCGGGTCCGGGTGGAGGGGCTGCTGCACGCCGCCGGGCTGACGCTGCCCGCCGCCCGGGCCGACGACCGCCAGCGCCACCGGTGAGCGGCGGTTGAGGCTCTTCGTCGCGGTCTACCCGCCACCGGAGGCGGTCGACCATCTGACCACGCAGGTGGCCCGGCTCCGGATCGGCGCGGCGGCCGCCGCCGGGACGAACGTCCGGCTCGCCGACCCGACCCAGGCGCACGTGACCCTCGCCTTCCTCGGCGAGGTGGAGGCCGCCCGGCTGGTCGACGTGGAGAGTTCGCTGGGGCTGGCCGCCGAGTGGTCCCGGGACGCGCGCGCGGTGACGCCGCGACTGCGGCTGGCCGGCGGCGGCCGGTTCGGGCAGGGCCGGTTCACCGTGCTCTGGGTGGACGTGCGGGGCGAGGTGGAGGCGCTGGTGGTGCTCGCCCGGCTGATCCGGTCCCGGCTGCGCAAGGCCCGCCTGCCGCACGACGACAAGCCGTTCCGCCCGCACCTGACCATCGCCCGACCCGGCGACCGGGTGCCTCCGGAGGACGTCGCGGCCGACGTCGAGACGCTGCACGGCTACCAGGGCCCGGCCTGGCCGGCCACCGAGATGGTCCTGATGCGCAGCCACCCCGGTCCCAACCCCAGCTACGACCGCCTGGCCGCCTGGCCCCTCTGACCCCGGCCCCCGACCGTCCCCGGTGATCAAGGGGTTCACGTCAGCTCCCGGGGCGGGATCCTGACGCGAACCCCTTGGTCGACGTGCCGGTGCGGGGGAGTTACCAGGCCCAGGCTTCGGGGCCGGGGCCGCCGTTGCCGATGGGCGGGAAGAGTTCGTCGAGGCGGTTCAGGGTGGGCTCGTCGAGGCGGACTTCCAGGGCGCCGAGGGAGCGGTCGAGCTGCTCCACGGTGCGCGGGCCGATGATCGGGGCGGTCACCCCGGGCCGGGAGAGCAACCAGCCCAGCGCCACGTCGGCCGGGTCGTGGCCGAGGTCGGCGCAGAGCTTCTCGTACGCCTCGATGGTCGGCCGGTGCGCGGCCAGCGCCTCGGCCGAGCGGCCGCTGGTGCCCCGCGCCGCGCCGCCCTCGGCCATCTTGCGGAGCAGCCCGGCGAGCAGCCCCCCGTGCAGCGGCGACCACGGGATGATGCCCAGCCCGTGGTGCTGGGCGGCCGGGATCACCTCCAGCTCGACGTGCCGGGTCAGCAGGTTGTAGATGCACTGCTCGGAGACGAGGCCGAGGAAGTTGCGCCGGCCGGCCGCCGCCTGGGCGACCGAGATGTGCCAACCGGCGAAGTTGGACGATCCGACGTAGAGCACCTTGCCCTGCGCGACCAGGGTCTCCATCGCCTGCCAGATCTCCTCCCAGGGCGTGGTCCGGGAGATGTGGTGCATCTGGTAGAGGTCGATGGTGTCGGTCCGCAGGCGGCGCAGCGAGCCTTCGCAGGCCCGGACGATGTGCCGGGCGGAGAGGCCCCGCTCGTTGGGCCAGTCGCCCATCTTGCCGTAGACCTTGGTGGCCAGCACGACCTTCTCCCGCCGGCCGCCGCCCTGGGCGAACCAGCGCCCGATGATCTGCTCGGTGATCCCCTCGCCGGTCTGCCAGCCGTAGACGTTGGCGGTGTCGAAGAAGTTGATCCCGTGGTCGAGCGCCCGATCCATGATCGCGAAGCTGTCCGGTTCGCTGGTCTGCGGCCCGAAGTTCATGGTGCCGAGGCAGAGGCGACTGACGGACAGGCCGGTGCGGCCGAGGTTCGTGTAGTCCATACGGCCCACCCTGCCACGGTGGCCCTTCGAGTGCCTCGCGTCGGCTCCGGCGACCGGAGGGCCGCCGGAGCCGACGCGGGTCAGGAGGACTCGCGGGCCGCCGGGCCGCTGCCGAAGAGCACGTCGTCCCAGCTCGGCAGGCGCTTGCGCGGCTTGCCACCGGCCTCGGTGGACTCGCCGCCGGCAGCCGCCGCGGCACCCGTGCGGCGGGGCCGGAGCACCGCCAGCGACGGCACGGCCGGCACTTCCTTCGGCGCGTCCGAGTCGTCGTCGAAGGCCGAACCCTGGCCGCCGCCGAGCAGCGCCGCGGCGCCACCACCGACCGCCCGCTGCCGGGGCGCGTCGGAGGGGCCGGCCAGCGCGGCCGGTGAGCGCGGGTCGAGCCCGCGACCGGAGGCCGCGCCGAGCGGCCGGTCGAGCGAGGCGAGCAGGGCGTCCCGCCCGGCCCGGATCGGATCCCGGCCGGGGCGGCTGTGCTCGGCCGGCGTCGGCAGGCCGTGCCCGCCGCGACTCGGCTCGCCGCGCGACGGACCGGGCAGCGCGTGCCCGCCCCGCTCCGGCGCCGGCTCCTGGCCGAGGATCGGCGTGGGACGCTCGGCGCAGAGGTACTGCGCCATGTCGTCGTGCGGGGTGACCGCCTGCCGGGTCTTGTCCAGATCCCAGACGGCCTGCGCGGTGGCCTTGCCGGACGGCCAGGTGGCGACGATCCGCCAGGTGCCGTCGTCGCGCCGCCAGGCGTCCCAGGAGATCTTCTCGGTGTCGATGCCGTGCTGGGCCAGCCGGCCGTTGACCACCTCGGCCAGCGGGGTGGGCTTCTCCGCCCCCTTGAGCCGGGTGCGCCGGGCGTGCTGGGCGAGCATCGCGCGCTCCTGGAGCACCGGGCCGGCGTAGCGCAGCACCCGGTCGACCGGCACGCCGGCGATCCGGGCGACGTCCTCGGCGGACTCCCCGGAGCGGATCCGGGCCTGGATGTCGCGGGGAGACAGGGAGGGCGCCGGGTCGGCGGCGGCCGGCGCCACCGCGAGCGGCGGTGCGCCGGGCTCGGCGTGCAGCGCGCCGGCGACGCGCTCGTCGATGGGCAGGGCGAGCAGTCGCCCGACCTCGTCGGCGAGCACCAGGGCCTGGCCGTCCTCGGAGAGGGCGACGAAGCGTACTGGGCGCATTAGCGTTGCCTCCGTCCCGCTTCGCTGGCCGCACGCCACGGGTCGGCCACCCGGGCGTCTCGCACCACGGTACGCGTATCCGCCGCGAGGTGGGAGACGCCACGCCCGCATGTCGCGACTGAGCTGCGGCGATGATCACGGTGGGTGGCCGCCGTCGCCCCGGCGGTCACCCACCGTGTCGATGCCTAGAGGCGCTCGACCACGTAGTCGATGGACGCGGTGAGCGCCTCCACGTCGGCCGGCTCCACGGCCGGGAAGAGCGCCACCCGCAGCTGGTTGCGGCCGAGCTTGCGGTAGGGCTCGGTGTCGACGATGCCGTTGGCGCGCAGCGCCTTGGCGATCGCCGAGGCGTCCACCCCGTCGGCGAAGTCGATGGTGGCGACGACGTTGGACCGCAGCGCCGGGTCGGCGACGTACGGGGTGGCCACCGCGGAACGCTCGGCCCAGCCGTAGACGATGGCGGCGCTCTCCGCGGTGCGCTTGGCCGCCCAGGCCAGCCCGCCCTGGGCGTTCATCCAGTCGGTCTGCTCGGCGGCCAGGAAGATGGTGGCCAGCGCCGGGGTGTTGTACGTCTGCTCCAGCCGCGAGTTGTCGATCGCGGTGACCAGGTCGAGGAAGGCCGGGATGTAGCGGCCGGACGACTTGATCTCGGCGGCCCGCTCCAGCGCGGCCGGGGACATCAGCGCCAGCCAGAGGCCGCCGTCCGAGCCGAAGCACTTCTGCGGGGCGAAGTAGTAGACGTCGGTCTCGCCGACGTTGACCTCCAGCCCGCCGGCGCCGGAGGTGGCGTCGACCAGCAGCAGCGAGCCCTCGTCCGCCCCGGGCACCCGGGAGATCGGCACCGCGACGCCGGTCGAGGTCTCGTTGTGCGGGGTGGCGTAGACGTCCACGCCGGCCTCGGCGACCAGGGTGGGGGCGCTGCCCGCGTCCGACTTGCGGATGGTCGGCTCGCCGAGGAACGGGGCGTCCTTGACCGACTTGGCGAACTTGGCGCCGAACTCGCCGAAGCTGGCGAACTGCGCCCGGTCGCGGATCAGCCCGAACGCCGCCACCTCCCAGAACGCGGTGGTGCCGCCGTTGCCGAGGACCACCTCGTAGCCCTCGGGCAGGGCGAAGAACTCGGCGATGCCGCGGCGCAGCCGGGCCACCTGGTCGCGGACCGTCTTCTGCCGGTGGGAGGTGCCCAGGTAGCTGGTCGCCACGTCGGCGAGGGCGGACACCGCCGCCGGACGGACCTTGGACGGCCCGCAGCCGAACCGCCCGTCGGCGGGCTTGATCTCGTCGGGAATCCGGATGGTCGGTGCGTCAGCCACGGTCTTCAAGATCCTTCCGCATGGGCCGGGGCCCGGTGAGCTGGCGGGGCGCGGACCGGCGGCGGCGTGTGGGCACACGGCGGCCGGGATCCGAGCAAGGTCCGGCGGCACTGCCGAAACCTCATCCTCCCATCCCGGGCGGGCCGCCGGCCGGTCGGTCCCGGCTCCGCGGCTGAGTCCTGCACCACATGTGCCCTGGTTCCGGGTGCCGCCGTGGCCGCTGGGGCGACCACAGGTGCACCCGGAGCGGCCGGGACGGGCGGCCGGGCCGCGCGGGAGACGCGAGGGCCCCGTCCGGCGCGGACGGGGCCCTCGGCGTACGCGGTGCGCGGTCAGACGCCGTGCGGGATGGCGTCCCAGCCGTCGACCTCCTGCGGCTTGCGCGGGCCGTGGCCGACGTACCGGGCGGACGGGCGGACCAGCCGCTGGAGCTTCTTCTGCTCCAGGATGTGCGCGCTCCAGCCGCCCATCCGGGCGCAGGTGAACATCGAGGTGAACATGTGCGCCGGCACCTCGGCGAAGTCGAGCACCACGGCCGACCAGAACTCGACGTTGGTGGCGAGCACCCGGTCCGGGCGGCGGGCCTGGAGCTCGGCCAGCGCGGCCTTCTCCAGCGCCTCGGCGACCTCGAAGCGCGGCGCGCCCAGCTCCTTGGCGGTGCGGCGGAGCACCCGGGCGCGCGGGTCCTCGGCCCGGTAGACCCGGTGACCGAAGCCCATCAGCCGCTCGCCGCGGTCGAGCACGCCCTTGACGTAGCCCTCGGCGTCGCCGCTGCGCTCGACCGCCTCCAGCATGCTGAGCACCCGGGACGGGGCGCCGCCGTGCAGCGGGCCGGAGAGCGCGCCGATGCCGGAGGAGATGCAGGCCGCGGCGTCGGCGCCGGTGGAGGCGACGATCCGGGCGGTGAAGGTGGAGGCGTTCAGGCCGTGCTCGGCGGCCGAGATGAAGTACGCGTCGACGGCCTTGACGTGCCGCGGGTCGGGCTCACCCCGCCAGCGCTTCATGAAGCGCTCGACGATGGTGGAGGCCTTGTCGATCTCCTTCTGCGGCACCGCCGGCAGCCCCAGGCCGCGGGCGGACTGGGCGACGAAGGAGAGCGCGGTCACCGAGACCCGGGCGAGGTCCTCGCGGGCCTGCTCGTCGGAGATGTCCAGCAGCTGGTTGAGCCCCCAGTACGGGGCCAGCATCGCCACCGCGGACTGCACGTCCACCCGGATGTCACCGGAGTGCACCGGCACCGGGAACGGCTCGGCCGGCGGCAGGCCGGGGCCGAACCGCCCGTCCACCAGCAGCGCCCACACGTTGCCGAAGGAGACCTGGCCGATGAGATCCTCGATGTCCACCCCGCGATAGCGCAGGGCACCGCCCTCCCGGTCGGGTTCGGCGATCTCGGTCTCGAAGGCTACGACGCCCTCCAGCCCGGGTTTGAAATCGGCCATGTCGCTCTCCTGGATCTGCTCGGTGCGCCCGCTCGGGCTCTCCTCCGGCCCAGCCGGCCGAGCTCCTCAGGCGACCCCTCAGGGATGTGTTCGTGACATCTTGCCTGCTGGGTAACCGGATCCGCGACCCGCGGCGGTTGTGCCGCACGCGACATCCCCCGCCGTATCCGGCCCGGACGGACGAGGAAGACAATGTGACGTGGGTTGGCCTGCGCCGGGTGGCGTCGGCAGGCGCCACGGGGAGGGGAGAGAACGTGACGGGCGACACAGTGCCCCCGGCCGCGATGCGTAACGAGTACGACGGGGACCTGGGCCTTTCCGAGGCCGAGCTGGCCGACGACTGGCACACCCAGTTCGACAGCTGGTTCGCCGACGCGGTGGCCGCCGGGCTGCCGGAGCCGAACGCGATGGTGGTCGGCACCGCTGACGCCGCCGGCCGGCCAAGCGCCCGCACGGTGCTGCTCAAGGGGTACGACCCGGCGGGCTTCGTCTTCTTCACCAACTACGGCTCCCGCAAGGGCGTCGAGCTGACCGGCAACCCGTACGCCAGCCTGGTCTTCCCCTGGTTCGCCATGCACCGGCAGGTGGTGGTCGCCGGCCGGGTGGAGCGGATCGACCGGGCCGAGACCGAGGCGTACTTCGCCAGCCGGCCGCGCGGCTCCCAACTGGGCGCCTGGGCCAGCGAGCAGTCCCGGGTGATCCCGGACCGGGACGCGCTGGACGCCGGCTACCGGGCGGCGGCGGAGCGCTTCGCCGACGTCGACCCGATCCCGGCCCCGCCGCACTGGGGCGGGCTGCGGGTGCGGCCCGACTCGGTGGAGTTCTGGCAGGGGCGGGCCAGCCGGCTGCACGACCGGCTGCGCTTCCGGCGTACCGACGACACCGACAGCGGCGCCTGGACCGTCGAGCGGCTGGCGCCGTGACCCAGGTCAGGCAGCCGCGGCCGGGTCGGCTGCGGCGCTTCGCCATCGACCTGCGCCCGCTGGCCGTGCCGGCGTACCGGCGGATCTGGCTCGGCAACGGCATCGCCATGTTCGGCATGCAGTTCACCGCCGTGGCCGTGCCGGTGGAGATGTACGAGCTGACCCGCGACTCGCTCTGGGTCGGGTTGATCGGCATCGCGGCGTTCGTACCGCTGCTGGTCTTCGGGCTCTGGGGCGGCGCGGTGGCCGACGCCCGCGACCGGCGCAGCGTGCTGCTGGTCACCTCGGTGCTGCTCTGGGTCTCGACGCTCGGCCTGCTGCTGCAGGCGTTGCTGCGGGTGGGCAGCCCGGTGCTGCTGCTCGCGCTGATCGCCGTGCAGTCGATCGCGTTCGCGATCAGCTCGCCCACCCGCAACGCGATCCTGCCCCGGTTGGTGCCGCTGGAGTTGGTGCCGGCGGCCAGCACGCTGAACTTCACCACCTTCACCGCGACAGCGGTGTTCGGCCCGCTGGCCGCCGGCCTGATCTTCGCCACCTGGCAGGACCCCGGGGTGGGGCTGCCGATCGCGTACGGCGTCGACGCCCTGCTCTTCACCGTCTCGCTCTGGGCCACCCTGCGGCTGCCCGCGCTGCCGCCCGAGCCGGACCCGGACGGCGACGGCACCCCGCGCAAGGCCGGCCTGGCCAGCATCGTGGACGGGCTGCGCTACCTCTCCACCACGCCGGTGCTGCTGCTCTCGTTCGCCATCGACCTGATCGCCATGGTGCTGGCCATGCCCCGGGCGCTCTTCCCGGAGATCGCCGACGAGCGGTTCGGCGGCGGGGCGGCGGTCGGTTGGCTGTACAGCTCGATCGCGATCGGGGCGATGATCGGCGGGCTCACCTCCGGCTGGATCGGCCGGCTGCACCGGCAGGGGCTGGCGCTGGTGGCGGCGGTGATCGCCTGGGGCCTGGCGGTGGCGGCGGCCGGGCTGGCCGGTCAGCTCTGGCTGATGGTGGTGCTGCTCGCGGTGGCCGGCGCGGCCGACCTGGTCAGCGCGGTGCTGCGGCAGTCGATGCTGCTGGTCTACGCGCCGGACCGGATGCGCGGCCGGCTCCAGGGCGTCAACACGGTGGTCATCGCCGGCGGCCCGCGCCTGGGCGACCTGCGCGCCGGCGCGATGGCCGCCGGGCTCGGCGGCGGGGTCGCGTGGGTCAGCGGCGGGCTGCTCTCCGCCGCGCTGGCGGTGCTGCTCGCGGTGGCCTTCCCGGCCCTGCTGCGTTACCGGGCGGCGACCGCGTCGAGCGGGGACCGGGACTGAGCGGTTAGGGTCCCCCGCATGGACAGCCCCGACCAGCGCCCGCTCTCGGGCGCGCAGTGGACCATCGCCGCCGCCGGCCACGAGGCCGTCATCGTAGAGGTGGGCGGCGGGGTGCGGGCGTACCGGCACGACGGCGTCGACTACCTCGACGGGTACGCCGAGGACGAGCTCTGCCCGGGCTGCGCCGGCCAGGTGCTGGCCCCCTGGCCGAACCGGATCCGGGACGGGCGGTACGCCTTCGGCGACCGGTCGTTGCAGCTGACGCTGACCGAGCCGGAGCGGGGGGTGGCCATCCACGGGCTGGTCAACTGGGTGCCCTGGGAGTTGCTGGAGCAGGCCGCCGACGCGGTGACGCTCGGCTACGACCTGCCGGCGCAGCCGGGCTACCCGTGGCCGCTGCGGCTGCGCAGCCGGTGGAGCGTCGGGCCGGACGGGCTGCGCGCCGAGCACGAGGTGACCAACACCGGCGGCGAGCCCGCGCCGTTCGGCTTCGCCGTGCACCCGTACCTGCGGCTGCCCGGGGTGGCGGTGGACGACCTGGCGATGCTGCTGCCGGCCCGCAACCGGCTGCTGCTGGACTCCCGGCTGCTGCCGATCGGGGCCACCCCGGTCGCCGGCACCGCGTACGACTGGACCAGCCGGCGCCGGATCGGCGCCGCCCGGCTCGACCTGACCTTCGGCGACGTGGTCCGCGACGACGACGGCGGCTCCGCGGTGAGCCTGGCCGCCCCGGACGGCTCGGCCGGGGTGCGCGTCTGGGCCGACCGGGAGTTCGGCTGGTGGCAGGTGTTCACCGGCGACACCCTCACCGGGGAACGGCACCGCCGGTCGGTGGCGGTCGAACCGATGACCTGCCCGCCGGACGCGTTCCGCTCCGGCCGCGACGTGATCACCCTGGCGCCGGGCCAGACCTGGCGGGGCGCCTGGGGCGTCCGGCCGGGGGCCTGAGCGGGGGCGGCAATGGAATTCGCCGAGGTGGTCCGGCGGCGCCGGATGGTGCGCAACTACGACCCGGACCGCCCCGTCCCGCCCGACGTGGTCGACCGCCTGCTCGACCACGCGGTCCGCGCGCCGTCCGCCGGTTTCGCCCAGGGCTGGGGCTTCCTGGTGCTGGAGACGCCGGCGGACCGGGACCGGTTCTGGGCGGCGACCACCCCGGCCGGCGGCGGCCGGGAGCGCTGGCTGGCCGGGATGCGCCGGGCGCCGCTGATCGTCGTCCCGCACGCGAACCGCGACGCCTACCTGGACCGGTACGCCGAGCCGGACAAGGGCTGGACGGACCGCTCGCCGGAGCGCTGGCCGGTGCCCTACTGGTACGTCGACGCCGGCTTCGCCGCGCTGCTGATGCTGCTGACCGCCGTGGACGAGGGGCTGGGGGCGTGCTTCTTCGGCATCCCGCCGCACCGGCTCGACGCCTACCGGGAGGCGTTCGGGGTGCCCGCGGCGTACCAGCCCGTCGGCGCCATCACCATCGGTTACCGGGCGCTCGACCATCGGTCACCGTCGCTGCGTCGAGGGCGCCGTCCGGTCGACGAAGTGGTCCGGCGCGGCCGGTGGAGCTGACCGGTTGCGGAGGATTCGCCGGGTTGAGGAACGGACCAGCGGTAGCGAAACTGACATCAGGGAGCAGAACGCGGTGTGGTACGGCCGGCTAGGCTGGCACGGTCATCGGTACCGCAGGTCGCGGTGCCACGCCGCGACCCGGCACGGTGCCGCGGGTCGGCCCGGCCACGGGGAGGGGAGCGTGCCGTCGTGATCTTCAGAGCGGTTCGGGACGGGCGTCCCTACCCGGAGCACAACCTGACGCTCAAGCAGTGGGCGGAGATCCCGCCGCGGCCGCTGCGCCTGGACCAGTTGATCACCACCAAGCGCGAACTGGCGCTGGACAAGCTGCTCGCCGAGGACTCCACCTTCTACGGCGACCTCTTCCCGCACGTGGTGCAGTGGAACGGCGGGCTCTACCTGGAGGACGGGCTGCACCGCGCGCTGCGCGCCGCGCTGCAGCAGCGCAACCAGATCCACGCCCGGGTGCTGGTGCTCTCCGAGCCGGTGGAGTGAGTTCGCCTGAGCCTTCGTTAAGGTGGCTGCCATGAGCCCTACCGCCCCGCTCGACCTGCTCGACCTGGACTCGTCGCTCAGCGAGGAGGAGCGGCAGATCCGCGCGGTCGTGCGCCAGCTGGTGGACGACCGGGTCCGCCCGCACGTCGCCGGCTGGTACGAGGAGGGCCGGGTGCCCGCCCGGGAGCTGGCCCGCGAGTTCGGCAAGCTCGGCCTGCTCGGCATGCACCTGGACGGCTACGGCTGCGCCGGCGCGTCCGCGGTCGCGTACGGGCTGGCCTGCCTGGAGCTGGAGGCCGGCGACTCGGGCCTGCGCTCGCTGGTCTCGGTGCAGGGCTCGCTGGCCATGTACGCCATCTGGCGCTACGGCAGCGAGGAACAGAAACAGCGCTGGCTGCCGTCGATGGCCACCGGCGAGGCGATCGGCTGCTTCGGGCTGACCGAGCCCGACCACGGCTCCGACCCGGCGTCGATGGCCACCCGGGCCCGCCGTGACGGCGACGACTGGGTGCTCACCGGCGGCAAGATGTGGATCACCAACGCGCCGATCGCCGACGTGGCGGTGATCTGGGCCCGCACCGAGGACGGTGTGCGCGGGTTCGCCGTGCCGATGGACACCCCCGGCGTCACCGCGCGGGAGATCACCCGCAAGATGTCGCTGCGCGCCTCGGTCACCGGGGAGATCACGCTGGACGACGTCCGGCTCCCGGACGCCGCGCGGCTGCCCGAGGCGGTCGGCCTCAAGGCACCGCTGAGCTGCCTCACCGAGGCCCGGTTCGGCATCGTCTGGGGTGCGCTCGGCGCGGCCCGCGACTGCCTGGAGACCGCCCTGGCGTACGCCGCCACCCGCACCCAGTTCGGCCGGCCGCTGGCCGGCTTCCAGCTCACCCAGGCCAAGCTCGCCGACATGGCGGTCGAGCTGCACAAGGGCTACCTGCTGGCGCTGCACCTGGGTCGGCTCGCCGACGCCGGCCGGCTGCGCCCGGCGCAGGTGAGCGTGGGCAAGCTGAACAACGTGCGGGAGGCGCTGGCGATCGCCCGGCAGTGCCGCACCATCCTCGGCGCGAACGGCGTCTCCGGTGAGTACCCGGTGATGCGGCACGCCAACAACCTGGAGAGCGTGCTCACCTACGAGGGCACCTCGGAGATCCACCAGCTGGTGATCGGGCAGCAGCTCACCGGCATCTCGGCCTTCGCCTGACCGGCGGCGGCGCTCCGGCGCTCCGGCGGCCCCGCCGACGACCGGGCGGGCGGCCCCCGCGCAGCGGCGCTGAGCTGGGCAGACGGGCGGCTTGGCCGCTCGCCGCGCGCGTGTCGTACCGGGGACGTACCGTCATCTGAGGACGACATGTCTGACGAGGACGGTGAGGGCGATGGCGCGCGACGCTGGCATCAACGAGCCCACCAGGGAGTTCCCGGGCTATCCCACCGGCGACGACCTGCGCGACCGGTCGGGCGGCCCAACCGGGCCCGCCGACGGCGTGCCGCCGTCACCCGGTGGCCCGGCCCGCGGCCTGCTCTGGGTGCTCGGCGCGGCGGCGCTCGCCGTGGTGGTGCTCCTCGGCGTGCAGGCGACCGGCATCCTGCCGGAGTTCCGCAACCCGTTCGCCAAGCAGCAGACCGACCGCAGCCAGCCGCCGCTGCTCAAGTCGATCCAGGATCTCAGCCGCTACGTGGCCGCCGAGGGCAACTTCCAGGTCGTCGTCGACCTGGAGAACGACCGGCGCAACGTGCCGGACTGGCTGATCAACCAGCGGACGCTCTTCGTCGGGGCGGGCAGCGTCGAGGCGTACGTCGACTTCACCAAGATCTCCGAGGGCGCGGTGGTCGAGTCGGCCGACGGCAAGTCGGTGGAGATCAAGCTGCCGGCGCCGCAGCTCGGCAAGACCAACCTGGACCTGGAGAAGAGCTACGTCTTCGCCGAGCAGCGCGGCCTGCTCAACCGGATCGGTGACCTGGTCGGCGGCGATCCCAACCGCCAGCAGCAGGTCTACCAGCTCGCCGAGGAACGGATCACCGCCGCCGCCCGGGACAGCGGCCTGGCCCAGCGGGCCGAGGAGAACACCCGCAAGATGCTCGAGGGCCTCCTGCGCTCCCTCGGCTACGAGAAGGTCACCGTCACCTACACCGCCCCCTGACCCCGCCCCGACGGGTCGTACGTACAGAGAAAGAGTGGCCTCCAGCGCTGGAACGGCCACTCTTTCCCTGTTCGTGCTGGCGGCGCGCTGCGCGCTCGGCGCCGGGAGAGGTCAGTGACGGGCGGTGGCGAGGTAGCGGTCCTCGTTCGGCATCAGGATCCAGAGCACCAGGTAGACGATCACCTGGGTGCCGGGCAGCAGCAGCGACAGCAGGAACAGCAGCCGGACGAAGTTGGCGGACGTGCCGAACCGCTGGGCCAGGCCGGCGCAGACACCGGCGAGCATGCGCCCCTGGCGGGGCCGGACCAGTTTGCGACTCATCGTCGTACTCCCACTCTGCGGCGGATCCGCCGCGTCTGTCATCAACGGTAGGAACGGGTGGCGATCCCGCCCTCGGCCTGCGGGAGGATCGGACACCCGGTCACCCGTAGGTGGTTACCCGGCGGGGTCCGATCGACGCACCCGCCCGTCGCGCACCGCCGCAGCGGCGACAGCCGTCGCGGACCGCCGCCGGACCGGACGCCGCGCCGCACTCGGCCACCCGCGCCGCCGCGCGCTGCTCGGCCACCCGCGCCGCCGCACGCACTCGGCCACCCGCGCCGCACTCGGCCACCCGCGGCGCACTCGGCGACCCGTGCCGCCGCGTGGTGCTCGGCCACCCGGGTCGCTTGTCGCGGGCCGGGGCGCGGCGGCCGGCGACACGCCGGGCAGGGGGTGACCTGGGCAGGTAGGCTGGACGGTCGGGCGTCCACACCCGGATGCCGGACCGCCGCCCGATTCGGGGCGGCCGGCACCGGGCCGGGCCACCACCCCGCGCGAGGCGGACGACGGCGAGGAAGAGCAGCATGATCAGCGTTTTCGACCTGTTCAGCGTGGGCATCGGGCCGTCCAGCTCGCACACGGTGGGGCCGATGCGGGCCGCCCGCACCTTCGTCGCCGGGCTCAAGGCCGACGGGCTGCTCGCCGACACGGCCCGGATCCAGGCGGAGCTGTTCGGCTCGCTGGGCGCCACCGGGCACGGCCACGGCAGCGACCGTGCGGTGCTGCTCGGGCTGGCCGGCGAGGCGCCGGAGACGGTCGACACCGACTCCGTGGAGCCGCGGGTCGCCCGGATCCGGGCGGAACGCCGGATCGGCCTGCTCGACGCGCACGAGATCGACTTCGACCCGGACCGGGACCTGGTGCTGCACCGCCGCCGGTCGCTGCCGTACCACCCGAACGGGATGACCTTCGCCGCCTACGACTCCGCCGGGGAGCCGCTCCGGACGCGGACCTACTACTCGGTGGGCGGCGGGTTCGTCGTCGACGAGGCGGCGGCCGGGGCGGACCGCATCAAGCCCGACACCACCGCCGTGCGGTACCCCTTCTCCACCGGCGGGGAGTTGCTCGCGGTGACCCGGGAGACCGGGCTGTCGATCAGCGAGGTGATGCTCGCCAACGAGCTGTCCTGGCGCAGCGAGCGCGAGGTGCGGGCCGGCCTGCTGGAGATCTGGCGGGTGATGCGGGAGTGCGTCACCCGCGGCTGCGAGCGGGACGGCGTACTGCCCGGGGGGTTGAAGGTCCGGCGGCGGGCGGCCGAGCTGTACCGCGGCCTGATGGCGGACGCGGACCCGGTGCGGTCGGCGGCGGGCGCGGCGGGCCGGGGAGCGGCCGACCCGCTGCGCGCGATGGACTGGGTGACCCTGTTCGCCCTCGCGGTCAACGAGGAGAACGCGGCCGGCGGCCGGGTGGTCACCGCCCCGACCAACGGCGCGGCCGGCATCATCCCGGCGGTGCTGCACTACTACGACCGCTTCTCCCCGGGCGCCTCCGAGGACGGGGTGGTGCGCTTCCTGCTCGCCGCCGGCGCGATCGGCGTGTTGTTCAAGGAGAACGCCTCCATCTCGGGGGCCGAGGTCGGCTGCCAGGGCGAGGTCGGGTCGGCCTGCTCGATGGCCGCCGCCGGGCTGGCCGAGGCGCTCGGCGGCACCCCGGAGCAGGTGGAGAACGCCGCCGAGATCGGCATGGAGCACAACCTCGGGCTCACCTGCGACCCGGTCGGTGGCCTGGTGCAGATCCCGTGCATCGAGCGGAACGCGGTGGCTAGCATCAAGGCGATCACGGCCGCCCGGCTGGCGCTGCGCGGCGACGGGGTGCACGCCGTCTCGCTGGACAAGGTCATCAAGACCATGCGGGAGACCGGCGCGGACATGAAGGTGAAGTACAAGGAGACGGCACGCGGCGGCCTGGCCGTCAACGTGATCGAGTGCTGAGCGGGCGTTCGTTCACCGACTGCTAACCTGTCGTCCGTTCACTGAGGCGGGAGGCGGCGGTGACCTCGGGCGTCGGCGCGTTGTGGTCGCACCGCAATTCGCTGCGCATCCTGGTCAGACGCGACCTCGCGGTGAAGTACCAGCAGTCCGTGCTCGGCTACCTGTGGTCGCTCATCGAGCCGCTCGGCATGGGCGCGATCTACTGGTTCGTCTTCGGCGTGCTCTACTCCCGGGACACCACCCGGCATCTGGGCGAGGCGGCCGACTCGTACCCGCTCTTCCTGATCACCGGGATCTTCGCCTGGATGTGGACCAGCTCCGCGCTGAGCGAGGCGACCAACGCGCTGACCGGCCAGTCGCGGTTGATCACCACGATGAACGTGCCGCGTCAGGTCTTCCCGATCGGCCGGGTCACCGGTCGGTTCGCCGAGTACGCCGCCGGCCTGCCGATCCTGGCCACGGTGGCGGTGGTGTACGCGGCGCACGGCAAGGTCACCCTCGGCTGGTCGCTGCTCGCCCTGCCGCTGGCGGTGGTCGTGCAGGCTGTGCTGCTGGTCGGGCTGGCGCTGCTGCTGTCGGCGTTCAACGTGCTGATGCGCGACGTCGAGCGGTTCATGCGGCTGATCATCCGGGTGCTCTTCTACGCCACGCCGATCATCTATCCGCTGAGCCTGGTGCGCGACTCCGACCTGCCGGGCTGGCTCAAGCTCGGCTACGAGCTGAACCCGCTGGTCGGCATCTTCCAGCTGCACCACGCGATCTGGTACCCGGCCGAGTTCCCGGACGCCCGGCTGCTCGCCACCACGGTCGGCGGCAGCCTGCTGGTGCTGGTCGTCGGCTGGTGGTCGTTCCGCCGGCTGGAGCCCGCCGTGCTCAAGGAACTGTGAATGGCCGACCCGATCATCGAGGCCGAGGGCCTCGGCATCCGGTTCGTCCGCAACCGCCGGCGGCAGTTGCGGCTGCGCGAGCTGTTCATCCACCGCGGCGCCCGGGGCGCGGGGAGCGGGCAGTTCTGGCCGCTGCGCGACGTGTCCTTCGCGATCTCCGTCGGCGAGACGGTCGGTGTGATCGGCCGCAACGGAACCGGCAAGAGCACGCTGCTGCGGCTGATCGCCGGCGTGCTGATCCCGGACGAGGGCCGGATCCGGGTCCGCGGCGACGTCGCGCCGCTGCTGGAGCTCTCCGCCGGGTTCTCCAACGACCTGACCGGGCGGGAGAACCTGTACCTGGTGGGCGGGCTGCACGGGCTGTCGTCGAGCTACCTGAAACGGCACTTCGACGACATCGTCTCGTTCGCCGGTGAGCAGGTGGAGCGGGCCATCGACACCTCGGTCCGGCACTACTCGTCCGGGATGAAGGTCCGGCTCGGCTTCGCGATCATCTCCCACCTGCCGCACCCGATCCTGCTGATGGACGAGGTGACAGCGGTCGGTGACGCGGAGTTCCGGAAGAAGTGTTATGCGACGATCGACCGTCTGCTCGGGGAGGGGCGCACTCTGGTGCTGGTGTCACACAACGAAAAGGACCTGACCCGGTTCTGCCGTCGGGGGCTCTTCCTCGACGGCGGCCGGCTGAGCGTCGACGGGACCATCGCCGAGGCGCTGGACGCGTACCACAGCGCGGTCCCGCGGTGACCCTCGCGATCGTACTCGCCGCCGGAGCGCCGGCCGCGAGCCTGCCCACCACCACGCCGGCTGCGGGCCTGCCGGCGGCGACGACCGGCGGGAGGCTCGCCGACCGGCTGGCCGCGCAGTTGCGCCGGGCCGGGGCGGCCGAGGTGCGGTTCGCCGCCGACCTCGACGAGCTGGCCGCGCTCGCCGACGCCGCCACCGGGCCGGTGCTCGTCACCGGCGCCGACCTGGTCGCGCACACCGCCGTGCTGCGGCACCTGGCCACCAGCCCGGTCGGGCCGACCGTGGCGCTGGTGCTCACCGACCCGCCGGACGCCGGGTGGGTCGCGGTGCGCGAGGAGCGCGGTCAGGTGGTCGACGCCGGGCCGCCGGAGGGGCTGGCCGGCGCGGCCACCGGGATCTTCGGCGGCGCGCTGCGGGTCGGCGCCGACGACCTGCCGGTGCTCGCCGCCGCGGCCCGCGCGGTCGCCGCCGGCACCGCCCCGGCGGTCGCCGGGCCCGCCGTGGACCGGCTCTTCGCCGGCCTCGCCGGGCTGGGCACCCTGACCTTCGCCCACCGGGTACGCCTGCTCGTCGCGCACCGGGTCACCGACGCCGCCGGGCTGGCCGCCGCGGAGGCGGCCGTGGCCGCCGTCGACGAGGACCGGGCCGAGCTGAAGCTCTCGGTCAAGGAGCGGGACGACTTCTTCACCACCTTCTTCGTCAGCACCTGGTCGCCGTACGTGACGAAGGCGGCGGCCCGGGTCGGGCTCGGCCCGACCGCGGTCACGATGATCTCGGTGGCCTTCGCGGTGGCCGCCGCGGTGCTGTTCGGGGTCGGCGGCCGGCCGGCGCTGGTCGCCGGGGCGGTGCTGCTCTACCTCGGTTTCGTCCTCGACTGCGTGGACGGCCAGCTGGCCCGCTACACCCGGCACTTCAGCGCCTGGGGCGGCTGGCTGGACACCATGGCCGACCGGGCCAAGGAGTACCTGGTCTACGCCGGCCTCGGCTACGGCGCGACCCAGGCCGGGTTCCGGTACGGCTGGGCGCTGGCGATCGCCGCGATGACGTTGCAGACCGTGCGGCACATGACCGACACCTGGTACGGCGTGCTGCACGACGAGGCGGCCCGCCGTCCCCGCCCGGCGGCGGGGGCCACCGGCGGCATCGGCGGGAAGCTCAACGCCGCCTCCACCCGGGTGCAGGCGGACACCGGTTCGGTGTCGTACTGGCTGAAGCGGACGGTGGTGTTCCCGATCGGCGAGCGGTGGGCGCTGATCGCGGTGACCGTGGCGCTGTTCGGCCCGCTGGTCAGCCTGGTCGCCGTCCTGACCTGGGGGGTGCTGGCGTTCGCGTACACCGGGGCGCTGCGCACCCTGCGCGCCCGCTGGATGTGGGTGCCGGTGCTGGACACGGTCGACGCCACCCTGCACCGCGACGACGGCCCGCTGGCCCGCCGGCTGCCGGCGCTGCGTCCGATGGGGCCGCTCACCCTGGCGGTGGTCGCGGCGCTCGGGTCGGCGGCGCTGCTGGTGGCGGCGCTGCTCGCGGCCGACGGCGGCGACCCGGACGGGCTGCGCTGGGTGGTGCCGGTCGCGCTGCTGGTGCTGCTGGTCGGCGGCCTCGGCGCCGGCGCGGCGCACAACGGGCCGCTGGACTGGCTGGTGCCGGCCGCGCTGCGGGCCGCCGAGTACCTGTTCGCCATCGCGGTCGGGGTGATCGGCGGGGTGCCGGCGTGGCTGGTCTTCGGTTACGTCTTCGTGCTCACCCTGCACCACTACGACCTCACCGCCCGGCTGGAGAAGCGGCAGGCCGCGCCGCCGCTGCACCCGGCCACGCTGGGCTGGGAGGGGCGTTCGGCGCTGCTGGCCCTCGCGGCGATCGTCGGAATTGCGGGTATCGGGATGGCTACACTCGGTACGTACCTTCTCGTGGTTTTTGTGGGGAGCGTGGTCCTCGCCTGGGTCGTCCTGCCCGCCCGCGCCGCGCGGGCGACGGCGGGCCTGGTCGGTGCGGGAGGGCGCTCGCCGGGCTGACGGAGGGGCCGGCCGGATGACCCTGATCAGTTTCGTCGTACCGGCCTACCGGGTGCAGGGCTACCTGCGCGAGTGCTTGGACTCCATCCTCGGCCAGCCGGTCGCCGACATCGAGGTGATCGGGGTCGACGACTGCTCGCCCGACGACGGCGGCGAGATCCTGGCCGAGTACGCGGCCCGCGACCAGCGGGTGCAGGCGATCCGGCTGACCGAGAACGTCGGGCTCGGTCCGGCCCGCAACATCGGGCTGGACCGGGCCGCCGGCGAGTACGTCTGGTTCGTCGACGGTGACGACTGGCTGGCGCCGGACTGCCTGGTCGAGGTGGCCGAGCGGCTGCGCGCCGACCGGCCGGACGTGCTGCTGGTCGACCACGTCCGGACGCACTGGAACGACACCGCCACCCGCAGCGCGATGGCCGAGGTGTTCCCGGAGCCGCCCGGCGCCGGGACCTTCCGGCTGCGGGACCGGCCGGAGACGCTGCGGCTGCTGCACACCGCCTGGAACCGGCTGGTCCGCCGGCGGTTCCTGGTCGAGCTGGGGCTGCGCTTCGCGCCGGGCTGGTACGAGGACGTCTCGTTCAGCTACCCGGTGCTGATGGCCGCCGAGCGGATCGCCGTGCTGGACCGGGTGTGTGTCAACTACCGGCAGCGGCGGGCCGGGGCGATCACCCGGACCCGCGGCGACCGGCACTTCGAGGTGTTCGAGCAGTGGCACCGGGTGTTCCGGCTGATGGACTCCTGGGGGCCGGCGGTCGACGAGCTGCGCCCGGCGGTCTTCGAGCGGATGATCTGGCACTACCTGACAGTGCTCGGCAACGGCGAGCGGATCGCGCCCGACCTGCGTCCCGGCTTCTTCCGCCAGATCACCGCCGACTACGCCCGCTGGGTCCCGCCGGAGCGCCCTCCGACCCCGGCCGGGGTGGAGGGGCTCAAGTACCGGCTGGTGGCGGCCGGGCGCTGGCGGACCTTCAGCGCGTTGCGGACCGCCGGCCAGGCCCGGGACGCGGCCCGGCGCACCGCCCGGGACGCGAAACGGCGGGTCGCGCCGGTGGCCCGGCGTACCGCCCGGACGGCCCGGGACGCGCTGCTGCGCGAGTACTACCGGGCCGAGCTGCGCCGACCGGTCGACCCGACGCTGGCGGTGTACGCGGCCTACTGGTATCGCGGCTACGCCTGCAACCCGGCGGCCGTCTACGAGGCGGCGCGGCGGCTGGCGCCGCAGGTGCGCGGGGTGTGGATCGTCCGCCGGGACCGGGTGCACACGCTGCCCGACGGCGTCGAGTACGTCGTCGCCGGCACGCCCGCGTACCACCGGGTGCTGGCCCGGGCCCGCTGGCTGGTCAACAACGTCAACTTCCCGGACTTCGTCCGCAAGCGACCCGAGCAGGTGCACCTGCAGACCCACCACGGCACGCCGGTCAAGGTGATGGGGCTGGACCAGCAGCGCTACCCGCTCGGCGCGGTCGGGATGGACTTCGCCGGGCTGCTGCGCCGGGTGGACCGCTGGGACTACAGCGTCAGCGCGAACAGCTTCTCCACCCAGATGTGGGAGCGCGCCTACCCGGCCGCGTACACCACCCTGGAGGTCGGCTACCCGCGCAACGACCGGCTGGTCACCGCCACCGCCGAGGAGGTACGGCGGATCCGCGTCGACCTCGGCCTCGGCCCCGACGAGCAGGTGGTGCTCTACGCGCCGACGCACCGGGAGCACCTGCCCGGCTACCGGCCGCCGTTCGACCCGGACCGGTTCCTCGACGTGCTCGGCCCGACCGGCCGGTTGCTGATGCGCAGCCACTACTTCCACGACCGGGACCGGCGGACCCGGCGGCCGCTGTCGAGGGACCGGATCCGCGACGTCAGCGGCCATCCCCGGGTGGAGGACCTCTACCTCGCCGCCGACGTGCTGGTCACCGACTACTCGTCGGCGATGTTCGACTACGCGGTGCTGGACCGGCCGATCGTCGTCTACGCCCCGGACTGGGACGCGTACCGGCTGGCCCGCGGCGTCTACTTCGACGTGACGGCGGAGCCGCCGGGTGCGGTGGCCCGCACCTTCGCCGACCTGCTCGACCTGTTCCGCTCCGGCGAGTACGGCTCGGACGCGGCCGGCAAGGCCCGCCAGCAGTTCCGGACCCGGTTCTGTTCGCTCGAGGACGGTCACGCCGCCGAGCGGCTGGTCCGCCGGGTCTTCCTCGGCGAGTCGCCGGAGACCCGTCCGGCCTGCTGAACCATCGCTCAGGTCGATCGCCGGCGCTCGATACGGCGTAATAGGTCTGTCACTGGCTGAACATGGCACGTTTACCCGATGTGCGGAGCGCATGAGTTTCGTCACAGTCATTCGGGGTTCGGTCGATGAGCTGGGGGAGGAGACGGTGACTACCGTCGCGCTCAAGGATGTGACCAAGGTTTTCGATGACGGCACGCGCGCCGTCGACAGCGTCAGCCTCGACGTCAACGACGGCGAGTTCATGGTGCTGCTCGGCCCGTCCGGTTGCGGCAAGTCCACGGTGCTGCGGATGGTCGCCGGGCTGGAGGATCCGAGCTCGGGCGCCATCATGCTCGACGGGGAGCTGGCCAACGACCTGCCGCCCCGGGACCGGCGGATCGCCATGGTCTTCCAGGACTTCGCGCTCTACCCGCACATGACGGTCGGCGACAACATCGCCTTCCCGCTGCGGCTGGCCGGGATCGAGCCGGTGCCGCGCGGCGAGCGGGTCACCGACGTGGCCAGCGCCCTGGGCATCGGCGACGTGCTCGGTCGCAAGCCCAGCCAGCTCTCCGGCGGGCAGCGCCAGCGGGTGGCGATGGGGCGGGCGATCGTCCGCCGGCCCGGCCTGTTCCTGATGGACGAGCCACTGTCCAATCTCGACAGCGGGCTCCGCGCCGAGCTGCGCGCGGAGATCTCCGGCCTCACCCGCGAGCTGGGCGTCACCACCATCTACGTCACCCACGACCAGGCCGAGGCACTGACCATGGCCGACCGGGTCGCGATCATGCGCAAGGGGGTCCTCCAGGACGTCGGCACCCCCACCCAGGTGTACGGGCGGCCGGCCACCCTCTACGTGGCCGCGTTCCTCGGCAGCCCGCGGATGAACCTGCTGGAGGCCTCGGTCTACGTCCACCTCGACCGCTACGTCACGCTCACCCTCGGCGAGCAGGCGCTCTACCTGCCCTGGGACGACATCCGCAGCCGGGCGGTGGCGCACTACCACGGGGAGCGGATCGTGGTCGGGATGCGGGCCGAGGCGCTCACCCCGGTCACCCCGGACAGCCCGGGCGACGTGCTGCACGGCCGGATCCGCTACCTGGAGCACCACGGGCACGAGTCGCTGGCCTTCCTGGACATCGGGGCCACCGCGATCGTGGTCGACGAGATGGGCGCGCGCGGCGAGACCGCCGACGTCGCCGGCCAGCGCGGGCTGCGCCGGTTCGGCCAGGTCATGCAGCGGCTCGCCGGGCGGGCCGGGGAGGGGGAGGCGCCGAGCGCGTCCGTCGGCACGCGGACCAGCGTGCTCAACGACCCCGGCCGGCACCACCGGCGCCCGGCCGAGCTGGCCGTCCGGCTGGCTCCGTACCCGGCGGTCTCCGCCGGTCACCCGCTCTCGGTAGCGGTACGCATGGACGCGCTGCACTTCTTCGACGAGCGCGGCGACCGGATCGACGTGGGGTGGCGGTGACCGGCCCGGTGCCCTACCGTCAGCGCACCACAATCCACAGAGCATCGAACCGGAAGGGGTGCGCCCGTGTCGGGTGACCGTCCCAGCCCGCTGGTCATCGAGCGCATCCTGCGCGACCGGCAGGGCATCTGGCAGCAGATCGTGGCCGAGCGCGACCTGAACGCGCTGACCGGCCGGATGCTGGCCAGCTCGGCCGTGGCGCTGGCCTGCTACGGCGCGGTGCTGGGCGCGTTCCACAGCCCGCTGATGGCGCTGACCTCGGCGGTGAAGCTGCCGCTGCTCTTCCTGGTCACGCTGGTCATCTGCCTGCCCACGCTCTACCTGTTCAACCTGGTCTTCGGGGCCCGGCTCTCGGTACGGCAGTCGGTGGCCCTGGTCATGGTGGCCATCACGGTGACCTCGATGCTCGCCGTGGCGTTCGCGCCGATCAGCCTGTTCTTCCTGATCACCGCCCCCGACTACGGCTTCTTCAAGCTGCTGAACGTGGCGATCCTGACCCTGTCCGCGGTGGTCGGCCTGCGCTTCCTGACCGGTGGCATGCAGGTGCTCAACGAGCACGGCCTGCTCGCCCCGGCCACCGCCGGCCAGGCGGCGAACGCCGCCACCCCCGCCGCCCAGGCGGTGCCCGCCCAGGCCGCTCCCGCGCCGGCCGTGCCGGCCGAGGCGGTGCAGCCCGCCCCGGCGGTCGCCGAGCCGGTGCCGGCGGGTGCGACGGTCGGCGGCGCGCCGGTCGCCGCCAACGGCAGCACGGCGGCCGGCGACGGGTCCGCCGCGCCGACCACCGGCCAGCCGGCCCCGGCGCAGCCCGGCCCGGTCGCGCAGCCGGTGCTGGTGGCGCAGCCGGCCTTCGCCGGGCAGCCGGCGCTCGTGCCGGCGGGCTACCCGGCCGGGATCGTGCCGCCCGGCTATCCGCAGCGGCCCTGGGGCACCCCGCCGGCCCGGCGCGGTGAGCCGGGCCAGCGCCCGGCCAGCATGACCCTGCTCTACATCTGGATCCTGCTCTTCGGCTTCGTCGGCACCCAGCTCGCCTGGACGCTGCGCCCGTTCTTCGGCGACCCGGGCCAGGGCTTCGCGCTGTTCCGCAGCATCGACGGCAACTTCTACGCCGAGATCCTCCGAACCATCGCCAACCTCTGACCCGCCACCACCCCGACGCGCCCCGCCCCCGCTCCCGGGACGGGGCGCGTCGCCGGTGAGCGGGTCGGTGGCGGGTCGTCCGGGCGCGTCGGTGGTCGCTCCGACGACCACAGACGCACCCGAAGCCATCGCGGGGCGCACTGCTCCCGGATCGGCGGGCGCAGCCGCTTGTCCGGGAAGTTACCGGCGAGTAACGTTCCGGGGTATGACCATCGACTCGCGCCAGGTGGCGGCGGCCATGCTCGAGGCCGTGCCGTTCGCCCGTACGTTGAATCTGGAGATCCTCGAGGTGGCCCCCGAGGCGGAGGGTGGGGTGCGGGCGGTCGTCCGGCTGCCCGACACGCCGGCCACCCACAACCACGTCGGCGGTCCGCACGCCGGTGCGATGTTCACCCTCGGCGAGACCGCCTCCGGCACGGTGGTGATGGCCGCGTTCGGGCACCTGCTCGACCGCGCGGTGCCGCTCGCGGTGCGCGCCGAGATCGCGTACCGGAAGCTGGCGATGGGTCCGGTGCTGGCCACCGCCCGGCTCGGCCGCCCGCCGGCCGAGGTGATCGCCGAGCTGGAGGCCGGCCAGCGGCCGGAGTTCCCGGTCCAGGTGGAGATCGCCACCGAGGAGGGCAAGCCCACCTCCACGCTGACAGTGGTCTGGACGCTGCGGCCGAACTGACCCGACGGGGCCGAAACGGGTTTCTCCCGGCGGCGGTCTGGATAGATTCGTACCGTGCTGGGCCTGCCTGCTCACGTGACCGCCTGTCTCTTCGACCTGGACGGTGTGCTGACGCAGACCGCCCGGGTGCACAACGCCGCCTGGAAGGCGACCTTCGACGAGTTCCTCCAGCGGCACGCCGCGATCAGCGGTGAGCCGTACCGCCCCTTCGACCCGGGGCCGGACTACAACCGGTACGTCGACGGCCGGCCCCGCGCCGACGGGGTGCGGGCCTTCCTCGCCTCACGCGGCGTGGTGCTGCCCGAGGGCACGCCCGACGACCCGCCCGAGGCCGAGACGGTCAACGGCGTCGGCAACCGGAAGAACGTCCGGCTGTTGCAGGAACTGCGAACCCACGGGGTGGACGTCTACCCCGGCTCGGTCGACTACCTGACTGCGGCCGCGGCGGCGGGGCTGCGCCGCGCGGTGGTCACCGCCAGCGCCAACGGCGCGGAGGTGGTCGCCGCCGCCGGCCTGGAGCCGCTGCTGGAGGCCCGGGTGGACGGCCTGGTCGCGCGCGCCCAGGCGCTGCGGGGCAAGCCGTACCCGGACACCTTCCTGGCCGGCGCGAAGCTGCTCGGCGTCGAGCCGGCGCAGGCCGCCGTGTTCGAGGACGCGCTGGCCGGGGTGGCCGCCGGGCGGGCCGGCGGGTTCGGCTACGTGGTCGGGGTCGACCGGGTCGGGCAGGCCGACGAACTGCGGGCACACGGCGCGGACGTGGTGGTCGGCGACCTCGCCGAACTGCTCGACGAGGGGCGGGGCGCATGATCAGGGAACGGGCCTATCCGGTCGAGCCGTGGCACGTGCGGGAGACCCGGCTGGACATGGACGTGCTCGCCCAGTCCGAGTCGGTCTTCGCGCTCTCCAACGGCCACGTCGGGCTGCGCGGCAACCTCGACGAGGGCGAGCCGCACGGCCTGCCCGGCACCTACCTCAACTCCTTCTACGAGCTGCGCCCGCTGCCGTACGCCGAGGCCGGGTTCGGCTTCCCCGAGTCGGGTCAGACGATCGTCAACGTCACCAACGGCAAGCTGATCCGGCTGCTGGTCGACGACGAGCCGCTCGACGTCCGCTACGGCGAGCTGATCGCCCACGAGCGGATCCTCGACCTGCGCGCCGGCACCCTGCACCGGGAGCTGCACTGGCGCTCCCCGGCCGGCCGCGAGGTCAAGGTGCGCAGCACCCGGCTGGTCTCGTTCACCCAGCGGGCGATCGCCGCGATCAACTACGAGGTGGAGGCGGTCGACGGGCCGCTGCGGCTGATCGTCCAGTCGGAACTGGTGGCGAACGAGACGCTGCCGGCGCAGAGCAAGGACCCGCGGGTGGCGGCGGTCCTCGAATCGCCGCTGCTCGCCGAGGAGGAGCTGACCACCGACGACGGCGGGCTGCTGATCCACCGCACCAAGGTCTCCGGACTGCGGGTGGCCGCCGCGATGGACCACGACGTGCAGGCGCCGGCCCGCACCACCATCGAGTCCGAGGGGTACGAGGACTGGGTCCGTACCACCACCGCGTGCGTGCTGGAGCCCGGCCAGACGCTCCGGGTGGTCAAGTACCTGGCGTACGGCTGGTCCAGCCGGCGCTCGCTGCCGGCGCTGCGCGACCAGGTCAACGCCGCCCTCGCCGGGGCGAAGCTGGACGGCTGGGAGGGGCTGCGCCGGGAGCAGCGGGAGTACCTCGACGAGTTCTGGGACGCCGCCGACGTGGTGGTGGAGGGCGACCCGGAGGTGCAGCAGGCGGTCCGCTTCGGCCTCTTCCACGTGCTGCAGGCCGGCGCGCGGGCCGAGCGCCGGCCGATCCCCGCGAAGGGGTTGACCGGTACCGGATACGACGGGCACGCGTTCTGGGACACCGAGATGTTCGTGCTGCCGGTGCTCACCTACACCCATCCCGCCGCCGTGCGGGACGCCCTGCACTGGCGGCACCGCACGCTGCCCTACGCGCGCGAGCACGCCCGGACGCTGAACCTGGAGGGTGCGGACTTCCCCTGGCGGACCATCGAGGGGCCGGAGTCGTCGGGCTACTGGCCGGCGGGCACGGCGGCCTTTCACGTCACCGCGGGTATCGCCGACGCGCTGCGGCGCTACGTGCTGGTCACCGGGGACGTCGAGCTGGAACGGGAGATCGGGCTGGAGCTGCTGGTGGAGACCGCCCGGCTGTGGCGCTCGCTCGGCCACCACGACCGGCGCGGAAAGTTCCACATCGACGGGGTCACCGGCCCGGACGAGTACACCGCTGTGAAGAACGACAACATCTACACCAACCTGATGGCGCAGCGGAACCTGCTCACCGCCGCCGACGCGGTGATGCGGCACCGGGACGAGGCGCTCCGCCTCGGAGTCACCGACGAGGAGGCGGCCTCCTGGCGGGACGCCGCGGTGGACATGCACATCCCGTACGACGAGGAACTCGGCGTCCACCAGCAGGTGGAGGGCTTCACCCGGTTGCAGGAGTGGGACTTCGCGCACACCCCGGCGGAGAAGTACCCGCTGCTGCTGCACTACCCGTACTTCGACCTGTACCGCAAGCAGGTGGTCAAGCAGGCCGACCTGGTGCTGGCCATGCACTGGCGGGGTGACGCGTTCACCCCGGAGCAGAAGCTGCGCAACTTCCTCTACTACGAGCGCCGTACCGTGCGGGACTCGTCGCTGTCGGCCTGCACGCAGGCGGTGCTGGCGGCCGAGGTGGGCCATCCCGAGTTGGCGCACAGCTACCTGCGCGAGGCCGCGCTGATGGACCTGCACGACCTGAGCGAGAACACCCGCAACGGGGTGCACATGGCGGCGTTGGCCGGGGCGTGGATCGCGCTGGTGGCCGGCTTCGGCGGGCTGCGCGACCACGACGGCACGCTGTCCTTCTCGCCCCGGCTCTCCAGCCGGCTGAGCCGGCTGGAGTTCTCGTTGCAGTGGCGGGACATGCGGCTGCGGGTCGACGTGCGGCCGCACCAGGTGACGTACGCGCTGCGCCACGGCGACCCGGACGACGTGCTGGAACTGCGCCACCACGGCGAGAAGGTGCGGGTCACCTGCGACGAGCCGGTGACCGTGCCGGTGCCGCCGCTGGAGGTCTCCGGTCCGGCGCCGGAACAGGCCCCCGGCCGGTCACCGCTGCTGCGGCTGCCGGAGCACGAGCCGTAGGGGAGGAGCCCACGCCGGGCGGGCGGCGTACCACGACGAACCGGACGGACGGCGCCGCCGGCCCGCGACGTGGCGGGCCGGCGGCGGTCGGTCTAGAGCGACCTGCCCTGGGACGGTCGGCCCGCGGCGTCCCGCGGCGCCATCGCCCGCGGATCGTCGGCCACCCGGGCCTTGGCGGCCTCGTCCCCCCAGTCCCGGCTGCGTTCCTCGTCCTGTTCCCGCCGTTCCTGCTCGGCGGTCTGCGGTCGGGACCCTCGCTGCTGCTGCGCCATGGCGATCCTCGCGATCCGTCGGGGCGCCCTCGCGCCGGTACGGTCTGCGGTCACCCGCCGGCTACCCGACCACCCGGCCGACAAACGCCGGCGTGCCGCGCGCGGCGCCGGGTAAGCCCGGTGACGCAGCCGGTGGTCCGGCCGGCGGGGTGGAGGTCGAGATGGACGTGCGCAGCAGCGAGGTGACGATCCCGGCGGGGGCGGTCGAGCTCACCGCCGACCTGCTCGTCCCGGCGGAACCCGCCGGGGTGGTGCTCTTCGCGCACGGCAGTGGCAGTTCCCGGCACAGCCCGCGCAACGTCGCGGTGGCCCACGTGCTGAACCGGCAGGCGCTCGGCACCGTGCTGGTGGACCTGCTCACCGCGACCGAGGACCAACTGGACGCCCGCACCGCTGAGCTGCGCTTCGACATCGGCCTGCTCGCCGACCGGCTGGCCGCGATCGTCGACTGGCTGGACACCGAGCGTCCCTTCGGCCCGGCGCCGATCGGTCTCTTCGGCGCCAGCACCGGCGCGGCCGCCGCCCTGGTCGCCGCGGCGGCCCGGCCGGACCTGGTGCGCGCGGTGGTCTCCCGGGGTGGCCGGCCGGACCTGGCCGGCCCGGCCCTGGGTCAGGTGCGCGCGCCGACGCTGCTGCTGGTCGGCGGCCTGGACGAGCAGGTGATCACGCTGAACGAGCAGGCCCGGGACGCCATGCGGGGCAACGCCGAGCTGCGGATCGTCCCCGGCGCCACCCACCTGTTCGAGGAACCGGGCACGCTGGAGGAGGTGTCCGACGCCGCCACCGGCTGGTTCACCACCCACCTGCGCCACCCGATCCCCTCCTGACCGGCCGGGACGCGCCGCGAGGCGGTCAACCGGTCCCGGGGGCACGCTGGCCTACCTCGACTCCGCCGGCTCCAACGGCGCGTCGCGGTGCTGTTGCACGGTCTCCACGATCCGCCAGACCACGGCGGTGATCGGCACCGCGACGAAGGCGCCGGCGATCCCGGCGACCAGGGTTCCGGCGGTGACCGCGACCAGGATCACCGCCGGGTGCAGGCGTACCTGGCGCTTCATGATCAGGGGTTCCAGCAGGTTGCCCTCGATCTGCTGCACGGCGATGACGGCGGCCAGGGTGAGCAGCGCGGTGCCCGGCCCGTTGGCCGCGAGCGCCACCAGCACCGCCACCGCGCCGGCCACGGTGGCCCCGATGATCGGTACGAACCCGCCGAGGAAGGTGATCAGCGCGAGCGGCAGCGCCAGCGGGACGCGGAGCACCACCAGGGCCAGACCGATGCCGATCGCGTCGATCGCCGCGATCATCATCGTCCCCCGGCTGTACGCGCCCAGCGTGCGCCAGCCGACCCGGCCGGCCTCGGCGGCCACCGCCCGGTTCGGCCCGGTCGCCCGGTCGAGCACCCAGTGCCACATCGACCGGCCGTCCTTGAGCAGGAAGAAGAGGAGCACCAGCGCCAGCAGCGCGGAGCCGAGGACCTCGCCGACCGTCCGGGCGCCCGCCACCGGGTCCAGCGAGCCCTGGCTGAGCGCCTGGCGTCCCTGCTCGACGAGACGGTCGAGCTGCTGGTCGGTCACCGGCAGGGTGGAGGTGACGAAGTCCCGGCTGCGGTCCAGGCCGCGCTGGAGCTCCTCGCTCAACTCGCTGAACTGGCTGGCGGTCAGGTTCCACACCAGCACCCCGACCCCGACCAGGATGCCGAGCAGGAGCAGCACGGTGAGCAGGGCGGCCAGCGCGGCGGGCAGCCGGAGCCGGCGCAGCCGGAGCAGCACCGGGTCGAGCAGGGCGGTCAGGAAGACGGTGGCGGCCAGCGCGATGGCCAGCGGCGCGAGCAGGACGGCGATCCGGCCGACCAGGTAGAGCCCGGCGGCCACGACCACCAGGCAGGCGCTCCACACGACAGCGATACGGACCAGCCACGGCAGGGTCGCCCACGCCTGCCGGGGACTGCCGTCCCGGCTCGTCGTCTCGGGCGTCCGCCCGGCACCGTCGTCACTCACGTCGGCCCTCCTCGATCTCCGGCGTGGTCCGTACCCGGCCGGCGTCCGTCCGACACCCGTGCCCACGCTAGGCGGCCCGCCGGGCGCGGGGGAGCGGATCGGTGTTCCCGGCGGCGGGGCCGAGGACCGTCCACGGTGGCGCGGGGGCGGGAGCCGGTCGCCGCGGCGCCGGTGTCGACCCGGTTCGGCCGGTGCGCCGCGCGTCCGGTCCGTGACGGTCTGTCCGGCCGGTCGGCGTTTGCGCCCAGGGTCGCGGGGAACCCAGGATGCTCGACCCCGACGCGAGGAGAACCGTGATGAGCGACTTCATGGACAAGGCCAAGGACTTCGCCGACAAGCACGACAAGCAGGTCGACCAGGGGCTGGAGAAGGGCGGCGACATGGCCGACCAGCGCACCGGCGGCAAGTACGACGACCAGATCGACAAGGGCGTGGACCAGGCCCAGGCGCGTACCGGCGAGGGCGACCAGGTGCGCTGAGTTGCCCTGCCGTCCCGGGTCGCCGCGCGCGGTGGCCCGGGACAGTCCTTTCCGGAGCGCCCGTGACCGTTGTCAGCGCTGCACGAGGTTACGCAGCGCTGGGGGAGCGCGACTCTACCAAGCCGACGCCCCCGAGGTGGCCCGCGCCGACCGGGACGGTGGGCCGGGAACACGCGGTGGCCCCCGGCGGGCCCCGTCGCGTCGACCCCACGTCGCCGAAGGGTCGACAACCGCGAGGTCGCGAACGGGTTCCGCCGGGGGCCACCGGCGCCCGGTCGGTCAGCTCTGCTTGTCGCGCAGGTCCGACATGGAGGTGGGGCGGCCGCTGAGCGCGTCGCGCATCCGGTCGACCAGGCCGGTGCCCGGGTTGAGCAGCCGGTTGGCCGGCGGGTGGTCCGGGGCGGCCGGGTGCGGCCGGGTCGGCGCGGCCTTCTTCGCCGCGGTCACCTTGCCGGCCAGCTCCACCAGCTCCTCACGGGCCACCGCGGCGCGCAGCCGGGGGAAGAGGTCGCTCTCCTCGTCCTGCACGTGGTGGCGGATCGTGCTGGTCAGGTGGGTCAGCAGCGGGTCGAAGCGGGGGTCGGAGGGATCCAGCGACTCCAGCTCCTTCATGGTCCGTTCGGCGTCGGAGTGCTCGCTGATCTCGTGTTCGGCGATCTGGTCGCCGTCCGGCAGCGCCTTGCGGGCCAGCGGGTAGACGTACATCTCCTCGGCGACGGCGTGCCGGACCAGCTCGGCGATCACCACGTCGGCCAGCTGCCGGCGGTGCTCGGGGGTGCCCTGCCGGGTCTCCAGCTCGACGAAGAGCGTCTCCACCTCGCGGTGGTCGGCGGTCAGCACGTCGACGACGTCCTGGCCGGCGGTGGTCTGTGTCTCGGTCATGATGGCCCCTTACCGGTTGCGGAAACGGTCGGTTGCCGGGCCTGGTACCCCCGGCCGGGCGGGCGAACCACCAGACCGGAGGCCGGGCATCCACCGCCGTCTCCGCGCCCGGTCATGGGCGGCCGTCGAGGAGCGCGGCCGGCGGGTGCCGGGCGGTGGCCGCCAGCACCGGTTGGTGTCGACGGAGTACGGCAGCGCCCCGTCCCGATCGGGGCGATTCACCCGCTCCGGGCCGGGTAACCGCCGCCATGGCCGAGAACCGCCGGACGACCGACTCCCCCCGGTCACCGCTGGACACGGTGCGGGACCGGGGCGGTCGGGCGGTGGCCGGGGCCCGGCAACGCGGTGCGCAGGCGGGCCGGCTGCGGCTGCGGCAGTTGGAGGTCACCCTGGTGATCGCCCTCCAGGCGGGGCTGGCCGCCGCGCTGGCCGCGCTGATCGCGCAGAAGCTGCTCGGGCCCGGCCCGCACGTCTTCGCCCCGGCCGCCGCCGTCGGCACCATCGCCGCCGCGATCGGCCAGCGCACCCGGCGGACGTTGGAGCTGCTGGTCGGTGTGGCGCTCGGCATCGTCATCGGCGACGTCCTGCTGTTCTGGCTCGGCTTCGGTCCGTGGCAGACCGGCCTGGTGGTCGCCCTGGCGATCGCGGCGGCGCTGCTGGTCGCCGGGCGCAGCGGCTCCCTGGTCGGGCAGGCGGGCGGTACCGCCGTGCTGATCGCCACCCTCTCCCCGTCCGAGCGCAACCTGGAGATGCCCCGGATCCTCGACGCGGTGGTCGGCAGCGTGGTGGGGCTGCTGGTGGTGGCGTTGCTGGTGCCGATCAACCCGATCCGGGTGCTGGACCGGGCCACCGCGCCGATCTTCGCGCAGGTCACCGACGGGCTGCACGAGGTCGCCACCGGCCTGGACCAGCGGGACGCGGACCGGGTGGTGCGGGCCCTGGAGCGGCTGCGCGGCCTGGACGCCGACGTCGGGCGGCTGAACGAGTCGCTCAGCGGTGCCGAGGAGGTGGTCACGATCGCGCCGGCCCGGTGGCACCGGCGCCAGGAATACCACCGCTACGCGCGCAGCGCCGAGCACCTGGAGCGGATGGTGCTCGACAGCCGGGCGCTGACCCGCCGGTCGGCCACCCTGCTCCAGTACGGCGAACCGGTGCCGGGGCCGCTGCCCGACGCGGTGGCCCGGCTCGCGGCGGCGATCGGCGAACTGCGGCGGGAGTGCCAGCGCGGCGAACCGCCCGAACGCGCCCGGCAACTGGTGCTGGAGGCCGCCGAACTGGCCGGCCGGGCCTGGGCCGACGGGGTGGGCAGCTTCGGCGACACGGTGGTGACGGACCTGCGTACCGCCGCCAGCGACCTGCTCCGCGCGACCGGCTGCGAGCCGGACGAGGCCAACCGGCTGGTCCGCCGGGCGGCCGGTGCCGGCGAGTTCGCCGGCCGGCCACCGGCCCGGCGCCGGATGGAGCGCCGGACCCCGCCGGCCCGGTCCCGCCGTGCCCGTCGCACGCACCGGCACCGCGGACGGCGCCGGGCCGGCCTCCCCGAACGGGGGAGACCGGCCCGCTGATGCCCGTCGGTCAGGACGAGTAGCCGCGCTCGGCGATCCAGTTGGCGACCTTCTCCAGGGTCATCCAGTACTCCGGCACCGGGCTGGCCGGGTCGGCGACCCGGATCAGGTCAGCGCCGTCCCGGTAGCCCACCAGGGTCAGGTAGTGGCCACCCTCGTACGAGTGCGGGCTGCCGTCGGTGTCCACCGCGGTGCCCTTGACGTTGGCCACCACCGGCCGGCCGGCGTCCAGCGCGGCCAGTACGTCGGCACGCAGCCGGTCGATCTCCTCCGGCTTGGCGACCGGGCCCCGGATCTCGGTGGTCTTGTACCGGCCACCGGTCAGCTCGTTGAGCACCCGGGTGGTGTCCAGCGCCGAGTCGGTGCCGGCCTCGGTGGTGCCCAGCCGCTTCGCGACCTCGTCCTGGGACAGCGCCTTGCCCTGCGCGGACAGCGCGATCCGGGTCGCGGCCGGGCCGCAGTAGTAGAAGTTGGGCTGCGCCTGGTACTCGATGCCGACCATGCGCTCGGCCCGCTTGTCCGCGCGGCCGCCCTTGTCGGTGTGCGGCGCGGCGACCGGGAGAGTGCCGGTCGGCGCGGCCTGGGCGGCCGTCGTGGCGCCCGCGACGCAGCTGCCGGCCACCAGCAGCCCGGCGACGGACAGACCACTCTTCTTCAGGATGGAGTTCATGGGTCGGGCTCCAATCGGGGGTTTGTCGGCTCCGGGATCGGGGCCGCAAGCACCGGGAAAGGCGCTCGGCTCAACGGGAATCCGCATCGCCCGGGCCGCGTCGGCCACGGGCGTGCCGGGGGATGTAACGGTCCTGCTCCGACCGGCATTCCGCCCGGCCGGTCAGCCTGTTCCGCCGGTCCGACCAGGTCCAACAGCGGCCGCGGCGGCCGGATTCCGGCGGTTCGGCGGCCCGCCACACCGAATCCTCGACCCCGACGCGGAACCGGTCATCCGCGACATGCGGGCAGGAAACGGCGGTGACCGGCTCGGCATGTCCCGGCCGGTTGAGCTACGCGGGGCTCAGAGCGATCCGAGCACCCGGGTCACGGTGATCTCGATGACCCCCCGTTCCGGGTTGGCCCGGGGCGTCCGGTAGCGCTCGGCGTACCGGCGTTCGGCCTCGGCCACGGCGGCCGGATCCGACCGCAGCCGTGCCCGCCCCTCCAGGGTCAGCCACCGCCGCCCGTCCACCTGGCAGACGGCCACCGGGGCGCCGTCGGGGCCCGCGACGGCGACGTGCCGGGCCTTGTGCGAGCCGCCGCTGGTGATGACCCGGGCCAGGCCCGCCGCCGGGTCGAGGGTGACCCCGACGGGTACCACGTGCGGGGTGCCGTCGGCGCGCAGGGTGGTCAGCGTGGCCAGCCGCCGTTCCCGGCAGAACGCCACGACGCGCTCGTCCCGAAGGTCCAACCGATGCGCGTCCGGCATGCCCGTCCCCTGTCTCCCGGTGCGGCACCGATCATGACACGCGGCACCGGTGGTGGCTCAGGAGACGGGACGGCGGATCCGGCCCGGATCGGCGGGCGGCGGGCCCGGGCGCCCGGGCAGCGGCCGGCTCGCGGCCCGGCGCTTGCTGATCAGCCGGGTGAGATAGATCAGCGCGCCGGCCAGCACGCCGATGTCGTCGAGGTAGATCGGGTCCGGGAGCAGGTCCACCGGGAAGATCGCGTAGATCAGCGCGCCGTAGAAGGCGACCTTGCCGCCGCCGCCGAGTTCGCCGAGCATCCGCCGGGCCCGGACCACCCGTACGGCCAGCAGCACGGCGCCGGTGAGCATGGCGGCCACCAGGACGCCGACGACCGCCACGACGAGCCACGCCTCACTGGACATACCCACACGCTAGCCCGGCCCGCCCAGCCCCGCCCGATCAGTACGCGGCCACCGCCGCCCGGCCCCGGGCGACCGGGGGCAGTTCCCGGGTCTGCTCGCTCGCCGAGCCGCGCGGCAGCTCGGCCAGCGGCAGCACCGACGGAGCCTCCTCGGTGCGGCGGCGGGTCGCGGCGAACGCCTCCTCCCGCAGGCTGCGCGCCGCGGCGGCGGCCAGCTCGGCGGCGCGCCAGGCGGCCTGCTCCCGCTCCCGGGCCGCCCGCTGCCGGGCGAGCAGGTTGTCCCGTACCGCCCGGCGCAGCACCAGTTCCTGCTCCACCGGGTGCAGCCGCGGGTCCCACCCGTTGCGGTGCGCGAAGACGTCGCTGAGCTGCTCCACCGACAGTTCCCGGCGCCAGTAGGCGTCCAGGGCGGTGCGATGCAGGAAGCGCTCGCGGTCGGCGTACTCGGCGGGCGTGCGGGCGGTGCGGGGCAGGGGCAGCGCGGCGGCCGCCGCCAACCGTCGCACGTCCGCCTCGGCGGCCTCGTACGCCTGCCAGACCTGCTCGACCTCCTCCTGCGCGGCCACCCACTCGGCCCGGCGACGCTGCGCGGTGGCGGTCGCCCGCTCGGCGGCCACCGCGACCTCCGCCGCGTAGCGGGCTCGCTCACGCTCCTCTTCGGCCAGTTCGAGTTGGCTGGGCATGGCGGCCTGCCGGATCCGGGCGCCGGCGTCGAAGCGCAGGCGGCCCGGCCGCAGCAGCAGGCCGGCGACGATGACGGCCACCACGCCGAGCAGGCTCAGCCAGATCGCGGCGGCCCGGGGGACGTCGGGCAGGACGGCGGAGAGCACGGTTCGCATCAGCAGCACCTCACGGCGGCAGAGAGAGGGGTCGACGGTCACGGGCCCGGTGGTACGGATGCGCGGGCGGTCGGGCGTCCTCGGCGGTGGGCCGGCGCTCCGACGGGTCGCGCGCCCTCAGCCCCGGGTGGGCACCTACGCGGCGACGGGGCTGACGGTCAGGCGGTGGGTGGACCGCGCCGGGCCGGCACCCCGCGCCCGGGATCGGTGGCCGGGCCCGCGGGCCGGGCGGTGGCCACGACGTCGGCGGTGACCGGGGTGGCCTCGGCGGGGCCCGGCTCAGTGGTGTCGGCGTCGATGCTCCGTGCCGCCGCGCTGGCCGCGGCGTCGGGACGCAGCTCGTCGACCCGGCTCGTCACGGCGAGCGGCCGGAGCTGGGCGGCGGTGGTGGCCGGTTCGGTGGCGGTGCCGGCGGTCAGCCCGCCGAGACCGACGACGAGCACCAGCGCGGTCGCCGCCAGGCGGGTCATCGTCCGTAGCGCACGCAGCGTGACCGACCACAGCGGGTGGGCGGAGGCTACGGACGGCACCAGACCAACCTATCGCCCGATTCGGGTGGTCGCAGCACGGCGACGGGGACGGTGACCGACGCCACCCGGGTGCGGTGTGGACGGTCACCGGGGAGACGAGGGCGCGGCCGGAGCGGGTGGGGGAGCCCGCCGGGGCGGTTGCGACCCAGCCGCGGCGGACACGACGACGGCCCACCCGGTGGTCGCCCGCCGGATGGGCCGTCGTGTGCCGGATGTCGCCGGTCAGCGATCGGTGCCGAGCACCGGCGGCGCGGCGTCCGCGCCGTCCTGCCAGACCATGTCGTCCTCGGTGAGCCAGGTCAGCCGGTCGTCCGAGGTGTCGTCGTCGTGCTGCCCGCGGCCGCCGAGGACGCCGGCCCGGTTGGCCGCCCGGCCCTGCCGCGCGGTGGCGGCGTCGCGGGCCGCGCCGTCGCCACGCCGCCCGTCCATGCTGCGCCCGACGCCGCTGGCGGACCTGGTCTCGGCCGCCGCCGTGCCGCCGGTGGGCCGGGCCACGCTGGTTGGCGCGCTGCTGGCTGAGCCGGCCAGCGCGGCGGTGCCGACCAGCCCGCCACCACCGGCGAGCAGCGGGCCGAACCCGCCACCGGCCGAGGCCGTCGCGGTGCCGCCGCCCAGGCCGGCCGGGGGCGCGCCGCCGAGCACCGGGCTGGTGGTCAGCGGCCCGGCCCCGGCGAGGGAGGTGCCGAGGTCGGGATCGGTGGTGCCGCCGATGGTGCCGGGAGCCGCGCCGGCGGAGCCGCCCGCTCCGGAACCGGTGCCCGGACCGGACCCGACCTGGTCGGGGGTGGCCACGGTGTGGCCGCCGGTCTGCGGGGTGAGGCCGGTGCTGGTCGGCGCGGCCGTCGGCGTGGTCGCGCCGGGGCCGCCGCGCGGCGTGGTGGTGCCACCGGTGATCGGGCGCGGGGTGTCGACCGGCGGGGGCGGCGGCGCGACCATCCGGCCGTACGCCGAGAGGTCGTAGCCGGCGGCCAGCTCGGCCACCACGTTGACCATCCGCTGGTGCGCCTTCTCCTGCTCGGCCTTGTCCTGCTGGTGGCCGAGCAGCCCGCCGACGATCGCCCCCGGCAGGCCGAAGGCGGCACCCTTCATCGCACCGGAGACCGCCTTGTCGTGGTCGTCGGTCTTCTCCGGGCTCTCCGCCTCCCGGTGCGCGGTGCGGAGCTGGTCGGCCATCAGGGTCAGCGCCCGGCTGAGGTCGGCCATCCCCTCGCCGAGCGTGTCGGCGTAGGAGACGATGAAGTCGAGCCGGCGCTGGAACTCCTGCCCGGCCTCGCCCGTCCAGGCGTTGGCGAGCTTGTCGAGGTCGCCACCGAGCTCCCGGCCGAGGCCGTCGAGGATGCCCTTGAGCGACGTCCAGTCGGCGGCGAGGTCGTCGATCTGGCTCGGCTTGCCGGCCATCACGGCGTTGTACAGCTCCTCGTGGCTGACGCCCTGGTAGCGCGCGGTGTACTCAGACACGCGGGTCCTCCTGCCGCTTCAGCGCGTTGTCGACGCCGGTCAACGCCGCGGCGATGTCGGCGGCGTTGGCCGCGTTGCGGGCCTCCGCCGTGCGGTAGTTGTTCAGGATGGTCGCGGTGGCGGTCTGCGCCGCCTCGACCGCCTCGCGCAGCCGGCCCACCTTCTCCACATAGGACAGGTGGATGTCGGAGTACTTGCGGGCGTTGCTGGTGGCGTCGGCGAAGGTGCCCAGCGCCGGGGGCCGGCACTGCATCTCGGTGTTGAGCTTCCGCAACACCGTCTCCGCCTGGGTCAGCCGGTCGGCCAACCGCTGGTGGAAGTCCTCCAGGGACATCAGGTCGACTGTCGTGCGCCCGGTCATGGCAGCATCCCCGTACGTCTGGTCGATAACCGTTGCCGATGCTCAGGTTAGTCCACGCCCGCGAGCCGGGCGACCCGCCGTTCGCCCAGCGGGACGCTCACCCGCCGGCGGCCGGCGACGCGGTGCCGGTCGTGCCCGACGGGACCGCCGATCCGGACGCCTCCGGCGTGGCGGTCGCGGTCGGCCGCGCCGGGGCCGCCGGCGCCGGCGCCCCCTTCGCGTCGGGCTCGAAGAAGGACAGTGCGTCCTCCCGCTCCAGGGTCGGCCCGGTGGGGATCAGCGCCAGCAGCGACGCCGGCACCGCCAGCGGGGTGACACCGCCGTAGCCCAGGGCGGTCATCGCGTCGCCGGAGCGGGTGCCCAGCGGGTAGCGGACGCCCTGCGCGCTGATCAGGTAGACCGTCGATCCGGGTGCGGCCGTGCCGGTCTCCCCGGCGCCCGGCGCCGCCTGGACCAGCACGCCCTTGCCGCCGGGGAGCAGCACGGCGTCGGCGGTGCGGACCGCGTCGCGGCTGCCCTGCCGGACCGGCACCGGGCCGGCCTGGCTCGCGGTCAGCTCGGCCGGGGCCCGGTCGAAGACCTCCAGCGTGGTGGTGGGCGGCCCGCCGCCCGCCCCCGACCGGTAGGTCGCGCAGAGCACCGTCTGGCCGGCGCGGACCGGGTACAGCGCGGGCAGCGCCTGCGGCATCCCGGTCTCCTCCACCCGCTCCTCGGTCAGCAGCCGGCCGGCCTGGTCCGGGGTGATGTCGGTGACCGAGCCGCCGTCGCTGAGCAGCAGCAGCGCGGTGGGCTCGCCGATCGAGGCCAGGCCCTCCCGGGTGAGCACGTAGTGCTTGCCGGCGGCCCGGAAGACCTGCCCGATCCGGGCCGGCTCGCCGCCGACCTCGACGGTGCTGCTCTCGTCATCGCCGGCGATGGTGGGCTTGCGCAGGGCCGGGCCGGCCGGCACCGCGTTGACCAGTTGCTGGCCGACGGTGAGCGTGGCCGCGCCGGCCATCCGCAGCGCGGCGATCGCCGGGTCGCCCCCGACCACCTGGAGCCGGGCGTCGCCGGTGAGCAGGTGCCGCTGGCCGTCGACCGACACCAGCACCGCGCGGTCGCCCAGCGGCGCCCCGCCGGGCAGCGGCCGGTCGATCACCACCTTGGTGCTGGACCGGCGCGGATCGGCCGGGTCGGGGACGTCGCAGACCGACCAGGGCAGGCCGGTGAGCGACTTGCGGTCGGGCACCGCGTCCGGCGCGCCGACGATGCCGACCGTGCGCCCGCGCGAGCGGTCCCGGATCGACGCCTGCGACATGGTCCGGATCTGCGGGTCCGCGGTGTTCAGGATCAGCCGGGCGGAGGCGTAGTTGAGCGTCGGGTACAGCTTGCCGTCGTCGAGGAAGACGTACGTCGCCCCGGTCTCCCGCTCGATCACCAGGGTGTTCGGCTCCAACGGCGCGGCGTTGCCGGTGAGCTGCCCGTACGCGCCGGCGCCGCCGAGCACCACCGCCGCCGCGATCACGCTGCCGAAGACCGCCATGCCGAGGCGCCGCATCGGCAGGTTGCTGGTCTCGGGGTCGCCCGACAGCAACGCCGAGACGATCCGGCGGGTGACGAAGCGGTACGCCTGCACCTGATCGCGGCGGGTCCGCATGACTTACCTCCGGCGGGGTGGGTCCGCGACGATCAGGTCCGAGTCGTGTCGCGGGCTTCCCTACGATAAGGGGCCGTCGACGGGTCACCGGGACCAGCGCCCCGGGCCCGGTCACGACGGGATGCCGCACCGTCCAGAAGGGACTGCCACCGATGACGCAGGTTCAGGCGCCACCCGGCCGTACGGCCACGGACCCGTCCGGCGGCGCGGAGCGGCCGGTCAGCCCGGCCGACCGGCGCGAACGCGGGCGGATCGGCCCGGTCGTGGTCGGCCAGCTGGTGGTGGTGGAGCTGTGCGCGGTGGCCGTCTGGGCGGCGCTGGGCGGGCCCACCTGGCTGGCCGGCACGGTGATCGCGGTGGCCCTGCTGGTGCTGATCGCCGTCTTCGCCCGCCGGGGCGGCCGCTGGTGGTACGAGGACCTGATGCTGCGGCGCCGGCTGCGCCGCCGGCGGGAGCAGGCCCGCAGCACGGTCGCGGCCGGCGGTGGCGGGGATCCGCGGCTGGCCGCCCTCGCTCCCGAACTTAATGTGATCGAACTCACAGACCGGGGCACCCGGCTCGGCATCGGGCAGGACGGGCAGGGCTGGTTCGCCGCGGTCGCGCTACAGGGCCGGCCGGGCGCGCCGGCCGGATCGGTGGAGTCGTCGGTGGTCGACCGCGCGCTGCGGGTGCTCGCCGACTTCAGCGGGCCGGTCACCCTCGCCCAGGTGGTCTCGCACACCCTGGTCTGGTACCCGGCGCCGGGCGCGCCGCCGGCGGCCCACCGTACGGTCTGGGTGGCGCTGCGGCTCTCGGTGCGGGACGCCCGGGTGGAGGCGGTCAGCCGGGGCGGCGGGATGCCCGGCGTGCACCGCACCCTCGCCGCCGGCATCGGCCGGCTCGGCAAGGCGCTGAACGCCGCCGGGCTGGCCCACCGCGCGCTCGGCCGGGACGAACTGCGCGCGGCGGTGATCTCGGCGGCCGGGCTGGACCTCGCCCCGGCGCCGCCCGCGGAGACCTGGACCGGCCTGCGCGGCGGCGGCTGGACGCAGCGCTGCCTCGCCCTGCGGGCCCGTGCCGGCACCCCGTTCGGCGCCCTGGTCGACGCGGTGACCGCGACCTCCGCGCCGTCGCACACGCTGGCCGCCGCGGTGCTGCCGGGCGGCCGGACCGCCCCGCTGCTGCGGGTGGCGGCGCTGGACAACCACGTCGAGGCGCTGGTGAAGGTGGTCCGGGACGTGGCCCGCCGCAGCGGCGCGCCCGGCCGCCTGCTGGACGGCCAGCACGCGCCGGGCGTCTACGCCACCGCCCCGGTCGCCGCCACCGTCACCACCACCAGCTGACCGCCACGCACTGTCGGTGACCAAGGGGTTCGCGTCGCCGGAGTCGGATTCCCGACACGAACCCCCTGGTCGCCGGGAGCGACCCCGGCGTCAGGGGCGGAGGTTGACGATCCAGCCGTAGAGGCCGAGGACCCAGACGGCCAGCGGCACCAGCGCGATGATCAGCATGATCTCCACGATGTCCAGCAGCCGGCCCCAGACCGGGGAGATCCGCTTGCCGGCCACGGTCAGCCCGTAGATCAGGCTCACCACGGCGGCCAGCAGCAGGCCGCCGAGGACCACCCCGAGGCGTACCGCCAGCGAGCCGCCGGCGAACGCGGCGGCGGCCGCCAGGCCCAGCCCGGCGGTGCCGGTGACCAGCACCGGGGTGCGCTGGGCGCGGCCGAGGAACGGCCGGGCCCGCAGCAGCGACAGCAGGGCCAGCACGAGGCAGAGCAGCACCGCCGCCAGGCCGCCGTCGAGGGCGAGCACCACCTGGGCGCCCAGCACCAGCAGCGACACCGTCCACAGCAGACCGGTCAGGAACGCGTCGGCCCGCTCGCTGAGCTGGAGCACCCGGCGCCCGTCCACCGACTCGGCGTCGGTCTTCAGGTCGTCGGGGCCGGTGGGGATGGACGGGACGGGCAGCCGGGCCAGCCGGTAGGCGGCCATCGGCAGCGCCGGCACGGCGCCGAACGCGACAGCGGCGACCACCGCCGCGGCGGCCGGCGCGCCGATGCCGAAGGCGAGGGAGAGCAGCGCCCCGAAGGCGACCGCGGCACCGACCCCGACCGCGCCGAAGAAGAGCGGCAGCCGGTCGCCCACCGCCAGCACCGCCACCGCGGCGCAGACCACCACCGCGGTGGCGGCCAGCAGCACGTGCGGCGCGGCCAGGTCGGACAGCGGCCGGTCGCCGGCGAGCAGCAGCAGGCCGCCGACGGCGGCGTGGCCGAGCCCCACCGCCCCGAGCACCGCGCCGGTGGCGCTGTCGCCGGCCGCCCGGGACAGCACCGCGGCGGTGACCAGCAGGGCCACCGCGACGACCAGCGCGGCCAGCGCGCCGGGCAGGTGCGGCGGGCCGAGGAAGAGCGCGGCCAGCGCGCCGGCGCCGAGCGCCGCCGCGGCGAACAGCACAGCGAACGACCGGGTGGTGCCGACCTGCCAGGCGCCCGGGCGCTGGTTGGTGGCGGTCGCCACCGCGTCCACCACGTCGTCGAAGACGATCTCCGGCGCGGCGGCGGCGCGCGGGTTGAAGTAGAGCACCTCGCCGTCGCGGATGCCCAGCTGGGCGGGGGTACGGCCGCCGTTAAGCGGCGGACCGCCGAGCCGCGACAGGCTCCACCCGCCGTGCCGCACGCCCTCGTCGGCCAGGTCCTCGCCGGCGTAGCGCAGCAGGGTGGGGAGCAGGTCGGCGAGCGGCACGTCGGACGGGAGCGCGAGGTCCATCCGGGTCCGCGGAGCCACGATGGTGATCCGGCTCAGGCCGCCGGTCGCCGTCTTCGTCGCCACTGTGGCCTCCTCGCGCTCTTCTACGATGACCCGGGGCCGGCACGTCGTCCCCGTGGGTCCCTGACGCCCACGGGAGATTACCTACGATGGCGGGCACGTACGATGCCCACCCGACGACTCCGGTCGTTCGCAGGTGCTTCGTCAGGCCGCTTCTGGGGAGGAGACAGCCGTGAGCACGGTGGTGTTCCGCCGGCTCCCGCGTCAGCCGGGACCGGCCCTACCGCGTGGTGAGCTGCTGCTGGAGTCCCCACCGGAGCTTCCGGAGCCGACGCCCCGCGGGATGGGGCAGCTGCTGATGATCCTGCCGATGGTCTGCGGCGTGGGCGCGATGGCGTTCCTCTACGCCGGGCGCGGCGGCGGCATGATGACGTACGTCGCCGGCGGTCTGTTCGGCATCTCGATGCTGGGCATGGCGATCGGCTCGCTCAGCCACGGCAACAACGACAAGGCCGAGCTGAACGCCGACCGGCGCGACTACATGCGCTACCTGGCCCAGATGCGCAAGCGCACCCGGCGCGCGGCCGAGCAGCAGCGCGCCGCGATGGCCTGGCGGCACCCGGAGCCGGACGCGCTCTGGTCGATCGCCGCGTCCCGCCGGCTCTGGGAGCGCCGGATCACCGAGGACGACTTCGGCGAGACCCGGATCGCCACCGGCCCGCAGCGCCTCGCGGTGGAGATCGTGCCGCCGGAGACCAAGCCGGTCGAGGACCTCGAGCCGATGAGCGCCATCGCGCTGCGGCGCTTCGTCCGCGCCCACTCGACAGTGCCGGACCTGCCCACCGCGCTGTCGCTGCGCGCGTTCAGCCGGGTGGTGCTGCGCGGCGAGCGCGAGCCGGTGCTCGACCTGACCCGGGCCGCGCTCGGCCAGCTGGCCACCTTCCACGCCCCCGACGACCTGGTCATCGCGGTGGTCGCCGCGGTGGACCGGCAGGCCGCCTGGGACTGGGTGAAGTGGCTGCCGCACACCCAGCACAGCTCCCGCACCGACGCCGCCGGCGCCCGCCGGATGGTCTTCGCCCACCTCGCCGAGGCGGAGGAGGCGCTCGCCGCCGAGCTGACCGGCCGGCCGCGGTTCGCCCCGGAGGCGAAGCCGCTGACCACCATGCCGCACGTGGTGGTGGTGATCGACGGCGGCGAGGTCTCGCCGACCTGCCAGCTGATGGGGCCGGGGCTGCTCGGCGCCACCGTCATCGACCTCTCCGGCACCGTGCCCCGCGACGCCGGCCGCTGGTTGCTCTGCCTCGACGCGGGCGACGGCAGCTCGCTCGACCTGGTCCGCGGGACGTCCACGTCCCGGCTCGGCCGGCCGGACCGGCTCAGCGCCGCGGCCGCCGAGGGGCTGGCCCGGCAGATCGCCCCCTACCGGCTCTCCCAGCAGCAGGCCAGCAGCGACGAGCCGCTGGCCCGCAGCATGGAACTGCCCGACCTGCTCGGGGTCGGCGACGCCGCCGCGGTCGACGTGCAGCAGACCTGGCGGCCCCGCAGCCACCGGGACCGGCTGCGCATCCCGCTCGGCGTGGGCCCGGACGGCAACGTGGTCGAGCTGGACTTCAAGGAGTCCGCGCACGAGGGCATGGGCCCGCACGGCCTGGTCATCGGCGCGACCGGTTCCGGCAAGAGCGAGCTGCTGCGCACGGTGGTCGCCGCGCTGGCCGTGACGCACTCCTCCGAGGAGCTCAACTTCGTCCTGGTCGACTTCAAGGGTGGCGCCACCTTCGCGTCGCTGGAGGCGTTGCCGCACACCAGCGCCGTGATCACCAACCTGGCCGACGAGCTGCCGCTGGTCGACCGGATGCGGGACGCGCTGGCCGGTGAGATGAACCGCCGGCAGGAGGTGCTGCGGGCGGCCGGCAACTACGTCTCCCGGTTCGACTACGAGAAGGCCCGGGCCGCCGGCGAGCCGCTGGACCCGATGCCCAGCCTGCTGATCATCTGTGACGAGTTCAGCGAGCTGCTGGCCGCCAAGCCCGACTTCATCGACCTCTTCGTGATGATCGGCCGGCTGGGCCGGTCGCTCGGCGTGCACCTGCTGCTGGCCTCGCAGCGCCTCGAGGAGGGCAAGCTGCGCGGCCTGGACACCCACCTGTCGTACCGGATCGGTCTGCGCACCTTCTCGGCGGTGGAGAGCCGGATCGTGCTCGGTGTGCCGGACGCGTACGAGCTGCCGAGCGCGCCGGGTCACGGCTACCTGAAGACCGACACCAGCACCATGCTGCGGTTCCGGGCCGCCTACGTGTCCGGGCCGTACCGGGCGCCGGGCGAGCAGGCGTCGGCGTCGCAGGCGATGGTGCAGCGCCGGATCGTGCCGTACGGGGTGAACTTCGTGCCGGTGCGGCAGCCGCAGGTGCCGGTGGAGACCACACCGGAGCCGGAGCAGCCGACCGACGGCAAGGCCGTGGCCATGCTCGACGTGCTGATCGACCGGCTCAAGGGGCGCGGCAAGCCGGCGCACCAGGTCTGGCTGCCGCCGCTGGCCGAGCCGCCGAGCCTGGGCGAGCTGCTCCCGCCGCTGAAGGCGGACCCGACGTACGGGCTGTGCACCGCCACCTGGCAGGGCCGGGGCCGGCTCACCGTGCCGGTGGGCGTGGTCGACCGGCCGTACGAGCAGCGGCGCGACCCGATGATGGTCGAGCTGGCCGGCGCCGGCGGCAACGTGGTGATCGTCGGCGCCTCGCTGAGCGGCAAGAGCACCATGCTGCGTTCGCTGCTCGCCTCGCTGGCGCTCACCCACACGCCGCGCGAGGTGCAGTTCTTCTGCCTCGACTTCGGCGGCGGCGCGCTGCGCAGCCTGGAGGGGCTGCCGCACATGTCCGGGGTGGCCGGCCGGCGGGACACCGAGGCGGTGCGCCGGACGGTGGCCGAGGTGGTGGCCATCATCGACGAGCGCGAGGCGCGCTTCGCCCAGCACGGCATCGACTCGGTGGCCAGCTACCGGCGGCGCCGGGCGGCCGGCGAGTTCGCCGACGACCCGTTCGGCGACGTCTTCCTCGTGGTGGACGGCTGGAACACGCTGCGCCAGGAGTACGAGGAGCTGGAGCAGACCATCACCAACCTGGCCAACCGCGGGCTCGGTTTCGGCGTACACGTGGTGGTCACCGCCGTGCGGTGGGCGGAGATCCGGATCAACATGCGCGACCTGCTCGGCACCAAGCTGGAGCTGCGGCTCGGCGACGCGGCCGAGTCGGAGATCGACCGCCGGGCGGCGATGAACGTCCCGGAGAAGACCCCGGGCCGCGGTCTGACCCGCGACAAGCTGCACTTCCTGGCCGCGATCTCGCGGATCGACGGCCGCCGCGACATCGACGACCTGACCGAGGCCTCGGCCGCCCTGGCCGCGCACGTGGCGGCCAACTGGCCCGGCCGCCCGGCGCCGAAGGTGCGGCTGCTGCCGCGCAAGCTGCCCGTCGCCGAGCTGGCCCGGGTGGCCGACCGGTCGGCACCCGGCCTGCCGATCGGCGTCAACGAGTCGGCGCTGGCGCCGGTCTACCTCGACCTGGCCAACGAGCCGCACCTGACGGTCTTCGGCGACGCCGAGTGCGGCAAGACCAACCTGCTGCGGCTGATCGCCCGGAGCATCACCGAGCGGTACACCCCGGCCGAGGCCCGGCTGGTGATCGCGGACTACCGGCGCGGCCTGCTCGGTGCCGTGGAGGGCGACCACCTGCTCGACTACGCCCCGTCCAACCAGGCGTTCGCGCAGGGGCTGGGCTCGATCCGCAGCGCGCTGTCCAACCGGCTCCCCGGGCCGGACGTCACCACCGCCCAGCTGCGCGACCGCAGCTGGTGGAAGGGGCCGGACCTCTACATCCTGGTCGACGACTACGACCTGGTCGCCTCGGGCGGCAGCAACCCGCTCAGCGCGCTGCACGAGCTGCTGCCGCAGGCCCGCGACATCGGCCTGCACCTGATCATCACGCGCCGGGTCGGCGGCGTGGCCCGGGCGCTCTACGAGCCGGTGCTGCAACGCCTGCGCGAGCTGGACTCGCCCGGCCTGCTGATGTCCGGCAACCGGGAGGAGGGCGCGGTCTTCGGCACGTTGCGGCCGAGCCCGCAGCCGCCGGGCCGGGGCACCCTGGTGCGCCGCCGCGACGGCCAGCAGCTGATCCAGACCGCCTGGTCCGAGCCGGTCTGATCCGGCGTGAGGCGGCCCTGACCGGGCACGTGAGAGGCGGGTGTGCCGTGTGGGTGGTCTGGTCGTTCGGGTACGCCCTCGCGGCCATTCCCGTCTTCCTCGGGCTGGGGCTGGTCGCGCAGCTCAGCGGCTCGGCGCGGGTGAAGCGGGCGATGGAGATCGTCGTGCTCAGCGCGGTCGCGGCGCTGGCCGCTCCGCTCGCCGCGACCGCGGGCGCCAGCCCGCTGCGGTGGGCCCTGGTCGGGCTGCTCGCGGTGACCTTCGTGGTCGGCGCGGTGCTGCACGTGAGATCATATTCACGCTTCTCGTGACCGGACGGCGCGCCGGATCGGTCGCGTTGGCGTCACAGTGGGCGAGACAGGGCTGCGCTCGCTGGACGCGGTCCGCTACGGTCTTCAGAGGAGTGTCCGTCGGTGGGGTGTTTGCCTTGCCGCGGGGGAGGGCGCGGCAGATCCGCCGCCACAAGGAGACGGAAGGGTGTGAAGCATGGCGTTCGAGGTCGAAGCAGCGACTCTGCATACCGCCGCGAGTGACGTGCGGTCCACGCGCAGCGAGGTCGACGGCGAGCTGAAGAAGCTGTGGAACGTGGTCGACGACCTGGCCATCGCCTGGAAGGGCCAGGCGTCCGCGGGCTTCCAGCAGCTCATGCAGCGCTGGAACGAGGACACGGCCAAGCTGCTGACGGCGATGGACAACATCGCCGACCTGCTCGACAAGTCGGGTACGACGCACCAGGTCAACGACGAAGAGCAGCAGCAGATGCTGGACAAGTTCCACTCTGCACTCAACCCGTGATCCGCCGAGACGAGCAGGGGAGGAACCGATGAGCATCAAGGTTGATTACGCAGTCCTGGAGAGCAGCAACCAGCAGATGCTGGCCATCTCGCGGACGATCGACGAGAAGCTGGACACGCTGCGGTCGATGCTGAGCAAGCTCCAGTGGGACGGCCAGGACCGGGCCGCCTACGAGCAGCACCAGGCGCAGTGGGACGCCGCCGTTCGGGACATCAACAAGATCCTGAACGACATCGGTGGCGCGGTGGGCATCGCCCGCGAGAACTACGTCAACACCGAGATGAGCAACGCCAAGGTGTGGGGCTGAGCGACCATCGACGCGGCTCCGGTCCGGTTCGACCGGGCCGGAGCCGCGGCGCGTTACCAGCCGTCGAGGTCCTGGGAGAGCGATGAACACGGAGCTGCGTCTCCGCCCACTGTGGAGGTCCGCCGTCGCGACGCTGGCGCTCGCCGCGCTGGCCGGGTCGGGAGCGCTCGCGGCCCCCGAACCGGCGCGCGCCGCCGACACGGTACGCGGCCTCCAGTGGTACCTCGACAGCTTGAAGATCCCCCAGGCCCACAAGGTCAGCAAGGGCCGCGGCGTGACGGTGGCCGTCATCGACGCCGGCGTCGACCCGAACGTTCCCGACCTGCGCGGCCAGGTGCTGCCCGGCAAGGGGTTCGGCGCCGACGCGACCGCCGACGGGCGCGGCACCGACGACAAGATCAGCCACGGCACCGGCATGGCCGGCCTGATCGCCGGCCGGGGCGGCGGCAGTATGCGCCAGCTCGGCATCGCCCCGGAGGCGAAGATCCTGCCGATCTCGCTCGGCAGCCGGACGGAGGCCGACGAGTTGGCCGCCGGCATCCGCTGGGCCGCCGACAACGGCGCCGACGTGATCAGCATGTCGCTCGGCGCCCGCGGCCGACCGGGCCCCGACGAGCAGGCCGCCGTCCGCTACGCCCTCGACAAGAACGTGGTGCTGGTCGCCTCGGCGGGCAACCGCGAGCAGGGCGACACCAGCGTCCTCAACCCGGCCAGCATTCCCGGCGTCATCGCCGTGACCGGGCTGGCCAAGAACGGCGACTTCTTCAGCGGCAGCGTGGCCGGGCCGGAGGCCGTGCTGGCCGCGCCGATGGAGGAGATCATCACTCCGCGGCCGACGTCGGTCTCGTCCAACGGCTACAGCGTCGGCAGCGGCACCAGCGAGTCGGCCGCGATCGTGGCGGGCGTGGTGGCCCTGGTGCGGGCGAAGCACCCCGACCTCGACGCCGCCAACGTGGTGAACCGGCTGATCCGCACCGCCCGCGACGAGGGCCCGTCCGGCCGCGACGAGCAGTACGGCTTCGGTTCCGTCGATCCGGTCGCCGCGCTGAGCAACACGGTGCCGGCCGTCACGGCGCATCCGCTGCTGTCCGGCGAGGGTGCCCCGGCGGGCGCCTCGGCCGGGCCGGCGGCCACCGGCGCGGAGGACGACGACCCGGCGGTCTCGATCAGCGTCACCAACAAGACCGGCGCGATCATCCAGGTGGCGCTCTGCCTCGCCGTACCGCTGGTGGTGCTGATCGTGGTGATCGTGCTGGTGCGCCGGTCCCGGCGCCGCGCGGCCACCACCCCGGCCGGGCCACCACCCGGCTTCCCGCCGCCCGGCGCGGCGCCGCACGGCTTCCCGCCGCCCGGCGCGCCCGGTGCGCCGCAGTTCGGCGCCCGCCCGCCCGGGCAGCCCGGCGGTCCGTACGTGCCACCGCAGGGCGCACCGGCTCCGGGCGGCTACCCGCCGCCCCCGGTGCCCGGTGGCTACCCTCCGCCGCCCGGAGCGGCGCCCGGCACCGCCTGGCCGCCGCCGGGCCCGGCCGGGCCACCCCCGCCCCCGCCGGGCGGGCACCAGCAGTAAGCCAGATCTTCAGTCGGCGACGGGGAGGAACCGATGACGAAGGACAGGACCGAGCAGCCGGACGACGTCCGGATCGACGTACCGAACGTACCGATCGGGCCGCCGCACATGGTGCCGCCGTTCGTGACGCTGGACGCCGTCACCATGGACAACGTCAACCGGGCCGAGGTGCCGTCCGGGCTGGTGCCGGGGTCGGACGACGCCGGCGCCAAGACCGAGTGGGACGCCTCCAGCCTGGAGAAGGCCAAGAAGTGGCTGGAGGAGACCGCCGACTTCATCCACAGCCAGTCGTACGAGATGGTGGAGATCTCCGACAAGATGGGCGGCACCGCGGCGGGGGCCGGTGGCGCCGGGATGGGCGGTGGCACCAGCCCGCTCGGCAGCTTCGACCGCGCCGGTGACCTGGCGCGCAAGCACAGCGGCCTGTTCACCAGCACCCAGCAGGGCATGCGTCAGCTCGCCCAGGATCTCTACAAGGCGGCGAACGCGTTGCAGAAGGTCAAGGAGAACTACGAGACGGCCGAGGGTGCCAACGCGATGTCGGCGGCGGAGATGCAGAACGCCTTCAACACCGCGTCCAGCAACCGGGGCAAGGCGTAAACGGGGAGGGTGGCCGTGCCGAGCTGGGAAGAGATGTGCAAGCAGATCGTCATCGACGGTCGACCGGGCGACGTGGCCAGCGCCGCGCTCGGCTGGGAGCAGCTGCTGAAGAACCTGACCACGGTCAAGGAGAGCCTGGAGACCAACGTCAAGGACCTGGGCGAGGTGTGGAAGGGGCCGGCGTACGAGGCCTTCAAGACCCACATCACCGGGCTCGCCAAGCGGGCCGGTCAGCTCGTCGAGGACGCCGAGAACCACAACGGCATCGTCCGGTCGCTGAACGACGCCGCTGACAAGCTCACCGCCGCGCAGCGGGAGTTCCCGATCCCGGCCAGCTGCGTCAACGACGTCCTCGAGGCCCGCAACGGCCGGCTGGTGATCGACACCGGCTTCTTCGAGATGAAGGTGAAGCCGGACTTCCTCGGCTTCCTCGACCCGATCACCTCGCTCGCCGACTGGATCAACGACAAGTCCGAGGAAGCGGCGAAGGTCTACAACCAGGTCAGTGGCGACTACACCACGATCGACTCGGGCACTCCGGGCCAGACCGGCCCGTTCACCTCGACCGACCCGACGGTCACCACGCCGAATCTGGATGGCGGCCCCGGCGCCGGCAAAACCGGCAGCGTGCCGGGCCTCGGCGGCTCGCCGTCGACCGGCGGCATCGGTGGCAGCCCGTCGCTGAGCGCCAGCGGCATGCCCGACACCGGCTCGCCGGGGATCGGTTCCGGCGCGCACCCCGACCTCTCCGGCGGGTACGGCTCCGGGGGCGCCGGGAGCTACCCCGGCTCCGGCAGCCTCGCCGACGACTACGGCAGCGGGCTGGCGGGTGCCGGTGGCGGTGGCGCTCCCGGCCTCGGTGGTGGCGGCCTGGGCGGCGGCCTGCCCGGCACGTCCGGCCTCGGCGCGGGCGGCGGCGGCCTGGGCGGCGGCGGCGCCGGCCTGGCCGGCGGCGGCATGATCCCGGGCGGCGGTGCGCTCGGCCGTCCGGTCGCGGCCGGCATGCCGCCGATGATGGGCGGCGGCGCGGGTGGCGCCGGCCGGGGCGGTGGCCGCGGTGGTCGGCTCGCCGGCGGTATGGCGCCCGCCATGGGCGGCGGCATGGCCGGCGGCGCGCGCGGCGGCGGTCGGGCCGGTGCCGCCGGCGCGGCCGGTGCGGGCGCGCGCGGCGCGGGCGTCCGGGGCGGCGGGGTCGCCGGAATGGGCGGCGCCGGCGGTGCCGGTTACGGCGAGGAAGAGGCCCCGCGCAACAGTTGGCTGGAAGAGGACGAGGACGTCTGGGGCGCGGACGGCGACGGCGCGCCCGGCGTGCTGCGCTGACCTCCACCCGAGCGCCGTCCACCGCCCCCCGGCGGCTGGGCGGCGCTCGGCGTTTCGGGACGGGCCGGCGATCCGGGCCGGCAGCCGGGCGGCTGGCGGAGCGTCAGCCGGTCGCGGCCGGGTCGGCGCCGGCCGGCCGACGGCCCGGGCGCCAGCCGCGGCGCCGGCCGCGGACCAGGATCGGCTTCACCGCGAGCAGCACGGCGGCCAGCAGCGCCCCGATCGCGGCGACCCAGATCGCCACCGTGCGTTGCCAGCCGAGCGGATCGTCGGTGGGCGGCGGAGCCGGCAGCGCGCCGGGCGGCGGGTCGCTCCGGGTGCCCAGCAGGCTCGCCACCGCCCGGTACGGGTTGACCACCCCGTAGCCCACCTGGGCGTTGTGGCCGTCCGGCGGGCTGTCCGCGGTGCGGATCAGCCGCTCGGTGACCTGCTCCGGGGTCAGGTCCGGGTAGGCGGCGCGGACCAGCGCGGCGGCCCCCGAGACGTACGCGGCGGCGAAGCTGGTGCCGCCCTGCGGCTCGGCCAGCCAGCCCTCACCGCCCGGAGCCGGGCCGATGATGTTCAGCCCCGGGGCGGCGATGTCGACGTAGTCGCCGCTCACCGAACTGCCCACGTGGGCGCCCTGCTCGTCCACCCCGGCCACCGCGATGACCCCGGGATACGCGGCCGGGTATGCCGGCAGATCCTGCTGCTGCTCCTGCCGGTTGCCGGCGGCGGCCACCACGACGACCTTCTTGTCCAGGGCGTACTCGATGGCCTGGGCCAGTTCGGGCCGGGGCAGCGTCACCAACGACAGGTTCACCACGTCGGCGCCGTTGTCCACCGCCCACCGGATCGCCTGGGCGATCTGCCCGGGCAGGGCCTCGTCGTTGGTCTGCCGGGTGTCCGGCAGCACCCGCACCGGAAGGATCCGCGCCTGCGGCGCGATGCCGCTGAACGGCTGCCCGGTGCCGTCGCGGCCGGCGATGATGCCGGCCACCATCGTGCCGTGTCCGGCCAGGTCGCACTGGCCCTGCTGCTGCGCCAGCCCGTTGAAGTCCCGGCCCTGGCGGACCTGTCCCTTGAGGACGGGGTGGATGGCCGAGACGCCCGAGTCGATGACCGCGACCGTGACGCCGGCGCCGCGGGACAGCCGCCAGGCCGACGACGGCTCCAGCCGCCGCAGCGGCCAGGGCAGCCCGGCGGGGGCGGCCTGCCCGGCCGGACCGCAGCGCGGCGCCGCGGCGGCCGGAGCCGGCGGTACGACCAGGGTGGCGAGCAGCGCCGCGGCCGCTCCACTGAGGAGGGCGCGGACCGCGCGCCCGGTACGGCGGACCGGCGCTGTCCCATCCGGTCGGAAGCTCTCGCGCACGGGCTGAGACTACCGCCGCGCCGCCCGTGGTGCGGTGACGGGAGCACCCCGGTACCGCCGATCCGGGAAACCCGGTGCCGGCGGGCCGGTGCCGGGCCGGGCAGGCGGCGTCAGGGGCGGTCGGCGCCGCCGGCCGGGCAGGCGGTGGTCAGGGGTGGTCGGCGCCGCCGGCCGGGCAGGCGGTGCTCAGGGGTGGTCGGCGCCGCCGGCCGGGCAGGCGGTGCTCAGGGGTGGTCGGCGCCGCCGGCCGGGCAGGCGGTGGTCAGGGATGGTCGGCGCCGCCGGCCACCGGTTCCTCGGTGAAGAGCGCCAGCAGGGCACCGACCTGACGGTCGGCCTCGGCCGGGTGGCGGAACCGCCCGGCCGGGTTGAGGGTGTACTCGTTGCGCCGACCCACCCGGGTGCGGTGCAGGTAGCCGCCCGCCTCCAGGTCGGCGACGATCGCCTGGGCGGCCCGCTCGGTGACGCCCACCTCGTCGGCGACGTCACGCAGCCGGGCGGTGGGGTTGCGGGCGATGGCGAGCAGCACGTGCCCGTGGTTGGTGAGGAACGTCCAGTTCCGGCCGCTCCCGTTCTCGCCACTCGTGGTCGCCATGCCCGCCATGGTATTTCCCGCGGCGTCGATCCACCGGGCACGCCCTCGCCCGGCCAGCGCCGGGCCGCTGACGTCGCCGGGGGTGCTCCGACGGGGTCGCCGGCCGCGCGCAAGCGTTCTGGAATACATGAAATGCATATCACGCATATCTTGACGTATCTTTCGCTCAGTGTGACCGTGGTGGCAGCCCGCGTCCGCCGTCGGCCGGGATTGCCCAGGTCAGGTACGTCGAGGGACGAGGTGAGGGGATGAGCAGCCCCGGTTCGCCCGGCGCCCAGCCGGGTCCGTCACGGGAGTCCGTGCCGGCGGTCGCGCCGGCCACTCCGGCGCAGGCGCTGGCCGAGTTGTCGGCCGGCAACCGGAGATTCGTCACCGGTGTCCCGCGCCATCCCAACCAGGACGCCGGGCACCGCGCGGCGGTCGCCGACGGGCAGCACCCCTTCGCGGTGATCGTGGGCTGCTCCGATTCCCGGCTGGCCGCCGAGATCATCTTCGACCGGGGCCTGGGCGACCTCTTCGTGGTTCGGACCGCCGGGCACACCACCGGCCCCGAGGTGCTGGGCAGCGTCGAGTACGCGGTGACCGTGCTCGGCACGCCGCTGGTGGTCGTGCTCGGGCACGACTCGTGCGGTGCGGTGCAGGCGGCGAAGACGGCGGTGGAGACCGACACCTCCCCGGCCGGTCACCTGCGGGCGGTGGTGGACGCCATGATGCCCAGCCTGCGGCGGGCCGCGGCCGAGGGGGTGACCGACGTGAACGGGATCGTCGACATCCACATCGCGCACACCGTCGAGGCGATGCTGGACGGCTCGCCAGTACTGGCCGCCGAGGTGGCCGCCGGGCGTTGCGCGGTGGTCGGGATGTCGTACCGGCTGGCCGCCGGCGAGGTGCGGACGGTGGCCGCGGTGCCGGCCGGCGACCTGGCCGGCGCGGCGGCGGACCAGACCGCGGCCATCGCCTGAGCGCATCCCGAGGTAGCGCCGGAAACGCCGCGAGGGCCGTCCCACCGGGAACGGCCCTCGCTTCGCGTGGTCTCGGCTGTCGCTACAGCAGCGAGACGTGCACGTGGTCGGTGTGGTTCGACGGCCCGCTGTACGACTTCCAGCCGGTGGCCGGGAACCAGATCTGCCGGTTCCAGATCACGTAGTAGATGCCCAGCCGGTCGGCGTTCCGGATCAGGAACGCGGCGAGGTTGTTGCCGTACATCCGGGTGTCCCGGTTGTGCCAGGGGGAGAAGCCGCTCTTCTGCAGCGACCAGTCGCAGGCCCGGCCCTTCGGGTGCTCCCACGGGCCACCGGGGCGGTAGCAGCCGACGAACCGGTTGAAGCCGGCCCGCTTGACCTCCTTGTACATGTGCAAGGTCCGAGGCGTCACGCAGCCGGAGGTGGTCGGGTCGTTCTCGCTGCACGACTCGGCCTTCCAGTCGCCGTCGGCGGTGCGGCCCGGGGCGATCCGGGCGACCGGCGAGGTGGCCGACACCAGGCCGCCGGTGAAGCCCATCCCGCCGACCAGCGCCAGCGCCTTCTCCGCGTCGCGCTTGTTCTTGGCCATCAGGTTGGTCTGCTTCTGCTGCTCGCGGATCTCCGCCTCGAGCGCCAGCTTCGCCTGCTCGGCGCGGGTCTTCACCTCGTTGATCTCGGCGAGCTTCTTGGCGTTGACCATGTTCAGCTCGTCCAGGGCGGTGGCCCGCTTGACGAACGTGTCGGGGTTGTTGGCCTCCAGCAGCATGGCCACCGCGCCGATGCGTCCCGTCCGGTACGACTGGGTGGCGAGCTGGCTGACCTGTGGCGCGAGGGCGTCCAGCTCGGCCTGGGCCCGGTCGACCTCCAGCGCGAGTTCCAGCTGGCGCTTCTTGGACTTCTCCAGCCGGGACTTCGCCTGCGAGTAGTTCCGGTTGGTCGACTCGATCACATCCGTGATCAGCTTCGAGTCGCCGTCCTCGTGTCCCGAGGGCTTGGGGGTGTTGGGTGCGGCCGACGCCGGGAGGGGTCCGGCGAGCACGGCCAAGGCGGCGAACACGGCCACCACAGGTGTCAACCAGCGGCGTAGGGGTGCCGTCACAGTGTTCCCTTCCGTCGACCGCCGACCGGGTTAGCTGACGGGTTCGGGGCGGAAGTGGCCCCTACCGCTGTCGCGGACTCACCCCACGTACCTGGGTCCCCGGCTCGCCTGGCGGCGATTGGGCGGCGGCACCGCAGGCGCCGCTGCGCGCCTTCGGCGGTGACCGGCAGCGAGGTTACCCGAGAGGCCACCGGTGGATCTACGTCCCTAAGCCGACTAAATGCGTCATTTCGTAATGGCGGAGGGTGATCAGTGACGCGTTTATCAAGCTCGCCGGCCTGGACGGTCACACTGCGGAGTCTCACCATGCGGCGTCCGTGCTCCTGTCCGGATCGGGCCACCCGGTGGAGGTGGCGGGGGACGTGTTTCCGGCGCGCGGCGCGGTGAGCGCCCGCAGCGCCTCGGCCCGGTCCGTGGCCGGCCGGGAACCTTCAGGGGTACGCGCCGGCGCGTCGCTGTCGCCGTCGCCGGTACGGGCGGTGGCCCGGCCGGCCGTGGTCACCAGCGCGGCCAGCGCGGTGGTCAGCGGCACGGCGGCGATCAGCCCGAGCGTGGCGACCGCGCTGCGGACGATCTCCTGGGCGAGGAACTCGCTGGTCAGGATCTGGGTCACCGACCGCGAATCCGCGGTGAGCAGGAGCAGCAGCGGCAGCGAGGCGCCCGCGTACGCCAGCACGATGGTGTTCACCGTCGACGCGATGTGCGCCCGGCCGACCCGGGTCGCCGCGCGGTAGAGCTGGAGTCGGGACAGGCCGGGGTTGGCGTGCGCCAGTTCGGTCACCGTGGCGGCCTGGGTCACCGTGACGTCGTCGAGCACGCCGAGCGAGCCGATGATGATCCCGGCCAGCAGCAGTCCGTGCAGGTCGACGTCGGCCTGGAACATCGACAGCGTGGTGGCGTCCTCGGAGCCGTAGCCGGTGAGGTGGGTGGCGGCGGTGGCGAGGGTGCCCAGGACCCCGGTGAGCACCAGGCTGCCGAGCGTGCCGAGCACCGCCACGGAGGTCTGCGCGGTCACCCCGTGGGTCAGGTACAGCACCACGAACATGATCAGTGCGGCGCCGACGATCGCGACCAGCAGGGGCGACCCGCCGCCGCTGATCCCCGGCAGCACGAAGGCGAGCAGGATCGCGAAGCTGGCCGCCAGGCCGGCCAGTGCGGCCAGCCCGCGCCACCGGCCGAACGCCACGATGGCCGCGGCGAAGAGCACGACCAGCCAGACCAGCGGCTTGCCGCGCTGGTGCTCGGCGATGTTGTAGCTGCTCGCCGTCGGGTCGGCCGGGTCGGTCAGCTCGACCAGGATGATCTCGTCGCCCACCGTGACCGTCGGTGCGCCCGGACCGGTCGGCACCGGCGTCTGCACCTCCTGGCCGGCGTCCGGACCGTCGGCCACCTTGACGGTGACCGTGCCGCACGGTCCCTCGGCGCCGCCCCCCTCCGGCGTCTCCGGGGTCGGCGGACAGGACTCGGTCACCACGCGGGTCACCGTGCCGTGGTAGCGGGGCGGGTCGGTGGCCTGGTCGACCCCGGGGGTGTCGCGGGGCCAGAGCAGCAGGGCGGCGACCACGGTGAGCACGACGAGCGGGACCACCGTCGCGACGAGGATCCGCCGCACCCGGGGCGGGGTGGACGGAGCGGGACGGTTGTGGTCGGCGCCCATTGAGTGTCTCCCAACGAATCCGGGGCGTGGTACGTGTCGGCGGGCCGGTCGGTTCAGTGGCCCCCTCGGGCCGGCCGGAATAGTGGGTGGGATCGACCGAGGGTGGCGACGCGACCACGTACCGTCGGCCCGGCGGCCGGCCGGCCGGGTGACGCCGGTGCCCGGCGGCGGGTCGGCTGGTGCGCGATCCGAAGGGCCATCGTGCCGAATCGTAGCCATCCCGGCATCCGGACGCTGGTCGCGCGGGGTGGTGTCGGGCACCGGACCCGGCGCTCGGCCCGCGGGCGGGGGTGTCGGGACCCCACGGTCGGCCCGCGGGCGGGCTCGGTCGGTTACCGGACCCGGCGGTCGGCCCGCGGGTGGGGGTGGGTCGGGACGCGGCGGTCGGCCCGCGGCCGGGGTTCGTCGGGACCGGACCCGGCGGTTGGCCCGCGCGGGCGACCCCCGGTCGGGGATGTTGGGGGCATGGCTGAGCAGACCCCGCCCCACGGCGGCGGGCGGGAGGAGCACGACGAGCACGCCGGCGGGCACGGCGGGCAGGGCGGGCACGCTGGCGGGCACGGCGGGCACGGCGGCGGGCACGGGGGGCACGACAAGCACGCCGGGCACGACCCGGAGATGTTCCGCCGCCGGTTCTGGCTCTGCCTGCTGCTCACCCTGCCGGTGGTGGCCACCAGCCACCTGCTGATGGACTGGCTGGGCTACTCGCTGGACTTCCCCGGCCGGTCCTGGGTGGGCCCGGTGCTCGGCTCGGTGGTCTTCTGGTGGGGCGGCTGGCCGTTCCTGGTCGGCGCCGTGCGGGAGGTGCGCGATCGGGCGCCGGGGATGATGCTGCTGGTCGCCATGGCGATCACGGTCGCCTACGCCGCCTCGCTGGCGACCAGCCTGGGCGCCTTCGACCTGGATTTCTGGTGGGAGCTGGCCGCCCTGGTCACCATCATGCTGCTCGGGCACTGGCAGGAGATGAAGGCGATCGGGCAGGCGCGCGGCGCCCTCGCCGCGTTGGCCGCGCTGCTGCCCGACGACGCCGAGCGGGTCGCCGGGGACGGGCGGCTGGAGCGGGTTCCGGTGGCCGAGCTGCGGGTCGGCGACGTGCTGCTGGTCCGGCCCGGCGGCCGGGTGCCGGCGGACGGCCGGGTGGTGGAGGGCGCCGCCGAACTGGACGAGTCGATGATCACCGGGGAGTCCCGGCCGGTGCCCCGGTCGGCCGGCGACCGGGTGGTGGCCGGGACCGTGGCCACCGACTCCGCGGTGCGGGTCCGGGTCGAGGCGCTCGGCGAGGAGACCACGCTCGCCGGCATCCAGCGGATGGTCGCCCAGGCCCAGCAGTCCAGCGGGCGGGCGCAGGTGCTGGCCGACCGGTTCGCCGCCGGGCTGTTCTACGTCGCCACCGCCACCGCGGTGGTCACCGTGCTGGCCTGGACCGGGCTCGGTGACGCCGACGAGGCGGTGGTCCGGACCGTCACGGTGCTGGTGATCGCCTGCCCGCACGCGCTGGGGCTGGCCATCCCGCTGGTGATCGCGCTCTCCACCGGGCTGGCCGCGAGGTCCGGCATCCTGGTCAAGGACCGGCTCGCGCTGGAGCGGATGCGCACCGTCGACGCGGTGCTGTTCGACAAGACCGGCACGCTGACCCGGGGCGAACACGTGCTCACCGACCGGGCGTCGGCGCCCGGCTCGGACCCCGACGACCTGCTGCGGGTCGCCGCCGGGGTGGAGTCCGACAGCGAGCACCCGCTGGCCCGGGCGATCGTCGCCGCGGCCGGCCCGGGCGGTGGCCCGGCCCCGGCCACCGGGTTCCGCTCCCTGCCGGGCCGCGGCGTCCAGGCCACCGTCGCCGGGCGGGAGTACGCCGTCGGCGGGCCGGCACTGCTGCGTGAGCTGGGCGTACGGCTGCCGGCCGAGCTGGCGACGGCGACCGAGCGGTGGTCCGCCCGGGGCGCGGCGGTGCTCTACCTGGTGCGGCTGCCGGACGCCGCGCTCGGGGCCTTCGCCCTCACCGACGAGGTGCGCCCCGAGGCGCGGGAGGCGATCGCCGAGCTGCGCGCCCAGGGCGTCCGGACGATCGCCATGATCACCGGAGACGCCCGGCCGGTGGCCGAGGCGGTCGCCGCCGACCTCGGCTTCACCCCCGGCGTCGACGAGGTCTTCGCCGAGGTGCTGCCCGCCGACAAGGACGGCAAGGTGACCGAGTTGCAGCGGCGCGGGCTGACCGTGGCGATGGTCGGTGACGGGGTGAACGACGCCCCGGCGCTGGCCCGGGCCGACGTCGGGATCGCGATCGGGGCGGGCACCGACGTGGCGATCGAGTCGGCCGGGGTGGTGCTCGCCTCGTCCGACCCGCGCGGGGTGACCGGTGTGATCCGGCTCTCCCGCGCGTCGTACCGGAAGATGCTGCAGAACCTGGCCTGGGCGGCCGGCTACAACGTGGTGGCGCTGCCGCTGGCCGCCGGGGTGCTGGCCGGGGCGGGGCTGGCGCTGAGCCCGGCGCTGGCGGCGGTGCTGATGTCCGCCTCGACCATCGTGGTGGCGCTCAACGCCCAACTGCTGCGCCGGGTACGCCTCGGCCCGGTCGCCGGAGCCGGCCCCGTCGCCGGAACCGGACCGGTCAGCCGCGCTTCATGAGGCGGCCGACGGCGGCCATCATCTCGGTGGCCATCTCGTCGGCGCGGCCCTCGGCGGCGCCCTCGTGCATGCAGTGCCGGGCGTGCCCGTCGAGCAGCCCGAGGGCGACCTTGTCCAGGGCCGCCTGGATGGCGGAGATCTGGGTGAGCACGTCGATGCAGTAGCGGTCCTCGTCGACCATCTTCTCGATGCCGCGCACCTGCCCCTCGACGCGGCGCAGCCGCGCGAGCAGCTGGTCCTTGCTGGCGGTGTAGCCCCGGACGGGCGTGGGTGAGGTCATGAGCCCAAGGATAGCGTACCCCTGGGGGGTATGGTACGGTCCCTGTTGTCCGGGTACCCCCACCCGGTACCGGTAATGAAGGACGGCACGAGTCTGCCTCCTCCTTACCCCCCTGGGGTATATGGTGGAGGTGGCGAGAGGAGATCCGATGGTCACCACGACGTACCAGGTGCAGGGCATGACCTGCGGGCACTGCGTCAGCTCGGTCAGCGCCGAGGTGGGCGCCGTGCCGGGCGTCACCGACGTCCAGGTCGACCTGGCCACCGGCCAGGTCACCGTCACCAGTGAGCAGCCGTTGGACACCGAAGCCGTGCGGGCCGCGGTCGACGAGGCCGGTTACGACCTCGTCGGCGCGTGACCGGTCGGCGGTACAGGAAACCGAGGTAACCACGATGAACACGGCGACGAAGCTGAGCGGCTTCGCCCTCGGCCTCGCGGCGGTGTTCGGCGCGGCGTACGGGATCGGCCAGGTGGCCGGTCCCGTCGCCCCCGCCGCCGAGACCAGTCACGACGACAGCGGCGGCGGCCACGCGGGCGCCGACGGGGCCGGGCACGCCGACCCGGCGGGGCCGGCGGAACACCTCCCCGGTGGGCTGCTCGTCTCCGACCGCGGCTACACCCTGCAACGGGTCGCCGCCCCGGCGGACGAGTTCGCCTTCCGGGTCACCGGCCCGGACGGCCGGCCGGTCACCGGGTACGACGTGGCACACGACAAGCGGATGCACCTGATCGTGGCCCGCCGCGACCTCTCCGGCTTCCGGCACGTGCACCCGGAGATGGCGCCGGACGGCACCTGGCGGGTCGCCTCGCCGCTGGCCGGGCCGGGCGTCTGGCGGGCGTTCGCCGACTTCACGCCCACCGGCGCCGAGCCGCTGACGCTCGGCCTGGACGTGACAGTCCCCGGCGTGCTGGCCGAGACGCCGCTGCCGGCGCCGGCGACCAGCACCACCGTCGACGGCTACACCGTCACCCTCGCCGGCACCCCGCAGCCCGGCCGCACCGCCGAGCTGACCCTGACCGTGAGCCGCGACGGCGCGCCGGTCACCGACCTGGAGCCCTACCTGGGCGCGTACGGGCACCTGGTGGCGCTGCGCCAGGGCGACCTGGCGTACCTGCACGTGCACCCGGACGGCGCGCCCGGCGACGGGCGGACCCGCCCCGGCCCCGAGGTGAGCTTCTTCGCCGAGGTGCCGTCGGCCGGCGCCTACCGGCTCTACCTGGACTTCAAGCACGGCGGCACGGTGCACACCGCCGAGTTCACCGTCGTGGCCGGTGACCCCGGCGCGCCGGCCGGCGACGAGCCGGCCGCCCCCGCGCCCACCGGCACGAGCACACCCGCACCGACCGCCGGCGCCGACCACGGCACCCCCGGTCACGGGCACGACTGACGGGACCGTGATGACCACCACGAGCAAGCCCCTACCGATGGCACCGAACCGGATCGAGCTGGCGATCGGCGGGATGACCTGCGCGTCCTGCGCCGCCCGCATCGAGAAGAAGCTGAACCGGATGGACGGCGTCACCGCCACCGTCAACTACGCCACCGAGAAGGCCACCGTCCAGTACGCGGACGAGGTCACCCCGGCGGACCTGATCGCCACGGTGGAGAAGACCGGCTACACCGCCGCCGTGCCGCCCCCGCCCGCGCCGGCCGGTACCGAACCGGCCGCCGAGCCGGTGGACGAGCTGCGCGCCCTGCGGACCCGGCTCTGGGTCTCGGTCGTGCTGACCGTCCCGGTGATCCTGCTGGCCATGGTGCCGGCCTGGCAGTTCGACTACTGGCAGTGGCTGTCGCTGACCCTGGCCGCCCCGGTCGTGGTCTACGGCGGCCTGCCGTTCCACCGGGCGGCCTGGATCAACCTGCGGCACGGCGCGGCGACCATGGACACCCTGGTCTCGCTTGGCACCCTGGCCGCGTTCGGCTGGTCGGTCTGGGCGCTCTTCCTCGGCACCGCCGGCACGCCGGGGATGACCCACCCGTTCAGCTTCGACATCAGCCGTACCGACGGCGCCGGCAACATCTACCTGGAGGCGGCGGCCGGGGTGACCGTGTTCATCCTCGCCGGCCGCTACTTCGAGGCCCGCTCGAAGCGGACCGCCGGCGCCGCCCTGCGCGCCCTGCTGGAGCTCGGCGCCCGGGACGTCGCGGTGCTGCGCGGCGGCACCGAGACCCGGATCCCGGTGGACCAGCTCGCGGTGGGGGACCGGTTCGTGGTCCGCCCCGGCGAGAAGATCGCCACCGACGGCGTGGTCGACGAGGGCACCTCGGCCGTCGACGCCAGCATGCTGACCGGCGAGTCGGTGCCGGTCGAGGTCGGCCCGGGCGACACCGTGGTCGGCGCCACCATCAACGCGGGCGGACGGCTGGTGGTCACCGCCACCCGGATCGGCGGCGACACCCAGCTCGCCCAGATGGCCCGGCTGGTCGAGGAGGCGCAGACCGGCAAGGCGGCGGTGCAGCGGCTGGCCGACCGGATCTCCGGGTTCTTCGTCCCGGTGGTGATCGCGCTGGCCGCCGGCACGCTGGGCTGGTGGCTCGGCACGGGGGCCGGCCCGACCGCCGCGTTCACCGCCGCGGTGGCCGTGCTCATCATCGCCTGCCCGTGCGCGCTCGGGCTGGCCACGCCGACCGCGCTGCTGGTCGGCACCGGCCGGGGCGCCCAGCTCGGCATCCTGATCAAGGGCCCGGAGATCCTGGAGTCCACCCGCCGGGTCGACACCGTGGTGCTGGACAAGACCGGCACGGTCACCACCGGCCGGATGACCCTGGTGGACGTGCTGCCGGCGGCCGGCGAGGAGCGCGGGGAACTGCTCCGGCTGGCCGGAGCCCTTGAGACCGGCTCCGAGCACCCGATCGCCCGGGCGGTCGCCACCGGCGCCGCCGAGGCCGGGGCGCTGCCCCCGGTGACCGGCTTCGCCAACGTCGAGGGGCTCGGCGTGACCGGCACGGTCGAGGGCCGCGAGGTGCTCGTCGGCCGGCTCCGGCTGCTGCGCGAGCGCGGGTTCGACGTACCCGAGGAGGTCGAACGGGCGGCGAGCGCGGCGGAGGCCGCCGGTCGGACGGCCGTGCTGGCCGGCTGGGACGGGCGGGCCCGCGGGGTGCTCGCGGTGGCCGACGTGGTCAAGCCGACCAGCCGGGCCGCCGTCGCCGGGCTGCGCGCGCTCGGCCTGACCCCGGTGCTGCTGACCGGCGACAACGCCACGGTCGCCCGGGCGGTGGCCGCCGAGGTGGGCATCGACGAGGTGATCGCCGAGGTGCTGCCGGCCGACAAGGTGGACGTGGTGGCCCGGCTCCAGGCCGAGGGGAAGGTCGTGGCGATGGTCGGCGACGGGGTCAACGACGCCGCCGCGCTGGCCCGGGCCGACCTCGGGCTGGCCATGGGGACCGGCACGGACGTGGCGATCGAGGCGAGCGACCTGACCCTGGTCCGCGGCGACCTGACCGCCGCGGTCGACGCGATCCGGCTCTCCCGGCGCACCCTCGGCATCATCAAGGGCAACCTGTTCTGGGCCTTCGCCTACAACGTGGCAGCCCTGCCGCTGGCCGCCGCCGGGCTGCTCAACCCGATGATCGCCGGCGCCGCGATGGCCTTCTCCTCGGTCTTCGTGGTGGCCAACAGCCTCCGGCTGCGCGGCTTCCGCCCGGTGGCCTGACCGACGCGCGCCGCCGGCCCCGTACGCACGGGACCGGCGGCGTCGGCGTTCCCGCACGCCTGACCGGCGTGCAGCGTGATGGTCCGGAGGTCGACGGTTGACCGGTGAGGGCGTCGGGTACTTCACGGGACGTATCGGAACGCTGAGCGGAGGTTGACATGGGTGTCGAGGACAAGATCAACAACGCGACCGAGGACGCCGCCGGCAAGCTCAAGGAGGGCGCCGGCCGGGCCACCGACAACGAGCGGCTCGAGGCCGAGGGCCGCAACGACCAGGCGGCCGCCAACCTGAAGCAGGCCGGCGAGAAGGTCAAGGACGCGTTCAAGAGCTGAGTTCAGGTACGCCCGGGACCGCCGGGCCGGCGCCAGCCGGCCCGGCGGTCCCGTGTCGTCCGCCCGTCGGCCGCTCGCCCGGCGTTCCGATACGCGCCAGGGGATCCCCCCACTCGACCCTGACTTCCACCGTCCGGCGCTGACAGCGCCGCGCAGACCCGCTAACTTTCGTTGGCATGTGCAAGGGCGAGTCATGAGCGACTCCGCGACCCCCGGCGACGAGTTGGTGCGCGTGCTGGCCACCCTGGCCAACCCGCACCGCATGCGGGTGGTCGCCGTGCTGGCGCGGCGGCGGGCGTACGTCAGCCAACTCGCCCGCGAACTCGGCATCAGCCGGGCGCTGGTGCAGGTCCACCTGCGCAAGCTGGCGGCGGCCGGCCTGGTGTCGGCGCACCTGGAGTTGTCGGAGGACGGGAAGGCGATGAAGTACTACGAGGTGCGGCCGTTCGTCTTCACGCTCACCCCGGCCGCCATCGCGACGGCCGCCGACACCCTGACCGCCGGGTCGGACGCCCGGCCGGACGAGGAAGAGAGCTGACCCGACATGAGCGAACACGACTGGACCGAGGTGGTCGGCGCGATCGGCATCTTCACCCTGCTGGTCAGTGTGATCACGGTGACGATCGTGCAGGCCGCCAAGACCCGCCGGGCCCGGACGGCCGGGGTCCGCGAGGAGGAGTACCGGCGGCTGGTCGACTCCGCCGTACAGGCGCAGGAGTCGAACGCCCGGATGCTGGCCGCGCTCGACGGCCGGCTCAACGGGATGGAGACCCGGCTCGGCTCGCTGGAGCGCGTCCTCAAGGACGTCGAGTAGCGGAGCCGGCTGGTCCCGGACCGCCGAGCGGCAACTCGACGGTCCGGGTGGAAGCAGCATCACCTCGCCCTGGGCGAGTTCTCACCGCAATGCTCCTTCGACGGAGAGGACAGCATCTCGTGCTGTGCGTACGCAAATCCGCCGCTCATCGCGGCCACCTGGTCGCTGGGCGGGCCCGCACCGGCGGCGGCCGCCCGGGCAGCCTCCGGGCGCTGGCCGCCGGCGTGGCCGTCGCGCTGCTGGTGACGGGCGCGCCGTCGCCCGCGCCGGCCGCGACGCCACCACCCGACCGGGCGCCGGCGATCGCCTGGCAGCCGTGCGAGGCGGACGCCACCGCCGAGTGCGGCACCCTGTCGCTCCCGGTCGACTGGGACCGGCCGGACGGCGACCGGTTCGACCTCCACCTGGCCCGCCGTACCGCCACCGACCCGACCGCCCGGCTCGGCTCGCTGGTCTTCGGCCCGGGCGGGCCGGGCGACTCCGGCGTGCACCGGATCATCGCCAACGACCGGTTCAGCGACGACCTGCGTCGCCGGTTCGACATCGTCAGCTTCGACCCGCGCGGCATCGGGCGGAGCAATCCGGTGCTCTGCTCGGCCCGGCTGCTCGCCCGGCAGCCCCAGGTGATCGCGGACCAGGCCCAGTTCGCCGCCACCCTGGCCGGCAACGAGGCGCTGCGGGCGGACTGCCGGGAACGGACCGGGCCGCTCTTCGACCACGTCGACACCGGCAGCGCCGTACGGGACCTGGACGCGATCCGGGCCGCCCTCGGCGAGCGGCGGCTCACCTTCCACGGCAGCTCGTACGGCACCCTGCTCGGCGCCCAGTACGCCGAGCAGTTCCCGCACCGGGTCCGGGCCATGGTGCTGGAGAGCGCGGTCGACCACAGCCTCGGCACCCGGGCGTTCCTGGACACCCAGGCCGCCGCCGCGCAGGACTCCTTCGACGAGTTCGTCTCCTGGTGCGCCCGCTCCGCGAGCTGTCCTCTGCACCGGGAGGACGTCCGGGCCGTCTGGGCCGGTCTCTTCGCCCGGGCAGCGCGGGGTGAGCTGGCCGACCCGGACCGTCCCGGCGTCGGCTTGTCGCCGTACGGCCTGAGCCGGTTCGCCCAGCGCAAGCTCTACGGCCCGGACTGGGCCGGGCTGGCCCGGCAGATCGTCGCGCTGCGGGCGGCCCCGCCGGTCGGCACCACCGCGGCCAGCGCCGGTGGCCAGCACGAGGACGCGAGCCAGCCGCATCCCTTCGCGGTCTTCTGCGCGGACTGGCACCTGCCGGTGCGCGACCACTCCGAGTACGCGGCCCACCTGCGCCGGATGGCCCGGATCGCGCCCGACCTGCGCTACCCGCAGGCACTGCCGGCGGTGGCGACCTGCCTGGGCACCCCGGCACCGGTCGCCAACCCCCAGCACCGGCTGCGGGTCCGCACCGACGTGCCGCTGCTGCTGGCCAGCACCCGGCACGATCCGGCGAGCGGGTACGACTGGGCGCGGAACGTGGCGCGGCAGCTCGGCCGCAGCGGCGTGCTGCTGACCTACCAGGGCTGGGGGCACGGCAACTACTCGCGCAGCGCGTGCGTCCAGGGCGCCGTCGACCAGTACCTGATCTCGGTCGAGGTGCCCGCCCGGGGCACCCGCTGCCCGGCCGTCGCGCCGGCCGGGAGCTGACCGGAGCCGGCCGGCGGGCCACCTTCCGCCGCCCGCCGGCCGGCCACCTCAGCGCAGCACCCGGTAGCGGACGTGGGTGACAGTGGGGCCGGCGACCACGGCCACCTGCTCCAGCCGGGGGTCGCCCACACCGTCGAAGATCCGTTCGCCGGCGCCCAGCACGATCGGCACGATGTGCAGGTGCAGCGTGTCGAGCAGGCCGGCCGCCAGGAACTGCCGCACGACGCTGGCGCCGCCGGCGACCGCCACCTCGCGGTCCCCGGCCGCCCGCCGGGCCTGCGCCAGCGCCGAGTCGACGCCGTCGGTGACGAACCGGAACTCCGTGCCGCCGGCCATCGGCAGCGGGTCGCGCGGGTGGTGGGTCAGCACGAACACCGGGGCGTGGAACGGCGGGTCCTCGCCCCACCAGCCGCGCCAGGACTCGTCCCACGGCCCGTCGCCGCCGCCGAACATCCGCCGCCCCATCACGTACGCCCCGACGTCGCGGGTCACCTCGTCGAGCACCCGGGCGTCCACCTCGGACCGTTCGCCGTCGGCGGGGAAGGCCCAGTCGTGCAGCCGCATGCCGCCCCTGCCGAGCGGATCCTGGACGCTCTGCCCGGGTCCCGCCACGTAGCCGTCCAGGGACATCGAGATATGGCAGGTCACCGTGCTCATCGTGGCTCCTTCGTCGGTTCGGGCGGCGCGGCCAGCCGGGCCGCGCGCAGCTCCAGGTAGCGCTGTTCCGGGCGGCTGGTGGTCGCCCGCGCCGCCGCCCGGTACGCCTCCCGCGCGGCGGCCGGCTCGCCGGCCAGTTCCAGCAGGTGGGCACGGACGGCGGCGAGCCGGTGGTGCCCGGCGGTGCGCTCGTCGGCGTCGAGCGGGGCGAGCAGGGCCAGCCCGGCCCGGGGCCCGTCCACCATGGCCACCGCCACCGCCTGGTTCAGCGTGATCATCGGGTTCGGCGCGAGCCGGGCCAGCAGCCGGTAGAGCGCCAGGATCTGCGCCCAGTCGGTCCGCTCGGCCGACGGTGCCTCGGCGTGCACCGCGGCGATCGCCGCCTGCACCTGGTACGGCCCCGGCGGCGACCAGGTCAGCGCGGCGGTGACCAGGGCGATCCCCTCCTCGATGGCGGCCCGGTCCCACCGGCTGCGGTCCTGCTCGGCGAGCGGGACCAGTTCCCCGTCCGGCCCGGTACGCGCCGCCCGGTGCGCGTCGGTGAGCAGCATCAGCGCCAGCAACCCGGCCACCTCGCCGTCGTCGGGCAGCAGCCGGTGCAGGATCCGGGTGAGCCGGATCGCCTCGCTGGTCAGCTCGGCCCGGTGCAGGTCCGGGCCGCTGGACGCGGTGTAGCCCTCGTTGAAGATCAGGTAGAGCACCTGGAGCACGGTGCGCAGCCGTTCGTCCCGCTCCGCCGCCGACGGCATGGTGAACGTCGCCCCGGCGGCCTCGACCCGCTGCTTCGCCCGCCGGATGCGCTGGCTCATGGTCGCCTCGGGCACCAGGTGGGCGCGGGCGATCTGCGCCGTGGTCAGGCCGCCGACCGCGCGCAGCGTCAGCGCCACCTGGGCCGAGCGGGCCAGCGCCGGGTGGCAGCAGAGGAAGAGCAGGGTCAGCGTGTCGTCCTCGGCCGGCGGCTCCGCGTCGGCCGGCGGGGCGAGCGCGGCGTACGCCGGCTCGCGGATCGCCACCGCGACCTCGCGCTCCCGGCGGGCCCGCTCGCTGCGCCACTCGTCGGTGAGCCGCCGGGTGGCGACGGTGAGCAACCAGGCGCGGGGATTGTCCGGCACGCCCTGCTCGGGCCACTGCGTCGCGGCGGCGAGCAGGGCCTCCTGGACGGCGTCCTCGCACCGGTCGAACTGGCCGTGCCGGCGCACCAGGAGGCCGAGGACCTGCGGCGCGACGGTACGCAGCAGGTCCTCGACGGCCCGGTCCGTCACATCTCCGTCCCGGCCTCGTCCATCACCGGGCGGACCTCCAGCGCGCCACCCAGCCGCACGTCCGGCCAGCGCTGGGCGATCTCGACGGCCCGCTCGACGCTGTCGCAGTCCACCATCAGGTAGCCGGCGAACTGCTCCTTGCTCTCCATGAACGGGCCGTCGGTGACCTCCGGCCGGCCGCCGCCGAGCCGGACGGTACGGGTCTGCGACGGGTCGGCCAGCGCCTGGCCGCCGACCAGCTCACCGGACTCGGTCAGCTCCTTCATGATCTCGTCGACCTCGCCGAAGAGCGCGGTGCGCTCGGACTCGGAGAGCGACTCGGCGAACCCGGGACGGTTCCAGATCAGCAGCATGTACTTCATCAGGTGCTCCTCGCGTCGACGTCGCGCCCATCGTGGCGCTTCTCGCCGGTAGGTCGGAGCCGACGCCCCGCACCCGACAACCCGGACGAGGAAATTTTCGGCGTCAGCGCCGGCGGCCGGGTACCTGGCGGGTGGAGCGGGCCGGCGGGCCCGGGTCGAGCGACGCGCGGTCGGCGGCGGAGGTGCCCGAGTGCCAGCCCTCGGCGTCCCGGACGCTGAGCCGGTGCCGGGTGACCCCGGGGAAGAGCGTGTCGAGGCGCTCCCGCACCGCCTCGGAACGGGCGGCGAGCACCGGCAGCAGCCGGTCCGGCCCGGCCGTCTCGGCGGCCCGCCGGTCCGCGTCCTCGGTGGCGGCCCGCAGCCGCTCGCCGATCCGCAGGGCGAAGGCGTTCAGGAAGGACTCGTCGTAGCCGCGGGTCCGCCGCCCGGCGGTACGCCGCTGGCGCTCGCCCCGGCCCCGCAGCATCGCCGCGGTGGCCTGGACGAGCAGCGAGGTGTAGAGCAGTTCGACCGCCTCCAGGTCGGCCGGCCAGCCCAGCACGGTGGTGAAGCCCAGATCGTCGGACCAGACCGCCTCGCACCGGTTGGCCGCCGCCACCTCCTGCACCAGCAGCGCCTTCGCGCCCGCGTACGGGGGGTCGGTGCTCAGTCGTACGCCGCCGGGCTGGTCGTCGCGGTCCGCGCCGGCGGACAGCAGCGCCTGGTCGACGCTGTGCCGGGCGATCAGCTCCTGGGCCTTGCCGGTCAACGCCTCGGCCTCGGCCGGGAAGGTGGTCGACTCGGCCTTGGCCAGCAGCGCCCGGACCCGTTCCAGCATCCGGGAGGCGGCATCGCCGCGGCCGCGGGCCGGGGCCGCCGGGGCGGTGGCCGCGCCGGGCGGCGGGCGGAGCACCGCGATCGGGGGCAACCCCTCGGCCAGGGCCAGCACGTCCACCGCCGCGCGGAGCGCGGTGATCCGGTCCAGCCCCTCCCGGCCCGCCCAGTCGGGCAGGTAGCGGCCGTCCTCCGGCCACCACACCCGGGCCCCCAGCTCGGCGAGCTGGGCGTCCCACCAGCCCGGCACCGGGCCGGCCTGGTCGCGCCGGTGGGCGGCGAGCACGTCCACCGCCAGCCGGGCCGGCCGGGCGCCGAGCCGGCGGGTGACGATCCGGGCCAGGTCGACCGGCTGCCAGCCGCGCGCCGCGAGCAGCCCGAACCGGCGGACCAGGCGGCGCAGCAGCACCGCGTCGACGTCCGGGGCGCCGGCGCCGACCACCAGCCGGTCCAGCTGCCGTTCGGCCAGGCGTACGTCGGTGCCGCGCGCCGCCGCCACCGCTTCGGTGATCAGTTCCTCGGCGTCCGGCACGGCCGCGCCCCTCCTCGTCGCTGTGCTCCGGGTGCGAAGGAAGTGACCGTCGCCCGCCCGCCGAACGTACCGCCGCGCGGGGCCGGCGTCCGGCGGTCGTGACCGGCGACACCGGCGCCCGGCCGGCTCCGGCATGCTTCGCCCGCTCCCGGGTAGATCGGTGGCCGACGGGAGCGAGGCGAGGTGCGCGATGGCGGGATCGTGGTTGCTGGGCAACGGCGCCGGCACGACGGCGCGGCGGCCGACGGCCGTGCTCGTCGCGGTGCACCGCGAGGACGAGGCGGGCGACACCGGCCCCGGTACGGAGGTGTCGCTGACCGAGCTGCGGCGGCTCGCGGACACCGACGGGCTGGCCGTGGTCGACGAGGTCGTGCAGAACCGGCCGCGCCCCGATCCGGCCACCTTCGTCGGTTCCGGCAAGGTCGACGAGTTGGCCGCCCTGGCCGAGCGGACCGGCGCCGATCTGGTGATCGCCGACGGCGAGCTGACCCCGGGCCAGGTGCGCAACCTGGAGGAGCGGGTCGGGGTGCGGGTGGTCGACCGGACCGCGCTGATCCTGGACATCTTCGCCGAGCACGCCCGCACCAGCGAGGGCCGGGTCCAGGTGGAGCTGGCGCAGATCGCGTACCAACTGCCCCGGCTGCGCGGCGACGGGCGCTCGATGTCCCGGGTCGGTGGTGGCCGGATGGCCGGCGGCGCCGGCATGGGTGTCCGCGGTCCCGGTGAGATGCGGTTGGAGACCCAGCGCCGCCGGCTGCGCCAGCGCGCCACCCGGCTGCGCCGCAACGCCTCCGAGCTGACCCGCCGGCGGGAGCGCAACCGGGAGCGGCGGGCCCGCAACCAGGTGCCCTCGGTGGCCATCACCGGCTACACCAACGCCGGCAAGTCGGCGCTGCTCAACCGCCTCACCGGCGCCGACGCGCAGGTGCAGGACGTGCTCTTCGCCACCCTCGACCCGACGGTGCGCCGGGTACGCGCCGACGACGTGCTGTTCACCGTCACCGACACGGTGGGCTTCGTCCGGCACCTGCCGCACCAGCTGGTGGACGCGTTCCGCTCGACGCTGGACGAGGTCAGCCGGGCCGACCTGGCCCTGCACGTGGTCGACGCGTCGGCGCCGGACGCGCTGGACCAGATCACCACGGTGCACGGGGTGCTGCACGAGATCGGCGCCGGTGACGTACCGGAGCTGCTGGTGCTCAACAAGATCGACGTGACGCCGGTCGAGTGGCTGGACGCGCTGCTGCGGGTGCACCAGGGCGCGATCGCGGTCTCCGCGCTCACCGGCGCCGGCATGGACGAGCTGCGGGCCACGCTGGCCCGCCGGCTGGCCCGGCGCTGAGCCCGGGTGGGGTGGCCGCCGGGTTAGGGTGTGCCGGATCGGCGGTGGGCGCCGAGACCAGGTCCGAGGGAGTCGGTGGATGACCGGCGCAGTCCGGCGGCCCGGCCCGGGACGGTGGGCCGGCGCGGGTCACGACGACGCCTGGCTGGCGGAGGTAGCGCGGGGTGCCAGCGCGGACGCCGGCGGGGTGCCGGTGGAGCTGCTCGGCGACTACCTGCCGCTGCTGGCGGAGGCGGCGCTGACCGGGCGCCGGCCCCGGCGCGGTGAACTCGACGCGGTCGGCGCACTGGGCCGGCGGGCCGCCGAACAGGGCGTGTCGGCGGGGCGCGCGGTGCAGCTCTACCTGTCCGCGGCGCGGCGGCTGTGGCAGCAGTCGCCGCAGCTGGCGCGGGCCACCGACAGCGAGGTGGTACGGGCCGCGGCCGAGGCGGTGCTGCACGTCGTCGACGCCGCGGTGGCCACCCTGGCCGAGGGCTTCGCGGTGGCCCGGCGGGAACTGGTCCGCCGGGAGGAGGCGCTGCGCCGGGAACTCGTCGACGACCTGCTGCGCGGCGACTCCGATCTCGGTGGCCTGGTGGAGCGCGCCGAGCCGTTCGGGCTGGACCTGGCGCGGGTGCACCAGGTGGCGCTGGCCGCGCCGCGCCGCCGGCTGCCCGACACCGACGCGGCGATCAGCGCCCTGGAGGCGGTCATCTTCGACCGGCTGGGCGACCGGGACGTGCTGGTCGCCACCAAGGAGGGGCTGCTGGTGGTGATCGCCCCGGCCGACGCGGTGGCCCCCGACCGGGCGGCCGGAGGCGGTGCCCCGGTCGGTGACCTGGGCCGGTTGATGCACGCCGAGCTGGACCGGCTGCCCAGAGGCCGGCCCTGGCAGGTGGCGGTCGGCCGCCCGCACCCCGGGCTGTACGGCATCGCCCGCTCCTACGAGGAGGCCCGGGAGGCGCTGGCCATGGCGCGGCGGCTGCACGCCGACACCGCCGTCATCGACGCCCACGACCTGCTCATCTACCGCGTCCTGCTGCGCGACCAGCCGGCCATGGTCGACCTGGTGCGGGCGGTGCTCAGCCCGCTGAGCCGTAGCCGGGGCGGCGCCGAGCCGCTGCTGGACACCCTCGACGCGTACTTCGCCACCGGCGGGGTGTCCACCGAGGCGGCCCGCCGGCTGCACGTGTCGGTCCGTACGGTGACCTACCGGCTGGCCCGGGTCCGCTCGCTGACCGGCCACGACCCGACCGACCCCGGTGACCGGTTCACCCTCCAGGCGGCGGTCTTCGGCGCCCGGGCGCTGGACTGGCCGGCCCAGCCGCTGCCCGGCCCCGCGTCCTGACCCGCCGGGGCGCGGCCCGGGCGGCCCACCAGGGACCGGACGGGGCGCCGACCTGTCCGGCGGTCGGCAATCTGGGGGCCGGTTGTTGGCCGGCCGTGGGCACTGTCCGGCCGCCGATTTCGGCCGACTCTGGAGGTCCGAGGTGTTCCCGACCGGCGAGGAGGCGGTGATGACGACCAGCGTGGTGGCTGTGCCACCCTCGCCACCCGGTCGGCCGCCGGTCCCGGCCGCCGGCCGCCGGAAAAGCGTGATCGCCGGTCCGGGCGGGTGTCCGCCGACCGCGGCCACGGGATCGCCTCGCCGATCCGGGACCTGACGCTCCGCCGGACTGACCAGCCCTTCCCGGCCGCCGCGCTGTTGCCGCGGCGGCCGACGCGCAGTTTCGTCCCCGGCCCGGCGTTCGCCGGTCCCGTCGCATCCGATCCCACCCCGCAGGCCGCCCGGCGCGGCGGCCGCCCCGCATCCACCCCGGCGATCCCGGGGATCCCGCGCACCACCGAGAGGAAGACACGATCATGACGGACACCGTCAGCAACCGCACCGAGGCCCTGCGTGACCTTCTGGAGCGGCAGTTCCAGAGCTACACCGACCAGCTCGCGGAACTCACCATCCACAGCCGGCAGCCGGAGCAGGGTGGGCACGACCCGGACACGCTCCGCGGCCTGATGGAGACCGCCCGGCAGGGGGTCGCGGACACCGCGCAGGCGTTGCAGCGGATGTCCGAGGGCAGCTACGGCCTCTGCGAGCGGTGCGGGGGCGAGATTCCGGTCGCCCGCCTGGAGATCCTGCCCTGGGCCCGCTTCTGCGTGCCCTGCCAGGAGCGCCAGGGCAGCTGACCGCGCCCCGCTGACCGCCGCGGTACGGCGGGGCGCCGACGGCGGGTCAGTCGCCGTGGTGCGGGTTGGCGGCGGTCGGCCGCTGCGTGCAGCCGTCCTCGCCGCGGGGCCGGCGCGGTGGGGCCGGCCCGCGGCACGGCGGTCGTACGCAGCTCCGGCCCGCCCTCGCGCCATGGCTCGCGCGGGTCGGAGCGGGTGCGGCGGCCGCCGAGTACGACGGGCGGGTACCGCGCTCAGTGGACCGCGACGCCGGCGATGCGCAGGCTCTCGTAGATCCGGGCGAAGCCCTCCGTGCCGTGCCCCGCGTCGACCTGCCGCTGGATGAGTCGCTGGACCATCGCGACGGGGGCCGGGTCGACGCCCTGCGCGACGCTCGCGTCGATGATGTCGCCCAGGTCGGAGAAGGTGAGACTCTGCTGGCCCGGCACTGTGTAGTCGCCGCCGTCGACGACCTCGGCGTAGCCGTCGAACGCGGTGGTCATCGCGGTCAGCCAGGGCGCCGCCAGCGCGGCGAACCGGCGCGCGGGAATGCCGGCCGGGGCCACCATCGCCGCGCCGTGCAGGAAGCCGGCGAACATCACGTACATGCCGGCGAGCAGCGCGAGGTCGACCAGCGAGGCCAGGCCGGCGTCGGTGCCCTGGAACCTGCTCTCGCCCCAGTGGTCGAGGACGTGCCGATGCCGGTCGAAGGCGTCCCGCGCACCGCTGTAGAGGATCAGGGAGCCGGGGCCGCCGATCATCTCCGGTACCGCCATGATGCCGCCGTCGACGTAGGCGGCACCCGCGCCCTCGGCCCAGGCGGCCAGCTCACGGGCCTGTGCCGGAGTGGTCGTGGTGACGTTGACGATGGTTCGCCCCGGCAGGTCGGCGGCGACCGGATCGAGGACGTCATGGACCGACGCGTGGTCGAACAGGCAGACCACGACGAGACCGGCCGCCCGTACCGCCTCCTTCGCCGAGCCCGCCTCGGTCGCACCGGCCGCGACGAGGTCGCCCGCCCGGCCCGGGCTGCGGTTCCACACAGTGGTCGGGTGCCCGGCCCCGAGCACGGCTGCCGCCAGTGCGCGGCCCATCGCGCCGAGCCCGAGCACGCTCACGCCGGGGTCGTTCCGCTGGGTCATGGTGCTGCTCTCCTCGCTGTCGTTGCCTTATGCGAGCCTGTGCCATCGCGGCAGCATTGACCAGTACCGACAATTTAGTGCGGTACTTACCTTTTGGTAAGTGCGGGGAGAGACCCCGGCCGGCCGCCGACCGCCGAGAGGTGGACGCCAACCGGCTACCGCTGCCGCCGGGCCGGTACCCGCGGAACCACCGTCCACACCGCGCCGAGGTGTTTCGACCGCACCGGTCGGGGCACATCGGCCTCACCTGTTTCATCGACGGAGGTAGAAGACATGGTTGGCACGTCCGGCACCACCACCGCCCGCCACCCGGTGCGCACCGCCGCCCTGGCCGTCGGCGCGGTCTTCCTACTGGTCGGGGTGCTGGGCTTCATCCCGGGCATCACCACCGACTACGGCACGATGACGTTCGCCGGGCACGAGTCCGAGGCGAAGCTGCTCGGGCTCTTCCAGGTGTCGATCCTGCACAACCTGGTGCACGTCGCCTTCGGTCTCGCCGGCCTGGCGCTGGCCCGTTCGGTCTCCGGAGCCCGGATGTACCTGATCGCCGGTGGCGCCGTCTACCTGGTGCTCTGGCTCTACGGTCTGGTCGTCGACCACGACAGCGGCGCCAACTTCGTGCCGCTCAACACGGCCGACAACTGGCTGCACCTGTTCCTCGGCCTGGGCATGATCGGTCTCGGCGTGGCGCTCACCCGCCGGCCGGCGGATCGCCGCTGACCGCCGTCGAAGCAGCGCCGTGGCCGTCCGCCGCGGCGCTGCTTCGACTCCGGGGTCGTGGGGGTGGTGGGTCGGCGTCCCCACCGCCCCGCGGGTCGGCCGGGCGCTCGGGGTCAGCCGCCGTGGTGCGGGTTGCCGGCGGTCAGCCGCAGCGTGAAGCCGGCCTCGTCGCGGCGCAGGGTGACGTGGTTGCAGGACTGGTAGGTGATCCACAGGCCGAGCCCGCCGGGGTCGCCGTCGCCGACCGGCAGCAGGCCGGCGAAGGGATCACGGGGCCCGGCGCCGCCGTCGCTGACCGTCACCACGATCCGGTCGTGGCCCGGCCAGAGCCGGACGCGGACCGGGGGAACCCCGTACCGCTGCGCGTTGGTGACCGTCTCGCTCACCGCCACCACCAGGTCGTCGACGTCGTCGGCCGGCAGCAGGCCCCGGTCGACGGCGTGCACGGCGGCACGCGCCTGGGCCGCCGTCGGGTCGGTCAGCTCGACCGCCGGTGTCGCCGCCTGGAGCGGATCCGGCACCACCGGGTGGTTCTCCAGCAGGTACTCCGCCGGCGGGGTGTAGGTGGGGCTGGGCAGGTGCCCGCCGTCGGGTGTGGCGAACCGGGGGTGGGTCCGGGCCACGTCGGCCAGCACCGCCGCCGGGGTGATCCGGGTGTCGTACGCGCACATGCTCCACAGCGGGAACTCGTCGTACGCGTGGTTGATCGCCGCCTCGTACCGGGCCCACCAGTCCCACGTCGGGCCGAACGCCGGCCGCGGCAGCTCGCCGACGATGCGGATCTGGCCGGCGCCCTCGGCCACCCGGTCGGCCAGCAGCCGCCGGTAGGAGCGGATCGCGGCGGTCGGCCGGGCGTACACGTCGCCGCCGGGCAGGAACTCGACCTTCAGCCCGGGGGGCAACGCCGACCGGACCAGCCCGCCGGTGCGCTCGCCCAGCGCGACGAAGGTCGGCTCGCCCGCCTCGACGCCGCCGATCAGGAAGGGCAGCAGGACGGCGAGCAGCTCGTCGTCGCTGTCGTAGCGGATCGCCTCGTGGTAGTAGCCCTGGTGGCCGGCGGCGGCTCCGGTCCTCATCGGGCCACCTCCACCCGTACCCGGGGCAGGTCCAGCAGGTCGACCAGCCGGGCCAGGGCCGGGCGGCCGGTCCGCAGCACCGCCGTCGCCGCGCGGCGGTGCGCGTACTCGTCGAGGTGCACCAGCGAGCGGTGGTCGAGGAACCGCAGGCCGGTCGCCCGCAGCACCAGCTCGCCGCCGGTCGGGCGCAGGTCGGCCCGGGCCAGGGCGGTGCCGAACAACTCGTGCTGGGACGGATCCAACTCACCGGCGAGGGCGGCGTGCCCGTCGCCCGGGGCGACCGCGTACAGCCGGAAGAGCAGCTCCTCGACGTTGCTCTCGGGGTGCAGGCTGGCCAGCTCGGCGACCGCCCGGGCGCCCAGCTCGGGCCGGTGGTAGGCGCACATCGCGCGGAACGGTCGGCTCCGCATGTAGCGGTCGACCTGGTGCTCGTAGCGGGCGAACGCGTCGAGCTGCGCCGGGGTGCGCACCAGGGCGGTGGCCTCGGCGACGACCCGCAGCCCGGTGTGCCCGGCGGCCAGAGCCTGCTCGGTGGCGGCGGCGTAGGCGGCCACCTGTGCCGCCGGGTCCACTGTCCAGTCGCTGGCGTAGGTCGAACCGAGCGGGACCACCTCGGCGGCACCACGGCGCAGCGCGTCGGCGATCGCCGGGACCCCGCGCAGCCGGGCCAGCACCGACTCGGGCTCGTCGGGGGAGATGTACCAGACCCGCTCGCCCGCCGCGAGGCCAGCGGTGAGGTACGCCTCGGCGGACCTGCGGAAGGTGGCGGGATCGTCGTAGGCCCAGCACACGTGGCCGGACGACCCGTCCGGCCGCTGCTCATCGATCATGCTGGTCGCCCCACGCGGCCCAGTGTAGGCCGACCTGCGACGGTCGCCACCGGCCCGCGGGCGGGGCGGACCGGTGACCGGCCCGGGCCGTGCTGCCGCGAGGGTCACCGCAGCCGGACCGGTCCGGCGTCGATCCGGGTGCGGAACAGCGCGTACGGGCGGCGGCGCAGGTCCTCGCCCCGCTGGTAGGTCGGCTGGCGGTGCAGTTGGTTGGCGGTCACGTACAGGTACCCGTCGCCGGCCACCGACATGGTGTCCGGCCAGAGCAGCCGGGGATCGTGCACGAGGGTCTCGAACCGGCCGTCCGGGTGGCGGCGCAGCACCGCGTTGTGCTCGTACGAGGTGAGGTAGAAGCGGCCGGCGTCGTCGGTCTCCAGGCCGTCCGAACCGCCGCCCTTGTCCCCCTCGTGGACCACGGTGGCGGCCACGTCGGCGTCGGTGACCGTCCGGTCCGCCAGCGCGTCGGTCGCCACGCTGTACCAGTCGCGCGACGCGAGCGGGCAGTAGTAGAGCCGGGCGCCGTCGGCCGAGATGGCGATGCCGTCCGAGCCCATCGCCACCGGCTGCGGCGGGCCGTCCGGCGGTCGTTGCAGGAAGGGGCGCCCCTCGACCACCGGGCGGAACGTCGCCAGCGGCTCCGCCTTCGTGGAGGGGTGGTCGTGCAGCCGCCGCCAGGACGCGCCGCTGGCCAGGTCGACCACGATGATCCCGTTCGGCCCCGAGTCCGACGAGTCGGTGATGTACGCGACCCCGCCGTCCGAGCGGCGCAGGTCGAACCGCACGTCGTTGAGGTAGGTGGTGGTCAGCGCCACGTCGGTCGGGAAGGTGATCACCTGGGCGACGGTGTCGGTGTCCAGGTCCACCCGGACCAGCTTCGGCCCGCCCGGTTCGGTCGGCTGGAACATCGGGCTGCCGGTGTCGAGCACCCAGAGCCGGTCGGCCGGGTCGACCACGACGCTCTGCACCGAGACGAACGCCTCGGTGTCGGAGGTACCGGCCGGACTGTTCCACCGCTGGTCCGGGAAGGGCACCTCCCGGCCGCCGCGCAGCTCCACCACCGTGGCCGGCACCTCGTCGCCCCACTTGGGGAAGTTCACGAAGATCCGGCCGGTGTGCGAGACGGTCACCCCGGTCGGCATCGGCCCGGTGAACGTGTGCACCAGTTCCAGCTCGCCGACCGGCTCGTCTCCGACCGGGCCGTTCACGCCGTACCGCCCGGCCGCCGGCCCGCCGCGGCGGGTCCCGCGCCGTGGTGCCCGATCCGCATGGTGTCCCTCCCGGTGCCCGACCGCCCTTCCTGCCCGACTTCCCGGTGCCACCCGGGCGAAACCCGCCGGCCGGATGCGGGGGGCCGAGCGCGAGAGGGAACCCCATCGGGCCGTGGCGACGTGCCGGCCCGGCGCGCCGGTCCGCGAGCGAGGATGGCGTCATGACCGACTACGGGCACGAGTTGATGTTCGGCACCTTCGTCACGCCCACCGCCCAACCGGCCCGGCAGGCCGTCGACCTGGCCGTGCTGGCCGACCGCGCCGGGCTCGACCTGGTCACCTTCCAGGACCACCCGTACCAGCCCCGGTTCCAGGACACCTGGACCCTGCTGAGCTACGTGGCGGCCCGGACCGAGCGGGTCCACCTCAGCGGCAACGTGATCAACCTGCCGTTGCGCCAGCCGGCGGTGCTCGCCCGCAGCGCGGCGAGCCTCGACCTGCTCAGCGGCGGCCGGTTCGAGCTGGGTATCGGGGCGGGCGCGTTCTGGGAGGCCATCGAGGCGATGGGCGGCCGTCGACTCAGCCCGGGCGAGGCGATCGGCGCGCTGGCCGAGGCGATCGAGGTCATCCGCGCGACCTGGGCCGCCGACCAGCCCGGCGCGGTCCGGGTCAAGGGGGAGTACTACCAGGTCAACGGCGCCAAGCGGGGCCCGGCGCCGGCGCACCGGATCGGCGTCTGGCTGGGCGCGTACAAGCCGCGGATGCTGCGGTTGACCGGTCGGCTGGCGGACGGCTGGCTGCCCAGCCTGGCGTACCTGCCGGGCGGGGTGGCCGACCTGGCCGAGGCGAACCGGGTCATCGACGACGCCGCGGCCGCCGCCGGCCGCGAGCCCACCGCGGTACGCCGGTTGCTGAACATCGCCGGGCGGTTCGCCGACACCGGCCGGGCCCTGCTCGACGGGCCGCCCGAGCAGTGGGCGGAGGAGCTGGCCGGCCTGACCCTGGAGCACGGGGTCAGCGCCTTCATCCTGGCCACCGACGATGCCGCCACCACCGAGCGGTTCGCCGCCGAGGTGGTGCCGGCCACCCGGGAACTGGTCGCCGAGGAGCGCGCCCGCCGCGCCGGCTGACCCGACCCCGGCCCTCGGTCCCGCCTCACCCCGCCGGGCCCCGCCGGGGCTTCTTCCGGGGCTTGTCGCCGGCGGCGGGGATGACGCTGAACTGGCCGTCCGGCTCCATCCGGACCTCGCGTACCTCGCTGAGGTCGGCGAAGCCCTGCTCCCGCAGCTCGGCGTGGAGCTCGTCGTCGGTGATGAACTCCCGGCGCAGGTTGCGGCGCAGGATCCGGCCGTCCCGCACGAGCACCAGCGAGTTCGGCCGGATCAGCCGGGCGGCTGCCGGCGACCAGTAGGCGAGCACGTCCAGCAGGTACGACCAACCGATGATCACCGCGACCAGGAGCACCCCGTCGGTGACGGACCGGTAGTCGTCCGCCATGCCGTTCTGCGCGGCGTCGGCGAGCAGCACGATGACCAGCAGGTTGGTCACGCCGGTGGTGCCGCTCTCCCGCTTGAGGATCACCCGGAGCAGGACGAACAGCGACAGGTACATGACGCTGCCCCGGGCGAAGATCTCCAGCAGCGGCGTGTCCGGGCGGAACACGCTTTCCCAGTCGGTCACGGCGGCGCCTACCCGCCGACCGGTACGCCAATCCTCGGCGTACGGTCAGGGCTGCACCGGGCCGGCCGGGTCGACGCCGGCGGGTTCGGCCGGCCGCGCGGAGCGGTCCGCACCGGTCAGGCAGACGCTCACCGTGGCGGTCAGGCCGTCCGGGCGGCGGGTCAGCATCAGCCCGCCGGTCAGCTCACGGGCCAGCCACAGCCCGCGCCCACCGGGCACGTCCGCCGCGGGCAGCTGCACCGATTCGGCATCCGTGCCGGTGCCGTGGTCGTGCACCTCGCACACCAGCACGTCGTCCTGGCGGAGCAGCTCGACCCGACCCGACCCGCCGCCGTGCCGTACCGCGTTGGTCACCAGCTCGTGCACGGCCAGGACGAAGTCCTCGGCGTCGTCGCCGGCGAGCCCGGCGGCCAGCACGTGGCGGGCCAGCGCGTGGCGTACCTCGGTCGCCGTCGCGGCGGTGAACGCGTGCGCCCACAGCGACACCGACCGGTCCCCCACCGGGGCGCCGTCCGTCAGCTCGGCGCCTTCCGCCTGACCAGGCCGCATACGGGCAGGATACGGGGGTTCTCCGAGGGCGCGACCCTTGCGCCACAGCAAGTAGCGCGGACGGTACGGCGGTGGGCCGGGCAGGGTGGTGGGGCGGCATGCCGGCCGGCGCGACGGGTACGGCTCACGGGTACCCCACCGAGAGGAGAGGCGCGTGTCCTCGACCACCATGCCGATGCTGGAGACGTACCCGAAGTCGATCAACCTGGACCGGACCAGGTTGGCCGCCGCGATCGACACCCTCAACGCCTGTGCCCAGGCGTGCACCGCCTGCGCCGACGCCTGCCTGAGCGAGGACATGGTCGCCGAACTGGCCAAGTGCGTACGGACGAACCTGGACTGCGCGGACATCTGCACCACCACGTCCCGGGTGCTTTCCCGGCACACCGGCTACGACGCCAACCTCAGCCGCAGCCTGCTGGAGGCGTGCGCCGCCGCGTGCAAATCCTGCGGCGACGAGTGCGCCCGGCACGCCGACATGCACGAGCACTGCCGGGTCTGCGCGGACGCCTGCCGCGCCTGCGAGCAGGCGTGCCGAGACCTGCTCGCCACCATGAGCTGAGCGGCCCGCGCGCCGCGCGTTCGGGCATGACACGGCGCCAGCACCCGTGGGTGCTGGCGCCCGTGCTGCCGGGGTCAGCCCCGGGCCTCCCGCTTGGCGGCCTGCGGCGACGCGCCCTTGTCGACCTTCTTCATGGCCTGGCGCAACTGGCTCTCGGTCATCTTCGAGTTGCCGGGGATGCCCTTGTCGTGGGCCTGCTGACGCAGGTCGTGAAGCCGGGTCCGGTCAGCCATGTCAACCTCCCTGTGAGCACGGCACGGGAATGTCCGCGCGCCGTCCGAACCCGCTGCCTTCCCGGCCTCGGCCGGCACAAACCGGGGCCGGCCCGGCCGGTCGGCGTACCCGACGCGCCGGACGTCCCGTCCCGGTGGGCCTTACCCGGTTTCAGACCCGGTGCGCGGGGCAGGGTGTGACGATCGGGCTCGGGACGCGCGCGCCGCCGACGAGAGGACGTCCGGGGATGGCGGGAAGGGAACCTGCCCACGCCTTCGCGGGCAGCGCCCTCGCCCCGGCGGTGGCCGCCCGGCGGGAGGGAGCGGACCGTGGTTGACCGGATCGCCGATCCGTGGGGGCCGAGGACCCCGTACGGGCCGGGAGAGCCGTGGCCGGTGCGGGTGGACGAGTTCCTCGACGGTGACCTGACCGAGGCGGACGTGGACCGGTGGGTGCAGTCCGCGTCGGTGCTGCACTCCAACGGCGACGCGATGGACATCGCCGTCTCCGGTGGCCGGATCGTCGGCGTCCGCGGCCGGGCGGTGGACCGGGTCAACCGGGGCCGGCTGGACCCGAAGGACCTCTACGGCTGGCAGGCGAACAACAGCCGCGACCGGCTCACCCGGCCGCTGGTCCGCGACGGCGACCGGCTGGTGGAGACCGACTGGGACACCGCGATGGGCCGGATCGTCGCCCGGTCGAAGGAACTCCTCGACGGCCCCGGCGGCTGGGGCCACTTCGGCTTCTACACCTCCGGCCAGTTGTTCCTGGAGGAGTACTACGCGCTCGGCGTCATCGGCAAGGCCGGCCTCGGCACCCCGCACATGGACGGCAACACCCGGTTGTGCACGGCGACGGCCGCGGCCGCGCTGAAGGCCAGCTTCGGCACCGACGGGCAGCCCGGCTCGTACACCGACGTGGACCACTGCGACGCGATAGCGCTCTGGGGGCACAACGTCGCGGAGACCCAGACGGTGCTCTGGATGCGGATGCTCGACCGCCGGCGCGGGCCCAACCCGCCGGCGATGCTCGCGGTCGACCCGCGGGCCACCCCGGTGGCCCGGGAGGCCGACCTGCACCTGGCCGTCCGCAACGGCACCAACATGGCCCTGATGAACGGCCTGCTCCGCGAGATCATCCGGCGCGGCTGGTACGACCGGGACTACGTCGACGCGCACACCCTCGGCTTCGACGAGCTGTGCCGGATCGTCGACGGCTACCCGCCCCGCCGGGTGGCCGAGATCTGCGACGTGCCGGCCGCCGACGTGGAGCGCGCCGCCGAGCTGCTCGGCGGCGCGCAGCGGCTGCTCTCCACCGTGTTGCAGGGCTTCTACCAGTCCAACCAGGCCACCGCGGCGGCCTGCCAGGTGAACAACCTGCACCTGATCCGGGGCATGATCGGCCGGCCGGGGGCCGGGATCTGCCAGATGAACGGCCAGCCGACCGCGCAGAACACCCGGGAGACCGGCGCCGACGGCGACCTGCCCGGCCTGCGCAACTGGGACAACGACCAGCACATCGCGGAGCTGGCCCGGCTGTGGAACGTCGAGGTCGACACCATCCCGCACTGGGCGCCGCCGACGCACGCCATGCAGATCTTCCGGTACGCCGAGCAGGGCTCGATCAAGCTGCTCTGGATCAGCGCCACCAACCCGGCGGTCTCCCTGCCCGACCTGTCGCGGATCCGGCGCATCCTGGCCCGGCCGGAGCTGTTCGTGGTGGTGCAGGACCTCTTCCTGACCGAGACCGGCGAACTCGCCGACGTGGTGCTGCCCGCCGCCACCTGGGGGGAGAAGACCGGCACGTTCACCAGCGTCGACCGGACCGTGCACCTCAGCGAGAAGGCGGTCGACCCGCCCGGTGAGGCCCGCTCCGATTTGGACATCTTCCTCGACTACGCCCGCCGGATGGACTTCCGCGACCGCGACGGCGGCCCGCTGATCCCGTGGACCGGCCCGGAGGAGGTCTTCGAGGCCTGGAAGGAGTGCTCCCGCGGGCGGCCGTGCGACTACACCGGCATCAGCTACGACAAGCTGCGCGGCGGGTCCGGCGTGCAGTGGCCGTGCACCGAGGAGCACCCCGACGGCACCGAGCGGCTCTACACCGACGGGGTGTTCAACACCGATCCCGACTACTGCGAGACCTTCGGGCAGGACCTCTCCACCGGCGCCGAGTTCACCGAGTCGGAGTACCGGGCCAGGGAGCCGAACGGGCGGGCGTTCCTGCCCGCCGTCGACTACCAGCCCTCACCCGAGGTGCCCGACGACGAGCACCCGCTGCTGCTCACCACCGGCCGGACCGTCTACCAGTTCCACACCCGCACGAAGACCGGCCGGGCCGCGCAGCTCGACGCCGCCGCGCCGCAGGTGTGGGTGGAACTCAACCCGGCCGACGCCGAGCGGCTCGGCATCGCCGAGGGCGACCTGGTCGGCATCGCCTCGCCGCGCGGCGCCGTGCAGGCCCGGGCCCGGCTCTGCGGCATCCGGCCCGGGGTGGTGTTCCTGCCGTTCCACTACGGCTACTTCGACCAGGACCCGAACGAGCGCACGCCGCGCGCCGCGAACGAGCTGACCGTCACCGCCTGGGACCCGATCTCCAAGCAGCCGCTGTTCAAGGTCGCCGCGGTGGCGGTGGCGAAGCTCGCCGACGGCGACGGCGTACCCGCCCCGGCGCCCACGGTCGGCGGCAGCGAGCCGGTGCCCGGCGCCGACGTCCCGGCGACCGTCGGCGGGCCGGCCGCCGAGGCCGTCAGCGGGAAGGAGTGACCGTGCACCTCGCCCACTACCTCGGCCTGCTGCACCGCGCCCAGTGCAGCCTCGCGGACGCGTTCCGCCAGGTCGCCGACGCGCACGCCGAGGAGCCCGACGTCCACCACCTGTGCCAGCAGCAGGCGAAGCGCTGCGACGAGCACGCCGAACGCCTGCGGCCGTTCGCGGAACGCTACTCGGAGGAGGCGCCCGCGGAACCGGACCGGCTGCACTCCGAGTTGTTCACCGGCACCCGTACCGGCGGCATCGGCCTGCTGCGCGACCTCCAGGATCTCTACCTGATGGCCGCCCAGTGCGACATCTGCTGGACGGTCGTCGGCCAGGCCGCCTACGGCGCCCGGGACGAGGACCTGCTCGGCGTGGTGAAGCGGTGCGAGGGCGAGACGGCGATCCAGCTGAAGTGGCTGCGTACCCGGATGAAGCAGGCCGCCCCGCAGGCGCTCGTCGTCGCGGAGTGACCGCGCGGGACGCGGCCGGCGGGCCGCCGCCCGTCGCGGCTCAGCGCACCGGGTCGTGGGTGCCGCGCGGCACCCCCGGCCGGCAGCGGCGGATCCGGTCGGCGGCCATCCGGCCACCCACCGCCAGCCCGTACCGCTGCACGGCCGTCAACCCGTATGCGCCGCAGGTGGGCGTGAACCGGCACTGCCCGGGCCAGTGCGGCGACAGCCACCGGCGGTAGCCCTGGATCGCCGCCACGCCCGCCCGGTCCAGCACCGGGGCCCGGGTCGCCGTCGCGGCGAGCGAGCCGACGGTCAACAGGGTGGAGAACAGCCCCAGGTCGCAGCAGTCACAGCAGCCGTCGGGGTTCTTCGACCTCGACATCTTCGCGGACTGCCTGCGGTTCTCCCGGGCCTGCTCCCGGATGCGCCTGAACATGCGTCCCATGATCGGTCACGGTGGCCAGTCCGGCATCCGCGCCCCGTGGCCGGCCGCTCCGGTGGCGCTCCGCGCACCCGCGCGTGCTCAGTACCGGTCGAGCAGCCAGCGGCCGAGCGCGCGTAACCGGTCGGTGAGGGCGGCCGGTTCGACGACGTCGAGGTCCAGGTTGAGGTAGGTGAGCCAGCGGGCGGCCCAGTCGAGGTCGTCGGTGCCGAAGTGGAGTTCGCACCCGTCGCCGTCGTCGACCACGGTGGCGACGCTCGGGTCGACGAGCTCGCGGACCAGGTCGGCCGACGTGTGCACCCGCACCCGGACGCGGTGGCGCCACGGCCCGTGGGCGAGCGTGTCGGCGACGAACGCGGCGGCGTCGGCGGGCGGCTCGGGCACCGGGAACCGGGTGCGGAGCGGCTGGACGTGGTCGATCCGGTCGAGGGCGTAGACCCGCCAGCGCTCGGTACCGCGCGGGCAGGCCACGAGGTACCAGTGGCGGTTCAGCGTGACGAGCCGGTGCGGCTGCACCTCGACCGGGGTGGCCGGCGCGGTGTCGTGGCGGCGGTGCCGGATCCGGAGCGCCTCACCGGCCCGGCAGGCGAGGGCGGCCGGGACGAGCACGTCGCGGCCGGCGCGGCGGCGGGACCGCCCCGGCGGCGCCTGCACGTCGGCGAGCGCGTTCAGCCGGGTACGCCAGCGCGCCGGCACCACCTGGACGAGCTTGGCCAGGGCGGTGGTCGCGGCGGCGTCGAAGCCGTCGACGGCGACCGCCGCGCGCAGGCCGAGGGCGACGGCGGTCACCTCGTCCGCGTCGAGCAGCAGGGGCGGCATGGTGCGGCCGGACGCGATCCGGTAGCCGCCGGTCCGGCCGGCCTCGGCGTCGATCCGGTAGCCGAGTTCGCGCAGGTGGGCGACGTCGCGCCGGGCGGTGCGCTCGGTGACGCCGAGCCGGGTCGCGAGCTGGGTGGCGGAGATGCCCGGGTACGCCTGGAGCAGGGCGAGCGTCTCGAGACGCCGGTTGGTCGTGCTCATCCGACGAGGGTCCCGGGCATACCCTGACAGTATCCGTCCGGGTAGTGGGCCAGGCTGGACGCATGACCGAGAAGTCGCTGCTCCGTCCCGCCGGACTCGTCCAGTCGCCCGCCTTCAGCCACGTCGCGGTCGTGCCGCCCGGCGCGACCACGATCCACGTCGGCGGCCAGAACGCCGTCGACGGCGACGGTCGACTCGTCGACGGCGACCTGGCCGCTCAGGTCCGCCGGACGATGGGCAACCTGCACGTCGCGCTGGCCGCCGCCGGCGCGACGGTCCACGATCTGGTGATGATGACGATCCTGCTGGTCGACGGCGTCGACCTCGCCGCGGCCTATCCGGTGGCGGCCGCCGAGTTGGCGGGAGCCGCCCCGCCGGTCGTGGTCGCGCGGGTGGCCGGGCTGGCCGTACCGGGAGCGCTGGTCGAGGTCAGCGCGGTCGCGGCGGTGACCCGGTGAGCGGGCAGTGGCGGCGGGCCGAGGTCGGGCGTACCGGCGACGCCGGCTGGCAGATCGGGGTGTCGAAGACGATCGGCCACCCGGTCGAGGACGTGTGGACCTTCATCACGTCGCCGGCCGGTATCGCGATCTGGCTGGGCGACGGGGTCACCGTGCTGTCGGAGCGGGGCGCCGGCTACCAGACCGCGGCCGGGGTACGCGGCGAGACCCGCAGCTTCCGCGAACTCGACCGGGTGCGGCTCACCTGGCGGCCGCCCGACTGGACCCACGACACCACGCTGCAACTGACGGTGACGTCCGCCGGCGAGGGGCGGGCCCGGCTGACGGTCCACCAGGAACGGCTGGCCGACGCCGCCGAACGCGAGCAGCAGCGCCGGCACTGGCAGGGCGTGGTCAACGCGATAGTGGCCGCACTGGCGGACCACTGACGCCCGGCGGGTACCAATCCGGGCGAGGGTCGGGGACGCCGCGGGCAGCGCGATCCCGGCGGGCGGACTCCGAGTCAGCGGTCGGCGGCGTTGGCCACCAGGGCCGCGGCCACCTCGCGCAGCTTGCGGTTGGTGTCCTGGGAGATCTTCGCCAGCAGCGTGAACGCCTCGTCGGCCGAGCACCGCCGCTCGTCCATGATGATGCCCTTGGCCTGCTCGATCACCGCCCGGCTGCGCATCGCCTCCTGCATCTGCCGGGCCGGGACGGCGGCACTGCCCGGGACGGCTCGGTTGGCCAACTCGGCGACGCGCTTGACCACGTCGTCGAGCTTTACCTCGTCGAGCCGGATCCGGCCGAACTCGGCGAGGGCTGCGCCGGGGTCCATCCGCGGGGCTTCCATGCGCGGGTCCTCGTCGGGTCCCGGTCGGCGGAGTTGTCGTCCGCCCACGGTACCCAGGGCCGGCGGGTCGGTAGGCAACCTGGCGTGCGCCGCCCACCCGATCGGCGTATCTTTGGTCCGGGTCAAGACATGCGCCCCTTCGCACCCGGCGACAACGGCCGGGAAGCGTCCTCGAACCGTGAGGTGGGGGTGCCATGTCGCAGGAGCCGCCGGGTGTCGGCTGCCGCCCCGGCCCGACCGCCTCCGGTTCGTCGCCGCCGGACGAGCCGATCATGTGGCTGAGCTGCGAGGTCCGCGGCGACGTCACCCGGGTCACGGTCGCCGGTGAGATCGACCTGAGTAACGCTCACCTGGTGGCGGAGCTGCTGGAGAGCATCGTCGTGGTGAGGGCCCCGCTGGTGGCGGTGGACCTCTCGGCGGTCACCTTCTTCGGGGCGTACGGCGTCAGCGCACTGCTGCGGGCGCAGCGGCAGCTGACCGTGCGGGGCGGGCGGTTGACCCTCTGCCAGCTCTCGCCGGTGGTCCGCCGGGTGCTCGACGTGACGGGCACGCTCACCGCGTTCGAGGTCGTCGAACGTACGCCGGTCGGTGCCGCCGGCCGAGGGCTGGCCCGTCCCGTCATCCCGATCGGTACCGGGTCGTAGAGTTGTCCCGAAACTGACGTCCCGGCCGGGGCGTCACGAACGAGCGTCAAGAAGCGGCGCCGGCCCCGATCCGTCGGATCGGGACATCGGTCCGTGACTGCGGGCCGTCCCGCCACCCGCCGTCCCACCCCCTGGGGCGACGGCGCTTCGCACAAGGACGTCCCAGCTCCTGCCGCAGGCCCACCCCGACCTCGCCGAAGCCCTGATCAGACTCGGACGGATCAAGTACGACGAGGTCGACCTCGACGTGGTTCTGTCGCCCATCGCCCAGGTCGCCAAGGACACCATCCCCGGCACCACCGAGGTCTCCGTCACCCTGGTCCAGGGCGCCGAGGCGTACACCGCCGGGTACACCGGCGATCTGGCGTTGACGCTGGACCAGTGGCAGTACGAGCATGGCCGCGGCCCGTGCCTGGACGCCGCGACGACCGGGGCCGCGATGCTGGTGCCGGACATGACGGCGGAGAGCCGCTGGCCCGAGTGGGCGGGCCGGGCCCACGAGGCGGGGGCCGCGAGTTCCCTGTCGATCGGCCTGCCCATCCAGGAGGCGATGGTGGGCGCGCTCAACATCTACGGCGCGGCACCGGGGGTCTTCGACGACCAGGTCGAACTCGCCCAGACGCTGGCCGGGTACGCCGCCATCGCGTTGGCCAACGTCCACCTCTACGAGAGCACCGCCACCCTGGCTCAGCAGATGCAGGAGGCGATGCAGAGCCGGGCGGTGATCGAGCAGGCCAAGGGCATGATCATGGGTCAGCGCCGGTGTTCGGCCGACGAGGCGTTCGCCATCCTGGCCCGGGTGTCCCAGGATTCCAACCGGAAGCTGCGGGAGGTCGCCGAGCAACTGGTCGACCGGGCGGTGAACGGCGGCCGCGACTGACCGCCGCACCGCGGTCGGCGGCCAGCTCCCGCCGGCCTGCGTCGGGTCGGGCCTGACTCCGCGGCGCCGCCGCCGGGGCGCCGGCCACCGTGCCGGCCACGGGCACGGACCGATGAGGAGGAACTCCTCCGCCACGCCAGCGTCGGCGGAAGACCGCCGGCGGGCGGAACGGCGGCTTCCCGGGCTAGTGGTGTGGTGACCACGAAGACAACCCGTCGTCAGTGGCGCGCCGCGGCGGAGTAACCGGGTCAGCGGTCGTCGATCGCGGGCGGGGAGGGCGTCCGTCACCCCGGCCGAGCGGAAAGCGACCCAAAGCGCCGGCCGTGGCCAGGAGGTGGGTGACGCACGGCGCGGGGTCGCGCAGGAGGAGCACGGCCCCGGCGGTCGCCGCGATGTGCTGCGCCTCCAGCAACGCGGTCACCCCGTAGGTGCTGAAGAACCGCACTGCGGCGAGATCCACCGCGATCACAGACACCGGCGGGCGGCAGACGCACTCCACCAACTCGGTGAGCAGGTGGGCGTTGCTGCTGTCCATCTCACCCGAGACGGTGACCAGCTTCGCCGAACCGTCGCTGGTCAGCGCCAACGACACGACGGGCTCACCGGGCCGATCGGTCTCCCGAGTGGGCCGGTCGCCGCGCGTACGGGGGGTTCCGTTTCCTGACATGGCACCTCCGTGATCCAGCGGGGGCCCACCCGTACCGGAAGACGCGGCAGAGGAGAGCACTGGAGGGCACATGTCTTGACCCGTGACGTGTCCCTACCCCCAGGAGTCGGTGCCACACCTGCTGGTGTCGCCGCTCAATGGGCCGGACGGACGGCTGCCAAGGCGAGCGATGACCGTCCGGGCCACGTCAGACCCCGGGCGCCTCGGCTGCCCGGTCGACGAGGGCCTGGGCCACGTCCCGGACCTTGCGGTTGGAGTCCTGGGACACCTTGGCGAGGATCGCGAACGCCTCGTCGGGGGTGCAGCGGCGTTCGGCCATGACGATGCCCTTGGCCTGCTCGATCACCGCGCGGCTGGCCATCGCCTGCTGCATCTGCCGGGCGAGGGTGGCGGTGCTGTCGTAGAGCTGCGCGTTGGCCAGAGCGACGCCGGCGTACGCGGCGAAGGTCTGCAGCACGGTGACCGTGTCGTCGTCGAAGGCGTGCGGGGCACGGGCGTAGACGTTGAGCGCTCCGACGACCGCCTCCTGGATGGGCAGGCCGATGGACACCGAGCTGCCCACCCCCGCCTTCGCCCCGCGCGCGGCCCAGTCCGGCCACCGGTCCTCGGCGCTGAGGTCGGGTATGGACATGACGTCGCCGCTGGTGGAGGCGTCCAGACAGGGGCCCCGCCCCTGGGCGTACTGCCGCTCGTCGAGGTCGCGGGCCAGGTCGTCGGTGAACGCCGCGGTGTGCCCCGTGCCGCCGCGGACGAGCGTCACGGACACCTCCACCGGCATGGGCAGCACCCGTTTGGCCAGTTCCGCGACGCGTTGCAGCACGTCCTCGAGGCCGACCTCGCCGAGCTTGATGCGGCCGAGCTCGGCGAAGGCGTCGGCGGGGTCCGTCGGTGGTCGGGTCATCGCGCCAAGTCCTCACGGCCGGCGCACCCGCCGCAGCAGTCGGAACCGGGTGGGCGCGGATGGCAGGTCCGCGCGCCGCGGACCGCTGCACGGACCCACCGGGGCGGAGCCGGGACCCGCGCCGGTTGCTCAACGCGGGTTCGTCACACCCGACGAGGCGGATGTGAGCTACAGACCCACCAGGATACTCCGCTCCCGCTCGCCGGCGGGGTGGCCGCGGTCCCGGGTGGCCGCGGGCGGGGCGGCCGGGGTGGGTGGAGGTGAATGTTGATCACTCCCCGCCCAACGCGGGTCCATCCGCAGGGTCGCTAGACTGACGGCTCGCGCCCTCGTAGCTCAGGGGATAGAGCAACGGTTTCCTAAACCGTGTGTCGCAGGTTCGAATCCTGCCGGGGGCACCAGGTCACAGCCTTGACCAACGATCATGGTCGGCCTTCCGGGCTTGCGTGCCCGATCGTCTCGTCATCTTCAAGGCGCCCCGCGAGCGGGCCGCGCCGGTCCGGCCCCGGCCTGCCGGCGACCTACCGCCGGCATCGGCCGGGCCGGCCGGCCACGCTGCGGAGACACACGATCGTGAAGACCTCGCGGCTGCGCCCCCGAACCGACGAGGAGATCAGGTCCCACCCCGAAACGCGCTGCCGTCGCCCCGAGCGTCGTTCAGGTCTTGGACACGTTCCAGGACAACCACGGGGATCTCCCGTGTGATCCGCTGCTGGTAGGCCGCGTACTCCGACATGGTGGAAACCATCAGCCGCCATAGGTGTGGACGCTCGTCCGCGGTGGCAGGGCGCGCGCGTGCGGTGAAGGTCTCCGTACCGACCTGCACCGTGACGTACGGGTCGGCGAGCAGGTTGAGGTACCACGCGGGATGGTGGTCCGAGCCGCGGTTGGAGGCGGCCAGCACGTAGCGGTCGCCGTCGCGCGCGTAGACCAGTGCGGTGCGGCGCAGCTCGCCGGTCTTCCGGCCTCGGGTCGTCAAGAGCAGGTCGTTCACGCCGGGCCGGGGTCGGCCTCCGGTCTCCTCGAAACGGCGGATGTGCTCGGCGACCCAGGCGTTCGGGCTGTCGTGGACCTTGGTCATCATGCCTCCCGGACACTCACGGCGGCGCGGTGGTGGCGGGGTGCGTCGATGTCGTCGAGCAGCGCGATCGCGAAGTCCGCGTAGCTGATCCGGCTGGCCGCATCGCCGTGGTCGGCGAGCCGGTAGCGGCCGGTGCGCGTGCCGTCATGGTCGAAGTCGCCCGCGGGAGCCACGTACGCCCAGTCGAGATCGCAGGTACGGAGCTCTTCAAGGCCTGCCGCGTGGCCGAGGTAGAAGGAGCGGTACTCGTTCGGGTAGCCGGGCTCGTCCATCAGCGCGGCACCGGACGCCCCGGGCATGATCGATGCGAGGCCGACCACCACCAGGCGGCGCACGCCCGCCTTCGCCAGCCCGGTGGCCAGGGCGCGTGATGACGCGGTGAAGAAGTCGTGCGGTGACCCGGACAGGTCCACGGCCGCGCTGATGGCGGCGTCATGCCCGGCGGCCGCCTCCGCGATGCTCACCGCGTCCGTGACGTCGCCCGCCACCACCCGCACGTCGGCCAGCTCACTGTGGCGTGCCGGGTCGCGCACCACGGCGGTGACCTGGTGGCCGCGCCGACGTGCCTCGGCGACGGCCTGCCGCCCGGCCCGGCCGCCCGCACCGAAGATCACGATGTTCATGAGTGAACGCCTCTCACCAGGGCCGGAGCCCGTGCGCCCGGCCGGTTCGCCGACGCTATCGAGGGCAGCGGTTACCACCGGGATACCAGCTATCGTGAGGCCCATGAGGCAACCCCTGCCCGCCGACATGTTCGACGAGCTGTGCCCGTCGTCGCTCAATCCGATCCGATTCGGCGACAAGTGGGCGGCGCTCATCATCCGCTGCCTCGAGCACGGGCCGCGCCGGTTCTCCGAGCTGCGCGTGCCGCTGCGCCGCGTCACCCCCAAGGTCCTCACCCAGTCGCTGCGCTCCCTCGAACGCGACGGTCTGGTCAAGCGCACCGTCTACGCCGAGCTCACCCCGCACGTCGAGTACGAGCTGACGCCGGTGGGTCGCAGCATGCTCGAACCGATGGCGGTCGCCTGCGCGTGGGCCGAGCAGCATTGGAACGAACTGCTCGACGCCCGCGAGTCGTACGACAACGCCGCCCGCCTCGATCGCGCCGGATGACACAAATCCCAAGCTGATCAGGTCACTGCCAAGAACCCTGCCGGGGGCACCGCCGTCTTCCGCATCGACAACCAGCGCTTTTGACCCTGCGTGGCGTCGGCGGGCCCAAGACTGGACCGGTGACCGAGGGTGGGGCCGGTGGCCGGCGGAAGGGGCGTGCCCGGCGACGTGACGCACCACCCGGCCAGGAGCCGGCAGAGCCGGCGAGCGCCGCGCGAGACGGCCGGCGGGCCAACTTCCTGGAGCTCTTCTTCGACCTGGTGCTGGTCTTCGCCCTGTCCGGCGTCGTCTCCCGGGTCGCGCCCGACCTGTCCGCCGACAGCATCGGCCAGCGGTGGGCCGGGCTGCTGTACGTCCTGGTGCTGGTCCTGCCGATCATGTGGCTGTGGACCACCACCGCCCACATCACCAGCCGCTTCGACCCGCGCCGGCCCGTCATCCAGGTGATGGTGCTGCTCACCGCGTTGGGCGTGGTGTTCATGGCGTCGTCCCTGCCGTACGCGTTCTTCGAGCGCGGCTACGCCTTCGCCGTCCCGTACGTGGTCCTTCAGGTGGGCCGACCGTTGCTGCTCATCAGCCTCCTGCGGGCTCGTGCGCAGCGGAGCCTCAACGTTCGGTCGGCGATCTGGTTCACCGTCTCAGCCGTGCCGTGGCTGGCCGGCGTCGTGGTCGAGGACTGGAAACGGGTGGTTCTGTGGGCGCTGGCCATCACGATCGACCTCCTGGCCGCCCGCTCCTCCTGGCCGGTGCCCGGTATGAGGCGGACACTGGACAGCGCCTGGGCACCCAGCAAGACTCACCACCTCGCCGACCGGTACGAGCAGCTCCTGCTGATCGCGCTCGGCGAGAGCGTGCTGTCGCTGGGGATCACCTACACCGAGACACCGGTGTCACTGGCCTCGACGCTGGCGCTCCTGGTCGGCTTCGCCACCACGGTGCTGCTGTGGCGGATCTACTACTACCGGGCCGGGCAGGTGCTGCCCGAAGCCGTCGACTCGGCCGGAGACCAGGTCAGAGCCGGTCGGAACACGGGGCGCGCCCACATGCTGATGGTCCTGGGCATCGTGCTCGTGGCCATCGGCTACGAGATAGTCCTGCCCCACCCGGACGACCCGATGCGGCCGGCCTGGCTGGTCGCGATCCTCGGCGGGCCGGTCGTCTACGTCGCGGGCCGGATCGTCCTGGAACGGGTGGTCTTCAACCGGCTCTCCCGGCGCCGGCTCATCGGCATCGCCGCCCTGGCCGCCGCCGCACTGCCGCTGGCCTTCACCACACCGTTGATCACGGCCACCGGCGCCGTGGCCATAATCCTCGGCATGGCACTGGCCGACGCCCGCCAGTCCTGGGGCCGACCACCGGAAGCCCCCTCACCAGCCGTCACCCGGTCCACGAGAACCTGACCCGGCAGACCGGCCGTCCACCCCGGCTGCGTTTGACATCGCGGACGTCCAGCCGCCACCCGCATGGTTCGCCTCACCTGGCGGGTTACGGTGGTCGCGGGTAGCGTTCGAGACGGCGCCCGAAGCGCCACGTCGAGGTCGGCACCGCCGCACACAAGCTCTGTCCTCTTCGGCGCCGGATCGGTGGTGGCAACGTCGACCGGCCCTCGATCGCCCTTCGCCGGGCGGGGACTGAGCTTCCGATGGACACTGCCACCTGTCGCGGCGCGCTGCGGTGCGACTATCACGACGTCAGGCCGGGCACCCGGTACGTCATCCTGAGCGGTGAGGCCGACCTGGCCACCGCCGACCAACTCGAGCACGACCTGCGGCTCCTGCTGACTTCCGCCGGGGTGACCCGTCTCGTCCTCGACCTGACAGCGCTGCGCCACCTCGACTGCGCCGCGCTCTCCGCACTGCTGGCCGTCCGGGAAACCGCCCTGGCGCACGGCCAGCGGGTGACCATCACCGCCGCCGCCGGCACGCCGGCGCGGGTCCTGACGCTCAGCGGGGTGGGCGGACTCTTCGGCTGTCCGCAGCCGTTGCACGGAGACCGCCGGGAACCGACCGCGCCGCACAACACGGCCGGCCGGTTCCGCAGCCTCGCCTAGGCTGCCCGGAGTTGCCGATGGATGGCGAGGTCGTCCACCCGGTGCAGGGTTTCCGAGTTGCGCGCGCGCAGCATCAGCGCCAGTACGGCCTCCGGGACGAAGCGGACGGGCCCCGCGGCCGCCATCCAGCCCATCCGTACCCTGGTCGCGCTCGCCGAGACGGGCTCCAAGGCCAGGCGGACGCGAGCGACGCCGAGGCGCCCGGCGTGCGCGTCCAGTTCGAGCAACCGGTTCGGCTCCATCGCGCGGACCACTGTCTGGTCCTCGATCTGCAACGGCCACGGCCCCACCCGGTGCTGGACCCGGGTGCCCACCGCGGGCCAGCCGTCGTCGACGGCCCGGATGTGGGCGGCGCCGACGACCCAACTGGCGTAGCTCCACCCGTCCGCGAGCACCGCGAAGATCCGCTCGGGTGGGGTGGGGATGGTCCGGCAGACCTCGATCATCACGACTCCTCGCCTCCGGCCGGGCTGTCCGCCTTCCCGGTCCGGGCAGGGACAAACGAGCCCGGATCGGCTGGCGGGGCTTGACTTCAACCGGCCTTGAGGTTGTCGGATCGTCTCATGCGTGCGATTCAGCTTCACGAGTTCGGTCCGCCCGGCAACCTGGTCCTCGACGAGCTGCCGGACCTCTCACCCGGCCCCGGTCAGGTGCGGATCGCCGTCCGGGCCAGCGGGGTGCACCTGCTCGACACCACCCTGCGCCGGGGTGAGGCCGGCGGCCCGATGCCGCTGCCCGAGCTGCCCACCATTCCCGGCCGGGAGGTCGCCGGGGTGGTCGACCAGGTGGGCGCCGGCGTCGACGGGTCCTGGCTCGGCCGGCGGGTCGTCGCCCACCTCGGCATGGTTCCGGGCGGGTACGCCGAGCAGGCGGTGACCGCTGTCGAGTCGCTGTTCGCCGTACCGGAGCGGTTGAGCTTTCCCGAAGCGGTGGCCGCGGTCGGCACCGGCCGGACCGCGCTCGGCGTCTTCGAGCTGGAGCGCCCGGGCGCGGACGACGTGGTCCTGGTGCCCTCGGCGGCCGGTGGCATGGGCTGGCTGCTGGTCCAGGCCGCCCGGTCCACCGGGGCGACCGTGGTCGCGGCCGCGCGGGGCGCCGACCGGACGGCGGCGTTGCACGACCTGGGCGCGCACCTCGTGGTCGACTACGGGTTGCCCGACTGGGCGGACCGGGTCCGGGAGCAGGTCGGCGGCCCCACCCTGGTCTGGGACGGGGTGGGCGGCGCGGTCGGCCGGGCCGCGCTGGAACTGCTGCGGCCGGGCGGCCGGTTAATGATGTTCGGTTGGTCCTCCGGCGAGGCCACCCGGGTCGAGACGGCGGACCTGGTCGAGCGGGGCATCACCGTGGGGTGGCTGGGCCACCGGATGCGCGCCCTGCCCGGCGGCATCCCGGGCCTGGCCGGCCGGTCGCTGGAACTCGCCGGCCGGGGCTGGTGGCGGCCGCGGGTGTCCACGTACCCGCTCGCCGACGCGGCCACCGCGCACGCCGACCTGGAGGGGCGCCGGGCGCTGGGCAAGGTGGTCCTGACGGTCTGACCGCCGGCCGGGTGGGGACGGGCCGTCTCCCCACCCGGCAGGCGGCTGCCGTCAGGAGTCGGCCGGCCGGCGGGCCAGCAGGTACGCGTGCGGTGTGCGCTCGGTGCGGCCCGCGAACGTCTCGGGGTCGCGTACCGACCGCGTCCGCAGCTCGAACCCGGCCCCGATCAGCAACTCGGCGACCCGGTCCGGCTGCCGGCGCCGGAAGGTCAACGAGACCGGGTGGCCGAGCGCCTCGGTCAGGTGCAGCGGCTCGTCACCGACCTGGAACGCCAGCACCAGGTGACCGCCCGGCGCCAGCACCCGGCGGAACTCGGCGAAGGTGGCCGGGAGCAGCTCGTCCGGCAGGTGGATGGTCGAGTACCAGGCCACGACGCCGCCGAGGGTGGCGTCGGGCAGGTCGAGGTCGGTCATCGAGCCCACCGTGAAGCGCAGCCCGGGGTGGGCCGCCCGGGCCGTCTCGATCATCCCCGGGGACAGGTCGACACCGGAGACGTCCAGCCCGAGCCCGTGCAGGTATCCGGCGATCCGGCCCGGTCCGCAGCCCAGGTCGGCGACGGGCCGGTTGCCGTCGGCGCGGACCAGATCGGCGAAGCAGGTGAGCACGGCCCGGTCCCACGGCTTGTTCGCCAGTTCGTCCCGGAGATGCTCGGCGTAGCTGGTGGCCACGGTGTCGTAGGACGTGCGGGTGTCGCGCAGGAAATCGGCTCCGATCATCCCGGCACGCTACCGGGCCACTGCGACGGCCACGGTCGGCGCGGCCGTCGACAGGTGCGGGACCGGGGTCGATGTAACGAATATTGCCATCAAGACGCTGCGCCGTGAGCCCGCGCACGCCGTTCCCACCCGACATAGGCTCCGCCCTACCGGGGGATCGGCACGTGACGACATTCCCACGTTGGGTGTCGGACGCGATCGAGGGGGCGCGTCCGGCGCCGTGCCGGTTCGCTCCATCCGGGGAGGACCGCGTGCGCCGTACCGCGCTCGTCGCCACCCGGACCACCGCGGCGCTCCGCGCCGCCCACACTCCCTGACGGAGGGGCCGGCGGCCGGCGGCCGCCGACCGGGCACGCGACGGCGGCCGGCGGGACCATCGCCGGCCGCCGTCGCGCGTTCCCGCCCGGGCCCCCCGTGGCGGCCCGGGCCGTCAGCCCGCCGGAAGCTGGTCGACGGTGGTGAGCACCCGGTCGATCAGGCCGTACTCGCGGGCCTGCTCGGCGGTGAACCAGCGGTCCCGGTCCCAGTCGGTCTGGATCTCGTCCAGCGTGCGCCCGCTGTGCCGGGCGATCAGCTCCTGCATGGTCCGCTTCACGTGCAGCATGTTCTCGGCCTGGATGGTGATGTCCGCGGCGGTGCCACCCATCCCACCGGACGGCTGGTGCATCATGATCCGCGAGTGCGGCAGGGCGTAGCGCTTCCCGGCGGCGCCCGCGCAGAGCAGGAACTGCCCCATCGAGCCGGCGAAGCCGAGCGCCAGGGTGGCCACGTCGTTGCGGACGTACCGCATGGTGTCGTAGACGGCCATGCCGGCGGTCACCGAGCCGCCCGGCGAGTTGATGTAGAGGAAGATGTCGCGCTCGGGGTCCTCGGCGGCGAGCAGCAGGATCTGGGCGCAGATCTGGTTCGCCGACGCGTCGGTCACCTCGGTGCCGAGAAAGACGATCCGCTCCTTGAGCAGCCGCTCGAAGACCTGGTCGCCGAAGGTCGGCTGCCCGTTGTCCAGCATCCGTACGCCGTTGGAGATCATCGTGTCCGCCTTCCACCGTGCCGGCGGGCGGCGGAACCGCCCGGGGGACCGGCGCTTCCAGCCTCCGGCGGCCGGCCGGTGGAACCCAGGGTTTCTGCCCGGGGCAGATCCGCCGTGGGCAGAACCCGGCCGGGCTACGCCGGGGTCAGCCGCCGCCGGCCTGCCCGCCCCCGCCTCCTGGCCAGCACCTTCGCGGTACGCGGACGGGGGCGCCCGGCCGGGGCGGAGGGGATCAGCCGCACCCGCAGCCCCGCCCCGCCCACGGTCGAGCCGAGCACCGGCAGCTGGTTGCCGACGTACGCCGGCACACCCACGGTGAGCAGCACGGACCCGCCGGTGTGGGGCCGCTCCGCGAGGTGCGGCCGCGGCTCGCCGGCGCCGGGGCCGAAGCCGACCCGGGTACGGCCGGCCCGCGGCGCGACCGTCAGGCGCGGGGCGCTCTCCTCGTGGCGGGAGACCGGCACCCGCTCCAGCCGCGCCAGCGCCGCCCGCGGCGCGGTGGGGATGCGCGGCTCCACCCGGCGCAGGTCGTCCCGCGCCTCCTCCAGCAGGTCGGAGAGGCGGATGCCGAGCGCCCGGCAGATCGCCGCGAGCACCTCCGACGAGGCCTCCTTGCGGCCCCGCTCGATCTCCGACAGGTAGGGCACCGACACCCCGGCGGCCACCGCCACCTCGCGCAGCGTGCGGCCCTGGCGCAGCCGGAGCCGGCGCAGCACGCCGCCGATCACTCGTCGCAGCAACGACATGCGGGCCTCACTCTCGCGGTCGTCCGGGACACCTCCATCATGCCCGCTCAGCGCCGTCCCGGTCGGCCCGGCCCGGCCCGGTTGCCCGCGATCTCCACCCGGGCGTGCGATCGCCGGGGAAACCGCTATGTTGTGGGCGTGCAGGCGTCGGTGGAGCAGGTCGCCCGGTGATCCATTTTCCCGCACAGCGGCGGGGGCCGCTGAGCGCGCTGAGTTTGCGCCTGGCCGCCGCGGTCGGGCTGGTGCTCGCCACCGTCGGGGTGGTCTACCTCGACCGGGACGGCTACCGGGACGTCAACGAGGACGGGCTGACCCTCCTCGACTGCTTCTACTACGTGGTGGTGTCGCTCTCCACCACCGGCTACGGCGACATCACCCCGGTCAGCCAGAGCGCTCGGCTGGTGAACGTCCTGTACATCACCCCCGCCCGGGTGCTCTTCCTGATCATCCTGGTCGGCACCACGCTGGAAGTCCTGACCGAGCAGTACCGCACCGGCCGTCGCCTGTCGCGGTGGAGGAGAACCGTGAAGGACCACGTCATCATCTGCGGCTACGGCACCAAGGGCCGTAGCGCGGTCTCCGCCCTGCTGGAGAACGGTCTGGAGAAGTCCCGGATCGTGGTGGTGGAGCGCAACGGCGCGGCGCTGCGGCAGGCCACCTCGGCCGGGCTGGTCGCGATCGAGGGCTCGGCGACCCGTTCCTCGGTGCTCAACGAGGCGCACGTCCGGCACGCCAAGGCGGTCATCATCGCGACCGACAGTGACGACGCGTCCGTCCTGGTGGCGCTGACCGTACGCCAGCTCACCGCGGGGCAGGTGCGGATCATCGCCGCCGCCCGGGAGGCCGAGAACGCGCCGCTGCTCAAGCAGAGCGGTGCGCACCACGTGATCGTCTCGTCGGCGACCGCCGGCCGGCTGCTGGGGCTCTCCACCTCCGCCCCGCCGCTGATCGACGTGGTGGAGGACCTGCTCACGCCGGGGCAGGGGATGGCGCTGGCCATGCGATCGGCCGAACGGCACGAGGTCGGGCGCTCCCCCCGCGAGCTGGATTCGCTGGTCATCGCGCTGGTCCGGCGGGGCAAGGTGGTCACCCTGGCCGACCGGGCCGGGGCGGTCATCGAGACCGGCGACATGCTGGTGCACGTCCGCGACGACCGGCCGCAGGCGGCGCCGACCGGCTGACCCGCCGGCGGCTCAGCAGTTGGCGTCGAGCTCCGCGTCGTCGGTGACCGCCGCCGCGCAGTTGGCCGGCGCTCCGCTGGTCGCCCGCTTGAGCAGCTCGTAGAGCAGGTCGCGCTCCGCCGGTTCCAGCGCGCCCAGCACCTCTTCCTCGGCGCTGGCCAGGGCGCATTCGGCCTCGCCGAGCCGGATCGCGCCGGTCTCGGTGAGGAACACGTCGTGCCGGCGGCGGTCCTCCGGTGAGCGCCGCCGCTCCACCAGGTGTGCCGCCTCCAGGTCGTTGAGCAGCCCGACCACGTTCGTGCTGTCGATCTGGAGGGTGCTGGCCAGCCCCTGCTGACTGATGCCGCCCGCGTCGCGCAGCACGGTGAGCGCGACCAGGTGCCGGGGGCGCAGGCCGAGTGGCGCGAGCACCGACTCCGACCGCAGCCGCATCCGCCGGGCCAGGTAGTCGAGGAGCGCCCCGGACCGGCGCTCCGACTGGCCGACCGGCAGGGCAGACATGTGACCCAGTCTACCTACGGGAGGAACATCGGCCTGCTATAAATGGTTGGCGCTACACAAACCATCTGTGAAGGGTTAGCCAAATGCCACACCTGTTGCACATCGACTCGAGCATCCGGGGCGAGCAGTCGGTCAGCCGCCGGCTCACCGCCCGGGCGGCCGCGGCCTGGCGGGCCGCCCACCCGGACGGCACGGTGACCTACCGGGACCTGGGTCGGCAGCCGCTGCCGCACCTGGACGAGGCCGGCGGGCTGGCCCGGCTGGTGCCGGTCGACCAGCACACCGCGGAGCAGCGCGCATCCTGGGAGCTGACCGAGCGGCTGGTGGACGAGGTGAAGCGGGCCGACACCGTCCTGCTCGGGCTCCCGCTCTACAACTACGGCGCCCCGAGCAGCGTGAAGACCTGGGTCGACCACCTCATCGCGCCGGGCATCGCGTACGACCCGGCGACCGGCGCCGGACTGCTGGGCGACCGGGAGTTCATCGTGCTGGCCAGCCGGGGTGGCGGCTACGGCACGGGTACCCCGCGGGAGGGCTGGGACCACGCCGAGCCCTGGCTGCCCCACGGCCTGTCGCAGACCGGGATGCAACCGCGCTTCATCACCGCCGAGCTGACCCTCGCCCCGGTGGTCCCGGCCATGGCCGAGCTGATCTCGCTGCACGAGGAGAGCCTGGCGGCGGCCGAGCGCGCCATCGACGAGCTCTGGGTGCCGGCCTCGGTCGGCTGACGTGCCCGTCCGGACAACGGAAAGGGTGGGCGTCCCCGCGCGGGGACGCCCACCCTTTGCCGTGGAGACTCAGCGGCGGATCAGAGGATCGTCCAGGTGTCGCCGCTGTTGAGCAGGCCGGCGAGCTGCTGTTCCGGGGTGTCGGTGACCTTCGCCCGGGCGGTGGCGAGCTGCTCCTGCACCACGCTGTCGTAGGAGGGCCGCTGGACCGAGCGGAACACGCCGATCGGGGTGTTGCGCAGGTCGAGGCCGGGCAACCGGGACAGCGCGAACGCGTACGCCGGGTCGGTGACCGTGGCGTCGTGCACGACGATCTCGTCGGGGCTGGTGGCCGCCGTCTCCCGTACCTCCAGGCCGAACCCGCCCGGCGGGTGGACGACGCAGAACTGGCCGTCGCGGCCGAAGGTGATCGGCTGCCCGTGCTCCAGGCGGATCAGGTAGTCGTCCCGGGTGGCCGGTTCCTTGAGCTGGTCGAAGGCGCCGTCGTTGAAGATGTTGCAGTTCTGGTAGATCTCCACGAACGCCGAGCCCTGGTGCTCCGCCGCCGCCCGCAGCACGGACTGCAGGTGCTTGCGGTCGGAGTCGATGGTGCGGCCGACGAAGGTCGCCTCGGCGCCGAGCGCCAGGGAGATCGGGTTGAACGGCGCGTCCGCCGACCCGACCGGCGTCGACTTGGTGATCTTGCCGACCTCGGAGGTCGGGGAGTACTGCCCCTTGGTGAGGCCGTAGATCCGGTTGTTGAACAGCAGGATCTTCAGGTTGACGTTGCGGCGCAGCGCGTGGATGAGATGGTTGCCGCCGATGGAGAGGGCGTCGCCGTCGCCGGTGACGACCCAGACGGACAGGTCCGGCCGGGTGGCGGACAGGCCGGTGGCGATCGCCGGGGCGCGGCCGTGGATGGAGTGCATCCCGTAGGTGTTCATGTAGTACGGGAAGCGGGACGAGCAGCCGATGCCGGAGACGAAGACGATCCGCTCGCGCGGGATGTTCAGCTCGGGCATGAACTGCTGCACGGCGGCGAGGATGGCGTAGTCACCGCAGCCGGGGCACCAGCGCACCTCCTGGTCGGACTTGAAGTCCTTGGCGGTGAGCTTCAGCGCGACGGGCTCAGACATTCTTCAGGACCTCTTCCAGCATCGTCTCCAGCTCCGCGGCGGTGAACGGCAGGCCGCGGACCTGGTTGTAGCCGATCGCGTCGACCAGGTACTTCGCCCGGATCACGTGCGCCAGCTGGCCGAGGTTCATCTCGGGGATGACCACCCGGTCGTAGGAGCGCAGCACCTCACCGAGGTTGGCCGGCATGGGCGCCAGGTGCCGCAGGTGCGCCTGCGCGACCGGCAGCCCGCGCTGGCGCAGGGCGCGGCAGGCCGCGCCGATCGGCCCGTACGTCGAACCCCAGCCGAGCACCAGGACGCGGGCGTCGCCGTCCGGGTCCTCGACCTCGACGTCGGGGACCGGGATCGTCTCGATCCGGGCGGCGCGGGTGCGGACCATGAAGTCGTGGTTGGCCGGGTCGTAGGAGATGTCACCGGTCTTGTCGGCCTTCTCCAGCCCGCCGATCCGGTGCTCCAGGCCCGGGGTGCCGGGGATGGCCCACGGCCGCGCCAGGGTCTGCGGGTCCCGCAGGTACGGCAGGAAGGTGGTGCCGTCCTCGCCGTTGGGCGTGGTGGCGAACTCCACCCGCAGGTCGGGCAGGGACTCCACGTCGGGCAGCAGCCACGGCTCGGAGCCGTTGGCCACGTAGTTGTCCGACAGCAGGATCACCGGCGTGCGGTAGGTGAGCGCGATCCGGGCCGCCTCCAGGGCGGCGTAGAAGCAGTCGGACGGCGACTTCGGGGCGATCACCGCGACCGGCGCCTCGCCGTGCCGCCCGTAGAGGGCCATGTTGAGGTCGGCCTGCTCGGTCTTGGTCGGCATGCCGGTCGACGGCCCGGCGCGCTGCACGTCCACGATGACCAGCGGCAGCTCCAGCGCCACCGCCAGGGAGATCGTCTCGCTCTTCAGCGCCACGCCGGGGCCGGAGGTGGTGGTCACGCCCAGCGAGCCGCCGTAGGAGGCGCCCAGCGCCGCGCCGACCGCCGCGATCTCGTCCTCGGCCTGCATGGTGAGCACGCCGAACTTCTTGTGCTTGCTCAGCTCGTGCAGGATGTCCGAGGCCGGCGTGATCGGGTAGGCGCCCAGGAAGACCGGCAGCCCGGAGCGGACGCCCGCGGCCACCAGGCCGAGCGACAGGGCCGCGTTGCCGGTGATGTTGCGGTACGTGCCGGGCTGCATCTTCGCCGGCTTGACCTCGTAGCGGACCGCGAAGTCCTCGGTCGTCTCACCGAAGTTCCAGCCGGCCCGGAAGGCGGCGACGTTCGCGGCCACCAGCTCCGGCCGGGCCGCGAACTTGCGCTCCAGGAACCGCAGCGTCGACTCGTACGGCCGGGAGTACATCCAGGAGAGCAGGCCGAGTGCGAACATGTTCTTGGCCCGCTCGGCGTCCTTCTTGGACACCGCCTGGTCGGCCAGCGCACCGATGGTCATCGACGTCAGCGCCACCGGGTGCACCACGTAGCCGGCCAGCGAGTCGTCGTCCAGCGGGTTCACCTGGTAGCCGACCTTGGCCAGGTTGCGCTTGGTGAACTCGTCGGTGTTGACGATGATGTCCGCGCCGCGGGGCAGGTCGGCCAAATTGGCCTTCAGCGCCGCCGGGTTCATCGCCACCAGCACGTTCGGCGCGTCACCGGGCGTGAGGATGTCGTAGTCGGCGAAGTGCACCTGGAAGCTGGACACCCCGGGCAGGGTCCCGGCAGGGGCCCGGATCTCCGCCGGGAAGTTCGGCAGGGTGGAGATGTCGTTGCCGAGCTGCGCCGTCTCCGAGGTGAACCGGTCGCCGGTCAGCTGCATGCCGTCGCCCGAGTCGCCGGCGAACCGGATCACCACCCGGTCCAGCTGACGGATCTGCTTCGTCACGCCTGCACCTCGCTTCGCTCAGCGCGGTCGCGCGGGCGGCTGAAACTGATGGTGACCTCGCCTTGCCCGGCCACGTGACCTCCTTGACGCACCGCCGCACCGGCCGTCCGTGACTGGTCCGGCCCGCTGTCGTTCCTCATCTGAGAGCCTACGTCGGATCGACCGACCAACCTCCCGGGAGGTCCGCCGACTGGGACCGGAAATGGTCGCTGTTTGTCCGGCAATACGGCATTTTGCCCTGCCCGCCGTAATTCAGATCACCGCTGGCGGCCGGCCCCGCCGCCGTCGCCCGGTCCTGGCGGGTCGGCCGGGCGGGTCACTCCGGGGTAGCGGGCGTCGCCGCCGGCTCGGCCACCGGCGTCGTCATCCGGCGGCGCAGCGAGACGGTGGCCAGGGTCAGGGCGAGCACCACCAGCAGCGCGGAGACGGCGATCAACAGGATCGCGGTGCGCTGCACCGAACTCAACCCGGCGCTCGCGCGGTCGAGCACCGGTGCGGTGGCGGCCACCACCCCCTGCGACCCGGTCGGCCCGGGTGCCGCGGCGACCTGTGTGGTCAGGGCGGCCGCGGCGGTGATCCGGAAGCTCATCTGCACCTGCCGGGTCCCGCCCTGGCGCGGGTCCAGGTGCCCGACCACCGCGCCGGAGAGCGGGGCGGCGCGCTGCGCCTCCGGCGTCGCGACCACCGGCAGGCGCAGCTCGGCGCTCCGCCCGGCCGGCACGGTGCCGACCTCGCACCGGGTCCGGCCGGCCGCCGCCGCGCATCCCGCCGGGGGCGTCGGCACGCTCACCCCGTCCGGCAGGACCACCTCGATCCGGCCGCTGGCGTCCACCCGGCCGGTGTTGCCCAGCCGGACCGCGAGTTCAGCGGCCCCGCCGCTGATGTCGAAGGCGACCTCGTCGGCCTGCAACGTGATGCCGGGCACCGGCGGGCCGGGCGGGAAGAGCACCGCGAAGCCCTCGTTGTCGGTGACCGGGCCGGCGGTGCCGGGCGCGGTCGCGGTGACCCGGACCGAGCCGCTCAGCGGCATGTTCCGCCAGGCGGTGCCGCTGACGCGGACCTTCAGCCGGGTGCTGAACCGCGCGCCCGGCGCGGTGGTCCACTCGCCACACCGGTGCTCGCCGCCCCCGGTCGCGACGCAGCCCGCGGTGCCCGCGTCGGACAGTCCGGCGGGCAGGGTGTAGCCGAGTCGGATCCGGGCCCGCGCCGTGCCGGTGTTGGTGATGCTGACCCGGAGCGTGGCCACCGTGCTGGCGGCGTTCCAGTACCGGCCGGAGAGCTGGATGTCGCCGGTGCTGACCCGGACGCCGAGCGGGCTGCCCGGCGGGGTGCCCGGCCCGGGCGCGGACGGCCGGACCGGCGGCGGCACCGGCACGGGCGTGGCGGGCCCGGCGGTGGCCGGCGGCCCGGTGGTCGGAGCGCCGGTGTCGGTGGCGGTGGGCTCGGGATCGGCGGTGGGCGTCGCCGGCGGGGTGGTCTCCGGGCTGGTCGGCGGCGCGGTCGTCGGCACGGGGTCGGTCGGGTCCGCGGTCGGCGTCTGGTCGTCCGGCTCGTCGGCGGGCGCGGTGCCGGGCGCGGTCACCAGGGCGGCCGGCGCGGCGGCGGTCGCCCAGCCGGGCAGCACGGTGAGCGCCAGCCCGAGCGCGAGCGGAACCGCCAGCAGCGGCACGAGGCGCCGGCTGCGCGCCCGCCGGGCGGGCCATACGTCTGCGCGGGCCATCTGTCCTCCGGTGACCAGGGTTGGAGCTTAATATTCGTGACATTTGCCCCAGAGCACTAGTCCCAGCGGAAAACAAATTCGTAACGTGTCCGGAACGGTCGGCCGGCGTCGGGCGGTAGGCTGCCGGGCGTGACCTACCTGGGCTCGTACGCGACGCTCGGGCTGCTGCTGCTCGCCAGCGTCCTCTTCTTTGTCATGGCGTTCTCGGCCAACCGGGTGTTACGTCCTGCCCGTCCGGCTGATCCGCCCGGGAAGCGGGCCACCTACGAGTGCGGCCTCGATCCGGTCGGTGCCGACTGGGCGCAGATGCAGATCCGGTACTACGTGTACGCGTACCTGTACGTGCTGTTCGCGGTGGAGTCGGTCTTCCTCTTCCCCTGGGCGGTGGTCTTCGACCGGCCGGGGTTCGGGATGGTCACCGTGGTGGAGATGGCGATCTTCGTGGCGGTGCTGGCGCTCGGCATCCTCTACGCCTGGCGCCGGAACATCCTGCGCTGGACCTGACCCGGGCGGCGGGGATCAGGCCAGGCCGCGGCGGGTCGCCGCGGGCGGCCGGTCGCCCCGGATCGAGGCGACCATGTCGAGCACCCGGCGGGTCTGGCGCACCTGGTGGGCCCGGAACACCCGGGCGCCCAGCCAGGCGGAGACGGCGGTCGCCGCCAGCGTGCCCTCCAGCCGCTCGGGCACCGGCAGGTCCAGCGTCTCGCCGACGAAGTCCTTGTTCGACAGGGCGACCAGCAACGGCCAGCCGGTGCGGGTGAGCTCGTCCAGCCGGCGGGTGATCTCCAGCGAGTGGCGGGTGTTCTTGCCGAAGTCGTGCGCCGGGTCGATCAGGATGCCGTCCCGGCGTACGCCGAGCGCGACCGCCCGGTCGGCGAGCCCGGTCACCGTGGCGAGCACGTCGGCCACCACGTCGTCGAAGGCCGCGCGGTGCGGCCGGGTCCGCGGCGCCAGCCCGCCGGCGTGCGAGCAGACCAGTCCGGCGCCGGTGTCGGCCGCCACCTGGGCCAGCGCCGGGTCGGCGCCGGACCAGGTGTCGTTGAGCAGGTCGGCCCCGGCGGCCACCGCCTCCACCGCCACCTCGGCCCGCCAGGTGTCGATCGAGATGACCACCTCCGGGAAGGCGGCCCGGACCGCGGCGATGGTGTCCACCGTCCGGCGGATCTCCTCGGTCACGTCGACCTCGGCGCCCGGGCCGGCCTTGACCCCGCCGATGTCGATGATCTCGGCGCCCTCCTCGACCGCCCGCTCCACCGCCCGCAGCGCGCTGTCGGCGGCGAAGGTCGCGCCCCGGTCGAAGAATGAGTCCGGGGTGCGGTTGACGATCGCCATCACCACCAGCTCACCGGCGTCGAACGTCCGCGCACCGAGCCGAAGCGCTCCGGCCATGCCGCCTCCCGAGTTCCGCGCCGCCGACCGCCCGTCGCCGGCCGATCCCGACGCTATCCGGTCACCGGCCGGCACCTCCGCCCACCCGGGACGGACGGTGCCCCGGGTGGGCGGTTCGTGGGCCCTCCACGTTCGCCCTGCTCGACGTCGGTGGTGTCGCTCGACCGGTGCCGGCCGACCCGCCGGAACCGGTGGATCCGACGGCGGGGTGGGTGGTGGGGTCGCTCCGGCCCGTTCGACATGCCACGATCTGTGCATGGGTCAGGTTCTGCTCCTGCTGGTCGTGGCGCTGACCGTCGCGGCGGTGGTGTTCGGGGTGACGGTGCTGGTCAGCGGCCGGGATCCCGGCCTGGTGCCGGTCGAGCCGGACGGCCGGGCGGTACCCCTGCCGGGCGCCCGACCACTGCGCGAGTCGGACGTCGGCGAGGTCCGGTTCGACACCGCCCTGCGCGGCTACCGGATGGCCCAGGTCGACCAGGCGATGCGGCGGGCGGCGTACGACATCGGCTACAAGTCCGAGCTGATCGGGGTGCTGGAGGCGGAGGTCACCGCGCTGCGCGAGGGGCGGATCGCGGACGCCGACGCCCTGCGCCGGGCCCGCGAGCAGGCCGCCGGCAGCGCCGGTCAGCCCGAGCCCGCTCCGGCGGCCGGCGCCACCGAGCCCACCGGGTCCGACGGGCCCGCCGTCTCCGAGCCCGTCGTGTTCGCCGAGCCGGCGGCGACCGGGCGGGACGCCTTCGCCCGGTCCACGACCGACGCCTTCGCCCGGCCGGCGTCGGCCACCGAGCCGGCCGGGAACACGACCGCCCGGCCCGTGACCGAATCGGATTTCGCCCGGCCCGCGCCGGCCAGCGAGCCGGCCGGGACCGTCACCGCAGCGGGTCCGTCGGCCACCGGCACGCCGGCTGCCGAGGCCGCGCCGCCGAGCGAGAACGGGGCCGGAGGGGTCCACCAGCCACCGGCCGACACCGAGGACGCGCCGGGCGAGCCGGAGGACGGCCGGCACGGGCCGGTGGCCCGGTCGGAGCCGGTGTGAGCGGAGCCGACGGAGCGGACGACCTGCGCGAGGCGGCCTCTCCGGGCGCCGGCGAGGTGACCGCCACGGTGATCGTCAACGCGCCGGCCGGCCGGGTCTTCGCGGCACTGACCGCGTGGGAGCGGCAGTCCGAGTGGATCCCGTTCACCCGGGTGCGGGTGATCGAGGGCGACGGCGGCGAGGGCAGCCTGGTCGAGGCGGTCACCGCGGTCGGCCCCGCCCTGGTCCGGGACGAGATGCGGGTGGTCCAGGTGGACCCGCCGTACGAGGTGCGGGTGGTGCACTGCGGGCGGCTGCTGCGCGGCCCCGGCGTACTGCGCTGCACCCAGTTGGAGCGGGACCGCACCCAGGTGGTCTGGCACGAGTGGTTCCACCTGCCGGGCGGCACCGCCGGCCGGGTGGCCTGGCCGGTGCTCTGGCCCGGTTCGAAGTTCGGCCTCACCCAGGCGCTGAAGAAGTTCGCCCGGCTGGTCGAGCAGGGCCGCCTGCCCTGACCCCGCTCAGCGGGTGGTGACCGGGGCGGGCGGCGCCGGGGCGGCCGGCGGCGCGGCCGGCGCGGGCGCGGCGGCGGGCTGCCAACCGGGTGAGCGGAACAGCACCCCCGCCCGGTGCCGCCAGCCCACCGCGGTCCGCAGGTCCCGGGCGATCGAGACGTACTCGTGGAAGGCCACCCGGAGCGGGTTGTAGGTCTCGATGTTCTTGGTCAGCCCGTAGACGCAGCGTTCCCGCTCGGGCGCGAAGGTGCCGAACAGCCGGTCCCAGACGATCAGGATGCCGCCGAAGTTGCGGTCCAGGTAGCCGCCCTGCGAGGCGTGGTGCACCCGGTGGTGCGACGGGGTGTTGAACACCGCCTCGTACCAGCGGGGGAGCTTGTCGATCCGCTCGGTGTGGATCCAGAACTGGTAGAGCAGGTTGACCGAGCCGGCGAACGCCACCACCGCCGGGTGCACCCCGAGCAGGATCATCGGGATGTAGAACACCCAGCCGGTCACGCTGGTCCACGGCTGGCGCAGCGCGGTGGAGAGGTTGAAGCGCTGGGACGAGTGGTGCACCACGTGGGTGGCCCAGAGGATCCGGATCACGTGGTGGCCCCGGTGCGACCAGTAGTAGCAGAAGTCCTGGGCGAGCACGATCAGCGGCCAGCTCCACCACACCTCGACGACCCGCAGCGGGGTGAGCGCGTAGAGCAGCGCGTACGCGGCGGCGATCGGGATCTTCCAGAGCAGGTCGGTGAAGACGCTGCCCAGCCCCATGGCCAGGCTGGTGGCGGTGTCGGCCGCCCCGTAGCCGACCTCGTCGTCGTCGCGGTGCAGCAGGTAGGAGACCCGTTCCAGCACGACGAGCAGCAGGAAGGCCGGGATCGACCAGGCGATGATGTCGGGGAAATCCTTCACGGTGCCGCCTCCCGCTCTCGGTGCCGCCGGTGCGCCGGCGCCGGCCGGGTGTGACGAGGCACACCTACCGACTGGTAACCAGCACCATAGGCAGCCGCCCCGGCCGGAGGCAATGGGTGTGTCGGGGGATTGGCCTACCGTTTACGCCGTGAGTGACCTGGTGATCGGCGCCGACGGGCTGCCGCGCTGCGCCTGGGGGGCGAGCACCCCCGACTACGCCGTCTACCACGACACCGAGTGGGGCCGGCCGCTGCACGGCGACGACGCGCTCTACGAGCGGATGACGTTGGAGGCGTTCCAGTCCGGCCTGTCCTGGCTGACCATCCTGCGCAAGCGGCCCAACTTCCGGCTGGCCTTCGACGACTTCCACCTCCCCACGGTGGCCGGCTACGGCGAGGCCGAGGTGAACCGGCTGCTCGCCGATGCCGGCATCGTGCGCAATCGGGCCAAGATCGAGGCGGCGATCGCCAACGCGCGGGCCGCCCTCGACCTGCCCGAGGGGCTGTCCAAGCTGCTCTGGTCGTACGCGCCGCCGCCCCGGGCCAGCCGGCCCACGTCGTTCGCCCAGGTGCCGGCGCTGACCGCGGAGTCCACCGCGATGGCCAAGGCGCTCAAGAAGCGCGGCTTCCGGTTCGTCGGCCCGACCACCGCCTACGCGCTGATGCAGGCCACCGGGATGGTCGACGACCACCTGGCGGGCTGCCACGTCGTGGCGCCCGGACCGGGCGTGATGGGATGAGGGCATGACGACCGACACCGCGTACCGGGTGAACGGGGTGGGCCGGGCCGACGGCACGGGCGTCTGGGCGGTGCTGCTGCCGGCCGGGCGCTACGACGCCGAGCGGCTCGTCCACCACGACACGCTGGAGCTGACCGGCCTCGACGGCACCGCCCGCCCCCACCCCGGCGACCAGGTGGCGGTGCTGGCCGACGAGCCGCCGCGGCTGGTGGCGCTGGGCCGGGTCGTCGCGCCCACCGCCGAGGCGCCCGAGGACCCGGACGATCCGCAGTCCGAGCGGGGCCCGGCCGAGCTGGTGGTGGCGTACACCCGGCGGGCCTTCGACGAGCCGGTGCCGGCCGACGCGCTCACCCTCGACCGGCCGGTGAGCCCGCTGGACCCGGCGGTCTTCCGGCGGCTGGTCGACCGGCTCGGCCCGCCGAAGGAACGGCGCTCCTGGTTGGTCAGCCTCGACCTGCCGATCGAGGCCGAGTCGCCGGCCGAGGCGGTCCGGCTGTTCTGGGCGTACGTGCAGGAGCTGGGCCCGCGCGAGCTGCCGGCCTTCGTCTCGCCGTCCGGCGACGAACTGGCGATGCAGGCGTTCGTGCTCGGCGAGGAGGCCAACCAGGATCCGGAGGAGGACGACTGACCCGCCCGGGCCGGGTCAGTGGCCCTCGAACGTCGGCTTCTGCTTGTTGACGAAGGCGAACGTGGCGGCCCGGTGGTCGTCGGTGGCCCCGCAGATCGACTGGGCCTGCGCCTCGGCGGCCAGCGCGTCGGCGAGGGTGCCCGCGTCGGCGATGGAGAGCTGCCGCTTGATCGCCCCGTACGCCACGGTCGGGCCGGCGGCGAGCCGGGCGGCCAGCTCCTGCGCGGTCGGCAGCACCTGCTCGTCGTCCTCGACCATCCGGTTGAGCAGCCCGAGCCGGCAGGCCTCCTCGGCGCGGACCGGCTCGGCCAGCATCAGCAGCTCCACCGCCTTGGCGTGGCCGACCAGCCGGGGCAGCGTCCAGGACGCGCCGGTGTCGGCGGCGAGCCCCACCCGGGCGAAGGCCATCAGGAAGCTGGTCGACGGCCCGCCGATCCGCAGGTCGGCCAGGAAGGCGAGCGAGGCGCCCGCCCCGGCGGCCATCCCGCGCACCGCGGCGACCACCGGCTTCGGCAGGTTGGCCAGCCGGGCGGCGATCGGGTTGTAGTGCGCCCGGACGGTGTCCAGCGGCTTGCCCTCGCCGGACTCCAGGGTCTGGACGTGCTCGCGCAGGTCCTGGCCGGCGCTGAACGAGCCGCCCGCGCCGGCCAGCACCACCGCCCGGCAGGACCGGTCGGTCTCCAGCTCGGCCAGGGTGTCCCGGAGCGCCTCCTTGAGCGCCACGTCCAGCGCGTTCATCGCGGACGGGCGGTTCAGGGTCAGGGTCACGACGGCGTCGGTGCGGTCGACCAGCAGCGGCTCGGTCACGTCTCTAACGACCCTTCTGTCGGACGATGCGGTTGCCGGCGTCGAGGCACTGCTCGACGTACCGGTCGGCGGCCGGCCGGAGCCGGGCGGCGTGCCGGTCGAAGAAGCTGGCCGCGGCGGTGCCGGGCCAGCGTTCGGGCAGCAGCGCCGGCGGCAGCTGCGGGTCCCGGAACAGAAAGGTACGCCACGCGTGCACCAGCCGGAACCGGGCGGCGTACGCCTCCTCGTCGCCGCTGCGCACGGTCACGCCGGCCAGCAGCGGGCGCTGCTCGGCGACGAACTGCTCGTAGGCCCGGCCGATCTCGGCGAGGTCCCAGGCCCGGCGGACCACGCCCATCGCGCCCGGGGTGCCCGAGGCGTGCGCGGCGGTGAACCGCTCGAACCGGACGCCGGCCTCGGCGAGCAGCAGGTCGACGTCCTCGGCCGGGCGGGTGGCCACCCAGGTCTGCTCGTCGAGCGTGCCGTAGCCGAGGAAGCGCAGGTTGGCGGCGAGCCGCTGGCGTTCCCGGCGGCCGGCGGGCGCCTCCAGCACGAGCAGGTCGAACCGGCCGTCCCAGCTGACCCGGCCGGTGCGGTAGATCCGGGCCGCCGCCTCGTCGAGCCGGCGGGCGGCTTTCGGTGTGATCGAATATCCCGGCCCGGAGGTGAGCCGGCACGGGTCGAGCCACCCCTGACGCACCATCCGGGACACCGCCGTCCGTACGGCGGGCGGGGCGATCCCGAGCGGCGCCAGCAGCTTGACCAGGGCGGCGACCGGCGCACGGCCACCCCGTGGCCGGAGGTGGTCGCCGTACAGGTCGAAGAGTGCCGACCGTGCCTGCATGACCGCACATTGTGACAGGCCTTCTCAAGATAAGCTAGATGCTGTTACATCAATGCTGCTTCGGTTTGGGTCCGGCGGTGTTCATCAGGGAAAATCGTCAGTCGACACCCCCGCGTAGGTTGCGGGTGGTCGTGACGAAGTGGCTGTGGGGCAACCCACCGACCCTGGTGTAGGTCTGAGGGGAGACAACATGGCGGCGATGAAGCCGCGGACGGGCGACGGTCCGCTGGAAGTCACCAAGGAGGGCCGGGGCATCGTCATGCGGGTCCCGCTGGAGGGCGGTGGCCGGCTCGTCGTCGAGATGACTCCCGACGAGGCCAACGCGCTCGGTGACGCGCTGAAGGCGGCCGCCGGCTGAGCGAGGAGCGGTTCGGGTGGCGTCCGCCGCCCGGACGGTTCGTCGTACCCTGAGCCACCGGCCCTGCCGGTGGCTCAGGGCTTCACCGGCGCGGAGCGCCGTGGGTCATCCCCGCTCCGCGATCCCTTTCCTGGAGGTACGGTCCCGCGTGCTCGCCATCCGTCTGGTCGTCGAGCCTGACCGGCTCGACACCCTCGTCCTGACCCTTCGTCCGGCTGGGGAGGGGACGGGCGGCGACGCTCCGGCCGTGCCCGCGCCGACCGCGACGGCGCTGCCCGACGGCGTCGTCGAGGAGGCCAGCGCGCTGGCCCCGGCCGCCCGGCTCACCGGCCGGGCCGGTGAACTCCACCCCCGGTACCGCCCGGGGCGGACCCCCGCCCTGCTGGTCCTGCTCGGCACCGGGGACGGCGACGAGGCGAGCTGGCGGCGCGCCGGCGCCGCGCTGGTCCGCGCCGTCGCCGATGAGACGCACGTCACGATCGCGCTGCCGGCCGACGTGTCTCCGGCCGCCGTCCGGGGGCTCGCCGAAGGGCTGCTGCTGGCGTCGTACCGGTTCCGGCTGACCGACGCCGGCGACCGGCCCGCGCTCGCCGGGGTCGACCTGCTGGTGGCCGACCCGGAGCCCCACCGGGCCGCGGTCGAGGCGGCCCAAACCACCGCCGGGCTGACCCGGTGGGCCCGCGACCTGACCAACACCCCGTCCTCGGTGAAGAACCCGCAGTGGTTCGCCGAGCAGGTGGCCGCCCGCGCCGCCGAGGTGCCGGACCTGCACCTGCGGGTCCGCGAGCCGGCCGAGCTGGCCGCCGAGGGCTTCGGCGGCATCCTCGCCGTGGGCGGCGGCTCGGCGCACGGCCCGTGCCTGGTCGAGCTGGACTGGCGGCCGGCCGACGCCCGCACCCACGTGGTGCTGGTCGGCAAGGGCATCACCTTCGACACCGGTGGCATCTCGATCAAGCCGGTGCCGGCGATGAAGCTGATGCGCAAGGACATGGCCGGGGCGGCCGCGGTGGTGGCCGCCACCGTCGGCGCCGCGGCGCAGCGGCTGCCGGTACGGGTCACCGCGCTCGCCCCGCTGGCCGAGAACATGGTCAGCGGCTCGGCGTTCCGCCCGGGTGACATCGTCCGCCACTACGGCGGGACCACCAGCGAGACCACCAACTCCGACGCCGAGGGCCGGCTGGTGCTCGCCGACGCGCTCGCCTACGCCGTCCAGGAGCTGCGGCCGGACCTGCTGGTCGACCTGGCCACGCTGACCGGCGCCAACGCGGTGGCGCTGGGCAAGCGCACCGGCGCGCTCTACAGCGAGAACGACGAGCTGGCCGCCGCCGTACTGGCCGCGGTGGCCGAGGCCGGGGAGGCGGCCTGGCGGATGCCGCTGCCCACCGACTACGTCGAGTACCTGGGCAGCGAGCTGGCCGACCTGTACAGCGCCCCGACCCAGGGCGCCGGCTCGGTGGTGGCCGCGCTCTACCTGCGCGAGTTCACCGGCGACCTGCGCGACCGCTGGCTGCACGTGGACATGTCCGCGCCGTCCTGGGCGGACGCCGACGACGCGGAGCTGACCAGGGGCGCGACCGGCTGGGGCGTCCGCTCGCTGCTGCGCTGGCTGGCCACGCTCGGCTGACCGGCGGACGGCGCCCGCGTGCGGCGGACCGGGGTGCCTGCCCGGTCAGCACTTCACGGCGGCGAGCAGCCCGTGCCCGAGCGGCAGCAGCGCCGGGATCCAGTGCTCCGACTCCCGGATCGCCTTGATCGTCTCGCGGATGGTCACCGTCTCCACGTCGCGGGCGGCCGGGTCGCCGATCCGGCCGCCGGCCAGCGTGCCGTTGAGCGCGAGCACCCCGCCCGGGCGCAGCAGCCGCAGCGCGGCGTCCACGCAGGCGGCGAAGCCGGTCGACTCGGCGTCGACGAAGACCAGGTCGTACGCGCCGTCGGCGAGCCGGGGCAGCACGTCCAGCGCCCGACCGGTGATGATCCGGGTCCGGCCCGCCGGGAAGCCCGCCTCGGTGAAGATCCGCCGGGCGATCCGCTGGTGCTCCACCTCGACGTCGATGGTGGTGAGGACGCCGTCGGCGCGCATGCCGCGCAGCAGCCACACCCCGCTGACCCCGGTGCCGGTGCCGATCTCCACCACGGCCCGGGCGTTGCCGGCGGCGGCGAGCAGCCGCAGCGCGGCGCCCGCGCCGGGGGTCACCGCGTCGAGACCGACCTCGCGGGCGAGGCTGCGGGCGGTGCGCAGCACGAGATCCTCGGCGGCGTACGACTCGGCGAACTGCAGAGCCTGGGTCGTCGAACTGCCGGAACCGGCGACCGTGGCGATGGGACACCTCCGGGCGGCGCGAATGGTGCGAGGGGCGGGTTGGCACTGTGAGCCTAGAGGCGAGCCCCGACCCACGCAGCCGCGCGTCCCGCCGCGGACGATCACGGGTGGCAACCGCTGACTCCACCCGGGGCATCCGTGCAATCCTGGAGACGGTATCCCGCCGGTCGCGACCGGGCCGACCTGTCGCCGGGTCGTCGCGGGCGGGATCCGGGGACGGACTGGGAGGACCGACGTGACCGACGGCTGGGACTGGCGCCAGCCCGGTGGGAGCCCGACGCCGGCGGGACCGCCGGCGCCGGCGTACCCGCCGCCTGCGCCGACGGCACCGCACGGCACCGGCACCACCTCGCCCTGGTGGTCCGACGCGCTCGCCGACCCGTGGCGCGACCCGGCCGCCCCGGCCGCGGTGGTGCTCCCGGCCGCGCCCGGCCCCGGCACCGAGCCGGAACCGGTCACCGACCCGGACGCCCCGGGCCGCCCGTCGCTGCGCCAACTGCTGCTCATCCCGCTGATCACCGCGCTGCTCGCGGGCGGCCTCGGCGGCGCGCTCGGCTACGCCTTCGCGGTTCGCGGCGGCGCCGCCGGGGGTACCGTGCTCGGCGCCGACCCGCAGGCGCCCGGGCTGGCCCAGCGCAAGCCGGAGTCGCTGGCCGGCGTCGCCGAACGGGTGCTGCCCAGCGTGGTGACCGTGCGGGTGAGCGGCGTCGGCGGCACGAGCGAGGGCTCCGGCTTCATCGCCAGCGCGGACGGCCACGTGATCACCAACGACCACGTGGTCGCGGGCGGCACCGGCAAGGCTTCGGTGATCTTCAACGACGGCACCTCGGCCGCGGCCACCCTGGTCGGGCAGGACCCGGAGTCCGACATCGCGGTGATCAAGGTGGCCCGCACCGGGCTGCGGCCGGTGGAGTTCGGCGACTCCGACGCGCTCGCGGTGGGCGACCCGGTGCTGGCCATCGGCTCGCCGCTCTCGCTGGCCAACACGGTCACCGCGGGCATCGTCAGCGCGCTCGACCGGACCATGCAGGCGGGGGAGCCGGGCGGCCCGGTGCGCTACTACGCGGCCATCCAGACCGACGCCGCGGTCAACCACGGCAACTCGGGCGGGCCACTGGTGGACGGCGCCGGCCGGGTGATCGGGGTGAACTCGACGATCAAGTCGCTGGTCGCCGACGGGCAGGAGGCGGGCAACATCGGCCTCGCCTTCGCCATCCCGATCAACCAGGCCAAGCGGATCACGCAGGACATCATCGGCACCGGCAAGGCCCGGCGTACCGTGATCGGCGCCCAGGTCGGCGGCCCCGGCGCGGCCAGCGGCAGCGGTGTCCGGCTGGTGACGGTGGAGCCGTCCGGGCCGGCGGCCGACGCCGGCCTCAAGGCCGGCGACGTGATCCTGAAGCTGAACGGGCGGCCGATGACCGAACCGACCGATCTGATCGCCCTGGTCCGCAAGTTCGCCCCGGGCTCGGTGGTGACCGTGGAGTACCGCCGCGGCTCGGACCGGCTGAACGCGTCGGTGACGCTCGCCGCAGACGCGAAGTAGCGGGCGGTCACCCCCTCCCGGTCCGGGGTCCGACGTGCGTAGTCTTGGCGCTGACGCCGAGAGGGGGGCCCGCAGTGCTCGACAACCTGAACATGTGGGAGATCGGTGGGCTGCTGCTCCTGGCGCTGCTGATCTTCGGCGACCGGCTGCCCGCGGTGATCAACGACGGCCTGCGGATGGTGCGCAACCTGCGCAACATGGCCCGCAACGCCACCAGCGACCTGAGCAAGGAGCTGGGCACCGACATCCAGCTGGAGGACCTGCACCCCAAGGCGTTCATCCGCAAGCACCTGCTCAGCGAGGAGGACGAGCAGGCGATCCGGAAGCCGCTGCAGGGCGTCTACGACAACCTGCGGGCGGACGTCACCGGCGTGCACAACGAGCTGAAGGACGTCGCCAACGCCGCCGACCTCCGGTCGAGCGGCAGCCGGCCGGCCACCGCCACCGGCGGCGCCCCGGCACCCGCGCCGCGGGTCAGCTACGACGACGCCACCTGAGCCCGGGCGACCCGCGCAGCGCCGTCCGCACCGTGCGTGCCGAGGCCACCCCGGCCGGTCGTCTGGGCGGCGGGGCGGCCGGGGTGGCGGGGCACCGAGGGCCGCGCGCGGTGTCTGGCAACGGGGCGTCCGGGTGGGGCGGCCTCAGGGCCGCCCGGTGGCAGGACGGGCGGGGCGGCGCGGCGGTCGGGACGCGGCAGAACCGCGCGCGCCCGGAGCCGGGCGGGTCAGCGGCCGGCGGGCTTGAGGCCCAGCGGCTTGCCGAGCAGCGACTCGCGGCGGACGGCGAGCCGGTCGGCCACCTGGCCGAGCGCCACCGCGGCCGGCGACTCCGGCTCGGCCAGCACGATCGGGTTGCCCTCGTCGCCGGCCTCGCGGACCCGGGTGTCCAGCGGGATCTGGCCGAGCAGGGGCACCTGGGCGCCGATCGTCTTCGTCAGCGACTCGGCGACCGTCGCGCCGCCGCCCGCGCCGAAGACCTCCATCCGGGACCCGTCCGGCAGCTCCAGCCAGGACATGTTCTCGATGACGCCGACCACCCGCTGGTGGGTCTGCAGGGCGATCGCGCCGGCCCGCTCGGCCACCTCGGCGGCCGCCGCCTGCGGCGTGGTGACCACCAGGATCTCGGAGTTGGGCAGCAGCTGGGCCAGCGAGATGGCCACGTCGCCGGTGCCCGGGGGCAGGTCGAGCAGGAGCACGTCCAGGTCGCCCCAGTAGACGTCGGCGAGGAACTGCTGCAACGCCCGGTGCAGCATCGGGCCGCGCCACACCACGGCGGCGTTGCCGGCGGTGAACATGCCGATCGAGATGACCTTCACGCCGTGCGCCTGCGGCGGCATGATCATGTCTTCGACCCGGGTGGGCCGGCCGTCGGCGCCGAGCATCCGGGGCACCGAGTGGCCGTAGATGTCCGCGTCGACCACGCCGACGGAGAGCCCGCGGGCGGCCAGCGCCGCGGCCAGGTTGACAGTCACGCTGGACTTGCCGACGCCGCCCTTGCCGCTGGCGACCGCGTACACCCGGGTGCGGGAGCCGGGCTGGGCGAACGGGATGACCGGCTCCTCGGTGGCGCCTCCGCCGCGCAGCTTCGCCTGGAGCTGCTGGCGCTGCTCCGGGCTCATCACGCCGAAGTCGATCTCGACACCGGTCACCCCGGGCACCGCGCCGACGGCAGCGGTGATGTCCGCGCGCAGCTTGTCCCGCAGCGGGCAGCCGGCGACGGTGAGCAGCAGCTCGACCCGCACCACACCGTCGTCGCCGACAGCGGCGGAGCGGACCATGCCGAGCTCGGTGATCGGCCGGCGGATCTCCGGGTCGTTGACGGTGGCCAGCGCGGCCTGGATCGCGTCGGAGACGGTGCTGACGGGTGCTGACATGCCCGCAATGCTACGTCGAGGGCCGTCCCGCACCGCCGCCAGCGGGGGTCGGTGTGAGCGAATCGATGACGCCCGGGCGGGGCCGCCGGGGTCTGGACGCGTACCGCACGAAGTGGGACGATCGAGGCGAACGCCGCTCGCCTGGCCCCTTGAGGCGCGCGGCGTTCTGACGCGCCGGGCAGGGTGCCGCCGCGCTCAGCCCCCACCCTCCGGCCGGCCGTCCCGGGCCCAGTCGCCGTCCAGCTCGTCGCGGGGCTCCTCCAGGGCGTCGCCGGCGCCGGCCGCCCGCTGCGCGGCCCGCTCCTGCTGGCGGCGCTCCAGCCGCTGCCGGCGCTGCCCCGCCTCGTCCAGCTCCTCGGCCAGCCGGGCCAGCTCCGAGCGGAGGAAGTCCCGGGTGGCCACCTCACCCATCGCGATCCGCAGCGCGGCGATCTCCCGGGCCAGGTACTCGGTGTCGGCCTTCTGCATGGTGGCCCGGCGCCGGTCCTCCTCCAGCGCCAACCGGTCCCGGTCCGCCTGCCGGTTCTGGGCCAGCAGGATCAGCGGCGCCGCGTAGCTGGCCTGCAACGACAGCATCAGGGTGAGGAACGTGAAGGTGTACGGGTCGAAGCGCAGGTGCGCCGGGGCCAGCGTGTTCCAGCCGAACCACAGCAGGATCACCACCGTCATGTAGACGATGAAGTTCGCCGTGCCCATACCCCGGGCGATCCCCTCCGACCACCGGCCGAAGGCCTCCGGGTCGAACCGGGGCAGCTTCAGGCTCCGGGGCTCGCGCGGCTGGTCCAGCCGCTCCGCCCGTCGCTCAACCATCCGCGCCGTCCAGCACCGCGTCCGAGTTGGTCGGGCCGGTCATGGCGTCCCGGTCGCGCCAGTCCCGGGGCAGCGAGTGGTCCAGCACGTCGTCGACGGTGACCGCGCCGACCAGCCGGTTGTTCCGGTCGATCACCGGCATGGCGACCAGGTCGTAGGTGGCCATCCGGCGGGTGATCTCCGGCAGCGGGGTGGTCGGCCGCAGCGGGTCGATGTCGTTGACCACCACCCCGCCGAGCATGTCGGCCGGCGGTTCCCGGAGCAACCGCTGGAAGTGCACCATGCCGAGGTAGCGGCCGGTCGGCGTGGTCATCGGCGCGCGGGTCACGAACACCTGCGCGGCGACCGCCGGGGAGAGCTGCGGTTCGCGGATCCGGGCCAGCGCCTCCGCCACTGTCGCGTCCGGCGGCAGGATCACCGGCTCCGAGGTCATCACACTGCCCGCCGTGCCGGGGGTGTACTTCAGCAGCTGGCGGACCGGGTCGGCCTCGTCCGGCTGCATCAGGTCGAGCAGCACGTCCTGCTCCGGCGGGGTCAGCTCGCTGAGCAGGTCGGCGGCGTCGTCCGGGTCCATCTCCTCCAGCACGTCGGCGGCCCGTTCCCGGTCCAGCGCGGCCAGGATCTCCACCTGGTCGTGCTCGGGCAGCTCGCTGAGCACGTCGGCGAGCCGCTCGTCGTCCAGGGCGGCGGCCACCTCGTTGCGCCGCGCGTCGGGCAGGTCCTGCAGGGCGTTGGCCAGGTCGGCGGGGCGCATGTCCTCCAGCACCGACAGCAGGTTGGCGGTGCCCCGGGTGTCGGCGATGCCGCTCAACCCGCGGACCCGTTCCCACTCGACCTGCTGCAGGTGGCCGCGGCGGCCCAGCCGGCCGGTCTGCTCGCGGACCGCCACCCGGGTCAGCGACCACTCGCCGCCGCGGCTGCACTCCATCGCCACGTCGACCACCGCACCGGGCTGACCGCCCGGGTCGATCTGCACCCGCCGGTCCAGCAGTTCCTGGAGCACCAGCAGCTCGTTGGGGCGCTTCTCGAAGCGGCGCAGGTTCAGCGTGCCGGTGCCGAGCACCACCGCGTCCGCGTCGATCGACGTGATCCGGTTGATGGAGAGGAAGATCCGCCGGCGCATCGGCATCTCGGCGACCAGGCCCACCACCTCCGGCGGGCGCTGGGTGGGCCGCAACCGGGCCACCGCGTCGCGGACCCGGCCCACCTGGTCGCCGTTGGGGTCGAAGACGGCGACGCCGGCGAGGCGGGCGATGTAGACCCGGGTCGGCGTGCTCACGGGCACCAGCCTAAGCGCCTAGTGTTTATCAACATGTCGACCTTGGCCTACGAGATCGTGGACGTCTTCACCGACCGTCCCTTCGCCGGCAACCCGCTGGCCGTGGTGTTCGGCGCCGAAGGGCTGGCCACCGAACAGATGCAGGCGCTCGCGCTGGAGTTCAACCTGTCCGAGACGGTGTTCGTGCTCCCGCCCACCCAGGTCGGCGCGACCTACCGGGCGCGGATCTTCACCCCGGCGGAGGAACTGCCGTTCGCCGGGCACCCGAGCGTCGGCGCGGCGGTGACGGCCAGCCGCCGGGGCATGTTCGGTGTGGGGCAGGTCACCCAGGAGTGCGGCGCCGGCGTGCTGCCGATCGAGGTGACCGCGACCGGGGCCACGCTCACCGGCGGCACCCCCACCCTCGGCCCCGAGCTGGACCCGGAGCCGCTGCTGGAGATGGCCGGCCTGAACGCGGACGACCACGTCGGCCCGGCGCCCCGGGTGGCCGGCTGCGGCCTGGAGTTCCCCTACCTGCCGGTGCGACCGGACGCGGTGGCCCGCGCGCGGGTGAACGCGGCGGCGGCACAGCGGTACGGCGTGGAGCACGTCAGCGTCTTCTCCTGGGACGCCGACGCGCAAACCGCGCACGCCCGGGTCTTCGTTCCGGGGCTCGGCGTGCCGGAGGACCCGGCCACCGGGTCGGCCGCGCTCGGGCTCGGGGTCTGGCTGGTCGCCAGCGGCCTGCTGCCCGGCGACGGCCGCTCGTCGTACGACGTGGTGCAGGGGGTCGAGATCAAGCGGCCGTCCGCGCTGGCCTGCACGGTGACGGCCGCCGGCGGCGCGGCGGTCGGCGCCACCGTCTCGGGTCAGGTGATGCCGGTGGCCCGGGGCGAGATCATGGTGCCGCCGTTCGTCGGCTGACGCCGACGGCCCGGTTACGGGAGGATGCCGGAGTGAGCGACGAGCCCGAGCGCAGCAGCACGCCCCTGGTCGACGAGGCGATGAAGAAGGCCGCGGTGGCGTGGGTCGCCGTGCCCGGTGGCCCAGCGCTGGCGCTCTGGTGCGTGACACTGGAGGGCGCGCTCTTCGTGGTGACCGGGCCGGGCGAGCAGTCCGCGCCCGGGCTGGCCGAGGCGACCGAGGCGCGGGTGACGCTGCGCGGCGACCACGGCGGCCGGATCGTCACCTGGCCGGCGCGGGTGGAACGGGTGGCGCCGGGCAGCGAGACCTGGGAGACCGCCGCCCCGCTGGTCGCCGGCAAACGGCTGAACGGCCGGGGCAGCGCCGCCGACCAGGTCGCCCGCTGGGCCGCCGAGGGCTGCGCGCTGGTCCGCCTGGTCCCGGCCGGGGAGCCGGTCGCCGGGGCCGGGCTGCCCGACGGGTCGCTGGCCGAGGAGCCCCGGCCGGCGACGGTGGTCCGGGCCACCCGCAAGCCGTTCCGGCTGCACCGGGTCCGCCGCCGCTGACCGCACCCCACGCCGACGACGCGACGAACCGGACCCGGCCCGACGCTCCGACGAACGGGCCCAGCCGGACCGCCCGGCCCGGCGGTCCGACCCGGCCGACCGCCGGCGCGGTCACGCCGGCACCGCCGCCGGGTCGACCAGGTCGAGCACCTCGCTCAGCGAGCGCAGCACCGGCCCGTCCCAGGTGTCGGCGTTGAACACCAGGTGCCCGGCCAGATCCGGGGCGGCCAGCCGCACCGCCGTCATGCCGGCCCGTTCCGCCCCGGTCAGCTCCTGGCTGTCGCCGTCGCCGACGTAGAGGCAGTCCGCCGGGGTCAGCCCGAGCCGGTGGCACGCCGCCAGATAGAGCGCCGGGTCCGGCTTGCAGCGGCCGACCTGCACCGAGAAGACCCGCACGTCGAGCAGCGGGGCGATCGCCAGTTGCGGCAGGAACGCCGGCAGTTCGTGGGTGCAGTCGCTGATCAGGCCGGTGCGCAGTCCCCGCTCGCGCAGCGCGGCGAGCACCGCCGCGGCGTCGTCGCGCAGCCGGGTGTCCGCGCGTACCGCCCGGTGCCGGGAGGCCACCGCGGCCCGCACCGCACCGTCCGACGGGTGTACGCCGGCCTGCTCGCAGACCCAGCGCAGGGTGGCCTCGGCGCTGCCGAACCGCCCGCTGGCCCGCTGGTAGAAGCTGCGGTCCAGCACCTCGACCAGCGTGTCGGCCGGGCAGCCGAGCAGCTCGGCGGTGCACCGGTGGGCCGCGCCGCGCTGCACCGAGCGGGTGAGCGTGCCGAAGAAGTCGAAGAGCACCGCCTGGTACGTGGGCATGGGGGAACGCCTCCGGGCGGTCGAGGGGGTCGCCGGCGGACGCGCATGATCGTAACCGAGTGATGACGGTCCGTGGTGTCCCGGATCGTGTGAGGATTGCTCCCCGTGCCGTCCGAACACCGCCCGCCCCTCGACCCGCTGACCACCGGGGCGCTCACCCTCGCCGTGGTCGCCGTGTCGTCGTCCGCGCCGCTGATCGCGTTCGCGGCCGCGCCCGCGCTGGCGGTCGCGTTCTGGCGCAACCTGCTCTCGGTCGCCGTCCTCGGCCCGGTCGCGCTGACCCGCCGCCGGGCCGAACTACGGTCGCTGACCGCCGGGGCGGGGCGGCGGGCGGGTTGGGCCTGCGTGCTCTCCGGCGTCGCCCTGGCCGCGCACTTCGCCACCTGGATGCCGAGCGCCCAGCTCACCTCGGTGGCCGCGGCGACCGCGCTGGGCGCCACCCAGCCGGTCTGGCAGGGGCTGATCGCCCGCGGGCAGGGCAAGCGGCTGCCGCGGGTGGTCTGGGTGGGGATCGGGGTGGCGGTCGGCGGGGCGGTACTGGCCAGCGGGGCGGACTTCGCCCTCTCCGGCCGGGCCTTCGCCGGTGACCTGCTCGCGGTGGCCGGCGGCCTGTTCGCCGCGGTCTACACCGCGTTCGGCGAGCGGGCCCGGGCCACGGTCAGCACCACCACGTACACCACCGTCTGCTACGGCGTCTGCACCCTGATCCTGCTGGTGCTCTGCCTGGCCGGCGGGCTGCCGCTGGGCGGCTTCGACACCGGCACCTGGCTGGCGATCCTGGCCCTGGTGGCCGGCGCCCAACTGCTCGGCCACTCGATGTTCAACTACGCGCTGCGCCGGGTCTCGGCCACCACGATCAGCGTGCTGATCCTGCTGGAGGCCCCGGGCGCGGCGCTGATCGGCTGGGCCTGGCTGGGGCAACTGCCCCGGGCCACCGCACTGCCCGGGCTCGCGCTGCTGCTCGTCGGCGTCGCGGTGGTGGTGCTGGGCGGTGCCCGCGCCCGCCGCACCCCGCCCGTCCCCACCACCGTCCCGGCCGACGCCACCCCGCTGTCCGACTGACCCACCACCCCGGACGGCACCGTCCGTCGCCGCGACCCGCGCCGGGCGCAGTCTTCCGCGAAGAGTCCGCATTCCGCCACCGTGGGCCGCGCTTTCCGTGACAGTGCGAGGGGTGGGCGGGACGAGGGCGGGCGGCGGGGCGGACGGCTCCGGAGCCGGCGAGCGCGACGGCGCGGAGGGCACCCTGGTCACGCCCTCGGCCGAGTTCCCGCCGCTGGCGCCGGAGGAGTTGGCGGCGCTGCGCCGGATCGGCGACCAGTGGCGGGCGGCCCGGCGGGATCGCGCACCCGGCACCGACGCGCTCCCGGTCGACCCCAGCCTGCGCCGCGCCGGTGGCCAGCCCGAGCCGAGCCGGTTCGGGCGGCTCGCCCCGATCGCCATGTTCCGGGTCGGCGAGCCGGACGAACTGGTCGCCACCGAGCCGGCCAACCTGCCCGGCTCCCGGTTCGGCCGTACCGTCACCCGGCTCCGGCGCGCCCTGCTCGGGCCGCCACTGAGCAGCTCCGCGGTCCTCTACGAGCGGATGCGCAAGCTGGTCGCCCTGCCCGTGCTCTCCTCCGACCTGCTCAGCTCGGTCGCATACGGGCCGGAGGCGATGCTCGCCGTGCTGCTGCTCGCCGGCAGCGGGGCGCTGGGGCTGTCGCTGCCGCTGGCCGCCGCACTGGCGGTGCTCATGGTGGCGGTCGGCGTGTCGTACCGGCAGACAGTGGTCGCCTACCCGCACGGCGCGGGCTCCTACGTGGTGGCCGGGGACAACTTCGGGCCGCGGGCCGGGCTCGCCGCCGCCGCCGGCCTGATGGTCGACTACGTGCTCACCGTGGCGGTGTCGGTGGCCGCCGGGGTGCACGCGGTCACCTCGGCGCTGCCCGGGCTGGCCGGGTGGACCGTGCCGCTCGGGGTGCTCACCATCGCCCTGCTGCTCGCCGGCAACCTGCGCGGCGTGCGTACCGCCGGGAACCTGTTCGTGCTGCCCACGTACGCCTTCGTGGTCGCGCTGCTGGCCCTGCTCGCGGTCGGCTACGCCCGCGCGGCCGGGGGCGGGTTCGCGCCGGTCCCACCGCCGCCGGTGCCGGCGGTCGAGGGACTGGGGCTGCTGCTGGTGCTGCGGGCGTTCTCCTCGGGCGCGGTGTCGATGACCGGCATCGAGGCGGTGTCGAACGCGGTCCCGGTGTTCCGGCCGCCCGAGTGGCGCAACGCCCGCATCACGCTCGGCTGGATGGTGGCCATGCTGGTGCTGCTCTTCACCGGCCTGACCGGGCTGGTCCACCTGACCGGCGTGGTGCCCACCCCGGAGGCGACCCTGCTCTCCCAGCTCGCCCGGGTCACCTTCCCGACCGGCCCCTGGTACGGGCTGGTCCAGGCGGCCACCGCGCTGATCCTGCTGCTCGCCGCGAACACCGCCTTCAACGGCTTTCCCCGGCTGCTGTTCTTCATGGCCCGGGCGGACCACGCCCCCCGCCGGTTCCTGCACATGGGGGACCGGCTGGCGTTCAGCGACGGACTGGTCGCGCTGGCCGTCGCGGCGGCGGCCGTGCTGGTGGCCTTCCGCGGGCACACCGAGTCGCTGATCCCGCTCTACGCGGTCGGGGTGTTCCTGGCGTTCACCCTCTCCCAGGCGGGGATGGTGGTCCACTGGCGACGCCGGCGCGGGCCGGGCTGGCTCCGGCGGGCGACTGTCAACGCGGTCGGCGCGGTGCTCTCCGGGCTGGTGCTGGTCACCGCCGCGGCCACCAAGTTCACCGAGGGCGCCTGGGTGGTGGTGCTCGCCGTGCCGCTGCTGGTGCTGCTCGGCACGGCGATCCACCGGCACTACGCGCTGCTGCACCGGTCGCTGGCGCTGCACCCGCCACCGGCCGGCCCGGCGCCCGCGCCCCCGGTGGTGCCGGCCCCGCCGCCGGCCGCCGGCCCGGCGCCGCCCGAGGGCGAGGAACTGCCCCAGCAGGTACGGCACCTGGTGGTGGTGCCGGTCGCCCGGCTGAACCGGGCCTCGCTGCGGGCGCTGGCGTACGCGGCCTCGCTCGGCCAGCCCACCCTGGCCGTGCACATCGCCCCCGAGGAGCCGGAGGCGGACCGGTTCCGCGAGCAGTGGCGGATCTGGGGCGACCACGTCCGGCTGGAGACGATCGTCTCGCCGTACCGGGCGGTGATCGGGCCGCTCGCGCACTACCTGGAGGCGCTGCACGCCGGCCGGGCCGACCTGGTGCTGACCGTGATCGTGCCCGAGGTGGTGGTCCGCAGCCGCTGGCACCGGCCGCTGCACAGCCGCACCGAGCAGCGGCTGCGCTCCGCCCTGCGGCCGCTGCCGGCGGTGGTGGTCACCAGCGTCCCGGTGCACCTGAGCGAGTAGCCCCGGTCGTGGCGGTCAGGGGCCCGCCGCGGCCGGTCAGACCTCCTGGACCTCCAGCACCCGGGCGTCCGGGGCGGCGTCGCCGAGCCCGGCGCGCAGCGCCACCCGCTCCGGGTCGGCGAGGAAGGCGTGGTAGCCCGCACGGGTGTCGAACCGGATCAGGTGCACCTCGGTACGCCCGTCGCCGGTGCGCTGCCGGCGCTCCACCCGGCCGCCGTGCCGGCCGAGCAGGGCGAGCACCGCGTCCTCGTACCGCTGGCCGGCCTCGACGGCGCCCTCCGCGAACTCGACCAGCGCGACGACGCGGAGCGCGGCCGCCGGGTCGGTCCGCAGCGACTTCCAGAAGTGGTGGTCGACGTGGCCGCCCGGGATGCCCTCCCGGCGGCCGGTGTCGAGGTAGCCGTGGCGGCGGTAGAACTCCGGCGCCTGGAACGAGAACGACGAGACGGAGACCTCGGTGCAGCCCCGCCGGGCGGCCTCCGCCTCGAACGCCCGCAGCAGCCGGCCGCCCCAGCCCTCGGCCCGGCGGTCCTCGCGCACCCAGACCATGCTGATCCCGGCGCAGCCGCCCCAGGTCCACCCGGTCAGCCCGGCGAGCAGCTCGCCGTCGGCGTCGGTGACCCGGACGTTGAGCTCCGCCTCGTCGTCCGCGCCGGTGGCCCGGTTGTTGAAAGCGGTCAGCTCCCGGTCCAGCCGGGCGGTCAACTCCGCGTCCGCCGTCGCGAGCACGGTCACCGTGTCACCCGCCGCCGCCGGTGGCTCGCCCTGTGCGGCCCGCCGCGCGTCGGCGTCAGCGGGCGGCGTGGCGCCGGCCGCTGGCGTGGGCGTGGCACCGGTCGATGGCACGGTGGTGGCGTCGTTCCCCGTCGTCATGCGGCGGAGTATGGCAGGCTGCGTCACTCGGCGATGCCGACCGCCTTGGCGCTGGCCGTCCAGAGCCGGGCGGCCAACCCCGGGTCGGCGGCCTTGCGCAGCGGCCGGCGCGGCCGCCGGTCGAAGTAGTAGCCGCCGTCGACCAGCCGGGCCGGGTCCTGGTTGGCCAGCCAGACCAGCGTCTCCGCCCCCTTCTCCGGGCTGCGGAACGGCAGCATCCGCATGCCGAGCGCGACCAGCCGGCTGTCGTTGCCGAACCGGGTGCGCACCACGCCGGGGTGGAAGCAGTACGACAGCACCTGCGGCCAGCGCCGCGCCGCCTCGGCGGTGAACAGGATGTTGGCCTGCTTGCTGGTGCCGTACGCGGTCATCGCCCGGTAACGGCGCAGTGGCGCGTTCAGGTCCTCCGGGTCCAGGATGCCGCTGCGGTGCGCCCCGGAGGCGGTCACCACCATCCGGCCGATCCGGTCCCGCAGCAGGTTGCTGAGCAGGAACGGGGCGAGGTGGTTGGCCTGGATCGACAGCTCGAACCCGTCCACCGTGGTCAGCGGCTGGAGCACGATCGCGCCCGCGTTGTTGGCCAGCACGTCGATCCGGTCGTACGCGGCCCGCAGCCGCTCGGCCAGCCCGCGTACGTCGTCGAGCACCGCGAAGTCCGCCCGGAACAGCTCGGGCCGCTCCCCGGACGCCTCCCGGACCTGCTCGGCCGCCGCCTGCAACCGCGCCGGGTCGCGGCCGACCAGTACCACCTGGTCACCGCGGCGCGCCAGGTCCACCGCCGCCGCCAGACCGATCCCCGAACTGGCCCCGGTCACCACCACGAGTCGGCGCCCAGTGACATCTTCCACAGGTCCATTCACCCCGGTCATGGCGCGAGGTTACCGTGGCGTCACAACGCCCTTTGGGATCGTTAAGTTCTCGGATTCTCGTCTGCTGGCGTCGGCGTGCCCGCCGCACGCTGGAAGGAGCGCACCCATGGCCGCAGTCGGTCGCCCCCGCCGGTCCTGCCTCGCGGTACCCGGTTCCAGCGTCAAGATGCTCGGCAAGGCCCAGGGCCTCCCGGCCGACCAGGTCTTCCTCGACCTGGAGGACGCGGTCGCCCCGCTGGCCAAGCCGGACGCCCGGAAGAACATCGTGGCCGCGCTCAACGAGGGCGACTGGTCCGGCAAGACCCGGGTGGTCCGGGTCAACGACCTGACCACCCCGTGGACCTACCGGGACGTCATCGACGTGGTCGAGGGGGCCGGCGCCAACCTCGACTGCGTCATGCTGCCGAAGGTGCAGAACGCGGCCCAGGTGCAGTGGCTCGACCTGACGCTCACCCAGTTGGAGAAGACCCTCGGCCTGGAGGTCGGCCGGATCGGCATCGAGGCGCAGATCGAGAACGCCGCCGGCCTGGTCAACGTCGACGCGATCGCCGCCGCCTCGCCCCGGGTCGAGACGATCATCTTCGGCCCGGCCGACTTCATGGCCTCGATCAACATGAGGTCGCTGGTGGTGGGCGCGCTCATCCCGGACTACGCGGGCGACCCGTACCACTACATCCTGATGCGGATCCTGATGGCCGCGCGGATGCACGACAAGCAGGCCATCGACGGCCCGTTCCTGCAGATCCGCGACGTGGACGCGTTCCGCGAGGTGGCCAAGCGCTCGGCCGCGCTGGGCTTCGACGGCAAGTGGGTGCTGCACCCGGGCCAGATCGACGCCGCCAACGAGGTGTACTCGCCGGCCCAGGCCGACTACGACCACGCCGAGTTGATCCTCGACGCGTACGAGCACTACACCTCGGAGGCGGGCGGCAAGCTGGGCGCGGTGATGCTCGGCGACGAGATGATCGACGAGGCGTCCCGCAAGATGGCGCTGGTGATCGCGGCCAAGGGGCGGGCGGCCGGGATGACCCGGACGTCCAGCTTCACCCCGCCCGCGGAATAGCCCCGCACCGCTCCTTCGGCGTGCCGCCCCGGTCGAGCCGGGGCGGCACGGCGCGTTCTCAGTAGCTGCTGCTGGTGTTGTCGGCCTGCGTGATCGCGAAGACGATGGCCGCCGCGTAGAAGAGGATCGCCAGCACCAGCAGACCGGTGAAGATCCAGCCGACGATGATGGCGGCCTTGGCCATGCCCTCGCCGCCCTCGCCGGTCTGCCGGATCTGCTTCTGGGCCACGTGCCCGAGGATCGCCCCGACCGGGGCGGTGATGCAGGACCCGACGCCGACCAGGGAGAGCACCAGCGCGGCGATGGCGAGGCCGTTGGTCTTCTGCTGCGGCGGGTAGCCGTAGCCGTAGGCGGGCGGCGGGTAGGCGCCGGCGGCGTACGGGTCGCCGGGCTGGCCGGGCGACTTCATACCGGCGTACGGGTCGCCGCCGGGGTAGGGATCGGCGGCGGTGGGCTGGGTGGGCACGGGCTGACCACTGATCGGCAGGGTCGGATCGGCCGGTGGGCTCGACTGCTGGCCCGACCACGCCGGGTCGTTCCAGCCGCCCGACGGCGGGGGATAAGTCATGCGTCTTCTCCGTAGGGTGCGGGTGCGGGGTCAGGGTAGCCACCGCGGGGCAAACCGCGTGGTCCCGCCACCGGGGGTCGCGTTGCCCGGGCGGGGAGAACCGGGCAGGATCCTGACATGGTGATTGACGCGCGAGCGGCGGACCGCTCCGGCAGCCGACCGCGACGGGACGCGAGCCGCCCCGGGCTGGCCCGGCGCAGCCGGGCGGGCGTGGCCGTGGCCGCCCCCGGACAGGACGAACCGGCGCCGCTGCCCGAGCCGGTGACCATGCGGCTGGACGGGAAGGTCGCCCTGGTGACCGGAGCGGGCAGCCCGGACGGCATCGGCTACGCGACCGCGCGTCGCCTCGCCGACCTGGGCGCCCGGGTGGCCATCGTCTCCACCACCCGGCGGATCCACGAACGGGCCAGCGAGCTGGGGGTGATTGGGTTCGTCGCCGACCTCACCGACGAGTCGGAGGTCGGCGCGCTCGCCGACGCCGTGGCCGAGCAGCTCGGCGACGTGGAGGTGCTGGTCAACAACGCCGGTCTGGCCAGCCGGGCCAGCCCCGAGGTGCTGCGCCCGGTGGCCCAGCTCAGCTACGACGAGTGGCGCGGCGAGATCGACCGGAACCTGACCACCGCGTTCCTGTGCAGCCGGGCGTTCATCGGCGGGATGGCCGAGCGCGGCTGGGGGCGGATCGTGAACCTGGCGGCGACCGCCGGGCCGGTGAACGCGCTGCCCACCGAGGCGGCGTACGCGGCGGCGAAGGCGGGCGTGGTCGGGCTGACCCGGGCGCTGGCGATGGAGATGATCGCCGACGGGGTGACCGTGAACGCGGTAGCGCCCGGCACCATCTACACCGCGGCGTCCACCATGGCCGAGATCAAGCAGGGCCTCGGTACGCCGGTCGGCCGGCCGGGCACGCCGGACGAGGTGGCCGCCGCCATCGCCTTCCTCTGCTCGCCGGCCGCCTCCTACATCACCGGCCAGATGCTGGTGGTGGACGGCGGCAACAGCGTCCGCGAGGCGCAGTTCCGTCAGTAGGCGGTGCCGTCCACGCCGGTGAACGCGACCAGCGCGATCCAGCCGCAGCAGACGAGCAGGCCCAGCCCGGTGAAGACGTAGCCGAGGATCAGCCCCCAGGTGGCCAACTGGTCGCCCTCCTCGCCGCTGGTCCGCAGCTGCCGCTTGGCCAGGTGGCCGAGGACGATGCCGGCGGGCGAGAACACGAACGCGAAGACCAGCGAGAGGATGGCCAGCACGTTCGTCCCCCGGGTCGGCCCGGGTGACGGCGGTCCGTACTGGCCGTAGGGCCCCTGCGGGGCGTACGGGGGCTGCTGCCCCCACTGCGGGGCGTGCGGGGGCTGACCGGGCTGCTCGTACGACGGCTGCCCGTACGCCGGCTGCTGCTCGTACGACGGCGGCCCGTACCCCGACGGGGGCTCCTGTCCCGGTGGCTGGCCGTAACCCGACGAGGGCTCCGGCCCGGGGAAGGGCTCCTGCCCCGGGGGCGGCGGTTCCCACGGCGACGGCGGTCGGTCCGGATCCGGCGGACCCGGCGGCGGTGGCTGGCTCACGGGTGTCCTCCTCCTGCCGGTGGCGGATCACGCCCCTCTTGCCGGACGCTACCGGTAGCGGTGAACCTTTTCACAGCGGTTGTGTGGACTGGTCACCTTGGCCTCGCCGGCCGCGCGGCCGATACTGACCGAGCGTTCAGTTACCCATGAGTAAGGCGCCGATCCCCCCGGAGGCTGAGATGGCTCGACTCGCCCAGACGCCCGGCCTGACCGACGAGCAGCGGTCGATCCTGGAAACCGTCCGGGAGTTCGCCGACAAGGAGATCATCCCGCACGCGCAGCGGCTGGAGCACGCCGACGAGTACCCCACCGACATCCTCGACGGGATGCGCGAGATGGGGCTCTTCGGCCTCACCATCGCCGAGGAGTACGGCGGCCTGGGCGAGTCCCTGCTGACCTACGCGCTGGTGGTCGAGGAGCTGTCCCGGGGCTGGATGTCGATCTCCGGCATCGTCAACACCCACTTCATCGTGGCGTACCTGATCTCGCAGCACGGCTCGGCCGAGCAGAAGGCCCGGCTGCTGCCGAGGATGGCCACCGGCGAGGTGCGCGGCGCCTTCTCGATGTCCGAGCCGGAGTGCGGCTCCGACGTCTCGGCGATCAAGTCCCGGGCGGTCCGCGACGGCGACAACTACGTCATCAACGGCCAGAAGATGTGGCTGACCAACGGCGCCTACTCGTCGGTGGTGGCCACCCTGGTGAAGACCGACACCGGCGCCGACTCGGTCTACGGCAACATGAGCACCTTCCTGCTGGAGAAGGAGCCCGGCTTCGGCGAGACCGCGCCCGGCCTGACCATCCCCGGCAAGATCGACAAGATGGGCTACAAGGGCGTCGAGACCACCGAGATGGTGCTCGACGGGGTGACCGTGCCCGCCTCCGCGGTGCTCGGTGGCGCGGAGAAGGTCGGCCGCGGCTTCTACCAGATGATGGACGGCATCGAGGTCGGGCGGGTCAACGTCGCCGCCCGCGCCTGCGGCATCTCCATCCGGGCCTTCGAGCTCGCCGTCGCGTACGCCCAGCAGCGCCGCACCTTCGGCCAGCCGCTCGCCAGGCACCAGGCCGTCGCCTTCAAGCTCGCCGAGATGGGTACCAAGATCGAGGCGGCGCACGCCCTGATGGTGAACGCGGCCCGGCTCAAGGACGCCGGCCAGCGCAACGACGTCGAGGCCGGCATGGCCAAGCTGCTCGCCTCCGAGTACTGCGCCGAGGTGGTGCAGGAGGCGTTCCGCATCCACGGCGGCTACGGCTACTCCAAGGAGTACGAGATCGAGCGGCTGATGCGGGAGGCCCCGTTCCTGCTCATCGGCGAGGGCACCTCGGAGATCCAGAAGACAATCATCTCCCGCGGTCTGCTCAAGGAGTACAAGCTCTGACCCGGTGAGCACTCTCCCGCCCGGTCAGGCCCGGTGCCCGCGCGCCGTGCCGCCGGGCGGCTCCGGCTACCCGGGCACCGTCGCGCCGCCCGCGGCGCGGAGCAGGCGGAGCTGGCCGATCTCGGCGACGTTCTTCATCAGCTCGGCGTTGACCCAGCCGACGGTGTGGGCGACCGTGTGCGCGGGGTCGTCCTGCCAGGGGAACGGCGCGGTGGCGTCCAGGTCGGCGTCGGTCAGCCCGTCGAGCAGGGCGAGCCACCGGGATCGCAGGTCGCGCAGCCAGGCGATGGTCGGTTCGCCCGGCCCGGGCCAGCGGATCTCCTCGCGTGGCGGCGCGGGGCGCCCGTGCGACCGGTCGATCGCCACCGTCCACCACCAGCCGATGTGCCAGGTGAGCCAGCCGATCGTGGGCACCGGGACCGGGTCGGGTTCGGCGTCCGCCCAGTCGGGCGTCCAACCGCCGTCCGGGTCGGGCCGGACGGTCCAGCAGTGCGGGGTCGGCTCCCAGCGGAAGTCGGCCGGTTGGAGCCGGTCGAGGTGGTACTCGAACAGCGCCCAGGTCAGGTCGAACTGCCAACGCAGCAGCGTGCGGGGAGGTACCGGCATCAACGGATCATGACGCCGCGCACCCACCCGCGTCGACCGGATTCGCCGGACGGTGGCGGTGCCGGGCGGCGCGCGCCCTCCGGCGCGGCGCCCGGCCGGTTCAGCCCGTCCTGCTCAGCCCAGGCGGTTCAGCGCAGGCGGGTCAGGCCGGCGGCGGCGCGCTCGATGATCAGGCAGCGGTCCTCGACGTAGTCGATGCCCGCCTCGGTGGCGATCCGCCGTGCCTCGGGCGAGACGATGCCGAGTTGCAGCCAGACCGCCGGCGCGCCGATCGCCACCGCCTCGCGGACCACCTCGACCGCGTCGGCGGCCGGCCGGAAGATGTCGACCAGGTCGACCGGGTGCGGGATGTCGGCCAGCGAGCGGTAGGCCCGCTCGCCGAAGAGTTCGTCCGCCGTCGGGTTGACCGGGATGATCCGCCAGCCGTACCGCTGCATCTGCAACGGCACGCTGTGCGCGGCCTTGCGGGGGTCGCGGGACGCGCCCACGACGGCGATCACGGCGGAGTCGGCGAGGATCTGCTGAGCGGAGCGCACGCGCCGACTCTAACCCCGCCCGGCGGTCGACCGTCGCCGAGCGGCCGGCTCCGGACGGCGACTCACAGCAGGGTCAACTGCTCGGTGGCCGGGGGCGCCGGCGGCTCGGGCAGGCCACGGTTCTCGCCGCGATCGGCCCGGTGCAGGCCGTGCCGACGGGCCGCGATCCGCACCCGCGCGGTCAGCTCCCGCTGGTACGCCTGCGGGGCGTAGGCGCCGGAGCGGTAGAGCTCGCGGTAGCGGGGCACCAGCTGCGGGAACTCCCGCCCGAGCCAGCGCGCGTACCACTCGCGGGCGCCGGGGCGCAGGTGCAGCGCCAGCGGGGTGACGCTGGACGCGCCCGCCGCGGCGATCGCCGACACGGTGGCCTCGATCGACTCGTCGCCGTCGCTGAGGCCGGGCAGGATCGGCGCCATCAGCACGCCCACCTCGAAGCCCGCGTCGGTGAGCGCCCGGACGGCGTCCAGCCGCCGGCGCGGGCTGGGGGTGCCGGGCTCGACGGCCCGCCAGAGCCGCTCGTCGACGAAGCCGACCGAGTAGGAGACGCCGACCCGGGTCACCTCGGCGGCCTGCCGCAGCAGCGGCAGGTCGCGCAGCAGCAGCGTGCCCTTGGTGAGGATGGAGAACGGGTTGGCGAAGTCGCGCAGCGCCGCGATGATCTGCGGCATCAGCCGGTAGCGTCCCTCGGCCCGCTGGTAGCAGTCGACGTTGGTGCCCATCGCGATGTGCGCGCCCCGCCAGCGCGGCGCGGCCAGCTCCCGCCGGACCAGCTCCCCGGCGTTGACCTTGACGATCACCTTGCGGTCGAAGTCCGCCCCCGCGTCCAGGTCGAGGTAGGTGTGCGTGTTGCGGGCGAAGCAGTTGTGGCTCACCACGCCGTTGGCGATGAAGTCGCCGGTGCCGGTGGTGATGTCCCACAGCGGCAGCTCCACCCCGAGCGGCTCCACGGCGGTGACGCGCGGCGCGGCGAGGCGGGGGACCCGGACCCCGTCGATCAGCCGCCCCCGCGGCCGCCGCGGCTCGGCCAGGTGCAGGAACCGCAGCCGCTCGCGCAGCCCGCCGGTCAACCGGAGCTGCCGGGGGCGGCCGGGGAGGTTGTGGTCCTCGCGGACGAAGGTGAAGCCGAACCGGTCGAGCGCCGCGGTCACGTCGTGGAGGCGCTCGTCGTCCGCCACGCTGATCCGCAGGGCGTCGCTGCTGCACCTGCCCCCGAGGTCGAAGGCCCCGGCCAGCAGGCCGAGCCACCAGTCGTCGGCGGGGCGCTCGGCCGGGTCGGCGCCGGCGCCACCGGAGGTGTCGAGCGGGGCCGAGCCGGCCCGGGCCGTCGCGTGCAGATAGCCCCGACGGTAGTCGGTGGAGCCCTTGTGCCCTTCGTGGAACCGGCCGGTGCCGATCAGCCGTTCCCCGCACGCCAGGCGCCGGCGCCGGCCCGGCTCCGGAGCGACGTAGCGCCAGCCCTCGCCGGACAGGAAGCGGTGGTCGCCGCTGGCGACCAGGGTGGTGCCGTCGTCCAGCGTGACCCGGTGGGCCGGCTTCACGGTGGACCACTTGGCCAGCACCGTGGTCACCACGTAGCGGCGGTGGTCGCCCTGGCGCCGCGTGCCGTAGATCCGCTCGCCGATCTCCAGGTCGCGGATGGGCTTGGTCCGCCCGTCCGCGAGCAGGACCAGCGTGTCGCCGGAGAGGCAGTAGACACACGCGTGCGAGCAGCCCCGGTAGGGGTTGACGGTCCACTCGAACGGGACGCGGGAGGCGCCGGGAACCTTGTTGATGATGGACTTGGCGCGCACCTCGTAGAACGTCATGCCGGCGAAGCCGGGGGTGTCGAAGGTGCGGGCGACCGCGCCGGGCAGCGCCAGCGGCAGGGGTGGCGTCGCTGGCGCTGCCCGCCCGGGAACGCCCTCGTCCGGGGGAGCGGAGAGGTTGTCCCAGCGCATGGGCTCCATTCGAACATGCGTACGAGTCGAACGCAAGCGACCCGCCGTGTTCCCGGCCACCTCGACCGCCGGCCCGGGCCCGGGTGGGTGGAGGATGGGGGCATGGAGAGGTCGACGTTCGTCTACGACGGGGACTGTGCGTTCTGCACCCGCTGCGCCGAGTTCATCGAACGCCGGATCCCGACCGGCGCCCGGGTGCTGCCCTGGCAGTTCGCCGACCTGGCCGCGCTCGGCCTGACCGAGGCCGAGTGCGAGGAGGCGGTGCAGTGGGTGGGCGCCGACGGCTCCCGCGCCGCCGGCCCGGACGCGATCGCCAGGCTGCTCGGCGACAGCGGGCCGCTCTGGCGGGTGGCCGGCGCCGGCCTCCGCTTCCCGCCGGTGCGCGCGGCCGCCTGGCCGGCGTACCGCTGGGTGGCCCGCAACCGGCACCGGCTGCCCGGTGGCACCGCCGCCTGCGCGCTGCCCCAGGAGGCGCGGGAACGCCTCTACGGCCCGGCCGGTCGCCCCGGCGCCTGACCGACCTCCCCGCCCGGCGGACGCCCGCCGGGCCCGTCCTACGACCCGGCCGGCTCCGCGACCGCCGGGTCCGCCAGTGGCGGCGCCCCCGGCGGTGCCCCGACCTCGACGGGTCGGCGGTCCCCCGGATCGCGCCGGCGGCCGACGAGCCGGCCGGCCCAGACCAGCGGCCGGACCCGCTCCAGCGGCAGGAAACTGGTCATCGCCGCCAGGTGCGGGGCGAACGAGATGGTGATGGTCGCGAACGTCACCAGGTGGAACGAGTAGAAGAAGCCCACCGTGTACAGCCGCCACCGTCCCCGGAGCAGGAAGATCGCCGGGCTGGCGAGTTCGAACGCGACGATGCCGAACTGGGCGACGATCAGCAGGTACGGCACGCTGGCGATCAGATCGGCCAGGTCGGTGCCACGGCGGATGATCGCCCGGGCCAGCACCGAGCCGGTCAGCCAGTCGAGGCCGCCGAAGCGCAGCTTGGCCCAGGCGGCGAGGAAGTAGGTGCAGATCACCGCGATCTGGGTGACCCGCAGCGCCCAGCCGCCGGCCTCGGTGCGGGTCGGGTCGCCGTGCCGGGCCCGGCCGGCGGTGGGCAGCACCGCGAGCGCCACCAGCAGGCCGAACCGGTCGTGGTCGACCTTGCCGTAGCTCATCGCCACGATCATCCACTCGAAGTAGAGCGCGAAGACCGTCCAGCCGAGCAGCCGGGGCGCCCGGCCGGTCGCGGCCAGCAGGGCGAACAGCAGCAGCGCCCAGAAGATGACGTCGACCAGCGCCGGGGTCGGGGTGGGCAGCGGCAGCAGCCGGCCGACCAGCAGCGGCTGGTAGAGCTCGCCGGGCACCGCGACCCGGGTGCGCACCCAGGGGGTGAACAACGCCAGGTCCGCGGCGACGAAGAGATAGATCAGCGTACGGAAGGCGGCCACCCGCGCGCGGGGGACCGGCTCGGTCAGCCAGCGGATCATCGGGGGGCCTGCCAGCTCACCACTGTCTCGTCGGTCCACCGGCCGGTCGGCCGGCCGTCCCGGATGCCGTGCCAGCGGATCACGATGCGGACCTCGACCAGCCGTGCCGCGTCCGGGTTGCGTTCGGCGTACGCGTCGGCCACCTCGGCGAGCAGCGCGGGGTCGGCGGCGTAGCGGTCCTGCTGGCCCTCGATCTCGGCCCGGCGGATGCCGGTGGCCCGCTCACCCAGGCCGACCACGGCCCCGGTGGCGTCGATCCCCTCGACCCGGGTGTCCGGGGCGGGGGAGCTGGGCGGGTTGGACGTCGAGTACATCCGGAACGGCCCGAACGGGAAGTGGTCGTCGGTGCCCCAGACGGTGCCGGCCAGCAGTAGCGCCAGCCCGAGCGCGGTGGCGGCGATTCGGGCCGCGCGGCCGCGGGCGGTCAGAGTCTCCATCGGGTCGTGACGATACGCGACGCGCCGCGGCGCGCGGGGGCGTGCGAGCGGTCTGCCGTGTCCGCCGCCGGACACGCCGACGGCCGGGCCCGTGGTGGGACCCGGCCGTCGTGTGGTCGGTCAGTGCTTGTGCTCGGCAAGCTGCTTGCGGACGTCGTCCATGTCGAGGGCCTCGACCTGTTCGATCAGGTTCTCCAGCGCCGACTCGGGCAGCGCGCCCGGCTGGGCGAAGACGATCACACCGTCACGGATGGCCATGATCGTGGGGATGGACCGGATGTCGAACTTGGCGCCCAGTTCCTGCTGCGCCTCGGTGTCCACCTTGCCGAAGACGATGTCCGGGTGCTTCTCCGACGAGCGCTCGTAGACCGGGGCGAACCGCTTGCAGGGACCGCACCAGTCGGCCCAGAAGTCGACCAGGACGATGCCGTCGCCGCTGGTCACCTCGTCGAAGTTTGCCGTGGTCAGCTCTACGGTTGCCATGGGAGTCTCTCCGATCACCGCGGAATAGCTACGTCTGGTGGAACGAGGACGTACCCCGTCGGATTCCCGTCCCGGGGGTGCGGAAACATGCTCGCCGAGGTGATCCTCATCATCGACGGCCGTCTGTCGGATCGGCCCGTGCGGTCCGCAAATGCAGTACGCATTTGCGTGACCCGATGTGATGGGAGCGTTTCCAAGGAGATCGACCGCCGCTTCCGGCGCCGCTCGGTAACTTCGCGCCTGACAAGCGGGGATTCCGCCCCCGGAGATCGCTTACGGCTCGACCAATCATGACGGAGAGTAGTGTTACAAAAAGATAAATGTGACCTCCGTCTCTGTCCGCTGCCGGTCCGCGTCCGGCAGAATCTCTCGCATCAGAGCGTGGGCGGCGGGTGCCGGGGAGGGCCCCGCCGCTCATTGCGTCTCCCCCCGGGTCGGCCGGTGTGACATTTCCCCACGGCCCACGCCCCGCTCTTCTCCTTAACCCTCGATAAGGCATGCTGTGCCGAACTCCATCGCCGCCCGTCGAAGGGGACAAGGATGCAGTTCGGCCGCTACTACGAGGAGTTCGAGGTCGGCGCGGTCTACCGGCACTGGCCGGGCAAGACGGTCACCGAGTACGACGACCACCTCTTCTGCCTGCTCACCATGAACCACCACCCGCTGCACATGGACGCGCACTACGCCGAGACGGCGAGCCAGTTCAAGCGCAACGTGGTGGTGGGCAACTACATCTACTCCCTGCTCCTGGGCATGTCCGTGCCGGACGTCAGCGGCAAGGCGATCGCCAACCTCGAGGTCGAGTCGCTGCGGCACGTCGCGCCGACCTTCCACGGCGACACCATCTACGGCGAGACCACCGTGCTGGACAAGCGGGAGTCCTCCTCGAAGCCCGACCGGGGCGTGGTGGCGGTGGAGACCCGGGGCTACAACCAGGACGGCACGCTGGTCTGCGTCTTCCGTCGCCGGGTGATGGTCCCCAAACGCGAGTACGCGGCCAGCGCCGTCCCCGAGGGCGTCGACCCGGAGCGGCCCAGCTTCCCCGAGCCGCGCTGACCGGTCCGCCGGACCGCACCCGACCCCCCGCGCCCGCGACGCGACGGGCCCCTTCCACCCCGGTTCCGGGTGGAAGGGGCCCTTTTCCCGATCCGGGGCATATGCTGGCGCCGGAGGTCCCCATGAGCCACTCCCTCGCCGGAGAGCCGCCCTCTGCCGGTCGCCGTACCGCACCGCTGACCACCGCCGTCTACTCCGCCGCCGAGTGGGATCTGCTGACCGACCTGCCCGGCCGGGTCGTCGTGGCCGCCGCCGCGCCCGGCCCCGGGCGGCCCCGCCGGGGCGTCGCCGCCGGGCTGGCCGGCCTGGACGCGGTCGCCGCCGGCCGGGCCTTCGACAGCGACCTGGTCCGCGCCGTGGTCGCCGCGATCTACGCCCGGCACGACGGCGCGGTCGAGCCGACCGACCGGCTCACCGACCTGGTGGACCTGCTCGCCGCCTGCCGCGCCGCGGCGCGGGTGCTGCGCCGGCGGGCCGATCCGGCCGACTCGGCGGCGTACCGGCAGTGGGTGCAGTCGGTGGCCGCCCGGGTCTGCCGGGCGGCGCCGGCCGGCCCACCGGGGCCCGCCGCCGGGGAGTCGCCCGCCGACCGCCGCTTCCTCGACCGCCTGGGCGGCGCGCTGGGGCTGCGCTGAGCCGCACCGGTTCCCGGGGCCACGCCGGTGCTCCGGCGCCCGGGCCGTACCCTCTCCAGACCGTGACCGATGAGCAGCTCGACGTCGGCGTGGGACCGTGGCCCGGAGACCCGCCGGACGACCCGCGCTACGACCCCGTGCTGCTCGCCGAGGGCGACCGGCGCAACGTGGTGGACCGCTACCGGTACTGGCGGCGCGAGGCGGTGGTGGCGGACCTGGACCGGCGCCGGCACGACTTCCACGTGGCCATCGAGAACTGGCAGCACGACTTCAACATCGGCACGGTGGTCCGCAACGCCAACGCCTTCCTCGCCGCCGAGGTGCACATCGTCGGCCGGCGCCGGTGGAACCGCCGCGGCGCCATGGTGACCGACCGCTACCAGCACGTCCGGCACCACCCGACGATCGAGGAGTTCGTCGCCTGGGCGGCGGAGCGGGACCTGCCGGTGGTCGGCATCGACAACCTGCCCGGCTCCCGGCCGCTGGAGACCACCACCCTGCCGCGACGCTGCGTCCTGCTCTTCGGGCAGGAGGGGCCGGGCCTGTCCGACCCGGCCCGGGCCGCCTGCGCCCAGCTCTTCTCGATCGCCCAGTACGGCTCCACCCGGTCGATCAACGCCGGGGTGGCCAGCGGCATCGCCATGCACGCCTGGATCCGCGCCCACGCCGGCCCGCCGCCGGACTGAGCGGCACTACCGCACCCGGCGGTCGCCGGGCACCGAAACCGGCGCTCCGCTTGACGGACCGGCGGTGCGGGGTGACGGTGGAAAGGTGAGTGTCGCGGTGAGTTGTCCCAGGTGCGGTGGTCCGGTCCGGGCGCCGGACCTGATGCACAGCGAATCGCGTTGCCTGGACTGCGGGCCGGTCCCGCCGCTGCACGTGCCCGAGCACATCGGAGCGGAGATCGTGGCCAGTGTGGTCGACCGGATCACCGCCGCCGCCGAGCCGCCGAAGCGGCCGGCCGCACCGCTGTGGTGCCCGTGGCCGTTGCCGACCGGCTGGACGATGACCGGCGTGGCGTACGCCGGGGACGACCGCACCGGCGTCCGGGCCACCGCGGTCGCCTGCGCGGGCCCGTCGCCGCTCGCCGGCGGCCCGGCCGACCTGGTCTTCGTGGCCGAGGAGCCGGGCGTCGGCCTGGGCACCCGGCTCGCCGGCATGCCCGGCCCGGATCCGGGTCCACAACTGGCGGACGCGTTGACCGACCCCGGGCCGGGACACCCCGAGCACGTCGGGCAGGCTCGGATCAAGGTGGGCGGTCACCCGACTCCACTGTGGTTGGTGAATTCACCGGCGGATCGAAGCGCGTACGCGGGCGAGGCTCGGGGAATGTGGCTGCATGCGATAGCCTGGCCGGCGAGTGCGGGGCACCTGCTCGCGGAGGACGTCGTGCTGCACGACCTGACCGAGTGGACACCCCCCGAACTCGTGTACGGCGCACCGTCTCCGTACCTGCACGGGAGGGCTTGACATGGCTCCCGGAATGACGGAGAACGGACGCAGATATTCACTGTACGACACCACACTGATACTCTGGGTGCCGCTGCGGTAATGGGACCCGGCGCCGCGCGAGAGGATGGCCCGCCATGGTCAAGAAGGTCCTCACCTGGGCCGGAATCGCATTCTTGATCTTCTTCGTCGCCTACCGGCCGAACTCCGCGGCGGACGTGTTCAAGTCGCTGGGTGGCGGCATCATGGACATCGCCCAGGGCTTCGGCGACTTCTTCACCAGCCTCGTCGCCTGACCGCCGATGGGCAGCCCCTCCGGTCCACCCTTCGACCCCGACGACCCCGACCGGGAGCGCCGGGAGCGCGACACGGAGCCGATCCCGCCGTACCGGCCCGACGACGGGCCGGGCTACGGCTCCGGTCCGGGCCTCTCCGACGGCCCCTCCCTCTCCGACGACGCCGGCTACGGCGCCGGGGCGGGCTACGCCAGCGAGGGTCGCTCGGGCCGGGCCTGGGTCCGTGACCCCGAGGCCGGTTACCCCTCGATCTCCGAGGAGGAACTGGCCGGGCTGCGCGCCGACGCCGCCGGCATGACGCCCCGCCGGGTGCTGCCGCTGGAGGACGAGCCAAGCTCGCTGGTCGCCCGCTACCTCTTCCCCACCGAGCGCTACCGGGGCGAGTGGAAGCGGCACTGGATCCACCTCTCCACCCCGCTGCTGGTCGGCATCGCCGCCACCTTCGTGCTCGGCTACCTCTCCGGCTTCCTCGCCGGTCAGGACGTCGGCGCGCTCACCACCATCGCCGTGCTGCTCTGGTTCGCCGTGATGGGCTGGGTGGCCTGGAAGGTCGCCGACTGGTGGTACGACCGCTTCATCCTCACCAACAAGCGGGTCATGGTGGTCAACGGCATCATCACCCGCCAGGTGGCGATGATGCCGCTGGTCCGGGTCACCGACATGAAGTACGAGCAGACCCCGGCCGGCCGGGCGCTCAACTACGGCACGTTCGTGCTGGAGTCCGCCGGCCAGGAGCAGGCGCTCCGCGAGATCAAGAACCTGCCCAACCCGAACGAGCTCTACCTGCGTGTGGTCGAAGAGATGTACGAGCCGCAGGCGGTCGAGGCGCGGCTGGGCAAGGAGGCCGACGAGGCCAAGGCCGACGACGGGGCGTGAACGTTTTCGTCCGAACATCGGATGAACTGCACACCTTTGGGCGTCGACCCGACCCGTCCGGGCATGGCAGCCTGCCAGGCAGGACAGGGCGCGGAGGTGGACGTGGCGAGCAGGGACCCGCTGGAGGAGGAGTTCCGCGACTTCGTCGCGGCCCGTTCCGGCGCCCTGCTGCGTACGGCGTACCTGCTCACCGGTGACTGGGCCACCGCGGAGGACCTGCTCCAGACCGCGCTGACCAAGACGTACCTGGCCTGGAAGCGGCTCGGCGGGATCGAGGCCATCGAGCCGTACGCCCGCCGGGTCATGGTCAACACCTCGACCAGTTGGTGGCGGCGGCGCTGGCACGGTGAGCGCCCCACCGAGGTGCTGCCCGAGCGGGCCGGGGTCGACGAGATCGAGCAGCAGCTCGACCGCGACCTGCTCTGGCGGCACCTGAACGCCCTGCCCGCCCGGCAGCGGGCGGTGCTGGTGCTGCGCTTCTACGAGGACATGTCCGAGGCGCAGACCGCCGCCCTGCTGGAGATCTCACCCGGCACCGTGAAGAGCCAGACCTCCCGCGCGCTGAACACCCTGCGCCGCCGGCTGGGCGCCGAGGCGGCCCTCGACCTGCCCGCCGAGGCCGAGCCGACGCCGGCCCGGCCGCCCGCCGCCCGGCGCGCCGCCGGCCGGGGCGCCGCACCGGCCCCCCGGTCGGGCGCCGCGACGGCCACCCCGGCCACCGCCCCCATCCCGGACGCCCCGACGATGGTGCCCGCCGGGGCGCCGGCGGAGGCGAAGGCCGCCCCGACACCCGAGCCGGACCCCGAGGCCGTCCCGGTGACCGTGCCGGTCCGGTCCGGCGTACCGGCGGGCACCGTCGCCATGGAGGCCCGGTGACCACCCGGTCGGGTCGCCGTGGCAACCAGACGGCCGGCCCGACGCGTCCAGTCCACGTGCGGCAGGACGACCTGGAACGTGCGGTGCGGGAGACGCTGTCCCGCCAGGTCGCCGTGCCCCACGCGCTGGCCACCGACCCGGCCGGGCTGGCGATCCGCCGGGCCGACCGGATCCGCCGCCGGCGCACCGTCGCCGGGCTGGCCCTGGCCACGGTGGCCACCGCGCTGCTGACCACCGGAATGGCGCAGCTCGGCGAGGAGCAGGGGCCGCACCGGACGCCGACAGTGGTGCTCGGCGACCCGTACGCCTCGCCGCTGCCGGAACCGACGGCGGCCGTGACCGCACCGGTCGGCCCGGACCGCGGTGGGGTGGATCTGATCATCGGCAGCACCCTCGCCGGCGCGGACGGCGGCCGGATCCCGCTGCTCGACGTCGGCCCGGCCGAGCGGGCCCAGCGGGCACCGGAGGGTGGTGGCTGGCTGGTGGTCGGCGCACCGACCGCCGCCGGCCGCTCGCTCTGGCTGGTGCCGCCGCGGGGCGCGGCGCAGGTGTTGCTGGCCGGCGCGGAGCAGATCGCGCTCAGCGACGACGGACGCCAGGTCGCCTGGCGGGAGGGCGCCGACCTGGTCGCCGCCGGCATCGTCGGCGGCCAGCTCGTCGCCACCGTCCGCGCCGCGCTGCCGGCCGCGGCGGAGCCGGTACGGTTCGTCGGCGACCGGGTGCTGGTCCGCCTCGACCCGGCCCGGCCCGGGCACCTCGTCTGGCGGCCGGGCGGCGAGATGCCGGCACCGGGCGCCGGCGACACCAGCCGGCACGTCTACGGCCGCCTGCCCGACGGCCGGCTGGTCGCCCAGGTGTCCGCCGGCACGCCGCGCCGGCCCTGCCTCGCCCTGCTCGACCCGGGCCTCACCCCGGCGCGTACCGCCTGCGGGCCGAGCCTGGCCGCCGACGGCCGCGGCGCGGTCTCGGCCGACGGCCGGTGGCTGGTGCTGAACGGGCGCGCCGAGGGCGGGGACGCCGCGCTCCTGGTCGACCTGACGGCGCTCGCCTCCGGCACGCTGACCGCGCGACCGGCCGGGCCGCCGCTGGCCGGGGCGGTCGCCTGGCAGACGGACCAGACAGTGGTCTACGCCGACGCCGCGGGCGGCCTGGTCCGGGCCGCGGTGGAACCGGTGCTCGCCGGCCAGCGGGCCACCCCCACCCCGGTGCCGGGGCTGCGCGCGGGGGAGCGCCTGGTGGTGGTCACCGGATGACCGGCGGCGGGCCGGCCGGGTAGCGTCGGGCGGTGAGTTCCCGCCCGCGGATCGACCTGCACACCCACTCCACCGCCAGTGACGGCACCCTCGGCCCGGCCGAGCTGGTGCGGGCGGCCGCCGACGCCGGGCTGGACGTCGTGGCGCTCACCGACCACGACACCACCGCCGGTTGGGAGCCGGCGCTGCGGGCGCTGCCGGCCGGGCTCCGCCTGGTGCGCGGCGCCGAACTCTCCTGCCGCTGGTACGGCCCGGACTCGCCGGTGCCGCTGCACCTGCTGGCGTACCTCTTCGATCCGGAGCACCCCGCGCTGGTCGCGGAGCTGGCCCGGGTGCGGCTCGCCCGGCAGGTGCGCGGCGAGCGCATCGTGGCGCTGCTGCGGGCGGACGGCATCGACGTCAGCTGGCCGGAGATCCTGGCCGCCGCGGCCGGCGGCACGGTGGGCCGGCCGCACATCGCGCAGGCGCTGATCCGGGCCGGCCTGGTGGCGAGCACCACGGAGGCGTTCGGGCCGGACTGGCTGGGGGAGCGCTACCGGCTGCCCAAGGAGGACATCGACGTCTTCCACGCGGTCCGGCTGGTCCGGGCGGCCGGTGGCGTGCCGGTCTTCGCCCACCCCCGGGCCACCCGGCGGGGACGGATCGTGCCGGACGAGCTGATCGCCGACCTGGCCGGAGCCGGCCTCGCCGGCCTGGAGGCCGACCACGAGGACCACTCGCCGGCCGAACGGGCGCACGTCCGCGCGCTCGCCGCCGAGCTGGGCCTGCTGGTGACCGGGTCGTCGGACTTCCACGGCACGCACAAGACGGTGCGGCTCGGCGCCTTCCACACCGCCCCCGAGGCGTACGAGCGGATCGTCGCCGAGGCGTCCGGGGTGACCGAGGTCGCTTCCGGCTGATCCGCGTTTTCGCCCCCGGCGCCACGGCTACCTTGATCACGTGGATGTCAAGCTGTTCGGCGAGGTCTTCGTGACCCTGCTGGTGATCGTCGACCCGCCGGGCATGATGCCCATCTTCCTCGCGCTGACCGGTCCGCTGCCGGCCCGGGACCGCAACCGGGCGGCCTGGCAGGCGGTCGCGCTGGCGCTCGGGGTGATCGTCGTCTTCGCGGTGGCCGGGCAGACCATCCTCGACTACCTGCACGTGGACCTGCCCGCGTTGCAGGCCGCCGGCGGCCTGCTGCTGATCCTGGTCGCGCTGGAACTGCTGACCGGCAAGACCGACGACCCGAGCCAGCAGACCACCTCGAACATCGCCCTGGTCCCGCTCGGCACGCCGCTGCTGGCCGGGCCGGGCGCGATCGTGGCGACAATGCTCTTCGTCCAGCAGTCCGACGGTGCGGCGGACTACACCGCCGTGGCCGCCGGGATCGTGGCGGTGATGCTCGCGGTCTGGATCGTGCTCCGGTTCTCCGGCGGGATCGTCAAGATCCTGCGTCCGGGCGGGATCGAGGTGCTCACCCGGATCGCCGGTCTGCTGCTGGCCGCCATCGCCGTGCAGCTCATCGCGGACGCGGTGGCGGCCTTCGTGACCCAGTACACCGGCGGGGCCTGACCGCCGTACCGGTTCTGTCGGGGTCGGATGGCAGGATCCGGGTGTGCGACGAGCCTCTTCTGCCGGTCGACCGTCCGCCGCGGGCCGGGCGCCCCGACCCCGTGACGCCCAGCCCGAGCAGCTCGGCTTCGACGGCATGCCCGAGCGGCTCTTCGTCTGCACGCCCAGCAAACTCGGCACCTACCTCGACTGCCCCCGGCGCTACCGCTACTCCTACGTCGACCGTCCGACCCCGCCCAAGGGCCCGCCCTGGGCGCACAACTCCCTCGGCGCCAGCGTGCACACCGCCCTGCGCAACTGGTACGCGCTGCCGCCCGAGCGACGCCGGCCGGAGGCCCTGGCCGGGCTGCTCAAGGGCACCTGGGTCCGCGAGGGCTACCGCGACGACGAGCAGGAGCGGTCCGCCTACCGGCGGGCGCTGAGCTGGCTGGAGTCCTACGTGGCCACCCTCGACCCGGCGGAGGAGCCGCTCGGTGTGGAACGGGTGGTCGCGGTGAAGACCGGGGTGCTGGCCTTCAACGGCCGGGCCGACCGGATCGACTCCCGCACCGGGTCGGACGGCCCGGAGTTGGTCATCGTCGACTACAAGACCGGCCGCACCGGGCTGGACGCCGACGACGCGCGCGGCTCGCAGGCACTGGCCCTCTACGCGTACGCGGCCGAGCGGGTGTTCCGCCGGCCGTGCCGCCGGGTGGAGCTGCACCACCTGCCCACCGGCACGGTGGCCGGGCACGACCACACCGTCGAGTCGCTCGCCCGGCAGGTGTCCCGGGCCGAGGAGACCGCGCGCGACATCATGGCCGCCGAGCGGGCCGTCGCCGACGGCGGCGACCCCGACGCGGAGTTCCCCACCACGCCGGGCCCCCGCTGCGGCTGGTGCGACTACCGGCGCAGCTGCCCGGCCGGCGCGCAGGCGCCGGGCAAGGAGCCGTGGGCGGCCATCGAGCGGCCCAGCGACGCGCTCCCCGGTCAGGAGTGATCCCGCCTTCCCGGAGTTCGTGGCCGGCCGCCGCCGGCCGACCCCGGTCGCCGGTCAGCCGCCCAGTGGGGTGGCGGTGAGTCGGGCGGCCCGCGCCTTGGCCGCCTGCTGCATCGGCCCCTCCCGGTAGCGGCGGGGCAGCGCGGCGAGGGCGAGGCGCAGCGCCCGCACCGTCAGGTCCGCCGAGAGCGCGGTGGTCGGCAGGCCGAGGCCGCCGTACATCCGCCGGGCCCAGGCCGGCAGCAGCGCCAGCGCGGTGCCGGCGATCCCGAAGTACGCCCACCGGGGCGGGCCGAGGGTGAGGCCGACCCGGACCGGCAGGCTGAGCTTCCACGGCAGCGGCGGGGCGGTGAGGAAGAGCGCGGTCTCCGCCGCCTCCCGGGTCATCCGCAGCTCCGGGCGGATCCGCCGGTAGTACTCCGCCACCTCGGCGGCGGTGCCGGGCACGCTCTGCGGGTCCAGGCCGACCAGGGCGGCGGCCCGGCGCTGCTCGGTGTAGTAGCCGTCCACCTCGTCGTCGGTCAGCGGCAGCCCGGCCCGGCGCGCCGTGTCGAGGAACGACTCGATCTCGGTGACGTGCACCCAGCGCAGCAGGTCGGGCTCGTCGATCCGGAACTCCTCCCCGGTGGCCGGGTCGGTGGCCCGCATCCGGGCGTGCAACCGGCGCAGCCGCAGCCCGGCCGCCTCGGCCTCGGCGGTGGTGCCGTAGATGGTGGTGGCCACGTAGGTGGCGGTGCGGACCAGCCGTCCCCACGCGTCGGTGCGGTAGTTGCTGTTCTGCGCCACCCCGGCCATCGCCCGCGGGTGCAACGCCTGGAGGTAGAGCGAGCGCAGGCCGGCGACCAGCAGGATCGGCTCCTCGTGCACCTTCCAGGTCACCGAGCCGGGGCCGAACAGGCCGACGTCATCCGAGTTCACCGAACCAGCGTGCCACGGCCGGGGGCGGTTCCGGCGGCCGTGCTCCGCCTGGCGGCCGTGCTTCGCCTGGCGGCCGTGCTTCGCCCCGGTGGTGGTGGGAGACCGGCTCGACCCGGCCGTGCCGTGCGGACCGGGCCGCCGGGCCGGTCGGCGTCAGTCGTCGGCGGAGCGGCGGGCCTGGCAGGCCGGGCAGAGGCCCCAGAAGGTCACTTCCGCCTCGTCCACCTCGAAGCCGTTGTCGATGTTCGGGTCGAGGCAGGGGGCGGAGCCGACCGCACAGTCGATGTCGGCGATCTCGCCGCAGCCCCGGCAGACCACGTGGTGGTGGTTGTCGCCGACCCGGGCCTCGTACCGGGCGGGGCTGCCGGCCGGCTCGATCCGGCGGGACAGGCCGGCCCGGGACAGCGCGCCGAGGACGTCGTAGACGGCCTGGGTGGAGACCGAGTCGAGGCGCTCGCGCACCCGCCGGGTGATCTCGTCCACCTCGAGGTGGCCGCCGGCGGCCAGCACCTCGAGCACGGCGAGGCGCGGCCGGGTGACCCGTAGGCCCCTCGACCGGAGCAGATCCTCGCCACTCGACATGTGCCAATGACAGCACGGGCGAACGAGGTCGACAACCGAGCTCCGCGACGAGGTGGCCCCGACCACAGCCCGGTGACCGGCGTTGATCTTCCAGTCGAGTTCGATGGGAGCGCTGCCGATCATTCGGTGAAGATCGTCGCGAGTCCGGTGAACCGGGCCGGCCGGGGGCGCGTGTGACCCGGTGAGAGTCCTGGGCGGGTCGACCGGCGCACCGTACGCTGGCATCCCGCGACCGCGAGCTGCCCCGGAGGTTGTCGATGTTCCTGAAGGTGCTGGGTCTTCCAGTACACGTGCTGGTGGTGCACGCGGTCGTGGTGTTCGTGCCGCTGCTGGCGCTCCTCTCCGCCGCGTACGTGGCGCTGCCCCGGTTCCGGTCCCGGCTGGACTGGGCGGTGGGCGTGCTCGCCGTGATCGCGCCGGTGACCGCGTGGGTGGCCGTCCAGTCGGGGGAGCGGCTGACCGACCACCAGGTGGCGCGGGGCTTCCAGGGCGAGATCCTGGACAAGATCTACGAACACTCCCGGTACGGCGACCTGCTGTTCCGGTACACCCTGCCGCTCGGCATCGGCGCCCTGCTGCTGGTCGCGCTGACCAGTGGGCATCCCCGGGTGCCGCGGCTGCCCAACTGGGCAGTCCCGGCGCTGTCGGTGGTGGTGATCGCTCTGGGGGCCGCGTCCGTGGTGTACGTCTACCTGACCGGGCACTCGGGGGCCGACGCCGTCTGGGGCAACACCTTCTGAGCTGCCGGCCGGCCCCCCGGCTGCGGGCGGGTCGGCCGGCCAGTGCCTGAGCCGCCGGCCGTCCGGCCGCGGGCGACCCGGCCGGTCAGAAGAGGACGCGCGAGCAGAGCAGGCAGCAGAGCACCGCCAGCACCACCCCGGCCACCACGCCCACACCCCAGGTGACCCGCTGCGCCCGCTGCTCCGCCGCGTCGAGCCCGACCATGTCCTGCGGCGGCAGCGGCCGGGGCGGTGGCGGTTGCAGGTGTACCGGTGGCCGCCACCCGGCCGGTGGCGGCACGGTCGGCGGCGGACCGGCGTATCCGCCCGCCGACCGACCCGATGTGGTCGGCGGCGGGGGACCGGCGTACGCGCTGGCCGGCCAACCGGGTGGGGCCGGGGGCGGGTTGGGGGCCGGACCGGCCGGCGGGGTCCAGGCTGAACCACCCGGCGTCGGCGGTGGGGTCCGGGCCGGCTCGGACCGCGGGGTTCCGGCGGGCTCGGCCGGTGGGGTCCGGGTTGAACCACCCGGCGTCGGCGGTGGGGTCCGGGCCGGCTCGGACCGCGGGATCCCGGCGGGCTCGGCCGGTGGGGTCCAGGTTGACCTGCCCGGTGCCGGTGCCGGTGCGGGGGACTGGGCCGGCTCGGCCGGCGGGGCCCAGACTGGATCGCCCGGGACCGGCGTGGTCCGGGCCGGCTGGCTGGGCGCGGCAGGAGGTTGGGGCGGCGCGACGGGGGGTTGGGTCGGCGAACCCTCGGCGCCGGCGTCGGGTCGCCGCCAGTAGTCGTCCGGGGAGCTGCCGGAGCTGGGGGTCGTCACGCCGTCCGACGCTACCAACGCACCCGCCCCACGGCCGGCCGGACGCGGCCGGTCCCACCGGCTCGGTGCCGGTCGGCCGAGGCGCTGCTGCGTTAGTCTTGCCGCTCGTGAGCACCGAGGACCCCGGTACGCCGGTACGCGGCGACGACGACCGCACGGTCGACCTGAGCGACGACTTCGTGGTGCTGCCCGAGCAGACCGCTGACGACACCGACCGGGGCTGGGGCGAGCGGGCCGGCGGGAACGACGACTGGCTGCTCGCCGAGCGCCCGCCGCACTGGGACTGACCCACCGGCCCGGCGCGCTCGGGCGACGCGGGCCGGGAGCGGTGGCGGTGTTGGTCGGAGATCGACACCGTTTCGGCGACATTGGGGTGTCGCCGCCGCCCGGAGACCGCCATATCGGCGATACGGAGTCGATCAGCAGCGGACCCCGCGACGAGCCCGGCGGGGGACGATCGCGCGGGCCGGGGTGCGGCTGGCCGTCCGGTGCCGGTCATCCGCGTACCACGACGGCGAAGCGGCTGCCCTCCGGCTGGCTGACGGCGCGGCGCGCCTGGTCGGGCGGGAGCGCGAGGTAGAGCGCCGCGCCGGCGTCGAGGGCGTCCGCACCGAGCACGTCGAGCACCAGGGCCCGGGAGGCCAGCAGGATCCCCGGGCCGTCCGTGCCCGGCGGCACCGCGAGCAGGTCGACCCGGGTGCCCGGGCGTACCACCGCGAGCGCGGCCGGCTCGGCCAGCCCGACCGGCACGCCGACCGCCCCGCTGGGCAGGGGTAGGGGCGCCGGCCGCCCGTCCGGGCCCGCCACCGTCTCACCACCCCCGGGACCGGTCCCGGGCCGGTCCCGGCCGTCGAGCGCCCCGGACTGATCCACGCCCCCGGGCACACCCGAGCGGTCTCCGCTGCCGGCTTGCCGCCCGGCGGGATGTCCGGTCACCGACGTACCGGCGGCCCGGGGCGGTGCGCCGTCGGGAGAGCCGGACGGCGCGGCGGGCGGTGGGCGGAAGCCCGCCGGGCCGGGCGGGCAGCCGGCCGGGGTGTGCAGGACGGCCGCCGCCAGGCCGAGCAGCGCCGCGGCCAGGCCGGCCCGGAACAGGGTCGTACGCCGGGGCAGGCGGGGCCGGCGCAGCGGGCGTAACGCTCTCGCGGAGACCGCGTCGCCACTCGCCATGGCTGCCTCCCCGCCGCCTGGACCGGGTACCGGCCGGCCCCGGCACCCGTGGGCAGCAGGCTAGGCGGCGCGGCGGCGATCCGTCGGCTCACCGTCGGCAACCTGTGGACAACGCCGCGACCTGTGGACAACGCCCGCGCGGCAGCGACTTCTGCTACGCCACCGCGACCCCGCCCATCCGCGCCCGGCGCCCGCCACGGCCCCGGCGCGACGAGTTGACCAGGCAACCGCGCCGGCGCGGCGCGCCACCGCAGCGGCGGCGGTGCCGGTCAGGAGGCGGTGCTGCTGGCGGCCGGGGCCTTGCTGGTCGACCCGCCGTTGGACGAGGAGGAGCTGGACGAGCCGGCGGAGCCGTTCGACGCCGAGCCGCTCGACCCGTTGGACGACCCGGACGTGCCGGTCGAGGAGGTGTCGCTCTTGGCCGGCTTGCTGGCGCCGCTGGTGGCCGTCTCCGAGCCGGACGAGCGGGAGTCGGTGCGGTAGAAGCCCGAGCCCTTGAACACGATGCCGACGGAGTTGAAGACCTTCCGCAGCCGCCCCTCACACGCCGGGCACTCGGTCAGCGGCTCGTCAGAGAAGGACTGCACCGCCTCGAGCTGGTGGCCGCACGCGGTGCAGGCGTACTGGTACGTGGGCACGTTCTCCTCCGGAATCTGGCACGGCCGGTTGGCACTCGACGTATTCGAGTGCCAATGGTGCGTCATGTGCCCCGGGTTCGTCCAGCGGAAGTGTGGGGCGCGACACCTGGCGCGATGCCCGACGCGGTGTCCAGCGTACGCAGGCCCTCGGCGGGGGTGACCACCGCGCGTACCGGGCGGTCGTGCGGCTCGGCGGGAACCGCCTCGACCAGCTCACCGTCGTGCAGCGGCACCACGGTGAGCGCCGCCGCCGGCACCCGGGCCAGCGCCCGGTCGTACGAGCCGCCGCCGCGGCCCAGCCGCAGCCCTCGGCGGTCCACGGCCAGCGCGGGCAGCACCACCAGCTCGGCACCGGCCACCGCTGACCGGCCCAGCCGCGGCCCGGTCGGCTCCCGCATGCCCCGGCCGGCCGCGACCAGCCCGTCCGGGCCGGTCCAGGGCGCCCAGTCCAGGTCCAGGTCCGCGCGGAGCACCGGCAGCAGCAGCTCACCTCCGGCAGGCAACGCCGCGGCGAGCACCTCGGGCAGCTCCGGCCCGCCCGGCTCGCTGCCCACCGGCACGTACGCGGTCATCCGGCGCGGGCGCAGCCGGCGTACCAGAGCGACCAGCTCGGCCTGGACGCGCGCGGCGGCGGCGGCTCGCTGCGCACCGGTCAGCGCCCGGCGGCGCGCGAGCAGCGCGGCGCGGGCATCCCGCTTCGCCACATGTGCCACATCGGCCGCTTCCGCTCCATCAGAAAAATCCGGCACGCAACACTCCTGACGCAACGCCTTTCACCTGGTCGCTCTGTGTCAGCATCGCAGCATCGGCGGAACTTCCGGGGGGACCGAGTGACGCTACGTGGGCGGTTGACCGCAGCCTTCCTGGCGGTGGTGCTCGGCCCCGTGCTGCTCGGAGCGTTCTTCGTGGCCTCGACCGTAGCGGCCGTCGACCGCAGCCGCTCCACCGAGCGCCTCGCCGTGGCGGCGGCGACGGTGCGTACCGCTGTCGACGCCCTCTGCCAGCAGTTACGCGCCGCCGCCGACGCGGTCGCCCTCACCCCCGACCGCGCCGGCGCCGCCGGCCAGGTGGTCAGCCGCGGCCTCGCCGCCGCGGTGCGGGTCACCGACCCGGCCGGCCGGCTCACCTACGCCACGCCGGGCTCGCCGCCGGCCCCGTGGCGGGACTGCGCCGCCGCCACCCCGGCGTTCGGGCCGGTGTCGGCCCTCGCCGCGCGGGTGGACCTGCGCGACCCGGCCGGCGCCGGGCTGGGCGCGGTCGCCGCGGCGCAGCCGGTGGACCCGGCCTTCGTGGCCCGGCTGGCGGCGGTCACCGGCGTGGCGGTCACCCTGCTCGACGGGGCCGCCGTGCCCGCCCGGGTCGCCCACACCACCGAGGCCACCGGGGTACGCGACGCCGTGCTGGCCGCCGCCGGCACGGTCGACGGCGAGTCGGTCACCGAGACCGCCGAGGGCCGGTACGTCCGCCGGGTCGGCCCCACCTCCGGGCAGCCGCTGCCCCTGGTGCTCTCCGTGCCCAGCGACCAGCCACCCGGCCTGCGGGCCGCGCTGGTCGGCGCGGTGCTGCTGGCCGCCCTGCTGGCGGTGGCCGTGGCCTGGCGGTTGGCCCGGGTGACCACCCGGCCGCTGGTGGAGCTGGCCGGTGCGGTGGACCGGGTCGCCGGCGGTGACCTGGGCACCCGGGTCCCGGTGCGCAGCCGGGACGAGATCGGCCGGCTGGCCGGCGCCTTCAACCGGATGACCCGGGAGACCGGCAGCTACGTGGCGGCCCTGACCAGCAGCCGGGACCAGCTGCGCGGGCACCTGGCGGTGCTCGGCGACACCCTGGCCAGCACCCACGACCTGCAACGCATCCTGCGGGTCATCCTGCACAGCGCGATCGCGGCGACCGGCGCCCGGGCCGGCGCCGTGCTGCTGCTGGACGCCGGTGGGGTGCTCGTCGCGCAGTGCACCGAAGGACTGGACGGGCGCCTGCCGGCGGACGACCCGCCCGGCTCGGCGCCGTTGCGGGTGCCGGTGGGCACCGGGGTGGTCGGCACGGTCGCGGCCACCGGCGAGCCCCGGCGCGGCCGGATCGAGCCGTCCGAGGCCCCGGCGGGGGAGCCGCGCTGCCAGACGTACGTCGCGGTGCCCTTCGCCGCGCCCGGCGGCGCCCCGGCCGACCCGGCCGGACGCGGCGCGGAGAGCGCGACCCGCCCCGGCGACCCGGCGCGCGCGGGCGCCGACCCGGCGGCCCCGGCCGGCGCGCTCGGCGTGCTCGCCCTCTACGACCGGCTCGGCGCGGAGGAGTTCGACGACGACGACCTGAGCACCCTGCGCACCTTCGCCGGGCACGCGGCGGTGGCGGTGGACAACGTGCGGGTGCACGAGGAGGCGCAGCGGCTCTCCCTCACCGACCCGCTCACCGGGCTGTGGAACTACCGCTACCTGCGTGAGTCGATGCGCCGGGAGGTGGAGCGGGCCAACCGGTTCGGCCGGATGCTCAGCGTCCTCGCCCTCGACCTGGACCGGTTCAAGCAGGTCAACGACACCTACGGGCACCCGGCCGGGGACGCGGTGCTGGCCGAGTTCGCCCGCCGGGTGCGCGGCGAGATCCGCGAGGTGGACCTCGCCTTCCGCCAGGGTGGCGAGGAGTTCGTGGTGCTGCTGCCGGAGACCGACGCCCGCGGCGCGGCGATCGTGGCGGACCGGCTCGGCGCGGCGATCCGGGACACTCCGATCGCGGTGCACGGGCACGGCGGCACGCCGGTGACGCTGCGGGTCACCGTCTCCATCGGCATCGCCGTCTACCCCGACCACGGCACGACCGGGCAGCAGGTGCTGGACGCCGCGGACGACGCCCTCTACACCGCCAAGGACGCCGGCCGGGACACCTGGCGGGTGGTCAGCGCGCGCCGTACCCCGCCGGTGCGGGAGATCCCGGTGCCGGCGGCCGCGGTCAGCCCGGCGGACGGGTTCCCCCGCGCCGGTGCCGGCCCGGCCCCGCCGGCCGGCGAGCCGGTGCCCGGCGAGCCCGAACCGTGCGGGGCCACCCCGGACACCGGCCGGACCGGACCGGCCGGCGGCGCGTCTTCCGGGCCACACCCGCCACGGCAGACCCGTGGCCGATAGTCTCGCGACATGTCGGAGCACTCAGCGAAGCCCTCCACGGCGACCGCCGCAACCGGTCGCTCCCGCGCGGTCAAGGCCGTCATCCCGGCGGCCGGTCTGGCCACCCGGTTCCTGCCGGCCACCAAGGCGGTGCCCAAGGAGCTGTTGCCGGTGGTCGACCGGCCGGTGTTGCAGTACATCGTCGAGGAGGCCACCCAGGCCGGCATCACCGACGTCCTGCTGGTCACCGGTCGGGGCAAGACGTCGATGGTGGACCACTTCGACCGCCGCCCCGACCTGGAGGCCCGGCTGGAGAAGAAGCCCGACATCCTGGCCGCGGTGCAGCGCCCCAGCGAGCTGGCCGACATCTACACCGTCCGGCAGCCCGAGCAGCTCGGTCTCGGCCACGCCGTCGGGTACGCCGAGTCGCACGTCGGCGACCAGCCCTTCGCGGTGCTGCTCGGCGACGAGTTCGTCAAGCTCGACCAGCCGCTGCTGCCGGCCATGTTGGAGCTGCAGGCCCGCACCGGCGGCGTGGTGCTGGCCTTCTTCGAGGTCGACCCGGCCGAGACGAAGCGGTACGGGATCGCCTCGGTCGAGCCCGCCGAGGCGGAGCTGACCGACATCGGCGAGGTCGTGAAGGTCACCGGCATGGTGGAGAAGCCGCAGCCGGAGGAGGCGCCGAGCAACCTCGCGGTGCTCGGCCGCTACGTGCTCCCCGGCGCGATCTTCGACGCGATCCGGCGTACCGAGCCGGGCAGCGGCGGGGAGATCCAGCTGACCGACGCCATGGAGATCCTGCGCAACGAGGGCGTCCCGGTGCACGCCATCGTCTACCGGGGCACCCGCTACGACACCGGGATGCCGCTGGGCTACCTCCAGACGGTGGTGCAGATCGCCGCCGAGCGGGAGGACCTCGGCGCCGAGTTCCGCAAGTGGCTGGTCGAGTTCGTCAACGCCGACACGGCGGGCGGATCTGGTACATGACAGCGACGGCCGACGCCGAGGCGGCCGCCAACGAGTTGACGCCGCTCGCCGACTACCTGGGCAGCGTGCTGCGCAGGTTACGCGCGCTGCCTCCGCTCGACCTCGACCTCACCCAGGCGCACGGCAACGTCCTCGCCGAGGACGTCGTCGCGCCGCACGCGTTCCCGGCCTTCGACCAGGCGGCCGTGGACGGCTACGCGGCGCGCTGGGAGGACATCGCCGGGGGCGGCCGGGGCGTCGGCTACGTGCCCGTCCAGGCCGGTTCGGCCGGCGGCCGGAACGTGCGGCTCAACGTGGTCGGCGACCTCGGCGCGGCCAGTTGGCGGCCGGTCCGGCTCACCCCGGGCTCGTGCTTCTCGGTCGCCGCCGGGGCGCCGCTGCCCATCGCGGCCGACGTGGTGGTCCCGGTGGAGTGGACCGACCAGGGCATGGCCGCCGTCGAGATCTTCCGCGTGCCCAAGCGGGGGTACGGGGTACGCCGGGCCGGTGAGGAACTGCCGGCCGGCACCCTGCTCGCCCGGGCCGGCACCTACGTCTCGCCCGCGCTGGTAGCGGTCTTCGCCGCCACCGGCATCGGCCACGTGGTGGTCCGGCCCAGCCCCCGGGTGGTCATCGTGGCCACCGGCGACGAACTGGTCGACGTCGGCCGGGGCAGCCAGCCGGGCCAGGTGGTGGACGCCAACTCGCACGCGCTGACCGCCGCCGCGGCCGAGGCGGGCGCGCTGGCGTACCGGGTGGGCATCTGCGACGACGACCCGGAGGGGCTGCGCGGGCTGCTGGAGGACCAGACCCTGCGCGCCGACCTGATCATCACCACCGGCGGCACCGGCACCGGCCCCGGCGACATGGTCCGCCGGATCCTCTCCCGGCGGGAGGGCGGCCGGGCCGGGCCGGTCACCTTCACCGAGGTCGCGCTCTATCCCGGCACCGCGCTCGGCTTCGGCACCGTCGGCGCCGAGGAGGTGCCGGTGGTCTGCCTGCCCGGCGACCCGGGCGCCGCCCTGATCGGCTTCGAGGTGCTGGCCCGCCCCGCGATCAACCTGCTGGCCGGCGCGGAGCCGGTGTTCCGGCCCAGCGTGCGGGCGCACCTGCTGGAGACCATCTCCTCCCCGGCCGGGCTGCGCGAGTTCCGGCCGGCGCACGTCGCGGAGCGGCGCGGCGGCGGCTACACGGTGCAGCCGCTCAGCGGCGGGCCGTTCACCCTCTCCGGGCTCGCCGAGGCGAACGGGCTGATGGTGCTCGGCGAACGGGTCACCACCGCGGCCGCCGGATCCACCGTGGACGTGCTGTTGCTGGATCGACGTCGGTGAGCCTGCGGCGTGCCCTTCCGAGGCCGGTGGTCGCGGGCGTAGGGTCCGCCCGGTGAGTCTCTTCAACCCCGGACGGGCACCCGGCTGGCCGGTGGTGCTGGTGGACGGTCCCGTGCTGCTGCGCCCGTACCGGCGCTCGGACGCGGCCGCCTGGTCGGAGGTGCGCCGCGCCAACCAGGCCTGGCTGTCGCCCTGGGAGTCGTCGCTGCCGGGCAGCTGGGACGAGCTGAACTCGCCGGCCGCGTTCCGCTGGGTGTACCGGGACCAGCGGCGCTCGGCGCGTACCGGCGAGGGGATGCCGTTCGCCGTCTGCCTGCGCGAGGGCGGGCGGGAGCGGCTGGTCGGCCACCTGAACGTGGGCAGCATCGTCCGGCGGGCGTTCTGCTCCGGCTACGTCGGCTACTGGGTGGACTCCAGGGTGGCCGGTCGCGGGGTCATCCCGACCGCGCTGGCACTCGCCGTGGACCATGCCTTCGGCCCCGGTGGGCTGCACCGGGTCGAGGTGAACATCCGGCCGGAGAACCGGCCGTCGCGGCGGGTGGTGGAGAAGCTGGGCTTCCGCGAGGAGGCGTACCACGTGCGCTACATGCACATCGACGGGGCCTGGCGTGACCACATCGGATACGCGATGACCAGCGAGGAGGTCGCCGCCGAGGGCGGTCTGCTCGCCCGCTGGCACCGGATCCGCACCCGGACGGGGTGAGCCGTCCCACGCACGGGATCGGCGCGGCGCGTCAGCATCCGGGCAGGTGGACCGTAACCTCAAGTAACTGCAAGCTGTGGCAAGCGCTGTCCGCCCGTACGATCCGCGCACCCGAGACCGATCGGCGGAAGATCCTGCGGTCGGCCAGCGGTTGCTCCGAACTCGGTGACGGGAGGGGTGAGGGTGCCGACGTCGGTGCTCCTCGCCGTCCTCGCCGCCGCCGGCCTGCTCGCCCTCGCTCCGGCGCTGGTCCGCCGGTACGACGCCACCGAGCGGCTGGTGGCGGAGCGGGCGCAGTCGACGGCGCGGGTGCTCCAGCGCCGCCGGCGGCGCCGTACTGTCCCGGGACGGCGGCCGGTCAACCCGTCCCGTGCGCTTGTCGTCACACTCAGTGAGAACGCCGCCACCGGTGGGCTCAGCGCCCCGGTCTCCGCGCCGCCCGCGCCCCGCCGGTCGAAGCGGCTGCGCGCCGTCCCGCCCGCGCCGAACCGGTCCCGCCGCCGGCCCCCGCCGCGCCGGCAGCACACCCCGGCCGTCTATCGCCGCCGGCGGGTGCTCGCCGCGCTGCTGCTGCTCAACTTCGTCGAGCTGATCGGCGTGATCGTGGTCAGCCCCGGCTTCTGGATCAGCTTCGCGGTGACCGCCACCCTGCTGGTCGCGTACGTCGCACACCTGCGCAGCCGGGCGGTGGCGGATCGCCGCCGGCGGCGGGCGCGGGCCCGGGAGGCGGCCTGGCTGGCCGCCCGGCAGGCCGAGGTGCGGCGGGAGCAGGCCCGCCGGGCGGCGGCCCGCCGGGAGGCGCAGCGCCGGCTCGCGGCCCAGCGCGAGGTGGTACGCCGCGCCGCGATGGGCCTGGACCGCCCGGCCGACCTGCCGGCGGCGGCCAACGGCGGCTCGGTCTCCTACCGGCGGGCCGGTGGCCTGCGCGGCCGCCCCTACCAGTCCGGTCGCGGCTCACACTCGGCCTGACCGGTTCGTGCCCGGCACGGCGGTGTGGGCGCGAGATGCGCGATCCGGGGGTGTCCCGGCGGCGGGATGCCCCCGGATCCGGGAACCGGAGTCGATCAAGGGCGCGGCGCGCCGGGGGCGATTCGCGGCGGAGGCCGGCGACCTGTTAGCCTTGTCGCCGGCCCGCCCGGTGTCAGCCGGGTGGGACCTCGCCGGTCCGCCGGCGGAGGGGCTGTGGCGCAGACCGGTAGCGCACCTCGTTCGCATCGAGGGGGTCAGGGGTTCAAATCCCCTCAGCTCCACCCAGCTCAAAGGCCGTTTCCGATAGTCGGAGACGGCCTTTGCCGATCTTGTACAGCAGTCAAGTACAGCAGCGCCGTTCGGCTTCGTTGTCGTACCCGCCAATGCGATCTTTGGCCTGGAGCGTCCGGTACGGCAGGCGTACCTGAACATGATCGCCAAGCAGGTCGGGCCGGTGCTGCGAGGGCAGGGGTTCAAACGCTCGCACGGTGGGTTCCCCCGGATCTCCGACGCCGGCCATCCGCGGATGACGGGCGCGCCGGACCAGTCCTGGCTTGAGATGTCGAGGCAGCGAGGTTGGTGCGGGCGCGGCTGGCGATGTCCTCGGGTGCGGCGTTGATGACGGTGTCGAGCATGGCCCGCGAGGCCTGCAGTTCGGTGATGGCGGCGGTGATCCGGTCGCGTTCCTGGCAGAGGTCGGTGACGAGGTCCGGGCAGGTCGGTACCAGGCGTTCGTTGTCGTCGCGGAGGCACGGCAGCACGGTGGCGATGGTGTTGGTGCTCAGGCCTGCGGCAAGCAGGCTTCGGATGCGACGGACGGTTTCGACGTGGCTGTCGGAGTATTCGCGGTAGCCGCTGGGGCGGCGGTTGGGCTGGAGTAGCCCTTGTTGTTCGTAGTAGCGCAGTAGCCGCTCGTGGACGCCGGTGCGGCGCGACAGTTCCCCGATGCGCATGTGGCCCCACTCACTCAGGTTTGACTCTGACACCCATGTCAGAGTCTAGCTTTCCGTTCGTGAGAAAGAGCTTCGTGATTCTGGCGGCGTTGTGCGCCAGCGTGTTTGTCGTCGGGACCTCCGAGTATCTGATTGCCGGACTGTTGCCTCAGATGGGTGGGGATCTGGGTGTGTCGGTCGGGACGGCGGGGCAGGCCGTGACCGCCTACGCGCTTGGTGTGGTGATCGGCGGTCCGCTGGTGACGATCGCGACCGCACGACTGCCGCGCAAGGGCGTGGCACTGGGGTTGATGCTGCTGTTCGCCGCCGGTAGCGCGCTGAGCGCCTGGGCGCCGACGTTCGCGGCGCTCCTGGCCGGGCGCGTGGTGTCGTCGCTGAGCCACGCCGCGTTCTTGGCGTTGGCGCTGGTGACGGCGACGCAGGTGGTGCCGGCCGAGCGGGTGGGTCGTGCGGTCGCGGCCGTGGCGTCGGGGTTCACCGTCGCTACCCTGCTCGGCGTGCCGTTGGGCGCGTTGCTCGGCGAGCGGGCCGGGTGGCGGGCGCCGTTTGTGGTTCTGACGGCGTTGGCCCTGGCGGGCACCGCGCTGTTGGCGGTGGTGATGCCGCGCCAGGCCGCTCAAGACACCAGCATCCGGGAGGAGTTGCGGGTGGTGGCGCGGCGGCCGGTGCTGGTGACGGTTGCCACAACGGCGCTCGGATTCGCCGGCGTCATGCTGGTTTTCGCCTACATCGCACCGTTGCTGACGCAGGTCACGGGGTTCACCGCGCCCGTGGTGTCGGGGCTGCTGCTGGCATACGGGGCGGGCAGTTTCGCGGGAAACCTGGCCGCGGGACGGCTCACCGACTGGTCGCTGAGCGCGACGGTACGTGGCGTGTTCGGCGGGCTGGTCGGGGTGCTCGTGGTGTTCCCGGTGGCCGTTGCGTGGAAGCCGTCCGCGGTCGTCGCGGTGCTGCTGCTCGGGTTGTTGGCAACCGCGACGATCGCCCCGCTTCAGGGCCTGATCCTCAAGCACGCCGGCGCGGCGCCGACGCTGGCGGTGTCGGTCAACGTCGGTGCGTTCAACCTGGGAGCCGCTGTGGGTTCAGCGCTCGGCGGCGCGATCGTCGCCGCCGGCGGGCTGCGGTGGACCGGGCTGGCGGGCGCGCTGTTCAGCCTGCTCGGGCTGGCACTGTCCTACCTCGCCGTTCCCCGCGGCACCTCGACGGCCAAACCGGCCGCGCGTATGGCACCGGAATCGGCTCCGGTGTCCTGACGCGGGCTTCAGGTGGTCGATTCGACTGGGTGACTACCTGGGTGACGACGAGCACGAGCAACGACGGACGGCCATGGACGCTCGCTGACCGTTTGACCAGCTCGCCCCAGACGCCCACGCAGCTCGGCCGCCGCTGATCATTCGCTCTGGACGAAGGGGTCAAGCTCCGCCGGCGTGAGACCGGGGGAGCTTGACGTCCATAGAGCCTGGGGATGACCAGGTGCCGTCGAGGGAATCGGCGCTGCTCCGGCGTATGCGCGGTGAGCTACGAACGTGCCGCCTTCCGAGTCGAAGCCGAACTGGTCGTCAGGCACTTGCCCATGCTGATGTCGTCGACGTAGGCGCCGTCGATCAGGAACTCGTCGATGTGTCGGCCTTCGACGGTGTAACCGTGCTGTTCGTAGAGCCGTATGGCGCCGGTGTTGGTGGCCAGGACGCGCAGTCCGACTTTCTTCGCGCCTTGTGAGCCGGCACGGCGTTCGGCGGCTGACAGCAGGGCTGAGGCGATCCCCGTGCGGCGGGCTTGCTCGGCCACCACCAGGTTCCACAGGCCGAAGACGTGGGCCCCTTCCGGGAACGGGGTCGTCGGGTGGGTGCTCACGGCGCCGACGAGCTGGCCGCCGAGAGCGGCGACCAGGTGGGTTTCGGGCTTGCGTCGTTCGGTGAAGTAGGCCGTCCGCTCCTCGGCCCGGGTGGAGGGGAGCCCTGACCCGGCGGTCCACGCCGCACGGTCGAGGGCGAGGAGAGCGGCGTCGTCCTCGGTTGTGGCGGGGCGTACCAGGGGCAGCCAGTCGACGGTGAGTCTGTCCCTGGTCGCGAATCGCAGCAGGTGGCCGGCGGTGGTGTCCTCCACCGCCGCGACGGCGTCCGCCGTGCCGGCTTTGACGATCATGTCGAGGTGGGCGGTCGAGGCCACGAGTAGGCAGCTGCCGATGCTGAACCTGATGGACCCGCGGTCCTCGTCGAGTTCGGTGGGCACCTTGCGCCCCATGTGGGAGACCAGTTGCTTGAGGTAGCGGTGGGGGCGGTCGGTGACGACGCGTGCGGTCGAGTAGAGCATCTGGTGCCTTTCCGGCAGTCGTGACTTCTGGAGCTGGTGGGTGCACCGATCAGGCAGCGATGACGGCATCGGTCAGGCAGCGATGACGGCATCGGTCAGCGGGGCGGGGTGGCTGTCCTGTGCCGGGCGCTCCCGGTCGGAAGAACTACGTAGCGCCGTCTCGATCCGGCGGTTGGTGGTCATGGTCGACGTGACGGCGGTCATGGCGAGGAGGAGGCCGGCGGCGGTGTAGAGCGGGGTGCGTACGTCGTAGGTGGT